>CAZVQW010000013.1:0-49045 GCA_964629475.1 uncultured Chromatiaceae bacterium | reverse complement strand
TTTCTCTTCACCTTGCGCTTGGCTTTCTTCTTTACTTTACGCTTAGCCTTTTTCTTGGCTTTCTTTCTGGTAACTTTCTTACGCGTTACCTTTTTCTTGCGCACTACCTTGCGCTTCTTTGCAACCTTACGCTTCGCTTTCTTTCGCGAAACTTTCTTTCTTGATGCAGCCATAGTAATAGTCTCCGTGTCGGGGATAACCGGACCCGAGTATATACATAAGAAAACAAAATGCTAGTAAATCAATATCCCATTGCCGGAAGGAGTTTTTCGTTACTTTATTCGTGTTTTCACCGATTCGAACTCCGGAGGCTGCAATAGTGTGATCGATGTCTCAAGCTCGTCCCTCGCAAATTATTGTGCAAGGTCGTGGAAGAACTAGAACCTGTAAATACTTTTTTCTGTAACCACGAATTGCAAAGGGATATCCCAGCTGTGCGCCTTTATTAGCGGGACTTTCTGGAAGTCATGCGCAAGCCCGATGAGTGTTGGCCGATGCCATGTTGTACGGTTGCGCATGAAACGAAAACTTCGATCGTAGTAACCACCGCCCATGCCGATTCGGTTACCAATGGTGTCGAAGGCGACGAGTGGCACGAGTACAACGTCAATTTCCTGAGGCCTTTTGATCTGCAAATTTTTGCCGGTCGGCTCCGGAATATCGTATCGATTGCGCAAAAAAACTGACTTGGAGTCGTAAGTCGAAAACCTGAGTTCCAGGCCGTTTAACATCGGCAACAGCGTGGTGCGGCCGCGTTGCCATGCTGCAGTGACAAAGAATCTGCAATCGATTTCACCTCCAACCGGGAAGTAACAGGCAATACGGCGAGCGCGGGACAGCACGGGCAGGCTCCACAAGCGACGCGAAATCTCGATTGATGCGTCGGCTATATCGTCGGGAGACAGCGTGTTTCTTTGTGCTTTGATCGTGTCACGAATCGATGCATTGTTCATGGTGCAATATCAGTATTCGATTGATTCGTGACTGTAAATTTAAAGAAGCTCCTCCCGCATGTGCCGTGACAGACCACTTGCCCTCGAACCAGAGCGGAAGGTGGGATCAGCCGTGACAGAGCAGGCTATCCGCTTGCAGCGGTTATGCACAAAGCTGTCGACAGACTATTGATCCCAATCTGAAAGTTAGGGTCGAAAGTCTTCCGGGCCTGGCTCGAACACTGCAGGAGGAACCAGGTAAGGATTATACCCGCAAGCAGCAGGTGAAAAATGAGACGAAAGGCCTTTTTTCAGCTGCAAACTACGCAGTCGACAGAAGGAGAGCGCTTGCTACAGTTCGAGTTGCTTGCCGGATTGCAGCGCCGATTCGATGCGTTCACGCATCTGAACGACTTTGGGTTTGACCTTTTTTTCAAGATGGGTGGTGACATCCCCGGCGCCGATCAGCTCATTGGCCAGGTTCAATGCGGCCATAACCGCTATTCTGTCGAGCCCGACGACTTTGCCGCTGTCGCGAATTTCGCGCATCTTGTTGTTCAGTAATTCCGCCGAGTCGATAAGTGATTTTCGCTCCTCGGCGGGGCAGGATATCTGGTATTCCTTTTCCAGTATCTTGATATTGACGTGTGCGAACATCTCGCTCATGAACCATGCTCCATCGCTTTGAGCCGGCCAATCATCGCTTCGACGCGAACCCGAACCTGCTCATTTTTCTGTAAAAGGGTAGCGCGCTCACCAATCAGCGCATCCTGGCGTTGTTTCAGCGAGTTATTTTCATCCTTGAGCTGGCTTGTGATTACGACCAGTTCGTCGAGACGCCGCTCGAGACGCTGTAGTTCCTTGGAAAAGCTCTTGTCATTTTTAGCTGCCATACGGCCAATATAGTGTCTGTAGCGCGGTACGGTCAAATGTGCAGTGGCCGGACGGAGTGCTAGAATTCGCTCTCAGGACGCGCCCACACCAGAGAATTCCGGTAGTCGGCTGCCGGGGATGCCGTACATTCAGTCCTTATACAGAGGTTGGGCCAGACCCAATAAGCTAACAATGCACCGGAAACCGGTAGTCATATGAGTCGTCCGTCAGAACCGGATTTTGCCGAAGTCGAGGCAGCGTTGCGGAACTCGGGCTCGCTCGGCGAGCCGGCCGAGTTTCACGGTGAGTTTTGCGGCCTGGCCTGTGTCATGGGCGTCGATGCCGGCCCGGCATGGGCCGGATCAATTATCGCCGAGACGGACCATGTAAAAGATGATTTGCGCGACGTGCTGCAATCGTTGGCCACGATGACATGGAAAGCCCTGGATACAGGCAATATGGAGCTTGTGCTGTTGTTGCCGTCCGACGACGATTCGCTCGAAGTGCGTGCCGAGAGCCTCGGGCTCTGGTGTCAGGGGTTCATGCATGGGCTCGGTGCCGGCAGTGACTCGGGAGCGAATAATCAGCTGCTGGCTGAGGGCGTGACGCGCGAAATCATCACCGATTTCAGTGAGATTACCCGCGCCGTCTTCTCCGCTGATGAAACTGAGGCCGAAGCCGAGGCTGCGTACATGGAACTCGTCGAGTTTGTCCGGGTTAGCGTGCAACTTGCGTATGAAGAGCTGCATCGGGTTCGCAACTCATCGAGCGGCAAACAGCACCATTGAGGACCCGGGCTTGAATCAGAGAGAGTTTGTCAGGCGCAGGCGCCAACTGATGCGCATGATCGGCAAGGGTGGTGTTGCCGTGTTGCCGGCTGCACAGAAGAGATATCGAAATCGGGATGTCGAGTATGATTTTCGCCAGGACAGCGATTTTTATTACCTGACCGGCTTCAACGAACCCGATGCCGTTGCCGTGCTGGTGCCGGGGCGTGCCGATGGTGAGTTCCTGCTTTTTTGTCGAGAACGTGATGCAGAGCAGGAAATCTGGCATGGCAAATTGGCCGGCACCGGCGATGCGGTTGCCGAGATCGGGGCGGACGATGCGTTTCCCATTGCCGATATCGATGAAATTCTGCCGGGTATCATCGAGCAATGTGAACGTGTTTATTATTCTATCGGTACATACCCGGATTTCGATCAGACGCTGATCGGCTGGGTCACGTCATTGCGCAGCAAGGGCAGTTCTTCCGATCACACGCCTGATGAATTTATTGCGCTCGATCACATGCTGCACGATCTGCGCCTTTATAAGAGCCGGGCCGAAATCAGCGCGATGCGCAAGGCGGCCAGGATCGCGGCCCGTGCTCATAAGCGCGCGATGGGCATTTGTCATCCGGGAATGTATGAATACGAGATCGAGGCAGAGTTTCAGCATGAATTTCGGCGTCATGACATGCGTATGGCCTATTTGCCGATTGTAGGTTCGGGTCCGAACGCTTGTACTCTGCACTACATCAGCAACAATCGGCAGATGCAGGACGGTGATCTCGTGTTGATCGATATCGGTTGTGAGTTTGAGAACTATGCCTCCGATGTGACGCGTACGTTTCCGGTCAATGGGAAATTTTCGACCGAGCAGCGCGCCCTTTATGATGTCGTGCTCGAGGCTCAGGAGGCGGCGTTGGCCATGATTGAGCCGGGTCGGCACTGGAATGAGTCGCATGAGGCGGCGGTCAAGGTCGTTACACGCGGTCTGCGTGATCTCGGCTTGCTCAAGGGGCGGCTGACGACCCTGATCAAGGAGGGTGCCTATCGACGTTTCTTCATGCACCGCACCGGTCACTGGCTTGGCATGGATGTGCACGATGTCGGCGATTACAAGGTTGCGGATCATTGGCGATTGCTCGAGCCGGGCATGGTGCTGACAGTCGAGCCGGGCATCTATGTCGCCGAGCGCAGCCGCGGTGTCGCGAAGCGCTGGTGGGGGATTGGTATACGCATCGAGGATGATGTCGTCGTGACCCGGGACGGGCATGATGTGTTGACGAAAGATCTGCCGCGCCGAGCGCAGGACATTGAAACACTGGTTGGCGCCATCGCACAATGATATGGAAGACCGGGCCTACAGAGTTGTTCTGATTGCGGCGCTGTTGATCGTCGCAGGCGGTGCTATATTCTTTTTCAAGTGGCAGGTGCTCGGGTTTCCGGCGCAACCTGACGCCGAGACCCAGGTCTGGACCGTCGAAGTTACGGTTAGTTTCGATGCGGGGCCGGGTCCGATCAAGGCCAGTCTCTATATACCCGGCCTGACCCCGGGGTTCGCTATTCTCGAAGAAAATTACCTGTCGCGCGGCTTTGGCTACACTCCTGCATACGTTAGCGGTGGCCGGCAGGTGCGGTGGACGCGGCGCCGTGCGCGTGGCGTGCAGACATTGTATTACCGCATTGTGATCTACAAGGACCCGGCTCTGATCGAGAGCGACACGACACCGCCGTTTCCGGAGCAGCCGAGTATGAGCGAACCGTTGCGCACGGCGATGGAACTGCTCATCGAGGATGTCGGCGACAAGTCGGCCGACCCGGGCTCATTTACAGTCGAGTTGCTCAAGCGCCTGTCGCAACCGAGGCGCGATCAAAATGTTGAGATTCTCGTCGGTGTAGATCCAACCGCCGCACAAATTGCGCGCACGGCAACAGATTTGCTTGCGGCGGCGCGCATTCCCGCACGGACAATTCGCGGCATCTACCTGCAGGAGCAGCAACGTCGGGCCCGGATTGTCCCGTGGCTCGAGATTCATGACGGTACGCGCTGGCTTTATTTCGATCCGCTGACCGGCAAGGAAGGGTTGCCGGATAATTTCCTGCAGTGGTGGACCGGTGACGATCCGTTGTTCGACATCGACGGCGGTACAGATGTCGACATACGCTTTTCCGTCAAAAGCGATTTCACGAGTCCGGTCGAACTTGCACAGCGCCGTTCCGATGAGCGCAATTCACTGGTCGCCAAGTTCTCGTTATTCTCACTGCCGATCCAGACTCAGGCCGTATACAGCGTTTTGTTGCTGATTCCGCTGGGTGCGCTGGTCGTCGTGCTGTTGCGTAATGTGATCGGCGTGCAGACATTCGGCACCTTCATGCCGGTTCTGATTGCGCTCGCATTTCGCGAAACCCAGCTGCTCTGGGGTGCGTTGTGGTTCGTCCTGCTGGTATCACTGGGCCTGATGTTTCGGTTCTACCTGGAGCGTCTGCGCCTGTTGCTCGTGCCGCGCCTCAGCGCGGTGCTCATCATCGTCGTCATACTGATGCTGATTATGAGCATCATCAGCCACCAGCTCGGTTTCGAAAGCGGTCTGTCGGTCGCGTTGTTCCCGATGGTCATCCTCGCCATGACGATCGAGCGAATGTCGGTCGTCTGGGAAGAGCGTGGTTCGCACGAAGCGATTCAGCAAGGGCTGGGTTCGCTGTTCGTGGCTGCCGTCTGTTACGGCGTCATGGATCTGGATACGGCGAAACACCTGTTATTTATATTTCCCGAGTTGCTGCTGCTCGTATTGGCCGCGACGCTGCTCGTCGGTCGCTACACGGGTTATCGGCTCATGGAGCTGTATCGCTTCCGTGAGCTGCGCAAAGGGACCGATTGATGCTTGCCTGGGCCAGAACTCTGCGGGCTAACGGCGTGCTCGGCCTGAATGAGCGCAACGCGCAGATTATTCAGCGTTTCAATGCGCGCAAGTTATATCCGCTCGTCGACGACAAGCTTAAGACCAAGCGACTGGCGCTGGAAGCTGGTATTTCGGTGCCGAAACTCTATGGCGTCATGGAAAGTCACCACGACGTTCGCTCCTGGGCAGAGATTGCCGGGCAGCATACCGACTTTGTCATCAAACCGGCGCACGGCACCGGCGGTGATGGCATTCTCGTCGTCGCCGGGCGCAGCTCGCGGCGCCAGCGCTTGTACCAGCTGATCGACGGCAACGTAATCTCCGAGGCCGGAATTCGTCATCACGTGTCGAACATTATCAGCGGGCAGTACAGTTTCGTCGGTACGCGTGATTGCGCGATGATCGAATACCGTGTTGAGACCGATCCGTTCTTTGCAGCCGTGACGTTTCAGGGAGTGCCGGATGTGCGGGTGCTCGTCTATCAGGGCTATCCGGTCATGGCGATGGTGCGCCTGCCAACGCGCCGGTCGGGCGGTAAGGCGAACCTGCATCAGGGTGCCGTCGGCGCCGGTATCGATCTGGCGAGCGGGCAAACATTATCCGGCGTGCTCGGCAACGACATCGTCACTGAGCATCCCGATACCGGGGAGCCGATTGCCGGTCTGGACATCCCGATGTGGGAGCAATTTCTGTCGCTGGCCGCGCGTTGCTATGAACTGACGGGTCTTGGCTATCTCGGTGTCGATATTGTCCTGGACCAGGAGTACGGTCCGTTGATTCTCGAACTTAACGCCCGACCGGGTCTGAACATTCAGATTGCGAATAAAGTAGGATTGATGAACCGTTTCACAGTCGTCGATAACTGGAAGGCAGCGTACGAGCCAGATGAAAAGGTTGCGCTCGTTCGCGAAGCATTTTCTCAATAGAACAACTCCGGTGAACAACAGAGAGAAAAATTGAGTCGTTATGCCTGATAAAACCCCGTTATATGAACGTCATATTGAGTCCGGTGCCCGAATGGTCGATTTCGGTGGCTGGGATATGCCGCTGCATTACGGGTCACAGATCGATGAGCATCATGCTGTGCGTAATGTGGCTGGTATCTTCGACGTATCGCACATGACGATCGTCGATGTCGCCGGGCAGGATGCAAAAGCCTATCTGCAAAAATTACTGGCGAACGATATTGCAAAGCTCGGCTCACCCGGTAAGGGGTTGTATGGCTGCATGCTCAATGAAACGGGTGGCGTCATTGATGACCTGATCGCGTATCGACGGAGTATTGATGCCTATCGTGTCATCGTTAATGCGGCGACTCGCACTCAGGATCTCGACTGGATGAACGGAGTCGCAACTGATTTTGCCGTCACGATCAGGGAACGTACGGAACTGATGATGCTCGCAATCCAGGGGCCGGAGGCTACGACGCTGGCCGCTCCGCTCCTGCCGGACGCATTACGTCAACCGGCGCTCGACCAGGTGCCGTTCACGAGCGTCAGTGACGACGACTGGTTTGTAGCCCGTACCGGTTATACGGGTGAAGATGGTTGGGAGATCATCGTGGACGCCGATACCGGCTGCCACCTGTGGGACGCTGCACTGGCGGCCGGCATCCGGCCGTGCGGACTTGGCGCGCGTGACACGTTACGTCTCGAAGCGGGATTGGCCCTGTATGGTCAGGACATGGATCAACAGGTCACGCCGCTGGTTTCCGCACTGGGCTGGACCGTAGCCTGGGAACCGGCCGAGCGATCTTTCATCGGCCGTGCGGCACTCGAACGACAGCGTGATCAGGGTCCCGAGGCAAAATTGGCCGGGCTCATTCTCGAAGATCGCGGTATCATGCGCCATGGTCAGCGGGTCATGACCGGAGCTGGTGACGGAACCGTCACGAGCGGAGGGTTCTCGCCGACGATGCAGCGTTCGATCGCATTGGCCAGGATACCGGTGGACGCGAACGGAACCTGCCAGGTTCAAATTCGCAACGATAAGCGTAATGCGAAAATTGTGCGCCCGCCGTTTGTACGCCGCGGGCGCGTTCTGGTGGCAATTTAGATCAGGAGTTTTGACGAGATGAGTGAAGTGCCCGGGGATCTGAAGTATTCCGAAGAGCATGAATGGGTTCGACTCGAAGACGACGGGTCGGTCGTAATCGGTATAACGGATCATGCCCAGGAGGCGTTGGGCGAACTCGTCTATGTCGAGCAACCTGAGGATGGCGCAACGCTGGCAAAGGGCGATGCCTGTGTCGTCGTCGAGTCCGTCAAGGCGGCTTCCGACGTGTATGCGCCGGTCAGCGGCACGCTGACCGAGACGAATAGCGCGTTGGCCGACGAGCCGGAACTCGTCAACCAGAGCCCATACGAAGATGGCTGGCTTGTCCGCATGAATCCGTCGGACAAGGCGGAACTCGATGAATTGATGGATGCCGATGCCTACGACCGGTTCCTGACCGAATCTGCGGGTTAGCCCCCCGCCACCGATGAACCAGTGCTAAAAACACCTGTAAGATAACTCCGCGAAAACACTGCAAAGACCTGTCTGAATTCCCGATGCCGTATATTCCTCATACCGAGCAGGAGATCGCCGCGATGTTGCGCGCGATCGGCGTAGACGACACCGAGACGTTGTTCGACGAGATTCCGGCCGCGCTGCGTATCGACGGCCTCACTGAGGTGCCGGCTGGTATGGATGAAGCGGCGGTCACGCGACTGATGCGCAACCGCGCGGCCAAAGACGCCGGCAGTGTGTCGTTTATCGGCGCCGGCGCCTATGAACATCATATTCCCGCAGCTGTCTGGGATATTGCGACCCGTGGTGAATTCTACAGCGCCTACACGCCTTACCAGGCGGAGGCCAGCCAGGGCACGCTGCAGGTCATCTACGAATACCAGTCGATGATGGCGAGCCTGACCGGCCTGGATGTCTCCAACGCATCGCTGTACGACGGCGCGACGGCTTTTGCCGAGGCCTGCCTGATGGCCGTGCGCGGCAATCGAAAAACAAGCTCGCGTAAAATCCTGGTCAGCCGCTCGGTGAATCCGGTCTATCGTGCCGTGGCGTGCCTGATGACGGCCGGACAGCAGATTGAATTAGTTGAAATCAATTGCCGCGACGGGCAGACGGAGCGTGCTGCCCTGGCTGCTTTTGACGAGCAGGAATTCGCCGCCATCTGTTTGCAGCAACCGACCTTTCTCGGCACGCTCGATGATGTCGATGCGCTGACCAATTGGGCACATGCAAAGCAGATGTTCGTGATCGCGATCTGTAATCCGACCAGCCTGGCCATCCTGAGCCCACCGGGTGAATGGGGCGAGACGGGTGCGGATATTGCCTGCGGCGAGGGTCAGCCGCTCGGCATTCCGGTCGCGTCCGGCGGCCCGTACTTCGGTTACATGGTGTGCCGGCAACAGATCGTTCGCCAGATGCCCGGACGCATCGTCGGGCACACCGTCGATATCGACGGCAAACCTGGGTTTACGTTGACCCTGCAGGCCCGCGAACAACATATTCGTCGCTCGAAGGCGACCTCGAATATCTGCACAAACCAGGGGCTGATGGTCACCGCGGCGACGATTTACCTGTCGTTGCTGGGCGCTGACGGGCTGCGGCGCACGGCGCTGCAATGCCATGCCAATACGAAGTTATTGGCTACAAGGCTGGCGACGCTCGACGGTGTCTCGTTGGCATATGATCGATACTTTCACGAGGCCGTCGTGCAGTTCGAACGTCCGGTCGCACCACTGATCGAGGCGCTGGCGCGGCAAAATATTTTCGCCGGTTACGATTTATCGGCTGACTACCCGGAACTCGGTCACGCACTACTGGTCTGTGCGACCGAGGCGCGTACCGAAGTGCAGATTGATGCCTTTGCGACGGCACTGGAAGCGGTCATGAACAGTTCGGAGGCTGCCTGATGTCCGAGCCGGTTATATTTGAGTTGTCCGCTCCGGGCCGGCGGGCTGGCGGTCATGCGCCGGCAAATCCACCTGCCATTGATCTGCCGGATGAGTTTTTGCGCCGTGAAGCACCAGCCCTGCCGGAAGTTTCCGAGTTACAGGTCGTGCGGCATTTCACGCGTTTGTCACAGCAAAACTTTTCGATCGACACCCATTTTTATCCGCTCGGTTCATGCACGATGAAATACAACCCGCGGGTATGTAACCGGTTGGCAATGCTGCCTGAGTTTACCGAGCGCCACCCACTCGGTGCGGTCGAGCATGCACAGGGTTTTCTCGAATGTATGTTTGAGTTACAGGACATGCTGAAAGCCGTGACCGGCATGACGGCGATCTCGCTGACGCCGATGGCCGGTGCGCAGGGCGAGTTTGCCGGCGTCGCGATGATCCGCGCTTATCACGATGCGCGCGGCGATCATGAGCGCCGTGAGATTATCGTGCCCGACGCGGCGCACGGTACGAACCCGGCGACGGCGACGATGTGTGGCTGCACAGCGGTCGAGATACCGACCGCACCGGACGGCGATGTCGATCTGGACGCGCTGCGCAATGCGGTCGGTCCACAGACGGCCGGCATCATGCTGACGAATCCGTCGACACTCGGCGTCTTCGAGCGGCAGATTACCGAGATCGCCGAGATCGTGCATACGGCCGGTGGCCTGCTGTATTACGACGGTGCGAATCTGAACGCTATTCTCGGTAGAGCCTTACCCGGCGACATGGGTTTTGACGTCATTCATCTGAATTTGCACAAGACATTTTCGACGCCACATGGCGGCGGTGGCCCGGGCTCGGGGGTCGTCGGCGTCAACGAGCGGCTCGAACCGTTCCTGCCCGTGCCGATAGTCGGTCGGGACGGGGAAGATGACGGCGGGCAATACGTGTGGCTGACCGAGGCGGAACGTCCGCAGTCGATCGGCCGGCTGTCGGCGTTCATGGGCAATGCCGGCATCCTGCTGCGTGCCTATATCTATATGCGCCTGCTCGGTGCGGATGGCATGCGGCGCGTGTCCGAATTTGCGACTCTGAATGCGAACTACCTGATGATCGTGCTGGCAAACGCCGGTTTCACGATTGCGTATCCGGAGCGTCGTGCCAGCCACGAATTCATCGTGTCGCTCAAATCGCTGACACGCGAGACCGGTATCACCGCGATGGATTTCGCCAAGGCGCTGCTGGATCGGGGATTTCACGCACCGACGACCTATTTCCCGCTGCTCGTTCCTGAATGCCTGTTGATAGAGCCGACGGAAACCGAGACCTGTCAGGAACTCGATGCATTTGTAGCCGCGTTGATTGACATCCGCGACCAGGCGTATGCGGCGCCCGAGAAAATCAAGGCGGCGCCGATTTCAATGCCGGTCAGGCGTCTGGATGACGTGCGCGCGGTTAAACAGCTCGATGTGGTCTGGCGTCCCGCCGCAGCCGAATAATCTCATTACCCTCAACGAAGACAATTATCAAAAGACAAAGGAATTACGCGTGTCCGTACTGATCTGTGGCTCGATGGCCTTCGACAACATCATGGTTTTTCCCGGTCGTTTCAAGGAACATATCCTTGCCGACCAACTGCATATCCTGAACGTTGCGTTTCTCGTGCCGGAGATGCGCAAGGAATTCGGTGGCTGCGCCGGCAACATTGCCTACAATCTCCGCCAACTCGGCGAACAACCGGCCATCATGGCCACGGTCGGCGAGGATTTCCCGATCTATGCAGACCGGTTGCGCGATAATACGCTTGACCAGCGTTATATCAGCACGATCAGCGAAACACTGACTGCACAGGCGTATATCACGACAGACCTGGATGATAACCAGATCACGGCATTTCATCCCGGCGCGATGGATCATTCGCACCGGAACACAGTGCCGACGGATGCGGGTATCACGATGGGCATGGTTTCGCCGGACGGTCGACAGGGCATGATCGATCATGCGCAGCAATTCGCCGATGCCGGCATCCCGTTTATTTTCGATCCGGGACAGGGGTTGCCGATGTTTGACGGTGACGACCTGAAACAGTTTATCGAACAGGCGACATGGGTCGCCGTCAACGATTATGAGGGACAACTCTTGCAGGAACGAACCGGCTGGTCGCTTGAGGACATCGCAGCCCGTGTCGCTGCACTAATCGTCACGCGCGGTGGTTCGGGTTCATCTATTTACACGGACGGCAATGAATTGCAGATACCGGTTGTCGAAGCAGCCGAAATTCTCGATCCGACCGGCTGTGGTGATGCTTATCGTGCCGGCCTCGTGTTCGGTATCAGTCGCGGCCTGTCGTGGGAAGATACCGGCCGGCTCGCGTCATTGATCGGCGCACGAAAAATTGCACATCGCGGCACACAGAACCATGCCATGAGCCTTACCGACCTGCAGCAGGAGTTCACTTCTGCTTTCGGCCATGCGTTACCTTTATAGCCTGTTAGTTGCATTCACGCTGTTGCCGGTCGCCGTTCCGGCAGCCGCGGCTGATGGTGAACACGAGGCCGATGCGTGGCGCGCAACGCTGGAAAAGATTTCATCCAGTGTCGTTTCCATCAAGATCGACAGCACGCGCGCCTTCGACACCGAATGGAACCAGTCGAGCCAGGCAACCGGGTTTGTCGTCGATGCCGAGCGTGGCCTGATTCTGACCAATCGTCACGTCGTGACGCCCGGACCGGTACACGCCGAAGCACTGTTCAAGAACCAGGAAGAAGTTGAACTGAAGGCGATCTACCGCGATCCGGTGCACGATTTCGGCTTCTACCGTTACGACCCTGAAAAGCTCAAGTATATTGCGCCGGCACAGCTGGTGCTCGATCCATCGGGTGCACAGGTCGGGAGAGAAATCAGGGTGGTCGGCAACGATGCCGGCGAGCGATTGTCGTTTCTGTCCGGAACGCTGGCGCGGCTCGATCGACCGGCACCCGAATACGGTAGCGGTAACTACAACGACTTCAACACGTTTTATCTGCAAGCCGCGTCGAGTACATCCGGCGGTTCGTCCGGCTCACCGGTCATCGACATCGACGGTAATGTCGTCGGCCTGAATGCCGGCGGCAGCGGTCACGCGGCATCGAGTTTTTTCCTGCCGCTCGATCGCGTCAAGCGCGTATTCGAACTCCTGCAGGCCGGAGAGCCGGTCACGCGCGGAACGCTGGCGACGACCTTTGCCTACGAATCATTCGACGAACTACGGCGGCTCGGGCTACGTGAAACGACCGAAGCTGTCGTACGGGAGCGTTTCCCCGACCAGCTCGGCATGCTCGTTGTCGAGGAAGTTCTACCCGACAGTGTCGCTGACGGTCACCTCGAGGTCGGCGATATCATCGTCGAGATCGACGGCGAGTTCGTGACGCAGTATGTGCAGCTCGAACAGATCCTGGACAGTCGCGTCGGCGATTCGTTGAGTCTGATCGTCGAGCGTCTCGGCGAAGAACTCGATGTGACGGTCGATGTGCAGGATCTGCATGCGATCAGTCCGCAGGAGTACATTCAGTTTGGCGATGCGGTCGTGCACGATCTGTCGTATCAGCAGGCCAGGCATATGAATCGCGCCACCGAGGGTGTTTACATTGCGAACCCGGGTTATGTGTTTGGCAATGCCGGCATTCCGCGCGGTAGTGTAATCGTGGCCGTAGACGAAGAGACGGTACGGTCGCTCGACGATTTCGAGCGGGTGCTCGGTGCACTGGCCGACCGGGATCGTGCGCGGGTTCGTTTCACTGTTTTCGAGGATCCGTCTTCGAGCCGGCTCGGGCTGTTCCGAATGGATCGCCGCTGGTACCCGGCCGAACGCTGCCGGCGCGACGATGTCAGCGGTTTGTGGCCATGCTACACGCTGGATTCAGGACCCGAGCCGACCGGGCAGCAACCGGCAACCGCAAGTTACATCAAGCACAAGGACAAGCGGGCACGCAAGATTGCCCCGTCACTCGTGCTCGTCAACTATGACATGCCGTACACGATATCGGGGATTGCAGAGCGTCACTATTACGGCACAGGACTCGTCGTCGATGCCGAACGCGGTTTTGTCGTCGTCGATCGCAACACGGTACCCGAGGCAATCGGCGACGTGCGCATCACTTTTGCCGGTGAACTCGAGGTACGCGGCAAGGTCGAGTACATTCACCCGCTGCATAACCTCGCCCTGTTGTCTTACGATCCGGCGCTGGTCGGCGCTACACCGGTCCGCTCGGCCGAGTTGCTGACGCAGATGCCGGATCCGGGTGATTCGTTGTGGGCCGTCGGCTTGCGTGGCGACAACAAGCTCGTCTACCAGGCCACCGAAGTTGCGTCGATCGATCCGGTGTTGCTGCCGTTGTCGCGTACGATGAGGTTTCGCGAAACCAATCTCGAAGCCTTGAATCTGATCAACGGGCCAGCCGATATCGACGGCGTGCTCGTCGATGCGAAGGGCCGTGTCATCGCCCTGTGGTCGAGTTTCGCGTTTCAGGCCAGCGCGGAGATTATCCAGCAGAATAAGGGTGTGCCGATCGAACTCGTCGAGGAATTGCTCGGTGTCGTACGTGATGGCCGCGTGTTACATTCGCTGGAGGTCGAGTGGAGTCAGTTGCCGATGTCAGTCGGCCGCAAACTCGGCCTCGAGACGGACTGGATTCGCCAACTCGAGCGTCACGATCCCGAGCGCCGACAGATCTTGTCGGTGTTGCGCACCGTTGCCGGATCACCGGCTGCCGGCGCCCTGCTGACCGGTGATGTCCTGCTGGCTGTAAACGGTGAGCCGGTGACACGTTTTCGTGAGGTCGAACGGGCCGTGCAGCACGACAGTGTCACTCTGGAGATATTGCGCGACGGCCGTGTTCAGGTCGTCGACGTCGACACCGTTGCCCTCGAGGGGCTTGGTGTGCGGCGCGCCGTCATGTGGGCCGGTGCGTTGTTGCAGGCGCCGTATCGTGAGATGTCGGCGCAACGTAGTGTCGAGCCATACGGGGTGTATATCTCTTATTTCGCCTACGGATCGCCCGCATCGCGTTACGGGTTGTTTGCCGGGCGCCGTATCGTCGAGGTCGACGGAATGGCGACGCCGGATCTGGACCGGTTCCTCGAACTTGCCGGGAACCGGCCTGACGGATCACCGGTGCGCGTGACGACTGTGACGTGGAATGATTCCGTCGATGTCCTGACGCTCAAGCTCAATCAAAACTATTGGCCGGCTTACGAGATTGTTTACCGCGACGGTGACTGGCAACGTATTGCGATCGATTAGTTTGGCAAGGTTCAGGGCTGTTTCTGCAGAAAAACCGCCACCGCTACCAACCCCCAGGCCAGCATGAAACTCCCGCCGCCGAGCGGCGCGACATCGCCGGCAACCTCCGGGATTGCACCGAGTTTTTCCAGGTAGACGCTGCCTGAAAATACGAACATGCTGAATACGAACAGGCCGCGGGCGATATCCAGCAACTTCATGTTGCCGATATGAAAAGTCAGCAGCGTGACCAGAAACAGGCCGATCGAATCGTAGACCTGAATCTGTATGGCCCATCGCCAGGACAGCCGGTCGGCCTCCGTCAATGAATCTGCGAGGCCGTGAAAACCGTAGGCGCTCAGCATTCCGGAGATCATCAGGGCCAGCGCGCCGATGATCAGGAAGGTTTTGTTCAGGGGCGTCATGTTGTTCTCCGCATTTGCCGGGGAAGTTGTATTCTATCGGTACAGTTAGTGGTTGTACTATCGCGTAATCGCATCAATAGTACCGCGCTATGCCGCGGTCAGAGGGAAAGAGCAATGACGACTTTGATGGAACGTATTGGAAACGAACGGCGCCGGTTACGCAGCGTCAGGCAGAGAATGGCAGCCGCGATCAAGGTGCAGGCCAACGGCGATGAGAAATTTGTACCGTTCTATGTCGCGGCGGCCGACTATATCGATGCGATGATGCAGCGCCTGCATGAGCAGGATGAAAAAATGGGCAAGATGATTGTCGACAAGGTCGATGAAGTTGACGAGCAGGTCAAACAGGCGCTCGACGAACTCCATGAGCGACTCGACGGCGCGAAGCAGCATCTGCATCCGTTCCTGGCGGCACGTGATACCTTGCGTGAAACCGGCGTCGGGGCGCTCGAAGCTTTCGAGAAGGCGGCGCAGAAGTATTCCGATTTTATTGTCGCGAACATGGGGCACCATGGGGCGACTAACGAGCTGGCGGTCAAGATGTTCACGCCGGCCGATTGGGACTACATGGCAGGGATCAGCGATGAGCAAGAGACTCACGAGCAACAGTTGTTCGATCGGGTCGTCGACACGACACCGAATGGCGTTGAAGAACTGAGTACTAGGGACTGATGGCTTCGATGACGCTGACGTAGGCCGTGCGGTCTTCGCTATAGTGCTCGACCCACTGGCTGAATGTTTCGGCCGGCATCGGCCGACTGATTAAAAATCCCTGCGCACGTTCACAGCCCATATTCGCGAGCCAGCTCATCGCCGGCCGCGATTCGACGCCTTCGGCCAGGACCTCTATGCCGAGGCTGTGAGCGAGTTCGATCATCGCGCGAACGATGGCGACATCCTTGCGATTGTCAGGCAATTCCGTGACAAATGACTGGTCAATTTTCAGCTCATCGACGGGCAGGTTGCGGATGTGCGCCAGCGACGAATGACCCGTGCCGAAATCGTCGACGGAGATCTTGATGCCGAGGTCGCGCAGACTTTGCAGCACGACTGTCGCCAGTTCGAAATCGCTGCACAGCGCCTGCTCGGCAAACTCGAGCATCAGGCAGGCCGGGTCTAGATTCTGTTCCCTGAGGATATTGATAACAGTTTGCGGCAGATCCGGATTCAGAATATCGTGCCCGGACAAGTTGACCGATACGGGCAGGTCGATGCCTTCCCCGATCCACCGGCGGCATTCACGAACGGCTGCTGTCAGCACCCATTGCGAGACCAGCGCGGCATTGCCCGTTTGCTCGGCAATCGGAACAAATTCCTGCGGTGACAGGAGGCCCAGGGTCGGGTGGTCCCAGCGGATCAGTGCCTCGGCTCCGCAGATGGCGCCATCGGCAAGCCTGACCTTCGGTTGCAGGTACAGCTTGAACTCGTCCTCGCGTGCGCCGCGCTGCAGGCTGCCGAGAATATCGAGGCGCATGGCGACCTGCTCTTCGGTACCGGTTCGATAGGCGGCAATACGTTCCGGCGCTTGCCGGGCCTCTTGACGCGCCATCGCGGCATGCGACAGCAGTTTCTCGGCATTGTTGCCATCGTGTGGAAACGTGCTGATGCCGATACAGGCGTTTGCGCCGATATTAATGGTGTCATTCCATAAATCTGTGGCGAGCATGCGTTCGATCGTCTCCGCAGTCGTCCATGCTGATGTCACATCGGTTGATTCCATGATGAGCAGGAACTCGTCACCGTCCAGTCGTGCCAGCGACGCATCCGGCGGGACCATAGAGCGCAGCTGTTGCGCAGCAGTGACTAACAGTTCATCGCTGATTGCCTGGCCAAACGATGTGCGTATGTCGCTGAAACCCGACAGGCTGATGAGCATGACACTGATTTCGCCATCCATCGAGTACAGCTTCCTGATCGATTCGTCGAGGCTTTGTATCGCCGGCAAATGATTCGGCAAACCCGTCAGCCGGTCGAAATGCGCTTCGTGTACGATCCGGTCTTCGCGCCTGGCAATCTGGCTCTGCATGTCATTGATTGCCGCAGACAGGTCGGCCAACTCTTCGTTTTGGCGGACACCGACCGGCATGCTGTAGTCGCCGTCGCTAATTCTGCGTGCTGCTGCCTTCAGGCGTTCGATCGGTACGCGTATTCCGCGGGACAGGCGGGCGGCACCGACAATTGCAATAATCAGAGCCAGTACACCGATCGTCAGGGCAATGAATTGCAACGTACGATAGGGGGCGATGGCCTGGTTCAGCGGCGCCTTGAGCAGCACGGTGAGTTCGCGGCTATCGTGCAGGAACGGGCGTGATTTAACCAGGAAGTGTTCGCCACCGATCTCGATTGGCGTTGCGCCGATAATGGCCGATTCGGATATGAGGGCGTCGAGTTCAGTGTCGTCAATTGCACCGGAGCCGCCAATGACGTGCGGAAGGTTGTCGATACGCCCGATTATGGTGGCATCGAGTCCGATACGCTCGCGAAACAAATCGATGAGTGCTGCATCAACCTCGAAGCCTGCCGATAACCACATATCCGGCATCATGTTGGTCACCGGCACGGTGACGATTTCGAAGAATCGGCCGTCGATGATCATCGACGATCGTGCAATGTTGTCTTCACCGGCCCGCGAGACGAGGTCTGGCCAGGTATCGGCTATTGAATCGTCCGATGTTGCGATGACGCTGCCATCATTGTCGAGCAGCAGGCTGAATTCGGCGCCGATAGTGGCGGACTCTTCAGCCAGCCATGTCGCACGGTCCTTAGTATCGGCACGTGCTGACAGTTCCTCGGCTGTCGCCGTAACGGATTGGACCATCGATCTGGAGCGGCCGCGCATCAGCTCATTGAATAATGCCTCACCGAGTGACAGGTTCGCCTGTGCCTGTCGTACGGCATCGTCTTCGGCCATGATGGCTGTCGTAACGACTGTGCCGAACTGGGTAATACCGACCAGCAGTATGGTCAGGATGAGTAGCTTGAAACGCAGGCTGTGCAACAGGGGCTCCATGGGCGTAACTGGCTGATTTCAAACTGCATCCTAACGACAGGCGGTACAGGATAATGGGCAGTACGTCACGGACTGGCGAAACCGTAATCGGACCGGCGCATCTTTACGTCCGGCTACGGTCTGTGGCGTAATGCCGCCAGCACGAATGACACCCGGGATAATTGAGCCCCAGAGGAATCCTGATGATCAGGGTATCGACGATGAACCTATCCGCACACGCTGTTACCGCGACCCCGCGTTAGCCCGGGGTATTGCTCATGCAGACCGTAATCGATTGGTACGAGAGTCTTTTTATTCGGCGCGCAAAAGTCGGGTGGATCTGTATTGTCGTCGTCATCGGGTTTTTCGCCGTCTTTGCGCCGCGGTTTCACCTCGATGCCTCGGGTGATTCGCTATTGCTCGAGAATGACGAGGATTTACGTTATTACCGCGGTATCCGGGCTCGTTACGGGTCCGATGACTATCTCGTCATTACCTACACGCCCGAGCGGGATCTGTTCAGCACGGCGGAGCTGGAGCAGGTTCGGGCGCTGCGCGACGAACTGGCTGCGCTGGACGGTTTTGACAGTGTGACGACGTTACTCGACGTTCCGCTGATCGACAGTCCGCGTATTTCACTGGATGAATTACGGGCCGAAGTACCGACTTTGCTCAGCGAACGTACCGACCGTGAACTCGCACGGCGGGAGCTTACGGAAAGTTCGTTATATCGCCAGTTGCTGACCAGCGTCGACGGTCGCACGACGGCGTTGCTGGCGAAGTTTCGACTCGATTCCGACTACGTCGAGTTATTACACCGGCGTGACGTGCTGCGTGAGAAGCAGATGACGATACAGCTGACATCCGAAGAAAAGCGCCGCATGGTGGCACTATCGGCACAGATCAGCGAACAACGCGCGCTATTGACCTACCGCCAGCAGGCAGATATCGCCCAGGTGCGCGAGATTCTCGATCGATATCGGGCGCAGGCCGAGATCCGGCTGGGCGGCATTCCGATGATCGTCACCGACATGCTCGATTACATCAAGCGCGACGTGGTCGTGTTCGGCGCGGGTATTCTCGCGTTCCTCATCGTATTGCTGTCGGCTATTTTCATTCGGCCGCGCTGGGTCATCCTGTCGATGATCAGCTGCCTGGCATCGGTCATTATCATGACCGGATTTCTGGGGTTAACCGATTTCCCGGTGACGGTTGTATCGGCAAATTTCGTTGCACTGTTACTGATCTTCTCGCTGTCCATCACGGTCCACCTGATCGTGCGTTATCGTGAATTGCACGCTCAGCATCCCGACGGCGATCAGGCGTGGCTCGTCGTCACCACGATGCGTGACAAGTTTCTGCCGTGCCTGTTTACGGCCCTGACGACGATCGTGGCATTCGCATCGCTGCTGGTCAGCGGGATCCGGCCCGTCATGGACTTTGGCTGGATGATGGTCGCGGGCATGGTGGTCGTCATGATTCTGGCATTTACCGTATTTCCGGCCGGGCTGATGTTGCTGGACGCCGGGGTGCCGCAACACCGGCATTCGCTGACGGCCAGGATTACCGCAATGTTGGCCGGCTGGGTCGAGCGGCGGCAGAAGATCGTCGCTGCCGCATTCATCATGGTCGGCGTAGCCAGCGTGTACGGTATGTCACAGATTACGGTCGAAAACCGGTTCATCGACAATTTCAAGGATACGACCGAAATCTATCGCGGCATGGTCAAGATCGACCAGGAGCTCGGTGGCACGACACCGCTCGACATCATCATCGATGCGGACCCGGCACATTTCATCGCTGATTCCGAGCTGGCCGATGTCGTTTCTGGTGACGAATTCGACGATGAATTCGAAGACGAATTTGATGATGAAATCGCTGATGCTACTGACAGCAGTGACCTCGGTTCGACGAGTTACTGGTACAACACGTTCCAGTTACGTAATGTTGCTCGGGTCCATGAGTACCTCGAAAGCCTGCCGGAGACGGGCAAGGTTCTGTCGATGGCGACGACGATCGATACGTTACAAACGATCAACGACGATGAAGAGGTCAGTACGTTCTGGTTATCGATCCTGTACAAGAAGCTGCCCGATAACGTCAAGTCGGCGCTGTTCGATCCGTATCTGTCGGCCGATGGCAACCAGGTACGCTTTTCGGTCCGTGTATTCGAATCGAACAAAGATCTGCGGCGCGGCGTCCTGCTCGATACGATTCGCACACATCTGATCGGTGAATTGGGTTATGCACCGGAACGCGTGCGTCTGACCGGGATGCTGGTCCTGTATAACAACGTGCTGCAGAGCTTGTACGAATCGCAGATCATGACGCTCGGCTTCGTGTTCGGCGTCATCCTGTTGATGTTTCTGCTGCTGTACCGCTCACTTTCGGTCGCGCTGATTGCGCTTGTTCCTAACCTGTTGGCAGCCGGCGCCGTCCTCGGTCTTATGGGGTTGCTCGGTATCCCGCTGGATATCATGACGATTACGATTGCAGCGATCGTCATCGGTATCGGCGTCGACGATACGATTCACTACCTGCATCGTTTCAGGATCGAATATGCCGTCGATCGGGATTATCACTCCGCGGCACAGCGATCGCATGGCAGTATCGGACGTGCGATGTATTACACGTCGATCATCATATCGATAGGTTTCTCGATTCTCGTGCTGTCGAATTTTCTGCCGACAATTTATTTTGGCATTCTGACCGGCTTCGCGATGTTATTTGCAATGGTCGCGAACCTGACCATTCTGCCGCTGTTGTTGATCTGGTTCAGGCCGCTGGGGAAAGCCTGAAGTGGAGCGACTAATGTGGGAGCGGCTTTAGCCGCGATTATCCTGGGTTGGCGTACCCATCGCGGCTAAAGCCGCTCCCACATCAAAAACAGGAATTGTCGGCGTCAGGCGGCAGCCAGGGTGCGTTTCTTGCGTTTACGGCCGATCATTTCCGGTGCGTTGGCGTTGCTGAGCTTCATGCGATCAAATTCGAGGTCCGGGTCGAGGCGCTGATTGGACCGCTGATTTTTCTGATCCCAGTGCATGACGTCGTCGATAATCTTGCGTACGTGTTTAACCTGCCAGCGGCGTTCATGCTTGCCTTTCTCTGTCAGGATGAGTTTGCGTCGGCGGCGATCCTGCGGGTCGATGATTTCGGCCACCATGTCCGCCTTCATCTGCGCAGAGATATAACGGGAAATCGAGGACTTTGGCAGTCCGGTTGCATCGCACAGATCCGTGACGGTCGGCGGGCGACCGATTTCATTCAGTACGACGGTGGTTAGCTCGACAAGCATTTGCCCGATTGGAATGCTGCCGTAACGGGACATGTACATATGCATGATGCGCCAGAAGATCACCATCTGGGCTTCCGGGCTGGCGGTCCAGCCGTCGAGGCGTTGACCTAAATGATTGGATGGTTTGATAGACATGAGTAGCACCAGATCCTTTTTTGATGATCAGGTTTAAGTATCGGGCCGATAGTCCTTGCGTATCGATTGACACCTAAATAAATTGAAAATTGTATATCACATCATAAATAAAACAATTTCAGATGCCAAGTCCTTGGCAGGAAAAACTGCCGAGACTGTGAGACTGTAATGCTTCAGCGCCGTATATTGTCTGATCTGAAACCTATTTAAGTAATAGTAATATTTGCAGGACTAAGTCTAAAATATGGCTTAATAAGGTAAAAAATACCATATATGGGAAAGACACAATTCGCATCAATCAGCCTGTGGTGGTATCCGGAAATGGACATCGATTTGTGCCGCAGTAGTTAATGCGTTCCGGGTTGTGTGAGAATAATCTGTTATGCCGCCAAGTTTACGAGCCACGGATCGGCCCAAGAGCCGGACCTTGCGCCCACTCCGGGCGCTGGTCCCGTTTATCCGTCCATATACCGGTACACTGGTTGTCGCAATGATCGCGTTGCTGGTTTCATCCGGTGCCGTTCTGGTTGTACCGATTGCCGTGCGCAATGTTATCGACTTCGGTTTCTCGAGTGCCGATGCTGAGATGGTCGATCAGTATTTCTGGTATTTGCTCGGAGCGGTCCTGTTGCTCGGGGTATTCGGCGCCGCGCGGCAATACTTCGTGATCTGGCTCGGCGAACGGGTTGTGGCCGACCTGCGCGATGCCGTCTACCGGCATGTCATTCGCATGGATCCGGCATTTTACGAAACCACAAAAATCGGCGAGGTATTGTCGCGCCTGACAGCTGATACGACGCTGATCCAGTCGATATCCGGCGTCGGCATGTCAATCATCCTGCGTTCGTCGATCCAGTTCTTCGGGGCATTGGTGTTGCTGAGCGTGACGAATATTCGCTTGATGGGCTACATCGCCGTCATGCTGCCGGCCGTCCTGGTGCCGGTCATGCTCGTCGGCCGTTTGGTGCGACGCCTGTCACGAGACTCGCAGGATCGCATCGCCGATGCCAGCGGACTCGCAACCGAGACGCTGACGGCGGCCCAGACCGTGCAATCTTTTACCGGCGAGGAGTACGAAAGCCACCGATTCGGCGAGTCTATTCGTCTCAGCTTCGAAACCGCAGTACGTCGTGTTCGTGCGCGTGCCGGGTTCTCGCTGGTGGCAATCACCGGTATGTTCACGATGCTTATCATCGTGCTGTGGATCGGTGCGCGTGCCGTGCTGGCCGGCGAGATGACGGGCGGGGAGCTTGGCCAGTTTGTGCTCTATGCAATGTTCATGGCCATGTCCGCGGCTATGCTCAGCGATGTCTGGGGGGAGCTGCAGCGCGCGGCCGGGGCAATGGAACGGCTTGCCGAGTTACTCGAGGTCGAGCCGAGCATCAAGGCGCCCGAAAATCCGCTCGAGTTTCCGGATAATCGCGAAGGTCGAATTCGTTTCGAGGACGTAACGTTCAGCTACCCGTCGCGTCCCGAAAAGTTCGCACTCGATGGCATCTGTCTGGATATCGAGCCTGGCGAGAAAATTGCCTTCGTCGGTCCATCGGGTGCGGGCAAGACGACGACGTTTCAGTTATTGATGCGATTTTACGATCCGCAGGTTGGGCGTATCCTCGTCGACGGCATCGATATCAAGACGGCGCGGCCTGAAGATGTGCGTGGTCGCATCGGTATCGTACCGCAGGAAACGGTTATTTTCGGTGCGAGTGCACGTGAGAACATTCGTTTCGGAAGGCCGGAGGCTACCGATGCAGAGGTCGAAGTCGCGGCAAAGGCTGCGGCCGCTGATGCATTTATCCAGGACCTGCCGGAGGGTTATGACACGTACCTCGGCGAGCGTGGCACGCGTCTGTCCGGCGGGCAGAAACAACGTGTCGCGATTGCACGCGCAATTCTGAAAGATGCACCGATTCTGTTGCTGGACGAAGCGACGAGTTCGCTGGATGCGGAGAGTGAGCGGCTCGTGCAGTCAGCCCTCGAGTATCTGGAGCAGGACCGTACAACGATCATCATTGCGCATCGTCTGGCGACGGTGCTTGAAGCCGATCGGATTGTTGTCATGCATGAAGGTCGAATTGCCGATATCGGTTCGCACGACGACCTGATTCGCCGCGACTCGCTGTATGCGCGGCTTGCCGAGTTACAGTTCGGAGAGTCATCGGAATACATGTCCGCCACGGACGCAAAGCTGGCGAACACCGGCGGAATTTGATCGCGGCGCGATCGTGACAAAGTTTTGTAGGAGTGGCTTTAGCCGCGATAACTACACCCGGCAGGCTTTTCGCGGCTAAAGCCGCTCCCACAGTTATGCAGAAACTGCGCTAGTATGGCCCGGTGAATATTGTCACTCCTGCATTGCGTACCGGTATCGCCTGCCTGCCTGCGCTCGCACTTGCCGCGTGCCTGCAACTCGATCCGGAAGCTTCGGATCGGCTCGCCAGAGGAGCGGCGTCATCATCGAACGTCGGTTCAACGGATATGCTGGATTCAGGTTCGCCGTCGCGGATCGATGCGGCGATGCGCCATCCGGCGCGGATGGCGGCCGATCGTGAACAGGATGAGCGCCGCAAGGCGGCCGATGTACTCCGCTTTTTCGGCATCAAGTCGGGCATGGTGGTGCTGGACCTGTATTCAGGTGGCGGCTATTACGCCGAATTGATGTCGTATATTGTCGGTCCGACGGGCCGGGTCGTGGCGCATAACAACTCACCGTACCTGGCGTTCGCAAAAGACGAGTTGGCCGGACGCTATGCAGACGGGCGTCTGGATAATGTTGAGCAGCTCATCGTCGAGAACAATCAACTCGAGCTGGCCGCCAACGTATTTGATGCGGTCATCATGATCAAGGCGTATCACGATGTTTATTACGTCAGCGAAGAGTCAGGCTGGGTCGAGATCGACCGGCCCGGATTGTTGCGTGAGATCTTCAGGGCGCTGAAGCCCGGCGGGGTACTCGGAATTGTCGATCATGCCGCCGAGCCCGGAGCGCGACCTGAAACCGGGGGCACGTTACACCGGATCGATCCGGCCGTGATCAAGCGTGACATGACGGCTGCCGGGTTTGTTTTCGACGGGAAGAGCGATGTATTACGAAACTCCGCAGATGATCGTTCGCAGGATGTGTTTACGTCATCGGCCCGGGGTCAGACTGATCGTGTCGTGTTGCGTTTTCGCAAGCCCTGATCTTTATCAACTGATTTTTTACCAGCAGGATTGGCAATGAAACTCTACGGTGCACTTGCTTCACCTTATGTAGCCCGGGTCGCGATGTTCGCGAACCTGAAAGGAATTGACTTGCCGATGGAATCGCCACCGGGCGGCATGGGATCGGATGAATATCGGTTTATCAACCCGACCGGCAAAATTCCGAGCCTGGAGACGGATGGTTATTGCATCGCCGAGTCCGAGGTTATTTGCGAGTATCTCGACAGTGTCTTTCCCGAGCCGTCATTAATTCCGGCGGACCCTCTCGGTCGGGCACAGGCGCGGATGATTTCGCGCATGACGGATTTGTACGTGGCACCGCATAATTCACCGCTCAGGAGCATGAAAGACCCGGCACGACGCGATCAGTCCGTCGTCGATCGGCAGGCGGCAGAATTTGCGAAAGGATTCTCCTACCTGGCGCATTTCATGGGTCCCGGCCCGTTTGCCGTTGGCGATCAACCGACGATCGGCGATTGCGCTCTCGCACCCTTTATCGGCATGCTGCAACAAACGGTGTTTCCTTTTTTTACCGAGATCTCCGATCCTACTACTGACGGTGGGCGCCTGGCCGTCTGGTGGGATGCATTGCAGGGCCATCCGGCGTGCAGGCAATCGATCGATGCTTACGACGCGGCGCTCGAGGTTTTTCTCAAATGGTTGTGGGAGCTGATGGCGAAACGGGAGCAAGAGGGTGGTTGACGTCCGGGCGGCCACCGCGGCCGATTGCGAGGAGATCTATCGGATTCATGTCGCCGCCATCCGTGCTCTGCCAGGTGGCGCACAGGGCAAGGCCGGTATCGAACGATGGCTGGCCGGTCAGCAGCCTTCAGTCTATGCGCGCAGCATGGCGGAGGAGTCTTT
This sequence comes from uncultured Chromatiaceae bacterium, assembly GCA_964629475.1. Lineage (GTDB taxonomy): Bacteria > Pseudomonadota > Gammaproteobacteria > Steroidobacterales > SMWD01. The sequence continues at coordinate 23,508 of CAZVQW010000013.1, read as the reverse complement.
CATCGTTGCGGAGCTCAATGACGGTATCGTCGCCTGGGGTGCCTTGAGTGTGCCGAAACAGGAAATCACCAATGTATTTGTGCATCCCGACTTTCATCGCCGGCGTATTGGCAGCGCAATTATTGCGCGCCTCGAGTCGCTGGCCGGTAACGCTGAAATTCAAGACGTCCGGTTACAGGCCACCGGCACGGCCATCGATTTCTATATTGCCAACGGGTACCGTGCAGAGCCGCCGGTTGGGTCCGGCGCCGATTGGGCGTTAATGACCAAACGCCTGGTCTGACCGAAATCCGGTATGCCTCTGATAGCACATTCCGGATTGCCGACGTTCGACTTCCTGCGTCGGGACGGATGCACCGTTGCCGCCAGCGCCGATCGGGCCTTGCCGACATTACGCATCGGCTTGTTGAATCTGATGCCCGATGCCGCTTTGCAGGCGACCGAACGGCAGTTCCTGCGGTTGATCGATGCATACAGTCAGTCGGCAAACCTTATTGTTTTTCCGTTCGCGGTCGAGGGTGATGACCGGGCGGATATTGCCCGGGCTCATATCAAGGCGTATTACTCGAACTTCGCCGAATTGCAGACCGGTGGTCTCGACGCATTGATCGTCACGGGGGCAAACCCGGCGCAGGATGACATTACCGCCGAGCCGTTCTGGCAACCGATGCTCGATGTTCTCGATTGGGGGTGGCAGCATGTCGACTCGACACTGTGTTCGTGCCTGGCAACGCACGCCATCCTGCAGCACTATCACGGCAAAATACGCCGTGAGTTGCCGCAGCGACAGTGGGGTGTTTATGACCATGAAATTCTCGTACCCGAACACCCGTTATTGGCCGGGTTGTCGGCGCCCGTACCGGCGCCGCATTCGCATCGTTACGCAGTTTCGCGCAATGAAATCGAAGCGTCGGGATTAACCGTACTGATCGACAGCGCAGATGCCGGTGTTTACCTCGCTGTCAGTCCCGATTCGCACAGTCTCGTGCTGTTCCAGGGGCATCCGGAGTACGATTCATTCAGCCTGTTGAAAGAGTACAAGCGTGAGGTACAGCGATTTCTGACCGGCAGCCGCCAGGGTTACCCGCCGTTCCCGGAGTACTACTTCGATGCGGATGCGATGCGACGTCTGGACGAATATCAGCGCCAGGTAACCGAATGTGATTTTGAGCAATCGACTTTACCGGTCTTTCCGGAAGTCGAATTGACCGGTCACTGTGCCGATACCTGGAGTCATGCCGGGCGGGTGATTTTTCGTAATTGGTTGTCTCAGCTGGTGAGTGGAGCAGCATCCTGCCGCAATTAACCGTACTTCTCTCGCAATTTCTTCTTATCGATCTTACCGACACTGGTCTGGTCGATGACATCGACGAATTCGATGCGTTGCGGGATTGCCCAGCGTGACAGGATGCCCTGCTCGACATAGCGGCGAATATGCGCCTCTATCGAGGCCGCATCGGCTCGTGCGGCATCGACCGGGACGACGAGTGCAAGTGGTCGCTCGCTCCATTTGACGTCGGGGATGCCGATGACGGCAACCTGTGCGACCGATTCGTGTTGCGAGATCAGGCCCTCGAGTTCGAGTGATGAGATCCACTCACCGCCCGACTTGATGACGTCCTTGATTCGGTCGGTGATCTGCAGGAATCCATCGGCGTCCAGGTAGCCGACATCGCCCGTGTGCATGTAACCGCCGGCCCACAGCTCTTCAGAGCGGTCCGTTTCGCCGATATAACTTTGTGTCAGCCATGGGGCACGCAAGACGATTTCGCCGGTGGACCGACCGTCTTGCGGGACATCATTCATGTTTGGGTCGACGATGCGGATCTCGACGAGCGGCGATGGCCGGCCGGCCTTGCAGCGCAGGCGAAGTTGTTCGGCGGCGTCTTGCGCGAGCATGGAGCTGGTCAGTGTCGCGGCTGTCAGTAGCGGGCAGGTTTCAGACATGCCGTAGGCGGCGAAGATGTCGATACCGAGATCGAGAGCCTGCTGTGCGAGACCCGGCGGCAGCGCGGCGCCGCCGATGATGATTTTCCAGTTCGACAGGTCGGTTTTTGCCGCGCGCGGATGACCCAGAACCATTTGCAGGATCGTCGGTACGCAGTGTGAAAATGTAACCTGTTCGGTCTCGATCAGATCCAGCAATGCCGCCGGCTCGTAGCGCCCCGGGTAGATTTGTTTGACGCCCATCATCGTCGCGACGTACGGGGCCCCCCAGGCATGGACATGAAACATCGGCGTGATCGGCATATAAACATCATCGCAATGAAACCCGCCATGGCCGCTCGTGCGGTTGATCGTTGTCATGAAACCAAGGGTATGCAGGACGATTTGCCGGTGCGTGAAATACACGCCCTTGGGCAGGCCCGTCGTACCGGTCGTATAAAATGTTGTTGCGCAGGTATTTTCATCGAAGTCCGGAAAGTCGTATTCGGGACTTGCTGCCTCGAGTATTTCCTCATAATCGGTGAGCGGTACGATTTGGATCTCGCGTTCGAATTGCTCTCGAATTTCGTCGATGATCGGCATGAAGTCGGCGTGGACCAGGATGATGTCATCTTGCGCATGGTTGATCGTATACAGGATCTGGCCGGGCGATAGTCGGATGTTGATCGTGTGCAGGACTGCGCCGATCATTGGCACGGCGAAGAAGCATTCGAGATAACGGTGGCTGTCCCAGTCCATGACCGCGACCGTATCGCCGTGCCGAATGCCGAATCCCGCCAGGGAGTTGGCCAGCCGGCCGAGTCGTTCGCCAAATGTCGCATAGGTGTAGCGACGTTTGTCCGCGTAGATGATTTCCTGGTTTCGTGCCTGCAGCAGTGGCGTATGCAGGAGCTGCCGAATCAGCAGCGGGTAGTCATAGGCCGAAGGGGTGGGCGTCAGTCGATCGTCTGTCATCGTTTGTCACCGTCAATGTGCCAGTTACTGTCTGTCCTGGTGGCATAGGGAACCGGCTCGGTACCGGTGATCTTCGCTCGGCATGAATTGTTCCCCGGTTCGTGCCCTCAACGCAAGTGCATTATAGAATCGACTGATACCCTACACGAGGCACTGTCATCATGAACTTCTTATCGATACCCGGGTGGATTATCCGCTTCATGATTATCGGCGGGCTGTTTGCCGTCGCTGCCGTAGCCGACGATGACAGCGCAGCGAGTTCGGACGGCCATTCAGAGAGTAATCCCGATGCTGAGCCGGATGATTATTTTCAGCTCGAGAACTGTATTTCGGCATCGCGTATCCGCAGCACCAGTATCATTGATGATCGTACGATCATCTTCTATATGAATCAGCGGAAGATCTATGTGAACCATTTGCCGCACCGCTGTGCAGGCCTGAAAATCGCCGGCACGTTTTCGTACCGATTGCGAGGATCGCAGTTGTGCAATGTCGATACGATCACCGTTACCCGGATGATGGGTGGGGGCATCAATACCGGACCATCCTGTGGCCTCGGCCATTTTCGGCCCGTGACAGAAGAAGAAGTTGCGATGCTCAAGAATAAGGAAGTCGAGGTGCCTCCGCAGGAGCCGGCATCAACCGATGAGTCCGGTCAAGGTAAATCCGAGCGAAGTGAAACTGAGCCGGGCGAAGCGGACTAGCCGGATACCGATGCTTCAATTAAACATAATATAGTCCAATGAATGGTCTGCGGCGTAGTCCGTTTCATTCAGTCGGGGCAGCTATACGAATCTGCAATTGAAAATTGCAGCAGAGCTGGAACTTTAAACTAAAATTGGTATAAAATACGCGCTTGGTCACAATGGCAACACGCTAACTAAAAAATATTAGTTGCCGACCACGTATCCGCTCGACGAGCCGCCGGTCATTTGGGCGGTGATCGCTGAAATAATAATGTCATGACCGACTGTTAGTGTTCTCGACTGCTTTTTCGAATAACGGTTATGGCCGAGCTTGCATCGGAAGTCCGGTGTGGGAGGAAACAGATGCAGGACCGAGGTGCTTTCAGATGTTTGGGCGGCATTCTTGCCGTGACGATCTTGTATTTTATTTTTAGCAGTGATGAGCTGGATCAGCTTGCAAACGGGATCCAGGCAGCTGATGTACCGGTTGTTATGATCAATGGCCGGATATTTGATCCGAGTAGCATTGATTACAGCACGACTGATACCGGCCGGATGGTTATCATCGTCGATGAGGCCGACTTGTTCGTTGGTGAGAATACGGTCGAGATTCATTGGGGCAGCGCGCCGGCATCGATGATGCAGGCCGAGTTGTCTGCAGACGGAATACAGAAGCGCTGAATTGTTAACTCCCGTAGGAGCGGCTTCCAGCCGCGATTCCCTTCAGTGGCATACCTATCGCGGCTGGAAGCCGCTCCTACGGTCGTCTAGATACGTATGTCGCTTAGGTTTATGGGGTAGCGTTGAGTGCAATATCACTCGGCCGCATGTCCGCATCGAGTTGCCGGCCAACGCGCACAATAATTTCGGGCAATGCATCGATATCGTCGCACGTCGTGCGGAAATTCACGACGCAGGCACGCAGCGTATAACGTGAGTCGATAATTGCATTCGAGACGAATGTTTCACCGCCTTTTTGCAACCGATCAAGCAGTGCCCTGTTCAGATCATTCAGGTAATCGGTATGCGCGCCATTGTCGACCGACAAATCATCCGGCACAAAACGCAGATTCGTAATGCTCAGGTGCTGTGTAACAGCTTCGAGTTCTGCGTGTTCTGCCACGAGTTGATGTAGTCGCTGCGCAAGCGCGACATCCTGACCGATCATATCGATGTAGCCGGACCGGCCGACATGACGCAGGTTGAGCCAGACCTTCAGGGCGCGGAACCCACGCGTATTTTGCATGCCCATCGCGTAATAGTTCGGTCCCGGCTCGGCATCTTCGGCGTTGGCATCGAGCCGGTAATACGACGGTTCAAAGCTGAATGCCGCCGCCAGCGCCGCCGGATCGCGCACCAGCGTACAACCGGCCTCGATCGGGTTATAAAGCCATTTATGTGGATCGAGCGCGACGGAATCGGCGCGTGCAAGCGCTGTCAGGTCGGCGGATGCACCGGGTAGCGCCGCGGCTGGTGCACCGTAGGCGCCATCGACGTGAAACCAGAGTCCGCGTCGCGTACAGATATCGGCCAGTGCCGCGAGCGGATCGACGGCACCGGTGCTGACGTTTCCGGCCGTACCCACGACGATAAACGGCAGACAACCATTGGCAATGTCTGTGTCGAGTTGCACCTCAAGCGCATCGGTGCACATGCGTTGTTGTGTGTCGGTATCGATCCAGCGTATCGCATCGGTGCCCAGGCCCGTAATGTCAGCGGCCTTCTCGATCCATGTATGCGTTTCGAGCGATCCGTAGACAGTCAGTTGCCGTGATTCACCGTGCAGGCCCTGATCACGTATTGGCCAGTCGGTTTGTGCCTCTCGTGCGGCAACGAATGCGAGGAAGTTTGCCATGTTGCCGCCGGAAGACATGATGCCGCCGCAGCCGGCCGGATAACCGATCAATTCGGCAATCCAGCGTATGGCCTGAGCCTCGATCTCGCACGCGAGCGGCGACAGGTCCCATTTGCCCAGGTTGCTGTTGACGCTGGCCGCGAGCAGATCGGCCAGTGCGCCCAATGGCGCTGCCGACGAGGTGATGTAGCCAAAAAAGCGCGGATGGCCGTTGTGCAGCGAATGGTCGAACAGCAGGTGCGCGGTTTCATCGAGCAGATCGCCGGCCGGTGTGCCGTGATCGGGTAGCTTTCCATCTTCGAGTGTTGCGCCAAGTAAAGCGCGGATTTCCGACGGTGTTTCTGCCTGTGTGACGGGGCGCTCCGGCAACGATTTGAAGAATTCGGCGATTGTATCGACGAGCTGGTGACCTGCCGCACGAAATTCGTCGGCGCTCAGGTTTGCCGGCACGCGTCGTTCTGCCGGTTTGTCTTTCTGTGTCATTGGTTTTGTGCCCGCTGGCGATTCTTCGCACATGCTCCAGTCATGATTTTTCTTGTCGTGGGGTTCTGGGAGAGTAACGCTAGTATACCGTTCGGTGATGTGCCCAGTCGGGCATGGATTGCCAGACCTTGTGCAAAGCGGCGCGGCGCTGCCGGTGGTGCGGCTCGAGGGATGCGATTAGCGCCTGGAATCCGGCGCCGTGATCCGGGTGAACGGTGTGGCACAGTTCGTGCAGCAGCACGTGATCGACGAGTTCGGGAGATACGAACATCAGCTTTGCATTCAGGCTGATGGTACCGTGTGACGAACAACTGCCCCAGCGCGTATGTTGATGGCGGATTGTGACTCGAGTGAAATCGAAGCCATGCAGGCCGGCGAGCTCCGTTAACCTGGGTGGAAGTAATAGCTCCGCACGACGTTTCAGCCAGCGTCGGAGTGACGCCCGGAGTTTTATGTCATCATCGATGGCGCCTGTTGCGCGCAATGTGTAATTGTCCTGCGTCGAGATGCGTACCGATGCTGATCCATTTTTATGATATTCGATCGTCCAGTTCTCGTTCGTGGCCGGCAATGTCACGCTACCGGGTTGTTGCCAGCAGGCATCGCGATTGGTGATGTGGGCGAATTGTTCGAGTCGTGGTTCGATCCAGGTGCGTTGCTCGTGGATGAGATCCGGAATCAGTCGTTCATCGAAGCCTCTCGGGACGACGACGACCAGCCCATCAGTCGGGTGAATCGTCAGGTTCACATGCCGGGCGCGTGATGAATAATGAATGCGGTACTCGGGCAGCGCTCGGAACAGGGTCGGTGTAAGATCGAAAGCCATGCACTTGAGGGTAGCATGCCCGGCATGGCAGCAACCCGCCGGCGGCCTGCCATCAAATGGAATCATGAATGCTTCTGATAGAACCACTGTTTGACGGCCCGGTCGATATCATCGGCGATGTCCACGGTGAGATCGCTGCACTCGAAACATTGCTGGGCCATCTTGGTTACGGTGCGGACGGGCAGCATGCTGACGGGCGTCAGCTCGTATTTCTCGGTGATCTGACGGATCGTGGCCCGGACAGTCCGGCCGTATTACACAAGGTCATGCGACTGGTCGATACCGGTCGTGCGCAATGCATCCTCGGCAATCATGAACTGAACCTGCTGCGCGGTGAACTCAAGGACGGTAACGACTGGTGGGTGGCGCCGGATCGCATGGCTGAAAATCTTATGCCGGGCCATGACATGCAACCGGTCATGCCCGCAGACAAGGCATGCATGACGGCATTTCTCGAATCGTTACCGCTCGCACTCGAGCGTCCGGACTTGCGCATCGTGCATGCATGCTGGAATAAGGCGGCATTCGCCCGGTTGCGGGCCGCGGCATCGGCCGGTACAGATTTACTCGCGGTCCATGCTCGCTGGACGAAACAATTGCGTGAACGCTGGTCCGATCCCGCGATGGCGGCCAGGCTCGATCGCGAGTGGCAGGAGTTTTCACCAATGATCAAAGATCCGGATCGGCGCCCGCAATTTATGCCGGCGATCGCGCAGATGGATTGTGAGTCACAGATGAACAATCCGATCAGTGTACTGACGTCGGGTGAAGAGAAAGAGACCGAGACGCCATTCTGGGCCGGTGGAAAATGGCGAATGGTCGAACGAGTCAAGTGGTGGGAGCAATATGATGATCCTGTGCCGGTTGTGATCGGTCATTACTGGCGTCGGTATAGCGATGCGCAGTCGGTGTATTCGGACAAGTACGGCCCGGATCTGTTCGCCGGCATTGAGGCACATCACTGCATGGGTCTGCGCCGCAATGTCTACTGCGTCGATTTCAGTGTCGGCGGGCGGTATGCTCAGCGTGCCGCCAATGAACCATTCCATATGTGCCGCCTCGCCGCTGTGCGTGTGCCGGAGTGGCAGGTTGTGTACGATCATGGTGAAACGCAGAGCATAGATAGATAATCAGACGATGCGAATTGACGTTATCCTCGAATCAAGCAATCCACCGGAACGAGTGCTCGAACTTGGCCGGTTGGCCGAGGAAGTCGGGCTGGGCGGAGTCTGGGTTTCAAATATGACGGACGCCCGCGACCCGTTCATTAATTTCGTGCCACTGGCGATGCAGACCGAACGCATCAGGCTCGGACCAATTGCGGTCAGCCCATTTGAATTACATCCGCTGAAGATGGCCAGTTCGCTGATGACGCTCAATGAGGTCGCGCACGGCCGGGCACAGATCGTCGTCGGTGCCGGCGGCGGCACGGCATCGGCAATGGGGCAAAAACCAGTGCGTGTCGTCCGCGCCGTGCGTGAATGTGTCGAAATCCTCGAGGCTGCCGCGCTGGGCAAGCCGCTCAGTTACAAAGGTGAGATATATAACGTTGGCTGGTACAACCCCGGGTGGATCGAGCACGCCGCACCGCACATTTATGTCGGCGCAAACGGCCCGCAGATGCTGCACGCTGCTGCACGCTATGCCGACGGGATCATGGTCAGCGATTTCACGATCGACCGGGTGCGCTGGGCACGCAAGATTATCGATGCGTCACTGGCTGAGAGCAGACAGTCACCGGCCGGATTTTCAGTCAACAACTTCTGGGCCTGGCACGTCAAGGAAGATGCCGCGGCAGCCCGGCGTGAGGCGCGGATCTGGCTTGCCGTACGCGGCACAATCTATCCCGAGTACATCGGCGATATCCTCGATGAGGATGAAGCGCAGATTGTGGGCGACAATATCCAGTCGTTCATTCGTGCGTACCAGCAAAAGACAGATCAAATTGAAGGTGTGCCCGACGCGATCGTCGACCGCATTGTCGCTGCGTGCACGTCCGCCTCGTCGGTCGCCGATCTCGATCAGGAAATCGAGCGCCTGCAGCAATTCAAGGCGGCCGGCCTGACCGAGATCGCGCTGCGCATCTATGACGACCCGGCCGCATCGATCAGGTTGATCGGTGAACGACTCGTGCCGGCACTTGCCGATTGATGAGTATGCTCGCAGTCCGTGACAATTCGTCAGCTGATATAGGTGTGGGAGCGGCTTTAACCGCGATTTGCGGGGGAATCGCGGCTAAAGCCGCTCCCACAGGTGAGTTGTTGAGGTTAATGAGGCAATTTTGGGTGCGGCCGATCTTGTTATGCCTGTGGCTTGCCATGACTCTGCCCGCCGCATTCGGCGACGAGCGTATCAAAGGTGGCTGTGTCGTCGGCGAAAGTGCTATGGCGCACGGGCGGTCTGATGCAGAAGCCGTAACCGACATGCGGCGCTATGCGCAGCTGTATGTCAGTAGTTTTCAGAAATACAGAAAGACGGAACGCAGTATACGCGCGGGGATCAATGAACTGCTCGAACTCGAGCAATGGACTCAGGCCGACATTGTTGCGTTCACAAAATATCAGCGCGAGCTATTGTATCTGTCGGTAGGCATGCAGCTTGCCACCGGGCGGACCACGGCTGACGAGTTACCGGAATATGCTCGAACGGTCCGACAGCGAATTACGGATATCGAAATCGAGCTTAACTGCGATATTTTGGCGGATTCACAATGAATCTTCTGTCAATGATCATGGAAGGGGTGGCGACCGGGATTGCGGCGCTGGTTATCGGTCAGGGGCAGGTGCTGCGACTCGATGTACCGGATGAGCCAGGACTGGCAACCGTTATCGTCGAGTGGAACGACAAATCAATCCCGTTTGTGCAAGACAGTGACGGCTGGTTCACGCTCGTTGGCGTCGATCTCGAAGCGTCGCCCGGCGAGCATGCGGCCGAGTTGATGTGGACCTACAGCGATGGCCGGGTGCGGCGCGCCGTTAAACAAATCGACGTCGCCGGGCGGCAGTTCAGGACCACGCATCTTGAGGTGGCGCCGAAATACGTTGAGCTGAGCGCCGAAAATGAAGCACGCGCTGCACGGGAAAGCCATGAAATCAATGCGATCTATGCGCGGATAACACCTGAAGTTCTTTGGATAGAACCATTCACCGTGCCGATTCCCGGGGCGGCCGGTGGGCGTAATTTCGGTCATCGACGCGTATTTAATAATCAGCCGCGAGCGCCCCATTCCGGTGCGGATCTGACGGCTGCGACGGGCACTGAGATCCGGGCAACGAATCGCGGACGTGTCGTATTGGCGAAAAATTTGTTCTACAGCGGTAATGCGGTGTTCGTCGATCACGGACTTGGCATTTATTCGGTCTACCTGCACCTGTCGGAATTTCGGGTCAAGCCCGGTGACATCATCGACAAGGGGCAGGTTCTCGGGCTTGCCGGTGCGACGGGTCGCGTAACAGGTCCGCATTTGCATTGGGGTGTTCGCGCTCAGGGTGCGCGTGTCGATCCTTTCTCTTTGCTTCAGTAGCAGACACTGCACGATGCATTAACGGTGCTTCGGGTTGATATCCGATTCCGGTTGTTTCTGGTCTTCCTGCCGGGTTCGTTTGCGATCGTACTTTTTCTTGTCCTTATGCGGGCCGGACTTGCGCAGGATATCAGGCGGTGGCGGAGCATTTTTTTTCATTTCTCAAATGTCCAGGTACGGTTGCATCGTATCCAGCACACTTTGCGAGTCACCGACAAACAACCAGTGGTCGTTACCATCGAGCGCAATGAACTCACTGTGTGGAATTGCCGCGGCCATGTCTCTGCCGGCGCGCCAGTCTACAAGCTTGTCACCGGTTCGATGCATCACGAGCGTCGGGCAGCGGATCTTTGTTAGCGCGTCTCGAACATCAGAATCGCGCATGGTCTCGAGGATGGCCTTCATGCCGCCGGGAGTAACCGACGCGCGCAAATAACGGGCCCAGGCGTCCTGAATTGTTGGATCTTGAGCGTGGTCTGGAGCAAATAGCTCCAGCGATGCCGGCCCACCCCAATTGTCGATCAGGTGTTTCTGCCACGTATCATGCATCTTGCGGCTCGGCATATAGGGGTAGTCATCGTCTCCGGTGCCTGCTGCGAAGGTGCCGTACAGGATTAGTGCCGCGACGCGCTCGGGGTGCTGTGCCGCGAACAGGCATGCAGCCGGCCCGCTTTCGGATACCGCAAAGAGGATCACTTGTTGTGCGGTGGCCGCATCGAGTACGGCCTGCATATCGTTCATTGCATCTTCTATCGTCGGCGCTTGCGCGATACGATCCGACAGACCGACGCCACGTTTGTCGAATGTGATCAGGCGCCGTCCACGTGCAAGTTGTGCATCGAAATTGGCGACCATTCGCACCCGATAGCGCAGATCGAGATGAGAAACGAAGCCCGGTGCGAACAGGATATCCGGTTTTCCGTCGCCGATTGTGCGCCACGCGATATGCACGTCGTCACTGCGTACGAAATGTACGTCGGACAGATCGTCAATGAGAAACACGCTGTCGGCGGGCTCACGCACATCGGCGATGAAGCGGAATCCTTTGCGCGGCACAGTGCGAATGATCTTTGGATCCTGTGCATCGTCGTCGAGGGCTTTGCGCGCTTTCATGATCGTGCGTGACAGCGATGCCTCGGTTACCACCATGCCAGGCCACAGGGCTTCCTGAATTTCGTTCTTGGACACAACGCGCTCGCGATGCTCGAGCAGGTAGGCGATGAGGTCAAAGACCTTCGGCTCCGTGGCATGCACGGCATTGCCGACCCACAGTTCACGCTTGCCCGGGTCAAGAGCCCGGTCGGCGAAACGAAAGCAGTGTGGGCTGGGTGTCGGCATCGTGGGGTCAAGGATACCGGACGAAACCGGCACCAGGCCCGTTTTTTTACCCATTGGGCTGCTTTGGTCATGAAAAAGTCAGGGTTTGATCAGGGACCGGTCAGGACTCCCGAGGGGTACAGGCGCAAAGTACAGCCATGGACCAGAGGGGTTCGAATAACCAAACCGCACGAGGATAACGACATGAATACGCAACAGACACCACGCAGGACCGTCACGTTTTTAACTGCGCTCGCCGGATTACTCATGGTTTCCGCGACAGCACAGGCGCACTGGCTGTCACCGGCATTCTACGGCGATGAACTCGATCGTTGTACTGTCGAGCTGCGTACCGAACTGAACACGACCGGCGCGACTGGTTTGCAACATACCGTGACTGATATCGACAAGGTTGGCGTCTGGTATGTTTTTGACATCGAGACGAACATCGTCGATGACACAGGTGCAGTCATTCGCCAGGCGAAGACACGCTGCAAGTCGCATCGTTGGAAAGAGCAGACTGTTGTCAGAGTGACAAGCCAGCCTCCGGCCGGCAATGTGTTGCTTGCATCGACTGACTGATTGTTAATTAAGTCCAACACTCGAGCGCCGGCCCTGCCGGCGCTTTTTTTATACCCGGATTCGATTCAGGTGCGTGATTCAGCGTATCCTCGGTGAAACAATCAGGAATCCGGCAATGAGTACGCACGAAAAAGAGACTTTTCTAAAGACCTATAGCTGGGCCAGCAATTGGCACGAACTACCCTGGGCGCACGACGAACCGACGTTGTTTCTTGCCGAAGTCGGTCACCGCAAAGCGCCGGGCAAGGCGCTGGATATTGGTTGCGGCGCCGGCACGGATTCGGTATTTCTCGCCCGGCAGGGCTGGGATGTTACGAGTCTCGATTTTATTCCCGAAGCACTCGAGTACACGCAGCAACGCGCGGCCGAAGCGGGCGTCAGCGTTACGCCGGTCGAGGCTGACATCACCGATTGGGAGCCGCAGCTACAATATGACCTCGTGCTCGATCATGGTTTACTGCACAACATGGATCCGGTACGTCACCCGGACTATCGTAGTTGTGTGCTGAAAGCGCTGGCCAGGGACGGTGCGTTTGTCTTGTTGCACTGGCATCCGCTGTATCCCGGTCAGGATCAGGCCAAGGTCGGTCCCACGCGCAGGAGCCGCGCGGAGATCAAGGAGTTTTTTGCGCCGGACCTGCAGGAGCGTTTCTTTGCTCGTGAGGAGTTCGAAGACCTGCCCGAAATGGTCGGGCTTGGCATGACGCAGGCCAATTACCTGTTTTTGCGCAACCAGGCCGAGGCGCAGCCGGCCGAACTTATTGCCCAGATCAACGCAACAATGGCGAGTCACGGTATAGATACCGATGAGGCGATGGTATCCGATGATGTGCCGGCAGATGTCACCGATAAATTGCTGGCCCGCATCGTCGGGCCCGGGCGTCTCGGGATTTCTCACGTCGAACCGGAAGCGACGGATGTGGCCGCGATCCTGGCGGCCTGGGCGAAGCGGGGCAGGCTGGATGCCGGGCAAGTCGAGGCCCTGATACACGTGTTCGCTTCCGGGCAACATGGCGGGCTCTGTTCCTCGGACGCCAAATGTGCCGAATGCGCTGTTAAATTCTGCAAACATCTGCGATATCGCTAGTTTGTGGTGCTATCCGGCGAGTTTCTGTGAGGCCTGAATAACGCCTCAAAGCCCCCGGTACGGGCGTGGATTCCGCGACACAGTTCGTATCGACCCATTCGGGATTAAGGCAAACTCCCGCTCACGGGTTGGTCGTAGAACCCGCTTTTTGAGGGTGCGCTATTTTGTTTTTTACAGACTTTGCCCAATTTTTTGCGGGCTGGCCGGTTTGGCTTGCGGCTATCGGTGTGCTGATCATGTTGTCGTTGCTGCTAGCCATCCCGCTGCTGCACCGACCTCAGGCTGCGGGGTTTCTGGCTCGCACGTTGATGAACGGCACGACACTGCATAGTCGGCTGCTGGTCGGTTTTCGCTTAATCGCCATTGTACCGGTGCTGACGCTGCTGCCATTGCTGGCGGTGATCAGCACGACGACAGTGCGGGACTCACAGCTGCCACAAGTCGAAAGTCTGGCTGATTCGATCGCAGCCAGCGTACCGCAACTGGTCCAGAGTCGGGTCACCGGAATCGAATCGTTAGCCGGGCATATTACGACCGCCGGCCGTATCGACGATGTTTCGTTGCGCGAAGCTTTAATGCGGCACCATGCTTCGAATCAGGAGTTCACATCGCTATGGGTCGCGCGCACGACTGGCGATGTCGTTGCGGCTACGGCGGTCAAGGCCGGACGCCCGGAACCGTGGGCAGGGCCTGTTGCCGGCGTAGCAATGATGGATTTCTTTAAGCGTGCCGTTATTGCGGGCGAACTGTATGTCTCACCCGTCAAGAAAGGCGCAGCAGCCGATAAAGCACCGATGATGTTTGTCAGTGCACCAATCAGCCTCGATGGTGATCCACGCTGGGGTTTTGTCCAGGGCTTGTTGAGCCTGCGAACTGTCGTCGGCGGGCTGGTGAGTCAGAATACGATCAGCAACGTATCCGCGGTGATTACAGATCAGCGCAACCGAGTCATTCATATGACACCCGGGTTGGCGCTGACTCCTTTCAGCGACTTGTCCGGGCATCCGCTCATGATAAAGGCGGCAACCGAAGAACCCGGAAAAGCGTACAGCTTTTCCGGCATCGTGAACAATGACGGCAGTGCCGCGCGTTATGTCGCGGTCAGCAGGCCACTTGCTAATGGCTGGCGTGTCTTTGCAACGGCGACCCAGGCCAGTGCGGACAAGACGGTACTTGTCTATATGGCGCTCGGATTGATCTGGGCATTGCTTGGCCTCATGTTGGCGCGTGGATTTGCGCCACTCTACGGCAACGTTGTCGCAGAACCGCTGCAGAAGCTCGAAGAATCACTTGAGGAGTTCAATGCAGCGCGTACGATTACTATTGTTCCGCCGGCGCCGAGCGATGCCCCGAAGGAAATTCGCCAGACTTATGCGCGCGTGCGCAAATCGATGCAAGACAGTCGTCAGGCATATCGCAACATGATGAAGGTCGTTAATGATGGCATCGAGTTGCGCAAAGAATTACGCCAGGTCAAAGATACCGGCAGCCATGAAATAGCGGCGCTTGATCAGCTCGTCACCGGTACGCCATTTTCGGATTCACCGGATGCGCCGACGAAGAAAATGTCGCCAGCGTCCCGGACATGGCTCGGGCAGCTTGATTCTGTGACCGAATTGTCAGGCCTTGAGGCTTTTGATGGTTTTTTTAACGAGGCCTGGACATTCGGCATTACGACCGGCCGGCCGCTGGCCATCGCACTCGCACGTCTGGGCGAAACCGATGCACAGACGCTGAAACTTGTCGCAGAGAAAATGAAGACTGCGGTCGGACGCTCGCTCGATCTTGCCGCGCGTATCGACGAGTGGAAGTTCGGATTGATTCTGCCGGATACCGATCTGAACAGTGCGTTGGCGGTTGCCAATAAACTGCGCCTGGCAATAGAGGACGAGATACCCGGGCCGATTGAGCTCTGTTACAGCGCTGTGTCGATCGTGCCGAATACCAGCGGCAATGCAAAGTCATTTCTTGAGATGTGCCATCGTGCGCTGGCAGGCGCGCACCAAAAAGGTAACGGACAGATTGTGTTCGTCAATGATAAGGGCAAGCTCACTTTATTTTCGCCGGCCGATGCTGCCGTTGTCGCCGGTAGTAATGCTGATGACGATACGACTATTGTTGCCGGCACCAATACTGCCGTTGGTACCGATACCGGTGATTTCAGCAACATCATTAACTGGGATCCGGGCGAAGAAGCCAGCGGGTAACTGCCGCGCAGCCTTTGTCTTGTGCCTGACCGTGTATCCGGTAGTGGTATGATGTGTAGCGAACTTGCGATCGGGAGTCCGCGCACGCGCGTGGCACACTATGTTCGGTATTGGTTTCCCTGAATTATTGTTGCTCGGCGCCGTCACTGTCGTCGTCATCGGACCCGAGCGGCTACCGCGTCTTGCACGGACACTCGGTCAGTGGATCGGCGGTGCAAAGCGTAGCCTGGCCGATATCCGCAAGCAGGTTGAAGATGAGTTCCACCTGGCCGAGATTCAGCAGGAGATCCATGAGTCGTCGACCATCAAGGAAATTCGCGAGGCCGATATGAAGCTTGGGCAGATTATGCAGCCCACAGGTGAATCGACCGATCCGAACCACTGGCCGGGCATGCCGCCGGATGGTCCCGACGGATAAATTCCGGCTAGTAGCCTAATTCTTCAACGACGGCGACCAAATCGGCGAAACTCGCCGCTTCGAGTTTGGCACTCAGTGCTGCGGTGTCCAGCCCTTCGATATCGAACTTTCCGTCCCGTACATCGTCAGCCAGCTCGACGATCTCGTACGACGCCAGGTAGCCGGCCTCACAGACTTTCAACAGACACTGTCGCTCCGGCTCGGTCAGGTCGACGCCGTGTCGGCGCATGATCTCCAGGTAGCGTTCGGCGGCGCGATTTATCCTGCCGCTGCGTTCCATCGTATTTTTCTCATTTTCGGTCAGAATCGCGAGCGGTGGGCCGAAGTAGATCGGGGTCTTTTTATTCATGGATACTGGTGACCTGTACGTATTTTCACGGGGTGGTGATCTGTAGACATGGAGCGACGATCTATAGACAATGGCCGCCCAAGTGGGGTTCCGATTTCGATCCGGAAGTATAGGGGCAGTTTCGTGTCAGGGGCAAAGGTCCGCTGGCAGGGATTTTCGGCCAAGACCCGACAGCACCCTGGCAGGGAGATTTAACGTGACAGAGTACAAACTATCTACCGAGCCCAACGACGAGGCCGGCACACCGGATTCATCGTCACGCCGCAGCTTCGTCAAGAAGGCCGGCGGTCTCAGCGCGACGTCATTGCTGGGCACGGCGGCGCTGATGACACATTCAGATGAAGCCAAGGCCAATACCGAATGGGCCGAGTGGTTTCAGGGCAATTACCGGCTGATGTCGCAGGAAGAAAAGGACGAGGCCTGCGCGCGCCTCGAGCGGCGCCACTCGGAAGAGTATGGAAAGCAGGTCACGGTTGATTCGACGCCGGCCGAGGAAGGAGTGTTATTCGGCTACGCACTGAACATTCAGAAATGTATCGGTTGTCGCCGCTGCGCGAAGGCCTGCGTCAAGGAAAACAATCAGTCCCGCGGAGACCAGGAAATCGAATGGATTCGCGTGCTGAAGATGGAGAAAGGCGACTTCGATGCGTCGAAGATGGCCGATGGCTACCCGGACAGCTACGGTATTCAGGTCGGCGGCAATGCGTACAGCGCATCCGGCGTCGTGCTCGAGGGTGAGCATTATTACGAACCGGAAACGGTGCCGGAGGAAGATGCGTTCTACATGCCGATGGCGTGCATGCAGTGCGAGAAGCCGCCGTGCGTCAAGGTCTGCCCGGTGCGCACGACGTACCGCGAGCCCGACGGTGTCGTCGTCGTCGACTACAACTGGTGTATCGGTTGTCGCATGTGCATCGGTGCGTGTCCGTACTGGGCGCGACGCTTCAACTGGGGCGAGCCGAAGCTGCCGAAAGAAGAGATGAACCCGGACACGCATTACTACGGCAACCGGCCGCGTATGAAGGGCGTCGTCGAAAAATGTACGTTCTGCCTGCAGCGCACGCGCAAAGGCCGCTACCCGGCCTGTGTCGAGGTCTGTCCGGTCGGTGCGCGTAAATTCGGCAATCTGCTCGATCCCGACAGCGAAGTACGGCGTATTCTGGCAACCAAAAAAGTCTTCCGGCTCAAGGCCGAGATGAATACATACCCGAAGTTCTTCTACTACATGGACTAGGAGTCACTACGATGAAAAAAATGTCAAGCTTCGTTGTTGACTACTGGGCCTATGTTTTTAAGGGCGGGCCGAAGTTTTACGCCTGGCTCGGGTTCCTGTGCCTCTTCGTGGTTGCCTGGACCTATGGAAATATCATGCAGTGGTCCGAGGGCATGATCGTGACCGGCCTGACGGACCAGGTCAGCTGGGGTTTGTATCTAGCCAACTTCGTGTTCCTGGTCGGTGTTGCAGCCGGTGCCGTAACCGTCGTGTTTCCGGCTTATGTGTACAAACACAAGGCATTGCACGAAGTCACGGTACTCGGCGAGATGCTGGCAATCGCGGCTGTAGTTATGTGCATGCTGTTCGTGCTCAATCACATGGGCCGCCCGGACCGTCTGTGGCACATGTTGCCGTTCATCGGCATCTACAACTGGCCGGGCTCGATGCTGACCTGGGATGTCATCGTGCTGTGCGGTTACCTGGTCCTGAATATCATCGGTGGGTTTTATTACCTCTACAAGAAGTATGCGCAGGAGCCTTTAAACAACAAGTTCTATCTGCCCGTCATCTTCATCGCGATTGTCTGGGCGCTGAGCATCCATACGGTCACAGCATTTCTGATCAACACGATGCCGGCACGACCGATGTGGCACCATGGCATGATGCCGATCCGCTTTATCTCGACGGCATTTGCCGCCGGCCCGGCGCTGATCATCATTGTTTTTACAATTATTCGTAATAATACGAAGCTCTGGATCAAGGACGAGGCGATCGATTTGTTATCGCAGATAGTCGTCTGGTGTCTCGGTATTGCGTTGTTCCTGACGCTGTCGGAAGTCGTGACCGAGTTCTACCACCCGACCGAACATTCACTCGGGCTGCAGTACCTGATATTCGGGCACAACGGGTTGAATGCTCTTGTGCCGTGGTTCTGGTTCTCGATCATTGCGTTGATCGGCTCATTCATCCTGTTGTTGATCCCGGGCATTCGTAAAGATCACAAAAAGCTGCCATACATATGTGCTGTCGTGTTTGCCGGAATTTGGGTCGAGAAGGGCATGGGACTTTTGATTCCCGGTTCGATTCCGACGCCGATCGGTGAGTTTACGCAGTATTCGCCGACGTTGATCGAGATTTTCAATTGCCTCGGCAACTGGGCGATTGGCTTCATCGTGCTGACACTGCTTCTGAAGGGTGCGATCGGCATACTGCTGGGCGAGGTGAAGTATGCAGGCGAATAGACAGTTCCTCTCGAGCATGATCATGAAAAAATATAAATTTGTCGCCGTGTTCTGTGCGCTGATGTTGTGCATTTCTTTGGCTGCAGTGGCTGAAGATACGGTTTGCTTCGAAAGCCGTGAAGGTGCATCGAAGGTCACGCAAAAAGACATCGGTGAAGAACTTAAAAACGTCAAATGCTCGGATAAAACCGGCGCTGTGTTGTGGTGGGGTGATCCGTACGATGGTACGCAGCCGATGGGCGAAATGCCGGTCGAGGCCGATTACACACACGGCGAGGCCGTTGTTAAGTCGCGGACCGATCAGCTTGCCCTGTACTCTATTTGCGGCGTGGCCTGCCACAACGGAACATTCCCGGCGCCGGTCGAGGCTGACGCACCGCCGCGCAAGCTAACGATGCACATGGATCTCGTGCCGGATTCCATGGACTTGCAGCACGGCAACGGCGGGATCTGGTGTCTGGATTGTCACGATGCGGAGACGCGTAACAAATTCGTCGACAATGCCGGGAATCTGATCGACTTCAACCAGCCGCAGCAACTGTGCGGTAAGTGTCACGGCCAGGTCTATCGCCGCTGGCGCGAAGGTGTTCACGGCAAACGCATTGGTGAATGGGCAACGACCGGCAAGAAACGCTGGTTCGTTTGTACCGAGTGCCACAATCCGCACGATGTACAGCAAGGGGAGCGCAAGTCAGGGTTCGCGCAGCTGGAACCGGAAGCGGCGCCGATATTGCCCAAGGGCATGGATAATGCCGACCACGAGCGTCATCACGGTGACGGACATTAGCCTGTGGGGGATAGCTTATCTGTGGGAGCTGCTCCCACAAAAAAGCATGCACCGCGCGGGGTCAGAGTCCTTGCTTAGCTCCGCTCGGCGCCGATCTTTTTCAGAAACTCCGCATCGATTTCGGTGACACCTTCTTCGGTCGCCCGGGCGACGATGCCCTTGAACGCATCCTGCATGAAGGGCCGTGGAATTCCCGTCAGTCTCTTGCAGGCCTCTTCGGTGAACTGAACATTCGGGTCGATTCGATTCGCCATGTAAGACACTGACTGGAGTTCCGTGCCCTCGACCGTCGGCAGCGGGACGGTAAACGGGGTATCGTGTTCGGCAAACCAGAATCCCCGGTTCGCGCGAAAGCCGCAGAAAATCGGCATGTTCGGGAAAATCTCTCCCTTCTCGATGCCGGGGACGTATTGTTCCTTGATCAGCAGATCGTCGATCAGGAGATTGAAGTGACTTTCATAGGCAGCACCCTGAGAGTCGATCTTCCCGTGCAGCTCGAAGCTGTCATCCCATGTGCATTCGATCACCTGGTAGGCCTCTTTGATGATCTGCGGGAAACCGGGATCGGCGGCCTTGTCGCCTGAGGGCGAATCAATCAGCGTGTATGGATTGGCCCTGAGCTTGTCCTTGAGCGACATGCCCGGGTAACCCATATTGGCAATGCCCTGCAGGCGGTCGCGGTCGAACGGCACATAGTTCAGCGCGCATTTCCCCAGGCGGCGTATGTTGCTGGCCGTACCGCTGTTGGGCCGGCTGATCAGCATCATAGAGTGCGGTTTCGTGATGCTGAACGGGAACAGCAGCGCATGTGGCCCGATACTGGTCTCGCCGCTTTCGTGAACTGTCGTGACGAGCGCGAATGACATCGGAATAAACGACGAGGCCTGATAGAAATTGTCGACGACACCGACATGCTGAAATGTCCCGTCTGTCGATGGCTGCGACTTTGTTTTTGTCATATTTAGCTCCCAAGCTTCGCAGAAAATTCTAAGTGAGGCGGGCAGATGAAAAAATAAGGGATTATTCTGAGCCCTAATGAGTGGAAAATATGCGAATATGGGAGGGTATTATCATATAAGGTCATTCTGAATTAGCCATTTCCGGCTGGCAGTGAGGTATTTAGATGAGCAAGTGGACTCCAAGTGAATCGCATATGGGGGAGGCATATGTAATGTTCTGGCGCTTCATGGAGATGGTAGTTCACCGATATGGCAGTTCGCCGACGGGTGCAGTATTTACAATCCTGACCGTCAGCCTGCTGGATCAGGTCGATTATCATCCGACCATCGGCGAACTGGCTCGTATCACTCGCCTGCCCAAGTCGACGGTGTCGCGCTACGTATCGACCGAGATGAATAGAGGTTATCTCGAGGAAGTTATCGATCCCAATGACCGCCGGCGGCGACGCCTGTATACGACGACCAAGGCAAGAGAGGAGCGGCAATGGGTGCAGCAGGGGCTCCTCGATATTGCGCAGACAAGTGCGCATATATTTCGAGATAAGAACCATGATGGGCACCCGGGCGAAGATCTCAAACGCATCCTGCTCGGTACTGTTGACGACTGAACGACTTCGTTAACGCAAGGCCGGCCAGACCCGTTCACCGATCAGCCGGATTGCATCGGCCGGCTCATCATGAACACGCAGCGCGATATCGGTCAGTCCGGCATCGGCAAATTGTTTCAGCGTATCGATGGCTCCATCGATCCGGTCGAGACCGCCGACGAATGAGATGTTCTCGATCATCTTGTCGACCAGACTTTCGGGCACGTTGTCGATCACGTCGCTGCCGCGCAGGAATGCATTCAGAAAATCCTGTTCGTGATCGCGCATCATCTTCAGTTCGTCTTCGTCGAGAAACGGCGCGAAATACTGGTCCCGCAACCAGCCGCGCAGCATCAGTTCGCGGCGCGCCTCGGCCCGTGAGGCTTCAGGGTCTTTTTTTATGTGCCATGCCCAGAAATTACTGATCCGGAAATCAGCCGGCGAACGGCCGGCTGCTTTTAGATCGGCGTGCGTGTCGGTGACAAAATCCTTCAGCAACGGCACGACGAAATCACTGGTCATCAGCCCATCGGCAAGCTCAGCTGACAGCTTGCGGCTCTGCGGGTGGTTCGAGCCAAAATAAATCAGCGGCGGTGCGTCAGTATGCCATTCAGGTTTATAGCCATAGATCTGATAGATCTCTCCGCTGTAATTCATCATCTTGTCAGGCGATGCACCTTTGAGAATTTCGAGGCACTCGCGTGTGCGCCGGATCATGCGATCCCGCTGTATGCCGATCGACCGCATCACGCCGCCGCCGCCGCTGAGCATGAGCATTGCGCGGCCATTCGACAATTCATTCAGACTGAACAGCAGGTTTGCCATCTTCAGCGGATGCAGTTCAGCCGAGCTGACGGCCATCGGCCCGACACGAATCTTCGACGAACGATCGGCCAGCAGTGACAGTGTGAAGAATGGGTCACGCGACCATGTGTAATTGCTTGCCCAGACACCTCGCAGCCCATAACTTTCCGCCAGCAGCCCGAGTTCCGCGGCGGCCTGCGGCGAGGCGAATTCATTCAGGATAATGTCGATTTCCATTCAGTGCTCCCGTTAGAATCTGGCACCATGGGCGGGGCGAAGTAGCGTCGTGATTATAGGATAAGAGAATAAAACGATGATTGAACAATTATCTGCGGTCCACCCGCTGCTGCCTGCCATAGCCGGCAGCCTGGTGTTGCTGCTGGTTGCGATCCTCGCCGACCTGGTAGCCAAGCGGCTGTTGCTGGTGGCGGTGCGTGCGGCCACAGCGCGCACGCAGGCCAGCTGGGACGACGCGCTGGTCGAGCACAATGTGTTTGGCCACCTCGCACAGATCGTGCCGGTTCTTATTATTTCCTACGGCATTGCCCTCGTGCCGGATATCGCTGAACCGGCAGAAAAGATCATTCGCAACGTCGCCGGTGCCTACATGGTCCTGATGATCATTCTGGCGCTGAGTGCGGCGTTGTCGGCGGTTAACGAGATTTATGAGGCGACTCCGGCGGCGCGCCGCCGCCCGATCAAGGGATTCATACAACTCGCGCAGATCGGCATTTATATCCTCGGCACGGTTATCGTGGTCGCGACACTGATCGACCGTTCGCCCGTGATCCTGCTAAGTGGTTTCGGTGCGATGACGGCAGTGCTGTTGATCGTATTCAAGGACACATTATTGTCGCTCGTTGCCAGCATTCAGCTAACCAGTCAGGACATGATCCGTGTCGGCGACTGGCTGGAAGTACCGCAGTTCGGCGCCGACGGTGACGTCATCGATGTGGCGCTGTACACAGTGACCGTGCAGAACTGGGACAAGACGATTACGACGATTCCGACCCACCGGCTGATCTCCGATTCGTTCAAGAACTGGCGCGGCATGTCGGAGTCGGGCGGACGGCGCATCAAGCGTTCGATCAACATCGACGTCAACTCAATTCGCGTCTTGACGGATGACGAAGTAGAACGATTCAAAGGCTTTGCGTTGCTCAAGGACTATATCGAGGCCAAGGAAGCGGATTTACGAGCGTACAACGCAGTTCTCGATGAACCGGGCGAGTCGGGCGTCAACCTCAGGCGGCTGACCAACGTCGGGACCTTTCGTGCCTATATTCACAGTTACCTGAAACATCATCCGGAGATTCATGCCGGCATGACGTTGATCGTGCGGCAGTTGCAGCCTGGTGCCGAGGGGTTGCCGATCGAAGTCTATGCGTTCAGTAATGACACCAACTGGGCTGCGTACGAGGGTATACAGGCTGATATCTTTGACCACATCTGCTCGATCGCGCCGGAGTTTGGTTTGCGGTTATACCAGAAGCCTGCAGGTATGGATTTTGTCGGGTTACGGGCAATTGCGTGAACACGGCGAGCAGAGTGCCCGGCATCATTGGGGTGTGTTAAGGAGACGCTCCCCAAGGTCGATGACGGCCGACGATGTAAGTGCTTCAGGGTCTGCGGCACAGTAATCGACTAAATGCCCGGTCAGGCTATCGAAGTCCCAGGATT
>CAZVQW010000012.1:0-101381 GCA_964629475.1 uncultured Chromatiaceae bacterium | reverse complement strand
GTAACTTTATAGCGTATTTCGCAAAATCAATGTTCGGCAATTCACCACTGATGCCACCAGGGAGGCACGGCAAAGGGTGCAGGAAGCAATCAAAGCACTGTGGGGAGACCTTCTGGGCAGCCTCCGGGATCTTGCACCCATCGTGCTGGTCATCGGCGGCTTTCAGTTCCTGGTGCTCGATCAACCCGTCGAATCCCCGGCTGAATTACTGGGCGGTGCGGCCCTGGTGGTCATCGGGCTGACCTTCTTCGTCTACGGTCTGCGGCTGGCCCTGTTTCCGGTCGGGGAGTCACTGGCGTTCTCGCTGGCCCGCAAGGGCAGTCTGTTCTGGCTCGTGCTATTTGCCTTTGTGCTGGGTTTCGGCACGACGATGGCTGAACCCACGCTGATCGCGGTCACCAACGAAGCGGCACGGATTGCCGCCGCCGGCGGGGTCATCGAACCGACGGATCAGGCCCGGAACTGGTATGCGATGGGTATGCGCCTGACGGTAGCACTGTCAGTCGGGTTCGCCCTGGTGATCGGCGTGTTGCGGATTCTCATCGGCTGGTCTTTGCCCCTGATGATCATCGGCGGGTACGTGATGGTGATGGTCATGACCGGCGTGGCGCCGCCGGAGATCATCGGGATCGCATATGACTCGGGTGGCGTCACGACATCCACCGTCACCGTGCCCCTGGTGGCGGCTCTGGGGGTCGGGCTGGCCTCCTCGGTGGCCGAGCGCAATCCGATGACCGACGGGTTCGGCCTGATTGCCCTGGCGTCTCTGACGCCCATTGTTTTCGTCTTGAGCTACGGAATGCTGGTGCAATGGATTTTATCCTGATAGCCGCGCGGACTTTCGGCCGGACACTACTGGCTGTACTGCCCGTGCTCAGTTTTCTGGTCGCGTTCCAGCTGCTGGTGATCCGCCGGCCCCTGCCGGACTGGCGGAAGATCCTGTCCGGGACGGTATTCGTCGTCGTGGGCCTGAGTCTTTTTCTGCTGGGCCTGGAGCAGGCTTTGTTTCCGGTGGGCCGGCTCATGGCGCGGCAACTGTCGGATCCGAGCCTGGTCGGCATGATCACGACCGCCGACGGGTCCGTATTGTGGCGGCAGTTCATGTGGCTGTATGCATTTGCGTTCCTGATCGGTTTCAGCACGGCCATTGCCGAGCCTTCGCTGCTCGCCGTGGCCATCAAGGCCAACGAAGTATCCGGCGGCAGCGTGCACGTGTGGGGTTTGCGGGTGGCGGTGGCCCTGGGAGTCGCGGTCGGGATCACGCTGGGCTGTTACCGGATTATTTCCGGCACGCCGTTGCATTACTACATCATCGCGGGCTATGCCGTGGTCGTGGTCCAGACGGTATTCGCGCCGAAACTCATCGTGCCGCTGGCCTATGATTCCGGCGGCGTCGCGACGTCTACGGTAAGCGTGCCGCTGGTCACGGCCCTGGGACTGGGCCTGGCCGAGCACATTCCGGGGCGCAGCGCGTTGCTGGACGGCTTCGGCCTGGTGGCCTTTGCGTGCCTGTTCCCGATCATGGCGGTATTGGCCTACGGGCAGCTGGCTGCCTTACGGGCCGCGCCCTCGAAAGAGAGTCCGCGAAGCGGTTAATCTATTGGAATAGTGTGAGGAGATTGTCATGCACTTTAAACTGATCGTGGGTTTCGTCGAGGACAGCAAGACGGAGGCCGTTTTGGAAGCCGCCCGGGATGCCGGCGCTACCGGCTGTACGGTGATCAATCATGCCCGGGGCGAAGGCATCGAGCAGAGCAAGACATTCTTCGGCCTGACGCTGGCCACGCAGCGGGATGTTGTGCTCCTGCTGGTCGAGCAACACCTGAGCCGGAAGATCCTGGAGCGAGTCGGCGAGGTCGGCGAGTTCGATGCAAAACCGGGTACGGGTATCGTCATACAAATCGACGTGGAGGATGCCGTCGGTGTGATACGCCAGGCGGAGAAGCTGGGCGAAACACTGGAGGATAAGTTGTGATGGAGCAGAAACATGTGAAGGTGCGTGACGTGATGGGCACCGAGGTAACGATGGTAGACGGGCGCACGGACGTGCTCGAAGCATTGAAGATCATGAAGCAGGTGAAGACAACCAGCCTGATTATCGATAAACGGGATGAGCACGATGAATATGGCATGTTGCTGTTTGCCGATATCGCCAAGCAGGTACTCGCCCAGGATCGTGCGCCGGAGCGCGTGAATGTTTACGAGATTATGGCGAAGCCGGTCGTCTTCGTGCGCCCGGATATGGAAATCCGGTATTGTGCACGGCTGTTCGAGCGTGTCGGTATCAGCCACGCACCGGTTATCGATGGCGACACAGTCATCGGTATCGTGAGCTACTATCGGCTGGTGCTGGAGGGGCTCGCCGGCCAAATCTGATGTTTGAGTGGAGTAATCAGTGAGTATTATTCAACGCATCCGGGCACCGCTGCTGATCGCGGTCATCGTTGTCGCCATCGGTGTGGTCTGGTTGTGGGCTACGCGTACGCAACCGGTGCGGGTTGTGGTCGTAGCGGTCGAACGCGGCAACGTGTTGTCGACCGTGTCGAATACGCGTGCCGGTACCGTAGATGCCTGTCGTCGGGCAGGCATGTCACCATCGCTAGGTGGTCAGATCGCCAGCTTGCCGGTCCGCGAAGGCGACTCGGTCACGGCCGGTCAGATCATGCTGGAGTTATGGAACGATGACGTGCGTGCCGAGCTGGAGGCAGCACGCCGGGATACGGTGGCGAGCCGCAGCCGCAAGGATGAAGTTTGCGTGCGTGCGGATGTCGCACGCGATGAGGCGCAGCGCCTGACGAGCCTGCTGGCCAAAGGCCTTGCCGCCGAGGAAGAAACGGCCCGCGCCGTCGGCGAAGCCAGCGCGCGGAAGGCCGGTTGTAAAGCGGCACGCGATGCCACCAGGGTCAGCGATGCACAGGTCGACATCGTGAATGCACGGCTCGAACGGACCTTGTTGCGTGCCCCGTTCGACGGCGTCATCGCCGAAATCAACGGCGAACTGGGTGAGTTCGTAACACCGTCACCGGTCGGGATACCGACACCGGCGACCGTTGACCTGATCGACAGCAGTTGCCTGTATATCAGTGCACCGATCGATGAGGTCGATGCCCCTGCCGTGCGGACCGGGCAGAAGGTGCTGATCACGCTGGATGCGTTTCCCGGGCAGCAGTTTCCGGGCTTCGTGCGCCGCGTCGCTCCATACGTGCTCGATGTCGAGAAGCAGGCGCGTACGGTCGAGGTCGAGGCGGAAATCGAGAATCCTGAGAGCGCTACTTCCGATAGACAAAGACTGTTGCCCGGCTATAGTGCCGATGTCGAGATTATTCTCGCGACTCGCGACAACGTGCTGCGCATACCGACGCAGGTCATTCTGGACGGGTCAAGCGTATTCGTGCTGGACGGGGCAACGCTCGAAGAGCGGTCGATCGAGACGGGCATCTCGAGTTGGGAATTTACCGAGGTCGTGACGGGTCTCGATGAAGGCGAACTCGTCGTCCTGACGGTCGATCGCGAAGGTGTGACCGACGGCGCCGCCGCGACCGTCGAATAAGGCCGTCATGATCAGGCTCGAAGGTCTGTGCCGGGACTTTCAGGTCGGCGATCAGGTCGTGCATGCGCTCGACCATCTCGACCTGACGATCGAGTCCGGGGAATATGTCTCCATTATGGGCCCTTCCGGCTCCGGAAAATCCACTCTACTGAATATGTTGGGCCTGCTGGATTCTCCAACCGCAGGCAATTATCGGCTCGATGACATCAGCACGGCGTCGATGGACGATGATGAGCTGGCGGGTGTTCGTCAGAAAAAAATCGGTTTCGTATTCCAGTCATTCCATCTCGTGCCGCGCATGAGTGCATTCGAGAATGTCGAGCTGCCGATGTTGCTGGCTGGCCTGGCGTCGGCAGAGCGCCGGCAAAAAGTGTCAGTGGCACTGGAACGGGTGGGCCTGGACAAGCGGGCCGAACACCGACCCGATCAGATGTCCGGCGGCGAGCGGCAACGCGTGGCGATGGCCCGGGCAGTCGTCATGCAACCATCGATCCTGCTGGCCGATGAACCGACCGGCAATCTCGACAGCCGCTCCGGCAGGGAGATCGTCGATCTCATGGAAGATCTGAACAGCCAGGGCCTGACGTTGATCATCGTGACGCATGATCCGGCTATCGGTGAGCGCGCGCGCCGACAGATTCGTATGGAAGACGGTCGTATCGTGGCCGACGAGGCAAAATGAGATTTGCCGATTGCAATCGAGTCGCATTCGGCGCGGTCGTGCGTTACCCGCTGCGCACGAGCATGATGTTGCTGGCAACCTCGATCGGCGTCGGTGCTGTGCTGATGCTGACATCGCTGGGTGAGTCGGCGCGCGGTTATGTGAGCCGGGCGTTCCAGGAACTCGGCACGAACATGGTGATTGTCATCCCCGGCAGGACCGAAACGGTCGGTAACATGCCGGGCGCATTGGCGGGTTCGACTGCACGCGACCTGACGCTTGATGATGCGCGCGCTCTGCTGCGTAGCCGTGCAGTTGAACGGATCGCACCGATTATCGTCGGTGCGGCCGCCGTTTCGCGCGGGGGGCTGGAACGCGAGACGTCAGTACTCGGTACGACAACCGAGTTTGCCGCGATCCGGCAATGGACGATGGGCATTGGTGAATTCCTGCCGAACATAGACCTCGATCGTGTCTCACCGGTCTGCGTCATCGGCAAAGTCATACAGACCGAATTGTTTCGCGACGAACCGCCGATCGGCAAGTGGTTGCGTATCGGCGACCGCCGCTGCCGCGTGACCGGTGTGCTGTCCGATCAGGGTACGTCGATCATGGTCGATACCGACGAGGTCGTTATTGTGCCGGTGAGTTATGCGCAGATGTTGTTCGACGTGTCCAGCGTGTTTCGAATACTCGTCCAGGCGACCGGCCGCGACACGATGGACCGGGCCAGACAGGATGTCGTCCGGATTATCAAACAACGCCATTTTGGTGAGGAAGATGTCACGGTGATCACGCAAGACGCCGTTCTGGCGACGTTCGACGGAATTTTTAACACCCTGACGAAAGTATTGGCTGGTATTGCGTCGATCAGTTTGATCGTTGCCGGCGTGCTGATCATGAATGTCATGCTCGTCGCTGTCAGCCAGCGCACGCGAGAAGTCGGCCTGTTGAAGGCGCTTGGTGCCACGCATCGACAAATTATTGCACTGTTCCTGACCGAAGCGGCTTTCCTGGCCGTATTCGGTGGCTTGTCCGGTCTGGGTTTCGGTTATCTGGCAACGTTCGGATTACGGGCGCTGTATCCGGAATTCATATTCATGCCGCCGGTCTGGGCCGCCGTTGGTGCATTTCTGGTTGCGATTGTCTGCGGCTTATTCTTTGGTATCTGGCCGGCACGCAAGGCGGCGGCACTCGATCCGATCGCGGCGCTGGCGGGACGGCAATCGTGATCAAAACGGACCTGTTTCGTTTTACGTTGGCCTCGGCGCGCGCACACCGTCTGCGCAGCGGGCTGACCGCACTGGGTATCGGCATCGGCGTTACGGCCGTCGTGCTGCTGACATCGATCGGCGAGGGTCTGCAACAATATCTGCTGAGTGAATTCACGCAGTTCGGTACGAATATCGTCTCGGTCACCCCGGGTAAAGCAACGACATTCGGTGCGTCGGCGGCTTCATTCAACACGACGCGACCGCTGAGTATGGCCGATGCCGAGGCGCTGAGCCGGGTACCGTTCGTTACGCATTCAGCCGGCACGGTGCAGGGCAATGCCGAAGTGGAAGGCAACGGACGTTCGCGGCGCACGCTGGTGACCGGCACGAGTCCGAACATGCCGAGCATCTGGTCGTTTAATGTGTCGCTCGGCGAGTTCCTGCCGCCGGATGATCAGGCCGCGCCGCGCCCGTTTGTCGTGCTCGGCAGCAAGGTTCGTGACGAACTGTTCGGCAGTGCCAATCCGTTGGGGCAGCGGGTTCGTATCGGCGGCAACCGCTTTCGCGTCATCGGTGTCATGGAATCAGTTGGCACAATGCTCGGCTTCGACATGGATGACGCGGTCTACATACCGGCCGCACGCGGTCTCGAATTGTTCAACAAGGAAAGTCTCGTTGATGTCAGCGTACGGTACGAAGATCACGCCGCGCCTGAAGAAGTCGTGGCAGGTATTCGGCGCATCATGATTGCACGCCACGGCAGCGAAGACTTTACGATCACGACACAGCAGCAGATGCTGGACGTGCTCGGTTCGATTCTGAACATCGTGCAGGTTGCCGTAGCCGGGCTTGGCGGTATCTCATTGCTCGTCGGTGGCGTCGGTATCTTCACGATCATGACGATTGCCGTGCGCGAACGAACCTCGGAAATCGGATTGCTGCGTTCACTCGGTGCGGTGCGCCGCAACGTGCGCAATATTTTTCTCGTCGAGTCGATCATGCTCGCCGCGCTTGGTGGTATCGGCGGGCTGATTCTCGGCGGTCTGATCGTCGAGACGATCAAGATTGTTGTGCCGGCTCTGCCTCTGAGTTACTCGATCCCTTATGCAATTGCTGCGGAAATGGTTGCGGTCCTGATTGGCTTGCTGGCCGGTGTATTGCCTGCGCAGAAAGCAGCGAACCTGGATCCGGTCAATGCGTTGCGCACGGAGTGACAGCACTGCCCCATCAATGGTTCACCTGAACGGGCGCCTGTGGGAGCGGCTTTAGCCGCGATTCACGGCCGCCCAGCCGCTAAAGCCGCTCCCCCATTTAATCCACCAAATTTTTTTTGTAACCGGAATATTATGTTTCGTCGAGCAAAGAAACAATTTTTTCGGTGAACTCCTCCCCCGAGTGTTTGTCCTGTATGCGTTCTGCCACGGAACCATCTTGGGCGAGTAGGTAGCTGGTCGGCAGTATCTCATTCCAGACCGGGTCAACGACGCTGACCATGCTGTCCCTGTCACGCTCCACGTTCAGATAACTGGTAAAACCGGGAAACCACTTGGCCATGAAAGGCCTGACGAGCATGTCGCCGCTGTCCGGTTCATCCAGTGAGACTGCGACCAGGCTGAAACCTTTGTCCCCTAATTTTGACTCCAGCTCCATGAGCGCCGGAATTTCCTCGATACAGATCCGGCACCAGGTAGCCCAGAAGTTGACGAGTACGACGCGTCCGCTCAGTGCGTCGAGCTCAGCTTGCAGGCCGGCGGTATCCAGTGGCGTGAGCGGTTCGGCGGCAGTGGTCGTCGCAGCGAAATACAGACAGGTGGCAGTGACTATGCCAGCAAACCACAGGCGCATCAGTTGCTGGCCAGGCTGTCGGCGGGCGGCAAGGCGATTACGAATACTTCCTCATTCTCCTGCTGCCAGGCAACGTATACGGTGCCGTCGGCGGCCACGGCAGTTTCCGGATACGCCGACTTGCCTGTGGGTGTCGCCAATTCAACCGGTTCTGAAATGGATTCGCCACCGTCGATGGAAACGGCGGTGAACAGTCGGCGGGGACCGTTCAGTTTTGCATGCCATACGAGACGAATGTTGCCCGTTGCATCGACAGTCAGCGCGGGCGCATCGGAATAGGCTGCAGCGGGGTGCACCTGTCGTTTGTCCGCGAAAGTTTTACCGCCATCGTTCGAAACGGTGAAATAGAGACCCGCGGGATCTTCACCGCCCGTATAAGTGACCGCATAGACCCGCTGTCCATCGATACCCAGTTCGGTGGGCTTGAGCGGGCAGCCTTCCAGTTCCCACGGGGCCAGGTCGAGCCGGCCGTCGACGCTGAAACTGCGTCCGCTATCATTAGATCGGGCAATCGCGCTGTCGCGCCATTCATCAGTAATGATCCGCAGGCCCATGTAGACCGTTTCCTTGCCGAAGGCCAGCGTCATCTGACAACATGGACAGACATCATTGTCGGGTAACACGACGCGCTCGGTGTCGAAACTCTTGCCGTCATCGACCGAGATCGCAACCATGCCATCGGCGCCGTCACTCGAGTCGCGCATCTCCATGACGTTTTGCCAGGCCGTAATAATCGTGCCGTTCGGAGCGACGCCCATCGTGCCGAACGAATTAGTTGCCGCGAGACCCTCGCCGAGAACATCGCTACGGTCCTTGGTAACCGGGAGATTGATCGTGATGGGTGCGGAAAAGCTTTTGCCGTTGTCTGTCGAGCGCCGGTAGCGTGCGCTGACCGCATCCATGCCCGTTGCCTCCGACTTATGGTTGGCCGGGTAGAACACGTGGAGCGTACCGGTCGGTCCGGCCTCGATACGCGGTTTGCTGACTGAGAATCCCCAGATCTCGCCGGGTTCTTCATTGATCCTGATCGGTGTACGCCAGGTTTTGCCGCCGTCCTCGGAGCGTGAGAAATACAACTCGGTTGAAGAAAGATGACTGTGCTCACCGGGTTTACGCGGTTTCGGTGGCGGCCGATCAGCGGTCAGCCCCTTGTCGAGCCAGATGACATTCACGGCACCGTCGGGACCGACTGCGATTTCAGGACTGATGGCGCGCCGGCCTTCCTCGCTGATGCGCTGTCCGGCCGCCGGTGTGGTGGCCGATGCCGCGGCTGAGAGGGCCAGAACACCCATCAGCAGTACGTAGCGGAAAATTAGTCCAGTCATGGCAGTCATATAAAAATCTCCGGCATCACGCAGCCCTTCAGTCAGGCCGCCATAGTGTGGTGACTGAAATTAGCATAATTGGCAATAATTGAAAAAATGCAGCAGGATCAATGTCCTGCCGTCCACCTTCCTGTTGAGGTTAATAATTTTCTGATGACGATCAGACGAGTCTTGAGAATGGGGCACCCTGTGTTGAGAGAGGTTGCACGCCCCCTGGAGCCCGATGAAATTAGCGATGAATCGGTGCGCCGGCTTGTTGCCGATATGGTGGAAACGCTGCACGACTACAGCGGTGTTGGTTTGGCTGCACCACAGATCGGCGAGTCCGTGCGCCTGGCCATCATCGAAATTGCCGGCGGACCGACCCGTTATGGCGATGTGGAGTCGATGCCGCTGACCGTGTTCATCAACCCGACCATCGAGGTCGTGGATCCGGAGACTGGCGGTTACTGGGAAGGTTGTTTGTCGGTGCCCGGGCTACGCGGTTACGTCGAACGGCCACAGCACGTGAAGGTCCGCTACACATCGGACCGCGGTGAGGCAAAGGAACTGGAGTTGCAGGGTTTCTTCGCCACGGTGTTTCAGCACGAGTTTGATCATCTGGATGGCAAACTGTTCCTGGACCGGATTGCTGACACGCGGTTGCTGGCTTTTGAACGGGAATTTGAGCGATACCTCCTGTCCGGCGAGGATGACATGGAATAGTAGGTATCGTGCGGCGCAGGTAATTCATTGATTTCTCAATTATCTGAGCTGTTTAGTGGCTATCTGTGCCACGTTACATTCGATATTTTGCAGGTGTGAAAACAACCGCCTACTTTGATGCTATTCGTATCCATCCGGATTGCAAGATCATCCGCGATAACTGGATTGTCAGGGCTATCGAGTCACCGCTGCATCAGGAAATTCAACAAGATGGCAGAATAAGGCGCTGGATCCGGGTTCCAGAGATGGAAAACCGTTATCTTAGAATTATTCTGTTAGAGGACGGGGAAACCGTTCACAATGCTTTTTTTGATCGCAGGTTTTCACCATGAAAGTTCGATATTTTGCAGAAAC
Organism: uncultured Chromatiaceae bacterium; assembly: GCA_964629475.1. Lineage (GTDB taxonomy): Bacteria > Pseudomonadota > Gammaproteobacteria > Steroidobacterales > SMWD01. Next base: position 91,727 of record CAZVQW010000012.1, on the reverse strand, counting down.
CGATACGTTGCTAATCGAGTTCAGCGATGCTCCCGTGGCTGAAACACGAGATCTCGATGAAAATACAATTCTCGATATCGATGCCGAAGGAAATATTCTCTCAATCACTGTCGAGCACGCGTCGACTCGTGCTGGTGCGCCCCACTTTTCCTATGAGCAGGTTGCCGCCGCATAGTTAATACATGCGGGATAGGCAGGTACCGGTACCGGTTCGGGCTATAGGCCTTGCTAGCAACTGCTGATCTGCTAATGGCTTGATGAATCGGCATTGTCACAGCAGCCCGATCGCCACCGCAATATCCGGAACATCGATTTTCTGACAGTGTCCGGCGATATCGCGGTAACCCACCTCGCATCGCCATTCGACAGTGGCTTGCATATCCTTAGCCGTAACGGGAGCCGGCATTAGTATTTGTCCGGCAACCAGCAGGACGGGAAGCAATAGATTGTGAAACTTGCGCACGGGCAGGACTCCGGAATTTTCTTGTTGCTAAGGTTCAGTTATAGCACTTTCGCAACCCGTTGCGTGGGGTCAGAATGAACTGACCGGCGCCGTATCACGACGTTTGTGGCTTTAATGCGTGAATCGTTTTTACGGTGTCGAGAAATATGTGATTGATCCCGGTGATCTCAAAACCCGCAGCCTTGACATTGGCGGGCGTGTCCCGGGTCAGTTCCGGGCCGAGGAAACGGGCCACCGGGTTCATGAGTTTCATCGTGATACTGAACGGAAACAGGCGGCTGCCCGTGTGCTCGAACATGTGTAATTCCCCGCCGGGTTTCAGCACGCGATACAGTGCCTGCAAACCTTCCACCGGCCTGGGTACCGAACAGAATGTGCACGAGGTAAATATCTGGTCGAATGAATCTGCCGGGAACTCCATTTCATGCACGTTCATGACCCGTGCCGTCATCTTGCCCGGGTAGGCGGCAACGCGCTGCTGCGCCTTCTCGACCATCTTCGGGCTGATATCAATGGCCGTGATCGAACGCGCCGGGGGAAAACAGCCGATGTCCAGACCCGTGCCCAGCGCCAGAAACAGGATATTCGCATCCGGCTTCATATGCTGGAATACACGTTGCTTTGCCGGCTTCCAGCGCCATTCGGGCCCGTAACCCGACATCAGGTCAAGGTTGCCTGCCGCGCGATCCCATTTCTTTCGTGTAGCAGAATCCACTTTCAATCTCTGATCTTCTGCGGCCCGGTCATGATGATGTTCAACGCATAGATCACGATAACAACGGCAACACCTGTGCCGATTCCCCATTGCAGTATCGCGGCCCCGGAAAGCGGCCACATGCCACCCCACATCCCGCCGAGCATGCCACTCAACATGCACGGGGCAATGATTTCCATGGCGCCAAAAAATGGCCCCAGCAGACCGGCGCTCAGGGGTAGCGCGATTGCCATGCCGATCGCCATGCCGACCAGCATCCCGGCGAGCATGCCCCAGGATCCGCCGATCAGCCAGGCGGTTACGGCCACGGTGACCGTGGCGACGATTACATTGGCAAGCAGGTCACCGATGATGAAGTAGAGTCGCTTTTCCATGGGTACTGCAGAATAGGATGATGTTTTGATTCTACCGTAGAAAACGGCATTTACTTTTAATCGGTCGTGCATTCACGATGCATGATCGTACCGGCCTGCTGGATCTGCGCTTCGTCGCCTGAACTCCAAAATACCGTGGCACCGTTCGAGTAACGTGCGCCCGATGCGGATGGCGCTCGCGGCAGCTTCGTCTTGCCGTCAGCATCCTCGAGAATTGCGATATCGCCGGGGTTATCCGTATCTGAATACGCAATCGTGAAGGCATAGCCGTCGGAGCAAGTGTACTCATGCGTTGGCGTCCACGGTTTCGTGCATGCAGCTAATGCCAGCACAGGAATTAGCAGGTAATGAGGGGGCAGACAGGACATGCGGGTTTCTCGTGTTAGTTAATCAGTATTAGATTCAGTTTTTCGGGGGTTTTCGTGGGGTAAAAATCATCATCCCGAATCGGTCATCCTTACGCCAGGTCAATGCCAGGTTACCGGCCAGGAACGAGTATTGAGTGACTGTTTGCAGTGCATTGAGATAGCGCCGTTCGATCTCATCGGCGGGTGATGGACAGGCCATCCTCGTGCCGGCCATCGGTGTGTTCACGGTCAGCTCACCCGGTCGCTCGCCTTCGGTGACACTGCCGCTATATCGGTTGCAGGCGCTTTTTCCGCCGATCCTGTCTGCGTCAAAAATTAACGTGACTTCGATGCCATCGGGCAGTGCATCATTGCGATCGAAGCGTGTTAACAGCCATTCGATACCGGTGAGATCTGTGAGTGACTGTCGTCCCTGGTCTTCACTGGATACTTCATCGAGTGTGCCTGCTGAAAGTACAAACGTACGTTTGTATTTCTGGCCGGGGCAGCACGCAGCATCTTCGGGGCCTGCCTGTACGGTATTGACTATGATCATCCCGCCGGCATCGATAGCGGCGGAGCGAATTTTCACCCGGTCGCCCAGTGTCGCGGTTGCCAGATTTATCGATGCACCGGCCCCGTCACGCCCGACGATGGCGAGGTAATCGAAAGTCCCCGAAGCCCCGGAATTTGACCAGAGCAGTACGACTGCTTCCTCGGCGCCGTTGCCGTTGAGATCTCCCGTAAGGCGGAAGTCACGGGCCAGGCCGATGCGCGGCCGGGATGCACCCCCGTCGACAAAAGGCTGGCCTTGCCACTCGCCGCCGGTCAGCGTCACGGGCGCATGTCCCTCACCTACGCCGGCATAGGTAATGCTCTCGAGTTCCGCAAGAGTCGGCGCCGCTAATACGACCGATGCATCGCGAGCGTTCATGGGCTGACAGGCGCAAGCGACGCCGATCAAAACGACCATGGTTGTACTACGCAACAGGGTGATGAACGGGTGGAACTGCACGGGAATTCTCCTTTGATTCAGCAATATAGGGCGTCAGGCGCCAATGTCCATAGTCCGTTAACATGCCCCGATGGAACTCGTGCTGAAGTGTTTACTGGCATTGTTCGCCGTTACGGCAATTGCAGAGGTGAATGACAACACCGATGTGCTGGTGTTCGGCGGCACCGGCCGGCTGGGTGCGCCGATCGTTCGGCTGCTGATCGAGGCGGGCTATCCGGTGACGGTGTTTGCGCGCTCGACATCAGATCGTAGTCGTCTGGCCGGACTCGATGTCACATTCGTCATCGGCGACCTCATGGATGCCGACAGTGTTGGTCAGGCCGTACAGGGCAAGCGGTTTCGCTTCGTTATCGATGCAACTTCCAGAGGTTCGAGCAGCAACTCTTTTTACGATACGGCCATGCAGAATATATTGCCTGCCATTGCTGCGAGTCAGGCCCATCAATTCATCCTGCACGGTTCGGTCGGTGCCGGAGACAACATGCAGAACTTTCCGGGTTTTGGTTTCGAACGGATGAGTGACCTGATGCGGGCCAAAGGGAAGGCCGAGACGTTACTGAAGTCGAGTGGTCTCGGCTATACGATTATTCGCAACGGCATGGTTAAGCGAGATGGTACGTCGGCCACCGGTACCGCACGGTTGACCGAGGACGATCGGGTTCTCGGCAGTGTTACACGACTGGATTTGGCAACCCTGACGATGCAGTGTCTGGATAATCAGAAATGTATGAACAAGACCTTTCACGCGGTAGACGACAGCTTCTGATTAGACTTCCCCGTGAATCAAGCCTTCCACCCGGCGTGACAGACGCGCAATCTGCGCCCAGTCATGAATCACAATATCCTGTGCATGGGCCAGATTATTTCTCAGGGACTCTATTTCCCTGGCGATTTTCTTGGCGCTACGAGCGGTTTCAAATCCCAGCCTCTCCATGAAGTCCGGGTTCTGCATTACGATATGAATTTTATCGGACAACTGCAGGCAGTCGATCAGGTTGGTATTCTGGTTCCTCCGGCTGCGTTCGTTGTAGAGTGATGCTGCTTTGTCGAGACGATTTTTGGTCAGTAATGACTGCCAGCCATCTTCACCATGCATCTCGTTGATCGATTCTGTCAGGTACATTTTAACTATGGTCACGATGCCGAACAGCCACATCCTGGCGACCGGCTTATTGAAATCTTCGCGCATGATGATGCCCGCAACACTGTCGAGTACGGTGATAAAGCAGTAGGAGTGCCGGGTCAGAACCTGGATCAGGTCGGTGATCGTGCTGTCACCTGACAGGACCTGGCCGGACTTAAACGAGCGTCTTTTTTCTCCACAGTTGCTCGAATCGAGATCATCCTGACGGACGAAGCCGACTACCCGTCCTTCGGAGCGGATGCCCACAACATGGAGATGCTCCCTGTCCATGAACGTGCTGACCTCGTGAGACGGAATGATGGTGTCGAAGGAAAACAGTTCCGTTGCCAGATCCTTGGCCGCAAAGGCATCGATGAACAGTCGCGGCACCATCGTTGCAAATAGCGCCTGAGAAGCATGGGGTTCCCACTCAACCGGAGCTGCCGGAAGTGTGCCCTTGATACCGACTTTCTGCGAGCATCGCGTATGTGTTTTTCGTGCCAGTGCATAGAGATCCGGATGCCCTTCTTCGAGAACCGCCAGTAGTGCTTCCATCTCTCTGAGGTAAACGACGGCGAAACGGGCGTCGTGTTTCGTGACATCGGTACAGTTATTGATGAGATCGGCCAGCTTGACGGTCTTGGCTCGTGGTGAAGCCGCGGCCAGGTGATTGAGATCGATTGCTTTGCGGGTCGCCCGGTTTCCTTCGCTCGGTGTGCTGACATCGGTCAGTTCCAGTACGAGTTGAGCGACTTCTTCCCCGAACTCCTTTTGCAAATCCTGAATCGTCACCGGTGTGTCTTCAACAGCGTCGTGCAGCCAGGCGGCAGAAATGGTTACCGGATCATCGGTAACCGTGGTGACCAGTTTTGCGGTTGCCGCCAGATGGTCTGTATAGGGTGACTTGGTATATTTTCGCCGATGATCGATGCGTTGATGAGCCCGGGTGGCAAAGTCCTGGGCACGGTGTACCAGGTCGCTCACAAATACTGCCGGTCAGTCGGCATCGTCTCTGAGTGCAAAAAATTGCAGTTCACCGAGTTCGCCTTCCAATTGTGCTTCGCCTGCGGGGGTGGTTTTCTTGAGTTTATCGGCCCATTCACGTGCTTCGTCGAAGTAGCGTGCGTAGAGTTCCTTGCGTTCCGTGACCGGTCGTGCCGTAGGTTTGCAACCGCATCCCTTGATGGCATCTACCAGTGATAATGATGCATCCAGCGGCCCGTCATGCTTGTGGGTCCAGGCGCCCGACTGCAGGTCGAACTGGTATAGCGGCAGGAACAAGTGGCCATAGGTGGCGATAAAGTCGATCGCGTCGATGATGTAGTCGGCTTCGGCGTCATCCATCGTGAAGTGGAAGCACACTCGGCCCCAGCCCGGTTTGATACCGGTGAACCCCTTGCTTATCCAGTGGCGGTAGTGATCCGAATGCTCCAGATCAATGTCGAGCAGGCGATGACCGTAGGGCCCGGCGCAAGAACAGCCTGCCCGGGACTGTATGCCGAACAGATCGTTGAGAACGGCGGTGATGAACTTCGGATGCAGGTAGCGTCCCTGTGGTTCCTTGATATTAAACGAGACGATCCCAACGCGCCGCTGGGGGTCCGGGTTGCCCAATATCTCGATCTGTTGATTCCTGTTCCATCGTGCGAATGCACGAGTCAATAATTCCTGCTCGCGTTCCTCGATGCTTTCTGTGCCGAGTGCATGCTGGATTGAAAAAACCATCGCAGCTTTCAGTGTCTGCAGTACACCCGGTGTTCCGGCTTTCTCGCGTTCCTCGATATCGTGAATGAAATCATGATCGGCAGGGCTGACATAGTCCACGGTGCCGCCGGCGGCGACAGTGGGGGCGAGTCGTTCATTGTAAATGCGCTTGTTGAATACAAGGATACCGCTGGATCCGGGTCCGCCGATGAATTTATGCGGCGAGATGAAGATCGCATCGATAGAGGGATCGTCGCCATTTATTTTCGGGGGGTTCATGTCGATATCGACATACGGTGCACTCGCTGCGTAGTCGAAGCAGGCAATGGCATTATGACGATGCAGCAGGCAGGAGATCTCGTGGATCGGTGAGCGCATCCCGGTTACGTTCGACGCTGCTGAAAACGAACCGACACGTAACCGACCCTGATATTCCGGTAATTTTAACAGTCGTTCGAGATGCTCGAGGTCGATACTGCCATCGGCGGCCAGATCTACGGTAACTACAGTCGCAAGGCCTTGCCGCCACGAGACTTCATTCGAATGATGTTCGTAGGGGCCGACAAAAATGACGGGCTGGCGCTGATCAAGAAATGCCTCGAATTCCTGTCGTCGCTCTGTCCCGATGAACTCGCCGAGTGCGCGGTTTATCAATTCATGTGTAGCCGGCGGGCACGCGACGCCAAGAATCTGTTGCAATTTATCGATGGCGCCGCTGGCCCCGGTACCGACGGCAATAATGCGGCCATCGGCCCCGGCATTGACAGCAGTTTTGATTGTGGCTTCAGCATCATGCAGAAGTGCAGTCATGCTGCGGCCGGTTATGTCGTCCTCGGTATGTGTGTTTGCATAGTTCCGCTGCAAGCTTTCGAGATAGTTCTCGACGAACAACAGGCAGCGGCCCGATGCCGTGTAATCGCTATACACCATCATGCGCTCCCCGAAGGGCGTGGAGAAAGTGCAATCACAGCCGACAATCTGCTGGCGCAGGAACTCGAAGCTTACGACGGGCGCTTTACCCTGTTCGGTCATCGTTGCTGACCTGCGTTAGTGCAAAATTAGTGTGTAATGGATCCATTTGCCTCATCATCGGCCCCATTTCAAGGGATGGAAAGCGAAAAATTATAATATACTCACGCCCGAAATCGGGGGCCACGATGGCCCATACCCTAGTCCCGTTATTTCAGCGCCCGTCGCTGAATGGTAAGCAGTTGAAAGATCTGTCATGAAGCATCTGATTATTCGTCTGGCCACCCAAAGGCCTCGCACTGTTTACATCTTGATGGTTTTGCTGGCTATTTTTCTGGGCGGGCAAATACCACGCATAGTCATCGATACCGATCCGGAAAATATGCTTGCCGAGGATCAGGCCGATCGTGTTTTTCACAATCTCGTTGAAGAGCGATTCGGGCTGTACGACGCGATTGTGGTTGGCCTGGTCAACGAGACCAACCCGGCGGGCATATACAACGTGGACTCACTTCGTGCGTTACACACGCTGAGCACGAACATTCTGGCGATGGACGGTGTTATTGAGTCCGATGTCATGTCGCTGGCGGTGGCGGACAACATCACCCAGGGGCAGGGCGGGGCTCTGCGCTTCGAATGGATGATGAAAGACGCTCCGACCACGGCCGGGCAATCACTGCGCATAGCGCAAATGGTCGGTCGGCTGCCGCTGTTGATGGATACCCTGGTGTCGGGTGACGGCAAGGCGGCCGCGATTTACGTGCCCATCGTCAGCAAGGATCTGAGCTATCCGATAGCAACGGAAATCGGCGCCATGGCGGAGAGCCTGGGTGGTGAAGGGGATACCTGGTATATCACCGGTCTGCCGGTAGCTGAGGACACCTTCGGTGTCGAAATGTTCGTGCAGATGGGAATCTCGGCGCCGTTGGCCGGGCTGATGATTTTCCTGCTGATGTGGTACTTTTTTCGCAGCCCCTGGTTGATCGTAGCTCCGATGATCGTCGCTATGGTGACCGTCGTGACAATTATGGGGCTGATGATCGGCCTCGGTTTTACCGTGCATATCATGGGGTCGATGATCCCGATCTTCCTGATGCCGATCGCGGTCGTGGATTCTGTCCACATCATGTCTGAATTCGTCGATGACTATGGTCCTGGACAGGATTCCAAAAAGGTGATCAGTGATGTCGTCAGTCACCTTTTTAAACCCATGTTGTATACGTCGCTGACATCGTCGGTCGGCTTTGCATCACTCTTGCTGACGCCCATTCCACCGGTTCAGGTATTTGGCGCATTTGTTGCGTTGGGTATTTTGCTGGCCTTCTTTTTGACGATTCTTTTCATTCCGGCCTACGTGGTTCGCATGTCGCCTGCAAGCCTGGCGAAGCTTCAGGCAAGACCAATGGAAGAAAAGGCCGATACGATGTTGGCAAAATTACTGCGGCGTGGGGGGCGCGTCGCTTTCTCGAAAGGGAAACTGGTCATTGTCCTGACGCTGGTTGTATTTGTCGTGGGGGTTGTCGGGATCATGCGGATACAGGTCAATGATAATCCGGTGCGCTGGTTCAAACAGGATCACCGTATTCGTGTGGCCGATCGCGTATTGAATAAACATTTTGCCGGTACCTATGACGCGTTCTTTGTGCTCGATTATGACAACAGCGAAGCGATCGGTGAATATCGTGAGCAGGCGCAGGAACTGCTGGTACGGGACGGCATGTCCGGCGCGAGTCGGGAGTCGTTGACTGCCCTGGTGCAGGCTCCGGCAGAAGATACGGAGGCCTATTTTGGCGACATCATCGCAGCGGTCGACGATATTCTGTTCGATGTTCAGGACGCTGCGGGGGCAGTGTTAGAAGATCTGCTGGAGATAACCGAGAGCTACCAGGTTGCAGCAAAGTATTTCCAGCGTCCGGATATATTGGCGACGATCGAAGGATTGCAGCAGGCATTGATGGATAGCGACCGGGTCGGTAAGACCAATGCATTGCCTGATGTCGTTAAAGTCGTCAATCGAGAATTGCGCACTGGTCTCGATCAGGACTACCGGATTCCGGAAACTGTTCCTGCGGTTGCGCAACTACTGCTGCAGTTTCAGTCATCGCACCGTCCTCAGGACCTGTGGCATATGGTGACGCCAGATTTTCAGTCGACGGCGATCTGGGTGCAGCTGAAGAGTGGTGACAACCAGGATATGAGCCGTGTCATCGATACCATGGATCGGTATCTGGCCGAGAATCCCTTGCCCGCGGGTGTGACGGCGCGCTGGGCCGGCAAGTCATTCATCAACGTGATCTGGCAGCATACGATGGTGGTCGGCATGTTGAAAAGCCTCGCCGGTGCCTTCGTCTTTGTATTCATGATGATGGCGCTGCTGTTCCGTTCCGTGAGCTTCGGTTTGCTCGCCATGCTGCCGCTCACCGCGACCATTTTGGTCGTACACGGTTTGATCGGTTGGACGGGGAAATACTACGACATGCCGGTTGCGGTGCTGTCGTCGCTGACCCTGGGCCTGTCTGTCGACTTTGCGATTCACTTCATACAGCGAATGCGTAGTCTGTATGCGAAGAGCGGCTCATTCACCAAGGCGGCGCAGCGGATGTTCGAGGCACCGGGTCGTGCGATCGCGCGTAATGCGATCGTGATTGCGTTGGGATTTACGCCGTTGTTTCTGGCGCCACTGCTTCCATACGTTACGGTGGGGGTTTTCATGGCGTCGATTATGGCGATATCGGGTGTTGCGACATTGGTATTACTTCCGGCGGTCATGGCCTTGTTGCGCAACAGGCTGTTTCGCGATTCAGCGGCTGGCGCCGGAGCAGTGGAGTAGGTTATGCAACGATTGTTATTGGTATTTTTTTTCATCGCAACGAGTTCAGTTCAAGGCCAGGCACTGACGGACGCGGATGAGATTATCGTGCGGGCGAATCAGGCTGCCTACTACGCCGGCAAGGATGGCCGGTCCGAGGCGCGCATGATCATCAAGGATGCCCAGGGCCGCGAACAGCGTCGCCAGTTCACCGTTCTGCGGCGTGCGCTGGAGATGGATGGCGATCAGGAATTTCTTGTGTCGTTCAGCCGGCCTTCGGATGTGCGTGGCACCGTCTACCTGGTCAAGAAACACGTCGGTGCTGACGATGACCGTTGGCTGTATCTGCCGGGGCTCGATCTGGTCAAACGCATTTCGGCCGGTGACGAGCGAACCAGCTTCGTCGGCGCACACTATTTTTATGAAGACGTGTCAGGGCGTGGTCCCGACGAAGATACGCACGAATTGATCGAGACAACGGATCAGCACTATATACTCAGACACGTGCCGAAGAATACCTCGGCTGTCGAATTCGTCAGTTACGTGACGTGGATCGATCGCGAAACCTGGTTGCCGACCAAGATCGAATATACCAACGCTGCCGGCAAGATCTATCGCCGGGTCGAGGTGCTTGAATCGAAAGAGATCGGTGGGCATCCAACCGTCATCAGCAGTCGCACGTCGGATCTGAGCACCGGTGGTCATACGGATATGCAGTTTCGTTACATCGCGTATGATCTTGGCATTCCGGCCGATGTGTTCACCGAACGCTCGCTGCGAAATCCGCCGCGTCAGTGGCTCAAGCGTCCGAGCGGGGATTAGCCCGCCACAGTGATCAAGCTCCTCATCCTGTTGTTGTTGACCGGTTCGTTTGCGTACGCGCAGGATGATGATGACTGGGGTGACGAATGGGGCGACGAATGGGGTGAGGATGAGAAGACCGGCCTGCAATGGACCGGCTTCATCGAGGGTGCGCTCGGCAGCCGTTGGGATACGGATCCCCAGACGGGCAGCAAGGGAACTCTCAGAGAGGTTCGCGTGCGGGCCGAGACCGACTGGGCAAACGATGCGCTGAGCATCGGCTTCAAGGGTGACGTCCTCTATGATGACATCGTCGAGGAATTCGATGTCGACATACGCGACCTGACACTCGCCTTCTCGCCGGGAACGAATCTGGATGTGAAACTCGGGCGGCAGGTGCTGACCTGGGGAACGAGCGACCTGGTGTTTCTGAACGATCTGTTCCCGAAAGACTGGGTGAGCTTTTTTTCCGGTCGTGATACCGAGTATCTCAAAGCACCGTCAAACTCGGCCAGGTTCAACCTTTATACGAGCCTGGTCAATATCGATTTTGCCTGGACGCCCGTGTTCGAGCCCGACAATTACCTGACCGGTGAGCGATTTTCATTTTTTTCGCCATTGGCCGGCGGTAAGGTGGCGCCGGATCCTCCGCTGTCTGCCGATGAACCCACGCAAAATTTTGGCAACGGTGAATTTGCCTTGCGCCTGTTTCGGACGATCAACGGGACGGAATATGCGTTGTATGGCTACCGGGGTTTTTTTAAACAGCCGCTCGGTCTGAATGACCAATTGATGCCGGATTTCCCCCCGATGACGTCTCTCGGCGGCAGCCTGCGCCGCAGCCAGTGGTCAGGGCTCGTAAATGCAGAAGTGTCCTACTACTTTTCCCGCGATGATCGAAACGGGTCCGATCCGTCTATACCGAACGATCAGTTGCGCCTGTTACTCGGTTTCGAGCGCGAAGCGATCACCAATTTTAACATCGGTATCCAGTACTACCTGGAGTGGACGCAGGATCATGACGATTTAATTGAGAATTCACCGACTCCGGAGTTCGAGCCAGACGAGTATCGTTATCTGTTCACGACGCGCCTGACCTACCGGGCGATGATGGACAAATTGATCTGGTCTTTATTCGTGTTCTATTCACCGAGTGACAAAGATTATTACGTGCGCCCGAAGCTGACCTGGCGATACAGCGATCAGTGGACGCTCGAAGGCGGGCTGAGCCTGTTCAACGGTGCTGACGAGCACACGTTCTTCGGGCAATTGGACGATAACAGCAACGCCTACGCACGGGTCAGATACAACTATTGATTACCGCGTCAGTATTTTCGCTTCGGCCGCGCAATCCCGGACGGGTTTGAACCCCTTGCTTCGCGCGACGGCCATTTCGGCCCTGGCAGCCTCCAGATCTGTGCGGAACACGGCATCTGCATGCAGCCTGGCGACGGTGGCGGCTCCAATCACGCGCCCTTCCGCGACATCACTTTGCCAGTGCACATTGCACACGACCCGACTCTGACCGAATGCCCTCCCGCGGGCGAGAATCGCATCGGTCTGTTCCGGGGCAAGCTCGCTCAGAATCAGGGCCCAGGCCCAGCCGACGGCGGCATGTCCCGACGGGTAAGAGCCATTCGTCTTTAGCCGCTTTGTGCCGCCAGGTGTGCAAACGGGTTGTTCATTGACGGCAAACGGTCGCGTGCGCCGGTAATGTTTTTTGGCTGCGGACGTGGAAAATGCGGCATCAGTCAGTGAGCGGCGCACCAGCATGTAAAGGCGGGGCAAATCCTGCTCGGTGACCCGGATGCCCAAAGCACAGGAAAAGGTTTCCATGGCTTCCGGGAACGAGAGCCTGGCGTCCTGAGCGGCTAATTGCCAGCGTGCCGAACCGCGCAGAGCAAGATTTTTCCGGCTGATCTCTTCGTCTGATGCAAGAGCCGCGGATCCTTCGGCCGGTGGTGGCGGCGACAGTTTAGCGCTGTTGGGATAAGCGTTTCGTTGCAGATAACCGGTGAGTATTCCGGGGCGGATTTCCGGAACCGAGTCAGGCTTGCTGGCTTGCCCGGACTGGGCGTAACCAGTTGTCATCAGCAGGCAAGCCGCAACAAGTGCTCCGATCAGGTGGCCTGAAATTCTGATGGTCATGCTCGTCTCCGATTTCTGTATCAATTATGGCCTGCGGTCCCGGTACAGGCTCAGCCAGCTCAGATAGAGTACCAGTCCAATCGCCGGGTGCGTTATTCGCGGTTGTTGTGCCGCGGCTGTTTGGTCGTAAAAGTATCCGCAGGCCGGTCCTGAATGAAGTTCGGCGCTATCCCGGAGGAACTCCTGATTCAGACTGTACTCGAAGTGACGAAGAATCCGGCGTTGTCCGGCTGGGAGAATTTTCAATGACAAAGAAAATCAGCAGACGTACGTTAATCCAGACAGGTTCCGCCATGAGTCTGACGGCCTTGTGGCCGTTTTCGGTGCGGGCTGGTATCAGTGATGTGCCGCGCAGTAATTATGGCTTTACGACGACGGCCGATGAGGTGGTCGCCGGTCTGGATCTGTCGGGCAAGACTGTGTTGATTACCGGGTGTAATTCCGGGTTAGGCCATGAATCGATGCGGGTCATGGCGGCTCGCGGGGCGCATGTTATCGGCACCGGACGTACCCTGGCCAAGGCTCAGGATGCTTGTGCCGGTGTCGAGGGCAAGACGACGCCACTTGTTTGCGAACTGACCGATTTCGATTCGATCGTGGAATGCAGTAAACAGGTACAGGCATTGAAGGTGTCGATCGATGTGCTCATGTGTAATGCCGGCATCATGGCGTTGCGGACGCTCGAGCAGGTGAACGGCATCGAAAAGCAATTCGCCGTCAATCACCTGGGCCATTACCTGTTGACCCGCCGGTTGTTACCGCAGGTCGAAGCGGCCTCCGCCGGGCGTATCGTGATTTTATCCAGCCTCGCTTATCGCAACGCACCACAGGAAGGTATCCAGTTCGGCAACCTGAGCGGGGAAAATGACTACAATCCTTTCAGGAACTACGGCCAGTCCAAGCTCGCCAATGCTCTGTTTTCACGCGAACTGGCTCGGCGTTATGCCGATACCAGCGTCACGTCCAACTCGGTGCATCCGGGGATGGTGGCCACGAACCTCGGGCGTTATATTACCGGCAAGCCGCGCGATCCCGATGCGCCGCTGCGCAAGGGTTTCAAGACCGTCGATCAGGGTGCCGCGACGCAGGTCTACGTTGCGGCCGATCCGCGTTTGGCCCGTGTTAGCGGTTATTACTTCGAGGACTGCAACCCGGTGGAACCGGATGGCCCGCATATGCATGACGATGCGCTGGCATTGAAGTTATGGGACGTATCGGAGGAAATGACGGCCGCTTACCTGTGACGTTCTCGTGACCTGCCGATAGCGATACTCGGATTAAAACCGGTGGCGCACCAGGCACGCCAGGCGAGAACGTAGTACGCGATCATCAGCAAGGCGAAGTTCCACTCGACGATATTTCTCGGTTGGTGCTTATCGACGATGAAGTTTGAAATCGGGATACTCGCCAGCCCGATGATCAGCAGGCCGATTAACAGCAGCAGCATCAGTCTCAAGAGCCGGTTGGGAATCTGCGTCTCGCCCTTCGAACGGAGTTTTTGCAGCCGGGCGAGCAACATGATCTGGGCCAGTCCGCTAAAGCCAAAATATAGATTCACGCCGAACCGGCGCATCAGGTTGTAGAAGTCTCCCTTGTGACCGAGGAATACCGTGTACAACACCAGGAACACGGCGGCGAGTACGCCGAGTACGGTAATCCATCGTACTATCGCACTGTCGCCACCAAGCTCGATCAGCCAGCGGCGGCAAAGAATCCAGAATCCTGCCAGCAGCGCCGCCGCCGGAATCATGCCGGCCTTGAAGAAATAATAGCTTGGGCCATAACGACCGGCCGAACTGATCGACGTGCAGCCTTCCAGGTATGGAAAACAGGCCGAAATATGGCCGTCGAATGCAGAGCCGAGATAAGCAAGGTTGATGACGATAAACGGCAGCAGCCCGGTCCAGAGGGCAAGCCACTGTAGTCGTAGTCGGCCGGTCAAGTCTGCGTTTTCCGTCGCGCTCACGAGGTAGAGTTGTCTCTGTTTTCCATTGCCCGGATGTTACCGTGTTCCCCTGCATGTCCCTATCGCCACAGATTTGTTTTCTGGATAATGGGCAGAACATGAATCCTGGCGGTGACATATCAGGTAATTACATCGAGCTGTTTTGGCCCTCTTTTGTCGGTGCCACGCTGATCGCTCTGGTTCATCTGCTGACTCCACGCTTTCGCTTCATGCGTAAACCGGACAATCTCTGGTTGCCGGCTTCTGCCGGTGTCGCTCTGGCCTATGTCTTCATGGAGATTTTTCCGCACCTTGCCAGGGCGCAGGAAAAACTGGCGCATGTGGCGGAGAATAGTGTTTACGGGTTCCTGACGCATAATGTTTATCTCGTCGGGCTTGTGGGGTTCTCGATTTATCTGGGTGTCAGCCTAGCTGGTAATGGCATATAGAGAAGATCAGGCCATCAGGATATCCGTCAGATCGGCAAAACTTCTTTTCGAAGTGGAGGGTGCCAGTCTTGCGGCGTACAGTTTTATTATTGGTTACCTGCTGTCAGAACAGGTAACGCATAGCCCCGAGCCCATAATTTTTTTCGGATTGGCCATGGCAATTCATTTTGCAGGGGTCGATTCCCTGGTACGCGAACATTCTCCACAGCTATACGATCGGTCAATACGGTTTTTTCTAACCGTGACTGTTTATGCCGGCTGGCTCGCCGGGGTCATGATGGAAATTGCCGATGCAACTCTTTCGCTGTGGTACTCGTTCCTGGCCGGAGGAATGATAGTGGTTGCTACGGTATACGAACTTCCGCATATACGATCGCATCGGCAGTACGCATTTTTCCTGGTTGGTGCGGGAATTTTCTCGGCATTGGTGCTGGCAATTCATTACTTTGGATGACAGGGGTGCTCCCGGGTCCAATTTTTCTGACCTGTTTTCTGGCATATTGGTGACCAGACATTTTTGGAGGCGATCTCATGTTGCGCTCAGGACTTATAATTTTCTTGTTGGCTGTTTCGTGCCAGGCGTTTGCGGATGATGACGGGACCCGGACGATTGCAGTCAATGGTGAAGGGTTTGCGACGATTGCGCCGGACATGGCCCGGCTCAGCCTGACGGTTGTCGAGCGCGATCCGTCACTCTCGGTCGCCCAGCGGGCCGCGGCCGCTGTCACGGCCCGGGTTCTGACGTTGCTCGATGAACTCGGTGTCGGTCAACAAGACATCGACACGACCGGGGCGACGGTACAGCCAAATTATCGCTGGAATCGGGAGACCTCCGAGCAGGAACTGATCGGCTACATCGCCGAACGTCGGATTGATATCGAGATCCACGATCTGGAAGTGCTCGGTAAAATCGTAGAAGGCTCGGTCAAGGCCGGCGTCAATCGGGTATCGCCGCCCATGCTCGACAGCACCGAGCGGCGCAAGGTTTATCGTGAAGCGCTTGCCAATGCTGCCACCGATGCGCGGGATAATGCCGGGGTGCTGGCAGATAATCTCGGCGTAAAGCTTGGAGCCGTGATCCGGATTGATGCCGTCAGAAACCGGCCACGCCCCGCGCCGATGATGCGAGTGCAACAGGAAGGAATCGCCATGGCCACCGCCGAGTCGGCGCCGGCAACCTATAACGCCGGGGAGATCCGATTCGATGCGGTAATCAGCGCGGTATTTGCACTGCAGTAACTGGTGCTGACTTGAATTGTCGGACTACGAGGCGGAGCCTGGCTTTTAGGAATACTCAGATACCGTTGTTTGCCATTCATCGAGGAACGGTCCGATGATCGAGATACGCCATGTCTCCTCGGTTTGCTGATCCAGTACCGGGAGCATGCCCGCTTCTTCGCGTTCCTGGTGGTGCTCGCACAGGCCCTTGATGGATTTTTCCCGGTCCAGTAAATCGATTAGCTCGGCGCGTAATGCGGTGCCGGCCAGTCCCTGTGTATTAAGCTGGATGATGTGCTTTTCGAGTTGGGGCAACAGGTCCCCGATCTTGTTGTGTTCGTGGCTATACAGCGATACCGGCCAGTCTCCCGGATCGTCGAGTTCGGCGAGCCGGGGCAGCAGGTGCTCGTCCTCGAAGTTTTTGTGCAAGTCGAGCGCCTCGGTGTATTGCCGCAGAGTCTCGATGGCACATGGCAAATCTCCGACTAAAACGGCTTCCTGGTGGGCGAAAAATAATTGACCGAGTACCTGGTGGCAATGGGCGATGACGGACTTGAGGCTGTTTGGATTGGTCATGGTAGTTAATGGTGCCGGGTTTATTTAAGCGTGGAATTGTCTTGCGTTGATTCTGCTTCGATCAGTTCGAGCCATTCGCCGGCCGGGCCGACGGTGACTGCCGTGCGCCGGCCATTGTAAGGCAGGCCGTCCAGTGTTGCCGGCGTTGCTCGCCAGTCGACATCGAATGCATCCAGATTCTCGACCTCGAATGTGACCATCGATGTGCCGGGTGGCAGGAAACCGTCCGAGACCGGGCGTGAGCCGATGGCCGGCGGGTATTCATCCAGCTCGATCAGGAATCGTTGTGAAATAGTGGCAATTGCCAATGGATAGGTCGTGTCAGCCGCAAGGTTTTGTGCCCGCGAGACGACGCTGATCGGAAACGGCGTTGCCGCGCCGACGTCAAGGCCCATCCTGGTCGAGTAATAGTCGCTGAGACTCGTCATCGACGGGCCGGCTACAACCATGATAAAGACGCGATCTACGAATGCGTCAAATTCGAATTTGAGGTTACGCGTCAGGTACAGCACTTCGTCGGCCGGGCCGCGTACCTGCATCGCTCGCGGTGCATTGGGTGCAGCCCACAGGTCTTTCGGCGGACCAATAATTGTGAATGGTGAACCGGTCAGTTGTTTGGCGAGTAAATCCGGATCCCTGACGAGTAATTCGGTGGCGTTCCAGCCATGCGTCGTCATCGCAGTGTGATTCCTGGTAGTCGGGTTCTCGATGAAGCGAAGGTAGACACGTTCGTTGTTCGAGGGCTGCATCACGAGGTACTGGTTGCCGGTCATCTTTTCGGTATCCCAGACTTCGGCAACTTTTGCAGTCAAGGCACCCTGGTCGACGGTCGTATAACCCAGGTGCGCTTCGTACGCATCCTCGACGGAACCGAGATTCAGTACCGAGATGGTCACAATGACGATCGATTTGAGCAAGATGCTCTCTCCCTGGAGCTCCGAAATACTTCAGCGACTCACTTGTGGGAGCGGCTTTAGCCGCGAACGGTGCGCCACGGCAGGGGAATCGCGGCTAAAGCCGCTCCCACAATTATTGAAGTGGGTTCCGGAGTTATTTCGCCGCTTTGCGTGCCTTCGTCTCTTCGATAACGTCTTCCGCGATATTTCTTGGACACGGTGCATAGTGCGAAAATTCCATCGAGAACTGGCCACGACCTGACGTCATGGTACGCAGGTCGCCGATATAACCGAACATCTCGCTGAGCGGCGCCTCGGACTTGACGCGCACGCCCGTCGTACCGACTTCCTGCGATTTGATCATGCCACGCCGCCTGTTCAGGTCGCCGATGACGTCGCCGACGTTTGCTTCCGGCGAAAAGACATCGATTTTCATGATCGGTTCGAGCAGTTGCGGCGCAGCCTTCGGGATCGATTGACGATAAGCGGCCCTGGTAGCCTGTTCGAAGGCCATCGCGGATGAGTCGACTGCATGGAAAGCACCGTCCTGCAGGGTGAACTTGATGTCGAGCAGCGGGAAACCGGCCAGCGTGCCTTCGTCCATGCAAAGACCGAATGACTTCTCAATGGCGCCCCAGTATTCGCGCGGCACGTTACCACCCGTAACCGTGCAATCAAAGACATAACCGCTGCCCGTTTCGGCCGGCTCGATCGTGTAGTCGATTTTGCCGTACTGACCGGAGCCACCCGTTTGCTTCTTATGGGTATAGCTGTCGGTGACCGGCTGAGTGATCGTTTCGCGATAGGCAACCTGTGGCTTGCCCACTTCAACCTCGACGCCGTGCGTACGGCGCAGGATGTCGACCTTGATGTCGAGGTGCAACTCACCCATGCCCATCATGATCGTTTCACCGGAGTCCTCATCGGTCATGATGCGGAATGACGGGTCCTCAGCAATCATCTTCGTCAGTGCGATGCCCATTTTCTCCGTGCCGGCTTTATCGGTCGGTGAGATGGCGATCGAGATGACCGGATCAGGGAATACCATCGGCTCGAGTGTGGCCGGTTTTTTGACATCTGCCAACGTGTGGCCCGTCTGGGTTTGCTTCATGCCGAGCAGCGCGACGATGTCGCCGGCCTGCGCGGAATCGAGCTCTTCGCGTGAATCGGCATGCATTTCGACAATGCGGCCGATGCGCTCGGTCTTGCCGGTGAACGTATTGAGTACGCTGTCACCTTTTTTCAGGGTGCCGGAATAAATACGCGTAAAGGTCAGGGCGCCATAGCGGTCGTCCATGATCTTGAATGCGAGTGCGCGCAGCGGATAGTTCGGGTCGACAAGGGCCAGCTCGCCGGTCTCATTGCCTTCGAGATCGATCTCGGGTTGCGGCTTGACCTCGGTCGGGCTCGGCAAGTAGTCGACCACGGCATTGAGTACGTTCTGTACGCCCTTGTTCTTGAATGCCGAACCACAGAATGTCGGGAAGAAATCGAGCGCAATTGTACCCTTGCGTACACAGCGCTTGATATCGTCGATCGACGGCTCGTTGCCCTCGAGGTAGGCTTCGAGCAGATCATCGTCCTGCTCAAGCGCCGTTTCGATCAGCTGCTCACGATATTCCTCGACCTTGTCCTTCATGTCTTCCGGTACGGCGGAAATTTCGTAATGCGTCGGATCGCCGCTCTCATCCCAGACCCATGCCTCACGGGTCAGCAGGTCGATGACACCCTTGAAGTCATCTTCGATGCCGATCGGCAGCACCATGACGAGCGGATTGGCGCCGAGTATGTCGCGCACCTGGCCGACGACACGGTAGAAGTCTGCACCCATGCGATCGAGTTTGTTGACGAAAATAATCCGCGCAACTTCTGAATCGTTCGCATAACGCCAGTTCGTTTCCGACTGCGGTTCGACGCCGCCGGAACCGCAAAATACACCGACGCCGCCGTCGAGCACTTTCAGAGAGCGATAGACCTCGATCGTGAAGTCGACGTGTCCGGGTGTATCGATGATGTTCAGGTTGTGGCCGTCCCATTCGCAACTCGTCGCCGCAGACTGAATCGTGATGCCGCGTTCCTGTTCCTGCTCCATGAAGTCGGTTGTGGCCTCACCATCGTGTACTTCGCCGAGCTTGTGAATCTTTCCCGTGAGTTTAAGGATGCGCTCGGTTGTCGTCGTCTTACCGGCGTCAACGTGCGCAAAAATTCCGATGTTTCTGTATAAGCTAAGGTCTGTCATTTCCGTTCTTCACGTTCAGTTAAATCAATAAATCATTCGCGGCCGCGTGTGCGGCACCACATAGCATTTGGGTGCGCACTCTATATATAGAGTCGAAAGAGCGCCGTCTGCCGCAGTGCCTGACGGTAACTCGTTGCCGGCGCAGGGGAATCAGGACCGCGACCAATCAGCCGCCATGACGATTGACCAACAATCCGGGCGCGGATAATAACAAGAGAAGATAGCTCGGGCTAGCGTATTGGCAGGCATGCTGGAACCCTTATGACGCAACGCTTTCAGCGTTTCTGGATAACCCGGACCTGATTTGGCGCATGACAATCCGGGCCAGACTGCGATTGTGAGCCCTGTGGGGCGTTGCCACGGTGCGGTCTTTACGCTTCGCCACATGGTGGAATCAGGTGCTCATCCGGCCAATTTCGAGCCGGCAATCCGGTATCTTTCGGGGTGAGTATTGACCTTGAACAGGGCAGGAGAGAACGATGCAACAGATGATTCGAATTGTGACGGCGGCGGTTTTGATGGCCGTGGCATGCACCCCGTCCGCGTTTGCCGATGATGATGCGATTGCCAGGGCGCTGGAAAGTGACGCCCGCACCGATGTGGACCGCGAACGCGATGCGCGCAGCAAGCCCGAAGTTATTCTTGGTTTGCTCGACCTGAATGAGGGACAGACCGCGGCCGATATCCTTGGGGGTGGCGGTTATTACGCGGTATTAATGGTCGGTATTGTTGGTGCGGACGGTCAAGTCATCCTGCACAACAACACGCCATACTCGAAGTTTACCGAGAAGAAAAATAACGAGCGATACGGTGATGGTCAGGTGCCGGCCATTACGCTTCTGAAAAGTGATGTTGATGATCTGCAGTTTGCTTCGGACAGCCTCGATGCGGCCCTGATGGTCATGTCCTATCACGATCTGTATTTTGTTTCGGAGGAACGCGGCTGGGCTCGTACCGACATGCCGCTGTTCTTGTCACAGCTAAATGACGCACTGAAGCCTGGCGGCCGGCTGGTGATTGTCGATCATGCCGCGGTCGATGGTTCGGGCAGCAGCGCCGCGCAGGACATTCACCGTATCGACGAGGCTTTTGTCAGGCAGGTCATCGAGAGCAACGGTTTTCGCTTCGTGACCAGCAGCGATGCGTTGCGCAATCCCGAGGACGATCGTTCCAAGATGGTGTTCGATCCGTCGATACGCGGCAAAACGGATCGTTTTGTCCTGTTGTTCGAGAGGGAGTGAAGGCCAAAATCCTGTTCACTCGTAACGAACACGCTCGATGATGAGCGTCTCGCGACGATCGTCGATATGTAACTCTGTTTCGTCACCCGGAGATTTGCGCAGCAATGCACGGGCCAGCGGTGAGTCGAGACTGATCAGGCCATTGGCAGCATCTGCTTCATCCGCGCCGACGATGCGGTATTCTGCGTGTGAGCCATCGTCACGTTCAAGCGTGACCCATGCGCCAAAGTGTACGCGGTCGCTTCGCGGTGCCTCGCGGACAATGTTGAGATTAGGCAGCCGTTTCTGCAGGTAGCGGATCCGATAATCAATACCGCCCAGTTCCTTCTTCCGGTATATGTACTCGGCATTCTCCGAGCGATCGCCTTCCGCGGCCGCGGCCGAAAGCGCCTTGACGACATCGGCTCTGCGTGTCCACAGGGTTTTCAGATCAGCCTGCAATACTTCGTAGCCTTCCGGCGTAATGTAAGGCGATGATTTCGGCGGTGGTGGTTTCCAGCGGCCCATTTCGATGCGGGTAGGTTCCTGCTCCAGTGATTCGACAGGTACAGCGGCTCCACGCAATGGTATGCATACGCCCGGTACACGGGGAAAGTTTCGCACAAATCCTGCCGCTACGTGGCTGATGCAGCGGAATATCCGGGGCCATAGTTCAAAACCTTGCATTTTTGTGATCTGGCGCAAGCCACCATCGGCCCCGGAGTGCGATATTGCGTGCAAGATTCCATTATTCAGCCCGCAATGCACCAGTGTTGCGGTGAGGAGATACCGTTCTGGCCAATTCGCCGAAACCCTTTGACGAGACGCTGCGCCTCCAGGCCCGGCATGCGTTGAAAGTGCTGGATATAGAGCCCGATGAGCGATTCGAGCGTTTCACTCGGCTGGCGTGCAAAGTTTTCAATGTACCGATTGCTCTGGTGAGCCTGATCGATCGTGAGCGGGAGTGGTTCAAATCACGCTACGGCATTGAGGTGCCGAATACACCGCATGAAGGTGCTTTCTGTGGGCACGAAATTGCAGGTGATGACGTGCTCGTTGTATCTGACGTACGTGATGATGATCGTTTCTGTGATAATCCACTGGTGCACGCGGCGCCGAACATACGATTCTATGCCGGTTGCCCACTACGCAACTCCAATGACGAACACCTCGGCACATTTTGCCTGATCGACAATCAGCCGCGCGAGTTTTCATCACGTGACATCGACACGCTCCGCGAACTGGCACATACGGTCGAGGCTGAATTGTTTTCGGCAACGCTCGCAACGACCGATGAATTAACCTGTATCAGCAATCGGCGCGGTTTTAATGCGATCGCCGGTCAGGCGCTGGCGACTTGCCGGGATAAGCATTGCCCGGCCACACTCGTTGTATTCGATCTCGATGGTTTTAAGATGATCAATGACGACCTTGGTCATGAGACCGGCGACCAGACACTTGTCGATTTTGCACGTGCCCTGCTCAAGACGTTTCGCGATTCCGATGTCGTGGCGCGGCTCGGTGGCGACGAGTTTGCTGTGCTCGTGACGGGTGTCACCGGTCCGGAAGTGCATCGGGCGCTGGACAGGCTCGACGAACGGGTCGCCCGACGCAACCGTGGGTATCGTGATAAGTACGCGCTTCGCTATTCAGCAGGCGTCGTCACATTCGATTCGGAACGTCACCAGGATCTCGATGAGCTGTTGCGCGATGCTGATCAGTGCATGTACTCGCACAAGCGAGCCGGCCGAGACGAGCCCGTCATTTCCGCATAGTCCGCAGTGAGATCCATGCATCTTCTGCTATCAACCTGATTTACCAGCCACCGGGCCCGGCACTAGCCTTTGGCGACGTCGCCATGATGCCGGATACGGTCAGGTATGGGATCAAATAGTTCCCTCTTTGTAGTTATCCGATCCAACCGCACCGTGGGCGAAATGTTTATCCGGTCTGCCGGGCACCTGGATAAATCGGCGAAGCTCAGCGCACTCAGGGTGCCGGAATGTTAAGGTGGCGCCGGCAGGTTTGAGCGGCGCGACAATAACAATCCCAATGGCGCGATCGTCACTGCCACAAATTCTATGTAAGGAAAGACTATGGAAATCGACGTTATTCTTGAGCCAGACGTGACGCCGGATCAGCTTAAGGAGCTTGGTTTATTGGCCGAACGCCGGGGTATCAATCGACTCTGGATACAAAATTATTCAGCCGCACGCGACGGGTTTATGAGCCTTGTGCCACTGGCAATCGCCTCGACGCGACTCAAGATCGGCGTCATGGTCGTCAGCCCGTGGGAGATGCATCCGCTGAAAATGGCCAACGCGCTGCTGACGCTGAACGAGTACAGCAAAGGCCGTGCCGCACTGTGCGTCGGCGGTGGTGCAGAGTGGAATGGCGTCATGTGTATTCCAATCGAGCGTCGTGTGCGTGCAGTACGCGAGACGACCGAATTGCTCAAGGCGGCCTGCGGCGACAAGCATTTTGTGGCGAATTACCAGGGTGAGATGTATAAGGCCAGCCGTTTTTCGGCGCAATGGGCGACGGACGAAGCGCCTCTGATCTATGCCGGAGCGGGTAAGGAGCAGATGATACGCATGAGCACGAAAAAAGCCGACGGCATTGTGCTCAGCGACTCAGTACCTACATTCGCCGCCGAGGCAATGGGTCTTGTCAGGGAGACCTTGCCTGAACGGGATGAGTCCGTCGGTCCGTTTCGAGTCAGCAATTTCTGGGCGTGGCATGTCAAGGCAGACCGGGAGGCGGCGCTGAAGGAGGCCCGGCGCGAACTGATCATCCGCAGCTGGCTCAGCCCCCATCACATAAAATCGTTCATGAGCGAAGAAGATAACGACTATATCCAGGCCAAAAAACCGGCATTTATCACGGCGTATCGGGATCGGTCCGGTGATATCAAGGGCGTGCCACAGCGGATCATCGACGAGTTGATCGAGGGTATTTCGACGACCGGTGATCTGACCGAGATGGACAAACACATCGCGCGCCTGCAGGAGTTCAAGGATGTGGGTCTCGATGAACTCGCGCTACGTTTGCATGACGATCCGGCTGCTGCGATAGACATGCTCGGCGAGCATGTCGTTCCGGCGCTGCGATAAACCTGGTACTTTTTTGGTTTGATTTGGAATAGGTCAGAGGGATTAGTTTCATGCAGGTCGATATTGTTCTTGAATCAAAAATCGGTGCCGAGGAGTTCAAGGAACTTGGATTACTGGCTGAATCACTCGGTATTCACGGTATCTGGATTCAGAACTACGCGCAGGCACCCGATGCATTCATGAGCGCGATGCCGCTCGCAGCGGCATCCAGGGAGATTCGTATTGGTATCGCGGTTGTCTCTCCCTATGAGTTGCATCCGCTGAAGATCGCCAATGCCGTACTGACGTTGAATGAAATATCGGGTGGCCGTGCCGGTGTCGTCGTGGCGGGTGGCGGCCAATGGCCGGATGTCATGAAGGTCGATTACGGAAAAAGAATGACCGGCTTGCGTGAGGCGCTCGAACTTATCAAGCAGGCCTGTAGCGGTGATGTCGTCAATTACGACGGAGAAGTTTACAGTGCACAAGGTTACTCGGCGCGCTGGCCGACAAAAAAGCCGCCGTTGATCCTTGCCGGGGCGAATGGCCCGAAAATGTTACGCATGGCGGCTGGTGTTGCCGACGGCGTCATGATGAGTGATGTGCAACCGGAGATGTTCGACTGGTCGGTATCGACGCTCAAAGGGTCACTCGCCGACGCAGGCCGTGCCGATGACGATTTCCGGTTGAACAATTTCCTGTCCTGGCATATCAAGAAGGATCGTGAGGCATCGCTCTTTGAATCGAAACGTGAATTGATTGCTCGCGCGTGGCTCGGACCCAAGTGGATCAAGCATTTCCTCGATCCCGCAGATGTCGAGACCGTGCGTGCGAATACGTGGTCATTTCTGAAGGCCTATCTCGATCGAACAGATAAAATCGAAGGTGTTCCGCCAAAAATTGTTGAAAAGCTCGTTGAGGGCCTGACGGTTTCAGGTGACCTGGGCGACATAGACCGGCATATTGAACGGCTAAAATTATTCAAGTCGGCCGGTTTCACGGAGATCGCACTTGGGTTGCAGGACGATCCGGCCGATTCGATTCGGATGATTGCAAAGCACGTGGTTCCGGCGCTGCAGTAGATCGCTCCAGTACTACAACGCATCGAAGAATTGTTCCTGCTTGCGTCGCAGCTTTGCGTCGGGCAGCCGGCCCAGTGCCGCGCCAAAGTTGTCGCGCGCATGATGTGATTTGGTCGTGCCCGGGATTGCGCAGGTGACCGCGGAATGCGCGACGACATACTTCAGCAGGAATTGAGCCCAGCTGTGACAATCGAAGTCCTCGGCCCAGTCGGGCAATGACCGGTCACTCAGTGCGTTGAATAATGAGCCGCGGCCAAACGGCAAGTTGATGATGACGGCGATGCCACGGTCCATCGCGAGCGGCAGAATTTCTTCGGCGGCTTCGCGATTAGCTAACGAGTAGTTGACCTGTATGAACTCGAGTTGCTCCCGTTTCATCAGATCCAGCATCCGTGGGAATTCCCTGTTTTTCGATGTCGTGATGCCAACATAGCGCACACGTCCGTCCTGCTGCCATTCACGCATGACGGGCAGCGTTTTTTCTGCACCGCGCATGTTATGTGACTGTACAAGATCGAGCATACTGGTTTGCAGCTTTTCGAGTGATGCCGTCATACGCTGCACAGCGCCCGCTTGATCCTCGAGTACGACCTTTGTCGCGAGGAACAGGTCATCATGAATACCGAGACCGGCAATTAATTGCCCGAGAATCTCTTCAGAACTACGGTACATCGGTGCCGTGTCGATGAAGGTACCGCCGAGTTCGTGAAAAACACTTAGCGTCTCACGCAGCATTGCGCTATCGGTTTCGTTACCGACCCGATAGCGGTTCGTGCCGATGCCGATGACCGGTACCGATTCATCGCTGGCTGGTATGGGGCGTGTGATGATGGCGCCGCTGTCGGTGTTAGCCGGGAGCGGGTTCCAGCCGAGACCGAGTGACAGGCCGGTGCCGGATGCGATTTGTAGTAGCGTGCGGCGGGTGAGGGTCATTCGGGATAGTATCACTGGAGGGGTGGATGGATTGCCGGGGTGCTGGAGTGTCGAGTTGCCGCCAGGCGGGGCCGGGGATATGCCCCTCGCCTCCGGAGGTCATTAGTCGGGTCGGGACATATCCCCGGCCCCGCCCGGCTATTTGGGTGGCGCGATCGTTAGTGTCCAGCGTCGTGACTGCGGTGTATCGCAGGGCTTTTCCGTTCGGGGAATAATCTTAAGTCGTGGCTTCGCGAATGATGTCCAGGAAGGGTTGGCCGTAGCGGTCCAGTTTGGTTTGGCCGACGCCGTTGATTGTCAATAGCGCCTCGGAACTGTCGGGGCGGTATTCCATCATCTGCAGCAGTGTCGCGTCGTGAAAAATCACGTACGGCGGCACGCTGTGTTCGGTGGCGAGTTGCTGACGGCAGGCACGCAGGGCTTCCCATAAGTCACGGTCGGTATCCGGTACCTGGCGGTTCGTACTGCGCGGTTTTTTGCCTGGTGTGGGTGCCTTCGTATCCTCACGCAGGTGTACGGTAATGTCGCCACGTAACAGGGGGCGGCTTTTTTCAGTCAATGCGAGTGCGCCGTAGCGTTCCTGGTCAACCCTGAGGTATCCCTGTACAACGAGTTGACGAATTACGGAACGCCAGGGTTGCGCCTTTAGTTCGGTGCCGATGCCGAATACGGTGAGTTCGTCATGGTGGCGTTGCTCGATCTTTTCGGTTCGCTTGCCGAGCAGGACATCGACGACATGCGCCGCGCCGAAGTACTGACCGGTCCGGTAGACGGCAGACAGCAGTTTGCGTGCGGCCTCGGTCGCATCCCAGGTTGCCGGCGGGTTCAGGCAGTTGTCGCAATTACCGCAGTCGTGTTCGAGCTCGTCGCCGAAATAAGCGAGCAACGGGCGGCGCCGGCACGCGGTGACTTCACACCAGCCCAGCAGCGTATCGAGCTTCTGGCGTTCGTGACGAATAAAGGTTTCGCCGGCACTCGAGCCGTCGACCATCTGGCGCAGCCGCACGACATCCTGCAGGCCATAGACCATGAATGCATCGGCCGGCTCGCCGTCTCGGCCGGCTCGCCCGGTTTCCTGATAGTACGACTCGATGCTCTTGGGCAGGTCGAGGTGTGCAACGAAACGAACATCCGGTTTATCAATACCCATGCCGAATGCGATCGTTGCAACGATGATGACGCCGTCTTCGGCCAGGAAACGGCGCTGATGCTCGGCGCGCGTTTTTGCCGGCAGACCGGCATGATAGGGTAGCGCGTTGCGGCCCTGTTGCTGCAGCCACCCGGCGATACTTTCGGTTTTCTTGCGCGCCAGACAGTAAACGATTCCGGCCTCGCCAGTGTGACCGGCGAGAAATTGCAGGAGTTGGCGCCGTGCGTCGGTCTTGGCCTGGACGATATAGCGAATGTTCGGCCGGTCGAAACTGCTGACGAGTTGTTGCGGGTCGTGCAGTGTGAGACGTTCGACGATCTCGGCACGCGTGACCGGTGTTGCGGTCGCGGTCAGCGCCATCCGGGGTATGCCGGGAAACCAATCGGCAAGTTCATGCAGCGCCAGGTAATCCTGACGAAAGTCGTGCCCCCATTGCGAGACACAGTGCGCCTCGTCAATGGCGATGATCGAAATCGGCACGGTCGACAGGAGTGCCCGCATCTCGGATTTTACGAGTCGTTCCGGTGCGACATAGAGCAGGTCGAGTTCGTTGTTGCGCAGTCGATCGATAACTTGCTGCTGGGCCTCGCGACTCAGCGATGAGTTCAGGTAGGCCGCCTCGATGCCGAGCTCGTGCAGTGCGCGGACCTGATCCTGCATCAATGCAATCAGCGGTGAGATGACGAGGCCGACGCCGTCGCGCATTAGTGCCGGAACCTGGTAGCACAGGGATTTGCCGCCGCCGGTCGGCATCAGCACGAGTGAATCCTGGCCGGCCAGTGCCGCGTCGATGGCCGTTTCCTGCTGGCCGATAAATTCCGTGTAGCCGAATGTATCCTGCAGCAGATCGCGTGAATTCACGTTAGCCCGGTCAGTAGCTGGCTGATTGATGAGTGTCGGTGGCATGCTGGTCTTCATGCTACAGGTGTTGGTGACGACGGCAAGTAGGTAAAACTGTAAATTCACCATGGAATGACATTCGAGTGGGTAAACACGTACCGATCGTCTGGGGCGTCCGACCACCGGTGCATCGTGGCCTGGGATCAGCGCAGGGTCTGGCGTGAGAGTATCGTGATTCAGCGGTGAAATCAGGAAGGTGAGAGGGTCGTCAATGCCATACAGGCAATCAGTCATTTGTGCGTCCGAGGCAAAATGGGGAACACAATTGCGTGAACGGGCGCTGGTTGTGCCGCCGGAGCAGGATCGTGCGGCGATACTTGGCTGGTTTCGTAATTACAGTTCATTCTATGCCGATCGAATCGGTACGCAGCAGGGATGGAATGAGGTCCGGCCGCTCGAGAAACAGGATATCTCTGATATTCCGGTCACGGCGGATGATTCAATTCGGCAGAACCGAACTTCGGGTACGAGCGGTTACCAGGTCACGATCCGGAACAATATTCGTGAGCGACGCTTTCGGCGCGCGCTGCTTTATCGTCCGCATCTGTTCTATGATCTGCCCGGCGACGTGCATCAGGTTGTATTCATCGATGGCACGTGGTGTGCTGAAGCCGAGACGCCACCGAAACTATTTGAATATGGCGGGGTTCGATACCGGACCTGGTTTGCCGGCGCCGCTGCGGACATCGGGCAGATACGCAATTTGCTGCGGTCCCTGCGCCCGCAGCTGATTCGGGGCATTTCCAGCGGCATCGTGCGGTTTATCGATCAGGCAGGCGATTCGTTCCGTGACATCGGGGTGCGTTATATCGCGCCGGGTGGGGAATTCCTGCAGCCGGAGTGGCGCACGATGATGCGTGATGCATTTTCCGCGAGAGTTCTGGATCGCTATGGTTCGACGGAATCCGGCGCGATCGCCTGGCAATGCCCGTTTTGTAACCACTATCATGCCAATGTCGACGAGATTGTGCTCGAAGCCGATCCGGATGGCTTGCTGGTAACGCCACTATTTGTATCATCACAACCGTTGCTGCGTTACCGGTTGGGCGATCGTGTATCGTTGGATGATGCGGGCGATTGCCGGATCCGGCTGCCGACGATGACGATTCAACAAGCGCGTCGTGACGATTGGATCATCGACGGTGACGGTCGACGCGTGTCGCCGTTGAGTTTTCAGTTCGAGCAGATCCAGCATCTGGATGCCTGGCGGTTACATCAAGATCGAGACGGTTCTCTGCGTCTGTATTTTGAATCAGTACAGCCTGATGTAGCCACGGAACAACTCGGAAACCATTTGGCCGCGACGGTCCCGGGCCGGCCGTATCAGCTACAGCATGGTATCTGGCGACTCAGGCGGACGGGGAAATTCAAGAGAGTCAGTTCCGATCTGGCTCCGAATAATTGAATAAGGAAATTTTGTGTCTGTAGATCTGACCACCGGATCGGTTGCCGGTCGTTTACGACGCCAGGCAACACCAATGGCACTGGGTCTCGTGGCGATCATATCGTTCGACGCCGTCGACCTGTTTTTTGTGTCACGACTCGGCGATGCGCCGCTGGCGGCGATCAGTTTCACGTTTCCGATTATCTGGTTCCTGAGCAGTATTATTATCGGCTTCGAGGCCGGGGCGGCATCGTGTATATCCCGTGCGATCGGCAGAAACGACGGGTCGATGGCGCGCCGGCAAACTACCGACACGGCATTGCTCGCCGGTCTCGTCAGTCTTGCGCTGTGCATGCTCGGGTTGCTGATGATCAAGCCGATATTTCGCCTGCTCGGGGCAACCGATGATCTGCTGCCGCTGATCGATGATTACATGTCGATCTGGTTTTTCGCCGAACCGGCCGCAGCTGTGTTGTGGACTTGCCTGGCTGCGATGCGCGCACGCGGCAACTCGATGATCGAGGGCAAAATCATCACGGCGGCGGCAGCCATCAATGCAATGCTCGATCCGATCTTTATCTTCGGCTGGTTCGGATTTCCGCGCATGGAAATCGCCGGTGCGGCACTGGCAACGCTGGTTGCAAACCTCATCATGCTGGCCGGTACATTAGTCTATCTGCATGTGCGGTTGCGGATATTTGCAACGCCCTTTACCGCCATCGGCAAGATCCTCGATTCGTGGCGCCAGATGCTGCACGTCGGTCTGCCGGCCATGTTGACGAATGCGATCGTGCCGATTGCGAACGGTGTCATCGTTGCTATGGTGGCCGGATACGGCATCGATGCCGTTGCCGGGTTCGGTATTGCGATGCGTATCGAGCCAATCTTTCTGATCGCTTTCTATGCTCAGTCAGCTGTGACGAGCCCGTTCATGGGACAAAATTATGCAGCCGGCCACTTGAATCGGGTGGCGGAATCACGACGGGTGATCGGAAAATTCTGCCTGTTGTTCGGTTTGAGCATGGCCGTCGTGCTGGCCGTTATCGCTTATCCGCTGACCGGGTTTTTCACCGATAACGATGCAATTCGCCAGGTGGCCATGACCTACCTGTGGATCATGGCCATTAGTTATGGCGGCTATGGCATGGTCATGGCGACGTGTGCAGCGTTCAACGGCATGGGTTATCCGTTGCCAGCGGTTATGATGTCGGCATTGCGCACGGTAATTTTGTTCCTGCCGCTGGCTTTGTTCGGCAAATGGCTGATTGGTGTGAACGGAATTTTCATCGCCTCGGCGACGTCGAATATATTGATTGGATTGCTCGGGTTCGTCTGGTTCGGTCGGCGAATTGAGCAAAGTCGGGGAATGGCTGGGCCGACTCTTTCATCGTGAAAAAGCTGACCCACGCTTCATGGCTCGACCCCCGGCATAACGGGCCTCAGTCGTTCACGCCAAGCTGATCAAGAATAAACGAATACTCCATCGCCAGTTCCTTGTTGCGGCGAAAGCGCCCCGATTGCCCGCCGTGACCGGCATCCATGTTGACATGCAGGATCAGCGGATTGTCATCGGTCTTCAGGGCCCTGAGTTTCGCCACCCACTTGGCCGGTTCGTAGTATTGCACCTGGCTGTCCCACAGGCCGGTGGCGACGAACATCGACGGGTAGTTCTGTGCCCGGACATTGTCGTAGGGTGAGTAGCGCAGCAGGTAGTCGTAGTACTTCCGGTTCTCGGGGTTACCCCATTCATCGTACTCGTTGGTGGTCAGCGGGATGCTGGTGTCGAGCATGGTCGTGACGACATCGACAAACGGGACATGGGCGACGATGGTGCGGTACAGGTCCGGGCGCATATTACTGACCGCGCCGATCAACAGGCCGCCGGCACTGCCTCCGGATGCTGCGATTCTGTTTGCGTCGACGTATTTATCTTCACCCAGAGCGATCGTGACATCGATGAAATCTGTGAAGGTATTGATCTTGTTCAGGAGTTTTCCTGAGTCATACCATGTTCGTCCCAGTTCCTGCCCGCCGCGGACATGAGCGATAGCGTAGACGAAGCCGCGATCGACGAGACTCAGTATCTCGTCTTCGAACTCCGGGTCCGTGGAGTAGCCGTAGGAACCGTAGGCATACAGGTAAAGCGGCGCCGACCCGTCTTGTTCGTATTCTTTGCGGTATAACAATGATACGGGGATGCGTGCATCGTCTCGGGCTGTGACCCACAGGCGTTCGCTGCGGTAGTTGTCAGGATCAAAACCACCAGGAACCGGTTGACGCTTCAACATCCGGCGCTCGCGCGTGCGCATATTAATTTCGTAGATCGTTTCCGGCGTCGTCAGCGACGAATAGCTGTAGCGCAGCCAGTCAGTGTTCGGCTCCATATTCGTGTCGATGTCCATGACATACGCCGGGTCATCGGCAGCGACTGGGAACAGAGTCTCGCCCTGCCTGTCGAGCACCCGGAGTGAGCGCAGTCCGTCACGGCGTTCGGCAATGACGAGGAATTCATCGAACACGTCGAAATCGCCGATATAGATATCCTGGTCGTGCGGGATGAGTTCATGCCACTGCTTCCGGTCATTTGTATGACCGTCGATGGCTGTCATGATGCGAAAGTTTTCCGCCTGCCAGTTCGTGCGAATGATCCAGCGGTTGCCGATGTGGTCGGCATCGTATTCGTGGTCACGTTCGCGTGGGAGCAGGATGTTGAAGTCACCGGTTGGTCGGTCAGTCGGCAGAAAACGAATTTCGTCAGCGACGGTGCTTTCGAGATTTAGCACGATGAAACGCTCATCACCGCTACGGCCAAGAGACATGTAGAAAGCGTCGTCCCGCTCCTCATAGACAATCGGGTCAGCAGCAGGATCCGTGCCGAGACGGTGACGCTTGACGCGTACGCCGAGCAGCGTCGTCGGGTCTTTCTCTATGTAAAAGAATGTCTCGTTGTCTTCGGCCCAGATCAGTGAAGACTGGTTGCCGGTGATGATGTCCGGCAATAGTTCGCCGGTTTCGAGGTTCTTGAATCTGATCGTGAATTGCCGGCGTCCGGTCGTGTCTTCGGCCCAGGCCAGCAGTTTGTCGTTCGGACTGACCTCGTAGTTGCCGATCGAGTAGTAATCGTTGCCACTAGCCAGTTGATTACCGTCGAGAAGAATTTCCTCCGCGGCTTCCGTGGAGCCTTTTTTGCGCGCATGGATCGGGTATTCGCTTTCTGCCTCAAATCGTGTGTAGTAGTAATACCCGTGGAAGCGGTACGGAACTGACGAGTCATCTTTCTGGATACGACCGATAATTTCTTCGTACAGCCGGGTTTGCAGTGGTTCCAGATGGGCAAGCTTTTTTGCCGTGTAGGCATTTTCGGCTTTGAGGTAGGCCAGCATGTCGGCATCTGCGCGTTCGTCGTCACGCAACCAGTAATAGTTGTCGGTTCGCGTTCCGTTCGGGGAGGCGATTTCAAACGGCCGAACGTCGGCGACAGGGGGGTTCGGCATGCTGGTTGTATCCGTATTGGCCGGTGGCGAACAGCCGGTGATCAGGGTGGCCATGAGTGTGGGAATCAGGTAATTCGGAGTCACGAATTTAATTCTAGCCGAAAAGATGCCCGGTCAAATCGGTGCAGGATTTGATTGACTCACCCGTAGGAGCGGCTGGAAGCCACTCCTACGTCGAGATTTCCGTCAGCCGGTTCTTGATCAGACGTTTGATCGGCGGCAGGTTATTGGCAACACGCAGCGTGAGTTCTCTGAGTGCCTTGGCCGGCGGGCGCTCGTCGGTGAACAGGCCGACGATGCCGTTCGTGCCCCAGTACATCGGTTTGGTGATACGCATGTGTCGGCGCTCGTAGTTCGCAAGGACTCTGCGCGAACCGATGTCCCTGCCGCGCGCGACGGCACGCAGAATCTCGCGGGCCAGCGTCGCTTGGCCGCGAAGACCCAGGTTAAAGCCGTGTGCGGTGACCGGGTGCATGCCGACTGCTGCATCGCCGATCAGGGCATAGTGGTTGGCGAAGAAGTGGTTGGCGTGCACGGCGATCAACGGATATGAGAAGCGTTCACCGACGAGCCGCATCTGACCGAGTCGGTTTCCGAATCGCTCCTGAATATCGCGATTGAATTCTTCCTCGCTCATATTGGTAATTTGTTCGGCCAGTTCGTTGTGTACGGTGATGACGATCGACGATAGATTTCCGGTCATCGGCAGAATGGCCAGCGTCCTGCCGTAATGAAAACACTCGTATGCGATCTGTTCGTGCGGCAGGTCGTGCTCCATTCTGCAGACAATCGCTGTCTTGGCAAAATCCTTCATGCTCGTGCTGATGCCCATATTCCGGCGCGACGATGAAAAGCGACTGTCGGCGGCGACGATTAACTTCGCTTCGCGGGTCTCGCCATTAGACAGAGTGACGGTGCCGCCCTGACTGTCGGTGCTCAGGTTCTCGACAGTCATATCGGTCAGGATTTCCACGTTCGGCAGCGGCTCGGCCTCTTCGAAAAGCGATTTGCGAATCAGGTAATTCGGCACCAGGTAACCGAGCGCATCGCCGGCGACGTTGCTGGTGTCAAAATCAAGGAAGTACGATGAGTTGCCGTTCAGTACTTTGGCTTCACCTATCGGCGATATGGATTCGGCCGGGATGCGTGGCCACGCACCGAGGTCCTGCATGAGTTTGATGGACAGGTGAGTCAGTGCAATTTCCCGGCCGTCGGGTTCCGGATTGCGGATGCTGTCCAGTGATGCTTTCTCGATGACGAGAATCTTCAGATCGGAGCCCTTGAATGAGCGGGCGAAACTGAGTCCGGCCGGGCCGGCGCCAATAATGAGGATATCGTATTTCATGGGTTTGTCTTCGGGTTCGTTGTTGGTATGAATGATACCTAAAAGCAGGTTGGTGCGGGGCTGCGGGTTTCCGAAGATGGTGCGGGGATGGCTTCCAGATCTGACTCCATCGCTTTAGTTTTGCAATTCGAATCCTGCAATCCAGCCATTTTGTACGCAGCGCGGCAGGATGGCATCGAGGTCTTCCAGGCCTTCGTTGTCGCCGATTTCTCCGAGCGTTTGTCCCATCTCGATGGCGTTGAGCAGTGACCACGCGCCTGCATCCAGTTCATCGATACGCATCTCGTGCCCGTGTCGCCAGACAATCAGCCGGACTCCGTCTTCGTCGAGATCGACGGCCTGGTCACCGGTCCAGTCGTCCTGATTGACCTGCCAGATGCGTTGCACCGGGTAGTCCGATGCGAGCAGGCTCGCCGAGACCGGCAGCCGGAATGCGATGCGGCCCGTGTCCGCCTCCGTGACACTGGCGAGTGCAGCGATGTCGAGGGTTGCCTCGTCCGGCGCATGAAATGCGCGGTGCCAGCGCCACTCGAGTCGTGCGACATCGGCCAGGTAGACGAGCTCGGCGGCCGGCTCGAAAACTGCGATGAAGTCGCCGAAACTCTCTCCGTAGTCACCGAGATCCGGCGATTCCGACAGTGTCTGCCGCGCATAGACACGGCTCATCGCATCGAAAAATTCGTCACCGACGAGCTGTTGGCAAACCGGATGAATCGCACCGAGTGCCCGTACCAGCGTGCCGAGGATCGCGCGGCGATAAATCAGCAGGTGTTCAGCGGCCGAGAAACCTTCGCTGGCCTGGATATATTCGCTGACGGCTGCAAGCGCCGGACCATCAGGCCCGGTCTCGAACACTGCGTCGCGGATCATGCGTTGCATGTCGAGTAGTGCGGTCATGCCGCTGCCGCCATGTCGGTCAGCACCTTCTGTGCCTTGTTCGCTTCGTCGACGAGTACTTCGAATTCGGGGATGTCATTATCCCATTCGATTAGCGTCGGCACGGGCCCGAGATGTTCGACCGTTTTCTTGTACAGTTCCCAGACTGGTGGATGTACCCGGTAACCGTGCGTGTCGAACAGGTAGTTATCCTGTTCCTCGTAACCGGCCAGGTGAATTTCCCTGACCCGGCCTGCGGGCAGCGCGTGCAGGTATTCGGCCGGGTCAAAACCGTGGTTCTTGCTGCTGACATAGACATTGTTCACGTCGAACAGCAGGTCACAGTCGGCGCGTTTGACGAGTTCCTGCAGAAACTCCCATTCGGTCATCTCGACGTTTTTAAACCCCATGTAACTCGACGGGTTTTCGATCAGCAGCCGGCACCCGAGATAGTCTTGTGCCTGGCTGACGCGGTCGGCAAAATGCACCAGCGCTTCCTCTGTGTACGGCAGGGGTAATAAATCGTGGACGTAGCGTCCGTCGACAGAAATCCAGGCCAGATGATCCGATATATAAGTGGGTTCGATCTGTTCGGCGAGCTTCCTGAGTCGGGCCAGGTAGTCGAAATTCAGCGGATCAGCCGAGCCGAGCGACATGCCGACGCCGTGCAGCGTGACCGGATAATACTCCCGGACCTGCTCGAGATGATAGATAGGCAATCCCCCGGCACCGAAGTAATTTTCGGACAGGACTTCGAACCAGGGTATTGCAGGCCTGGTATCGAGTATTTCCTGGTAGTGGCGGGATCGCAGGCCTATGCCGGCGCCGGCGATCGGGGCTGAAGGGAATCGGGGCATGGTTGATCCATTGTTCGGGTTTCTTTCCTAAGTCTATTGACCTTTCATTAGCGGGTAAAGTTCAAGCATGCGAACCTGCGCTACGGGAAATCCCTGATAGAAAAATTATATTTTTGGATGGCATGTTGACGAGTTTTCAGCAACTATATTGCCCATTGGCCCATATAGATCACGGCAACATGTCGTATCGTAGTATTCACAAAGGCAGACAAGACCATGAGCTTATCAGCAGAGCAGAAAACCACGTTTGATGAAAAAGGCTTTATCGTCCTCAAGGGATTCGTAGATCAGGATGTTATCGGTGCCGTTTCCGACTGGCTCGATGCATTGCAGGATGTGTCGTCCGACACATCGGCCCATGCGGCAAAATACTTCGAAAAGAGTCCGTTGAGCGGCGAGAATATTCTCGTACGCGTCGAACATGTGCTCGGCGAGCATGATGCCGAGATTTCCGACTTGTTGCTGAACGAAAAAACAATCGATGCGCTGACAACGTTATTCGGTGAAGCGCCGGTGTTGTTCAAGGAAAAAATCAACTACAAGCACCCCGGTTGTCGTGCCGATAAGTTGCACCAGGATCAGGCCGCCGGCTGGAATGCGTACAGTGATTTCTTTATCACGATGTGTATCGTTATCGATGAAAACCGCGAGGAAAATGCGGCACTGAGATTCATGAACTCGGGTAATTACAAGAAAAGCCTGATGGAAGATGAGTGGCGGCCGTTATCGGACGAGACGGACGTCAGCTGGGCCGATGATGAATATGTCATGCTCGAGGCCGATCCGGGTGACGTGATTTTCTTCGATTGCTACGTGCCGCACGGTTCGCCGCCGAACAGTAGCAATAAGGGCCGGCGCAACCTCTACCTGACGTTTAACAAGAAGTCTGACGGCAATCTGCGGGCTCGATATTACGAAGATAAGTGGAAGACCTATCCGCCGAATGACGTCGAGCATGCCCGGAGTGCCGATTCATTTAAGGTCTGACAGTCTGAAAAAGTACATTTTCAGATGCGCCTGAACCAGTAACGGCCGATGAGCGCAGAGCGTCCCATGAATAATGGAAAGCCATGGCGTACCTCCGACGCGTCTTCGACCAGTTCAAACTCCGGTGCGAACTGCCGGTGTAATTTTTCTGCATAGACGCGCTGCGGGCCGATCGGCCACCAGTCCCACCAGCCGCGCCGGCCGAAATGCACCAGGATGAAATCACCACCCGGGGTCAGCCAGCGCAGTAATTGTGCCTTGTATGCACCGATTTCGATCGTGCCGGGTGTGTGCAGGCAGCCGACATCCAGCACGACATCAAACGGCTTGTTCGCGGACCACTTGCCCACATCCGCTTGTATGGCTTCGATCGTAAGGTCGCGTCCTTTAATAAGGTTTTGCAACATCGTGATGGCCTGCGGCATGAAATCGATAGCCGTGACCCGGTAGCCGCGATCCGCCATATAGATAGAGTAGGTCCCGGAGCCGCAGCCGATATCCAGCGCGTTACCGGGCGCTTTGCGCCGGTCCAGCGCCTTGATGAGCAAGGCCGGAGGATCGGCTTCGTGCCATGGCAGATCCTCCGGCTTCCTGGCCGACTTGTACAGTCTGTGAAAGACGCTTCTGTTTTGTCCGCTCATTGGATACTCCGGGTCTTGCTAACGTCTGTATCTATGATCTTCGTGTTCGATCCTGATTTATATCGTCACGATATAATGTTTCAAAGCGTATTTCTCCGTTGTTCCGGTGCGGATCGATTCCATAGTTGAAATGACGTCAAGTCTGTATGAGTGAGCCTGATTCCGGTCGGGTATTATTACGTATATGACCGTATTACCGCTCAATTGCTGCCGGTGTACACGTATAGGTTCGGTAAATTATTTTGGTCGCGGCCGTCTATCTGCAGCCAAGAGTCCGACCATCCTCCGGATCAAACAGGAGAGCACCGATGTATATAAACTTCTGGTACGTTGCTTGCCAGGCTTCCGACCTTACTTTTGGCGCGCAGAAGCCACTCAAGGTGAGCATGCTCGGGCACCAATTTGCCGTGTGGCGAGACACTAAAGGTGAAGTACGTTGCGTCAGCAATACCTGTTCACACCGCAGCGGTGCATTGGCGGACGGACGCATTCGCGGCGATTGTGTGGAGTGCCCGTATCACGGATGGACTTTTAACGGCGACGGATCCTGCGTGCGTCTGCCGTCGCTGGGTTCGGATGCCAAGATTCCGAGTCGTACCAGGGTTGATGCCTACCCGGTCGAAGAGCGATATGGACTGGTTTTTGTCTTTCTCGGCGATCTGCCGGAAGCGGAACGCCCGCCGATTCAACCTGCACCCGAGTACGACGATCCGGACTGGCGAATCATTCCGTTAACGATGGATTGGAAGATCGATTACAAGCGCTCCGTCGAAAATACGATCGATCCGGCGCACAATGAGTTTACCCATCCGACGCATGGATTCCTCGGTGTCAAAGAGGATTACATCGTCGAGGATTTTGAACTCGAGGATACCGACTGGGGAACGGGATTCATGAAACCGATGCAGGCGCCGCCGATGGCCCAGAGTGACATGCGAGCTGAATCGGGCCGGGAGGGCGAAGGCGTAGCCTATGCCGGATCCGGTAGCCATGGTCCGAATGTCACGTGGACGAAAATCCATGTCTCGGACAAGGCCTGGTTACATGGTTATGCGTTCCATACGCCGATCAATGAAAAGCTCGATCGTATTTTTGTGTTGTTTGGGCGGAACTTTATGCTGGACCCGAAATACGACAAGACCTTCGAAGATCGCGGCCTGTTTATTGCCGAACAGGATCGGTACGTACTGGAGCCGATGCGACCGTCATTGACGCCGATTACCGGCAAAAACGAATTCCTCGTGCCGGCCGACAAAGCAATCGGGCGTTACCGGGAGTTTTGTCAGGAATGGGAGGACAAGGGCTGGCGTATCGACATCAATCAGGTGCGCGACGATCAGGATCGTGTGGCCTATGCAATTCCGAGCCCGGCCCGTCGTGAATCAAAAGGATGGGTGTTGCCTGCTGTGCCGACGCTGGTTGGCAAAGAATAGTCCACCCATATACGTATCCTGCTGACGGATATTACGTATTCCGGTTTTTAGGTATCGGGGCTAAGTTGCTGTCCGTGAGCGATATACCTTCTTACGAGGGTATTTGTAGCGTTATAGCTGTGCGCAACTATTAAGTATGCAGATATCAACCGAAAAGCGCCTGATAGACCCGCTGGGCCGAACGATAGATTATGTGCGGCTGTCGGTAACGGATAAATGCAATCTGCGTTGTACGTACTGCATGCCGGACGGTAATCACGATTTTGAACGGCGGGAAGAATACCTGACGTTTGACGAAATCGAACGGGTTATACGTGTGTTTGCGGAATTGGGCGTTCGACGCGTACGCATCACCGGTGGCGAGCCGCTGGTGCGTAAGCATATTTCGGATTTGGCAGCGCGGTTATCCGTGTTGCCGGGTCTCGAGGATTTGTCGCTCAGTACGAACGCCGTGCTGCTGGCAAACCAGGCCGAAGCTCTGCGCAGTGCGGGTATCGAGCGGTTGAATGTCAGTCTCGATACATTGCAGCGGGACAGGTTCCTGGAGATTACCGGTAACGATGACTTCGATCGCGTACTCGATGGCCTGATGGCAGCCAGGCAAACTGGTTTTGCGCCGATCAAGATCAACATGCTCGCACTCAAGGGTCGAAATGATGATGAATTTGTCAACATGGCCGGGTTCTGTATCGAACATGGCTTCAGCTTGCGATTTATCGAGACGATGCCGATGGGTTCCTCTGGCCGTGCAGCCACGCACCATTACATGCCGTTGAGTGACGTCCGCGAGCAACTCGAAGAAAAATTTGATCTCGTGCCGAGTGTCATGCCGGGTGGCGGACCGGCGCATTATTTCCGCATTGACGGCAGCGATTCGAATATCGGTTTCATCACGCCGATCTCGCGGCATTTCTGCGAGTCTTGCAACCGCGTGCGCTTGTCCGTCGACGGAACGCTGCATTTGTGCCTCGGCCAGACGCACAGCGTTCCGCTGCGGCCGCTGCTGCGTGCGGGTATCGACGATGCAGATTTGAGAAGCACACTCATCGAGGCGCTGAAGCTCAAGCCGGCGAGACATGAATTTGGCGAGAAGCCGGAACAGATCATTCGCTTTATGTCATCGACTGGAGGTTAGCTGGTAAATATTACTTATATGTTTTTTGGCAACCCGCATTGATGTAGCAGATTCTTTTTCATTGACAACAGTAACTATTAAGGAAGGTAATAAAATGAAAATTTTTACAATAAAAGAGCATCGTCGCACTAGCGGCAGGCTCATAGCGATTGCCATGGCAGCTGTCATGGTGGCATGGGCGCCGGCATCGGTCGCGGATAATTTTGGCGACCAGATGGTCGATACGTTCAAGAACGGCGAGTTTGACGTAAATTTTCGCTATCGCTACGAGTTTGTCGATCAGGATGGCATGGCCAAAGACGCTAACGCTTCAACGCTGCGGACGAGACTCGTCTTCAGGACGGCGAAGTGGAATGATCTCGATGTCACGCTCAACATGGATGACGTGCATACAATCGTTGCGAGCAACTACAACAGCACGCGTAACGGCCAGGGCCAGTATCCGACCGTAGCTGATCCGAAGGGCACGAACCTGAACATCGCTGCCTTGACGTACTCGGGACTGAAAGATACGACCATCGTCGGTGGCCGGCAGCGGATCATCCGTGGTAATGCCCGGTTCATCGGTAACGTTGGCTGGCGTCAGAACGAGCAGACCTATGATGCGTTGTCCGCGAATTACAAGGGCGGCAACTTCTCGGCCAACTACGCCTATCTCGACCAGGTCAACCGGATTTTTGGCCCGGAGAGTGGTACCGGTAAGGCTGCAGATGTTTTCAGAAGTGATTCCCATATCATTGATGCCGCTTATACACTGAATGGCGCACTGTCCGTGTCGGTTTATGGCTACTTGCTGGACCTCGATGACAAATCCGGCCTTGCCTCTGCCCACAATAACTCTAATGAAACGTATGGAGTTCGGATATCCGGCGCACCGAAGATCGGCGATGGCATGGCCATCACTTATGCGGCCGAGTATGCGACGCAGAAAGACTACGAGGACAGCGCTTTAGATTACGATACCGATTACATGCTCGGCGAACTCGGCTTCAAATGGAATCAGTTTTCCATTAAAGCCGGTTACGAGGTGCTCGAGTCCGATAATGGTGTGGGATTCAAGACACCGCTTGCGACGCTGCATGCTCATAACGGCTGGGCAGATCAGTTCCTCGGAACGCCGGCCAACGGCCTGGAGGATACCTATATCGCCGCATCGGCCAAGGTGTCGAAAGGTACGCTG
The DNA here is from genome assembly GCA_964629475.1 of uncultured Chromatiaceae bacterium. GTDB lineage: Bacteria > Pseudomonadota > Gammaproteobacteria > Steroidobacterales > SMWD01. The sequence goes on along the minus strand of CAZVQW010000012.1, from coordinate 50,227 downwards.
AAGCTGGTTCTGCATGACTTCTCGTCGGATGTGGGTAGCATCGATTACGGTACCGAGATCGATTTCCTGGCGAAATGGCCGCTCGGCAAGCATTACTCGGTCCTCGGTAAAATCGCGATGTTCGATGCTGATGACGATATAGGCGGCAATGACATCACGAAAGCATGGTTGATGCTAACGGCAGCATTCTGAACTGATGTTCAAACGGGGCCAGAGTCTGTGCGACTCTGACCCCGGGCGAATTTGAGTAACCGGGGTCGAATCGGGGTTTCAAAAACCTCGGTTCGACCCTTTTTTTGTGAGGTAGTATTAAGCTGACAGCGACCTGGGAGACAGAGCGTGTTACTGCATTCGTTTTTCATTACACCGAACAATCGCAAGGTCGAGGCGTTCATCAAACATTTCGATCTCGATGTCGAGATTCACCAGGTCAATTTCCGCGAGCAGGAAAACAAGACCGACGAGTTCCTGACCATGAACCCGATGGGCAAGGTACCGGTGCTCGTCGATGGAGCGTTCAGTCTGTGGGAATCGAATGCGATTCTGACTTACCTGGCGACCGTGTTCCCCGAGACAAACGCATTGCCGACGGATCCCAGAGGGCGTGCCGACGTCGATCGATGGCTGCACTGGCAAAGTTCCCACCTGATGCCGGCGATGGGGCAGCTGAAAACCGGCGAAGAAACGAACGCGGAATCTCTTCTGGCGCCGTTGTTTAAGGTGCTTGATATTCAGTTACAGGATAAAGACTATGTTTGCGGTGAACTCAGCGTCGCGGATTTTGCGATTGCGGCCTATACGTTGACTAAACTCGGTCGATCACTCGATTATTCGGCCTATCCGAATTTTGCGGCCTGGCGCGATCGCATCGCACAGCTAAAGGGCTTTGTCGAAACGCATTACAAGGGTCCTGGAAAGCCAGGGTAACTCTCTGCGTCAGGAAGGGCGCAGGAAGCGGCTCCTACAACCCCCGTTGCCACTCGGCGCGCAGATTCGCGTCGTCGGGCCGTTCTATTGCCATACGCACGCTGTTCAGCAGTTTTTCCTTGTCCTTGCCGAGCGTTCCCTTGAGCGACAGATAATTCGATGCATGATCGCTGCGGAAGATCGTCTGTTCCAGGTCCAGTGCATCGAGTAGCTGGTACATTTCTCGAAACAGGCCCGCCTGATCAAGAGGCTCGAATTCACCATTAAATCCGGCCTCGTAGCGCTCCATGCCGAGCGGAAAACTGACGACCAGCGTCGATAGGTATTCCGGTTGTGCCTCGTTCATCAGGCGTGCCGAGTTCAGGGCGTGTTGTTCGCTATAGCGGGTGCCGCCCATGCCATTGAGGATCATGACGGAGCTTTTCGCACCGGCGGCCTTGATTTTTTGCAGCGCAGACAGCGAAGTCGCGAAGGTTTCACCCTTTTGCACGCGATCGAGCACGAGATCATCACCGCTCTCACAGCCGACATAGAACAGGCTGAGCCCCATGGCCCGGAGCTCGGCAAGTTCGTCGACGGATTTCTTGCTGATGTTGCGTGGCAGGCAGTAGGATGCGACGCGCTGAACATCCGGCAGGTGCCGGTTGATACTTTCGAGAATTGCTTTCAGACGCCGCACGGATAATGTCATTGCGTCCCCGTCGGCAAGGAAGATGCGGCGGACTGGTGCTCCGGCGGCTGCGACGGCTGCCAGCTCGGTGTCGATGTCCGCCTGTGGCATCGGGCGGAATTTCTTCTGTGGCTGGGTATACATGTCACAGAACGTGCAGCGGTTCCACGAGCAGCCGTTGGTGACCTGCAGGATCAGCGAACGGGCCTCGGACGGCGGACGAAACAGCGGTTCTATATAGCGCATGCCGTATTATAGTGTGCCGGCGGCATGTGGTCGCCCGGTTATACCGTTACCGGATCAGGATTTTTTGAGGACTATGCAAATTTTCACCGAACTACTCAGTTATGCGTTCCGACCGTTTTTCCTGCTCGGCTCACTGTGCTCGATCATTGTCATGGTGCTGTGGATCATGGCGCTGGCCGGAGTCGGCCCCGTTGCATCACAGGTCAATCCGATGCTGTGGCATGCCCACGAAATGCTGTTCGGCTTTGCGATGGCCATTGTCGCCGGCTTTGCCATGACAGCCGTCGCGATGTGGACCGGCCGGACCCGGTTGCACGGCGCACCACTCGGCTGGCTCGTTGCGGCATGGCTTGCCGGCCGCTTCGCAATGGCGTTGGTAGGGATTCTGCCGTTAGGGCTGGTTGCGTTGCTCGACCTGTTGTTCCCGGTGTTATTGAGTTTCTTTTTTGCCCGCGAGGTCATGGCCGCGGGGAATCGTCGCAACTTCATCATCGTCGGCATCATCACCTCGATTGCCGTGCTGGATGTGCTTTACCATGTCGGCGCCGCCGGCACTCAGGCAGGAACGGGTCTCGACCGGACGGTTCTGTTACTGATGATTCATGTTGTACTCGTGCTGATCACGGCAATCGCGGGCCGTATCGTGCCTAGTTTTACGGCGAACTGGCTCCAGGGGCAAGGACGCTTGCAAGAGGGGCAGCGATCCCCGCGCAGCACGGCTCCGGTTGAATTGGCCACGTTGATTCTGACCGTCATCACGGGCATCGCGGTGACATTCGCCCCGGTGAGTCCGTTAACCGGCGTCGTGGCAATTGCCGCAGCCGTCGTACATGCATTTCGTTTGAGTCGCTGGTGCGGTCTCGTGACACGTTCCGAACCGTTGCTGCTCATATTGCACGTTGCGTACGGGTGGCTACCGATCGGTTATGCCCTGATTGCGTGGTCTGCATTCCAGTCGACTTATCCGGTATCGGTTGCGTTGCATGCATTAACCATGGGTGGTGTCGGCAGCATGATTCTGGCGATGACGACCCGCGTTTCTCTTGGCCACACAGGAAGGCCATTGCATGCCGCACGGCTGACTGTCGTCGCTTATTTCATGCTGACACTCGCCATCGTTGCCCGGTTGCTTGGCCCGTTACTTGGGGAGCAATACATGCGCTCAGTCGAGATTGCCGCCGTTGGCTGGATCGTTACGTTCGTAATTTTCATCTGGGTGTACTGGCCGATCCTGACCCAGCCGCGTGCGGACGCCTCGGGTTGACCCTGTTGGGGAGCGATCGAATTGGCGACGCTGGCAGATCTGGAAGAGAAGAAGCGCGAACTAGAAGCGCGGCTGGCGGACGGCGATTTGTCTGTCGAGCCGGCACTCGACCGGCTGGATCGTGCGATTGCCGCCCGCACACAGCAGATTCAATACAGTCGCAAGCGTCTGTCTGCTGCCCGCGATGCAGTCGATGCAGGCATGGACCCGGCGGAAGCGAGGAAGAAACAGTCCGGACCGGCCAAGCGCAAGAAGCCGACCCGCGGACCGATCAACCGGTTCTGATCTGTGGTCGTTATCCATCGATCCGTCCGGGCCCAGGAAACAGGCAATCGCGCACTCGTGCTGCTGGCGATGAGTATCGATCACGAGATTGAACACGGGTTGTTTGGCTGGCGGCTGAGCGTGCCGGAACACGAAGAGGCGCGGGCACGGGAGCAACTGCACCTGTGGGAACGCGAGAATCATCGTATCGGCCCGTTGGCCCGTCATGCGGCGGCGCAACCGGGCGCCGGCGCTGTCGCATTCGGCTGGTCCCTGCTTCTGATGTTGTGTTATTCGCTGCAGACGCGCTATGCGTTCGGCATCGACTGGGTCGAGAGCGGCCGTACCGATGTTGCGTTGATGTACGCAGGCCAATGGTGGCGCGCAGCGACAGCGCTGACGTTGCATGCGGATATCGGCCATGTGTGGGTCAATATCGGTTTCGGTGCGGTCTTCGGCGGGCTGCTGGCACGGGAAATCGGTGGCGGTCTGGCTGCCTGCATGATCCTGTTCGGTGGCGTCGTCGGTAACCTGATGAATGCAGTCGTGCAGCGCGCATCGCACACGTCAATCGGCGCCTCGACGGCGGTCTTTGCCGCCCTCGGTTCATTGTCGGCCTGGCTATGGCTCGGGCGGCGACTCGATCAGACCGGCTGGGCACGGCGTGCGGCCCCACTCGTCGGCGCGATTATCCTGCTGGCCTGGCTCGGCACCGGTACCGAGCGAACGGATATCGTCGCGCACCTGACCGGCTTTATCGCCGGGTTCGTACCCGGCGGCATCCTCGGACTCAAGGTTCGCTCAATCCGGACAACCGTGCGCCGTGAAACCGTACTCGGCGGCATGGCGTTGTGCGGCATCGCTACAGCGTGGTGGATGGCGCTGGCGTGAGCTAAACTGCCCGACCGGCACCGGACAGGAGACTGGATGCATGATTACTTATTTCTATTGGGCGATATTTTTCATCCTGGCCGGCGGTGCGCTGTATTTCATCGGCGGCAGGCTCGATCGTTGGCGGATGGCGTTCGGCGCCGCAGTTGCCGTCATGCTGGTTGGTTCAGCCGCCTATTTCTTCCATTTCCAGCAGGTATTCGTCAAAAACTGGGGTGGCGTCATGACGGTGACGGTTCCTGACGGGCATATGCACATCGCGACGACGTGGAAGGATGACAATCTGTGGATCGAAAATTTTGATCCGGAGAAAAATGAATGCACTTTCTCGGAATACTCGAAAGGTAATGTGTTGCAGGGCCGGGTAAAGATCAAGAACTGCAACCCGCTGTTGTCGGCAACGACACTGCGCCCCTGACGGAAACTCCGAATAATCGCTCCATTTTATCGGTCCTGATTCGTGCCTATAATTATGGGTCATGAACCAAATGCAATATGCAGGGAGACAGGTGTGCGAAGCTTTTACATGATATTGCTGGCGGTCTGTTTTTTCGGCTCCGGTGCGGTTGCCGGGGAGTCTTCGGACGATGACCGGGCCGCAGCCCGGGCGGCAGTCGGCCATTTCGGCGCGACCCTGAAAGCCGCGCTCGGCGCCGCGATGGCAAAGGGTGATCTGGTTGCAGCGCTTGACGTGTGCACCGACGAAGCGCCGCATATCGCCGCGGACGTCACCGAGCAGTCGGGGATTACGGTCGGGCGGACCAGCGAGAAGTTGCGTAATCCGGCCAACCGTCCATCCGATTGGCAGCTGGCGGTACTCCGAGAGTGGCAGGCCGACAAGGCGAGCGGCATCGATATTTCCGGTCGTGAGTATTTCACTGCATTGCCCGATGGTGGTTTCAGGTACATGAGCCCGATTTTCGTTAAGCCGCCGTGCCTGACCTGTCATGGTGAATCCCTGTCGGCAGAGCTGCAAACGGCGCTGGATGCCCGTTATCCCACGGACCAGGCGATCGGATACCGGGTCGGTGATCTGCGCGGAGCATTCATTGCACAAAAATAATTCGATCGGTCATCGGCCGAGTTAATAATCTTTCCCTGGCCGGCCTTTTCCGTCCGGACTCTCTCGGAGAGACCGCAACATTTCTTTGTGGACATAGAGTCTTCATGAATCGCTTCAGTCATCTTGTCAGTGCGATCGTATTGTTGCTGGCGGTTTGTACACCGAGCTACGCCGACTATTTTTCCGATGTCGGGTATTCCATCTTGCGTGCGGAGTTGGGCGCATCGTTGCCGGTTGGCACCGGTGTCCCGGCCATGATCGTCGAGGCGAATAAGAGTGATAATCCGATTTTCATCGTTTATATGCCGAATGCGACAAACGCCGAGTTTCGGGATAAGAAGATTTCCGTCGGCGAGGGCGGGCCGCGAGTTTATGCGCCGTTTTCGGGGCACGCGACCGGGGTCGGTCGGCGGTTTTTTGGTTTACAGACCTCGGTCTCTCCGGGCATCGACCGAATTGCGAGTTATGCGACTGACGACTGGTTCGGGCCTGCATTTCTGCGCATCGGGGAGATTCGCCAGCCAAAATCTCCGCTGAGCCGGGTTGCCAGCCATGCGTGGGTCGGAAACATGGGTAAGACCGGGGTAAATTCGGTTAATTCCGAGGCTCTGCGGCGCGTTGACTGGCTCGTGGAAACGGATGAGTTTTTCCATGTCGTCGGATTCAATGGCGGTAATAAAACGCCGCTGTTGGCTGATGCGTTCAATGTATTGTCGGTAGCGCATACAGGCACTGACCGGAATCGCAATACTCTTACGCTCGATTACGATTATGTTGCGGGCCGTGCCCGTCCGCACCTCGTCGTACCTGAAAAAAGCCCAAGTTCTTCAACCGGACGCGCCGCATCGGCTGCCGCTTTATTGATCGGGATTGGTCACGCGGACCCGGCGCTGTCGCATGGGGCGACCACAAACCGACGTGGCGACACTATTTATAACGCGGAGCGATCTGAAGTCATCAAGGCAATCTTGCTGTCCGGCGCCGATCGGGTCACGAGTAATTCTACGGGCGTGGACATCACCGACTATCGCAGCATCGGGAGTGACCGGATGGCAAACGGTATGGATCGGCGCTATGGTGCCGGCCAGCTGAATGTTTACAACAGTTATCGGGTTCTGATTGCCGGCGAACAGGACAGCACCGAGGATGGTGCGTCCGGCGGGAAAATCGGCCCGGCCGGATTCGATCATGATGAGTCTTTCGGCGGATTGGGCGGCAGCAATCGGCAGGCAACGTACCGCTTTTCGACCGGCAGCACCAGTGGCTACCTGGCCGCATCGCTGGTCTGGAATATGGATATCGACGGCGGTGCCGTTTTGTCGTTCGATCCGGCCGCGACTCTCTACAATCTCGATCTGATTGTCTACGATGTGTCGGATGACGATCCGGTTGTCGTGGTCGAGTCGCGCAGCATCAGGGACAACAGTGAAAATATTTACGTTGAACTTGCCTCGCAACGAGACATCATTATCCGCATCCAACCCGGTGTCGGTCAGCCGGCATTTGATTGGGACTATGGTCTTGCGTGGCGTTTTACGGAAAATGCTGTCAGGTGACGGTATACTGCGCCGCCCGTCCAGAATCTGACTCCCCATGTCCATTCACGAGTATGAAACAGCCCGGCGCCGAACCTTCGCGATCATCTCGCACCCGGATGCCGGCAAGACGACGCTGACCGAGAAGCTGTTGCTGTTCGGCGGCGCGATCCGTGAGGCTGGTTCGGTCAAGTCGCGCAAGACCACCCGGCACGCAAAGTCGGACTGGATGGCTCTCGAGCAGGAACGCGGCATCTCGGTTACATCGTCGGTCATGCAGTTCCCTTATGAGGGTCGGATCGTCAACCTGCTGGATACGCCGGGTCACGCCGACTTCTCCGAAGACACCTACCGGGTGCTGACGGCCGTCGATTCGGCCCTGATGGTTATCGATTGCGCGAAGGGTGTCGAGGAACGGACGATCAAGCTCATGGATGTCTGTCGCCTGCGCGATACGCCGATCATGACATTCATCAACAAGCTGGATCGCGAGGGGCGTGATCCGGTCGAGTTGCTCGATGAGGTCGAATCGGTATTGCGTATACCGTGTGCCCCGATTACGTGGCCGATCGGCATGGGTTCGCGGCTCAAGGGTATTTATCACTTTGTCACGAACGAGGTGCACCTGTACGAGAGTGGTCGGAATTTTACGCGTCAGGACTCGACGATCTTTGCCTCGCTCGATGATCCCGAACTCGCGGCCCGGATCGGCAGTGATGTGATCGACGAATTGCGCGACGAGCTGGAATTGCTCCAGGGCGCATCGCATCCGTTTGATGAGCAGGCCTACCTGGCGGGCAGGCAGACGCCGGTATTCTTCGGCTCGGCGGTCAGTAATTTCGGCGTTGAGACGTTGCTCGATTTTTTCGTCGAACATGCGCCGGCACCCAAGGAGCAGGTCACAAAGACCCGGGCGATCGCGGCGACCGAAACCGAGCTGACCGGGTTCGTGTTCAAAATTCAGGCCAACATGGATCCTAAACACCGGGATCGTGTCGGTTTCATGCGCGTGTGTTCCGGTCATTACAAACCCGGCGACCAGTTATTTCACGTGCGTAGCGGCAAGAAACTCAGGGTATCCGATGCACTGACGTTCATGGCATCGGAGCGAGCCAGTGTTACCGAAGCTTATCCGGGCGATATCGTCGGGCTGAAGAACTACGGCACCATCTCGGTCGGCGATACATTTACCGAGGGCGAGCCATTGCAATTTACCGGCTTGCCGAGTTTCGCGCCGGAGCTGTTCCGTCGTCCGCAGTTGCGCGACCCGCTGCGTGCCAAGGCGCTGCAAAAGGGGGTCGATCAGCTGTGCGAAGAAGGTGCGGCGCAGGTCTTCCGGCCATTGGTATCTAACGACCTGGTTCTCGGCGCGGTCGGAGTCCTGCAGTTCGATGTCGTTGCCTACCGTTTGCGGGACGAATACGGTGTTGAAGCAAAATTCGAGACCGTCAACGTCGTCACGGCCCGCTGGGTATCGTGCGATGATGAGGCGAAGTTTAAAGAGTTTCGTGAGCGCGAGGCGCGTTATCTGGCCATCGATGCCGCCGGCAGCCTCGCGTACCTGGCGCCGAGCATGGCCAACCTGCAGGTCACGCAGGATCGCTGGCCGGACATTACGTTCGCCGCGACCCGGGATATCGGTTAACCTCAGTCGCATCCTTCCGAGTACAGGGAGATGATGTCTTTTGCGCTAAAAATACTCGAAATTTTTATCGCACCGTCAGAGATTAGAGGCGATGTCAGAACAGGGAAATCACTGGAAATTAGGTGTAGCAGCGGTGTTGTTACTGCTGGCCGGGCCCGTCTGGTTTTTTGTCGATCAGGACACAGTGGATACTCTCGATCCCTGGGCCAACATGCCGCAGCGTCCCGCTCACGTGGACCACAAGGAATTGTACGAAGGCACATTCGCGAGCGGGCCGGAGGTTACTGCCGCCTGTCTGTCCTGTCATGAAGAGGCAGCAGACCAGGTGCTGCATTCCGTGCACTGGCGCTGGCAGGGCGATCCCGTGCCCATGGAGGGCCGGGACGGACTGATAGCGATCGGCAAGAAAAATACGATTAATAATTTCTGTATCGGTATCCAGGGAAACTGGGAAAGCTGTACGGCCTGTCATGCGGGTTACGGCTGGCAGGATGCTGACTTCGATTTCGAGAACAGCGCCAATATCGACTGCCTCGTCTGCCATGACAACACCGGCACCTACATCAAAGGGAACAAAGGTTTGCCCGCCGAAGGCGTTGATCTGCTCTCGGTGGCCAAAAGTGTTGCGGTTCCGACCCGGGAGAACTGCGGCGGTTGTCATTTTCGTGGCGGTGGCGGCTATGCCGTAAAGCATGGCGATCTGGACCAGAGCCTGTACTACCCGACCGATGACATCGATGTGCACATGGGGCGTCATGACTTTCTCTGTGTCGACTGCCATCAGACCAAAGACCACCTTATTAAAGGCCGCTCCATCAGCGTTAGCATCGATAATAAAAATCAGATCGCCTGCAGTGATTGTCATGATACGAAGCTGCATACCGACGACCGCATCAACGCGCATACCGATACGCTTGCCTGCCAGACCTGTCACATTCCGGAGGTCGCGGTTAAGGAGGCTACCAAGACGCACTGGGACTGGTCCGAAGCCGGAGATGCTGAGCGGGAGGAAGCTGACCACAGCTATTTAAAGATCAAGGGCAGTTTTATCTACCAGAAAAATCTGCAACCGGAATATCGCTGGTACAACGGTACCGCAGATCGTTATTTGCTGGGCGACAAGATCAACATCGGCGGAGTGACGCAGATGAATCCGCCAAAGGGAGATATACGCGATCCGGAAGCCAGAATATGGCCGATGAAAATCCACCAGGCGCGACAGCCTTACGACGCGGAACTCAATCACCTGCTGCAACCGAAAACATCCGGCGAAGGTGGATACTGGACAGACTTCGACTGGGACAATGCACTGCGCCAGGGCGCCGAGATTGCAGGGCTTGAATATAGCGGGCGTTTTGATTTTGCAGCCACGGAAATGTTCTGGCCGCAGACGCATATGGTGGCGCCAAAGCATCAGGCATTGCAGTGTCGTGATTGCCACTCGGAAGGCGGGCGGATGGATTGGGAAGTATTGGGATATCCCGGCGACCCGATCAATCAGGGCAGTCAGCCGCGCGAGCGAAGAATTTTATCCGGCGCAGAACAGAACAGCGAGTCAACATGAATAAGCTGTTGGTGTTCCTGGTCATCGCAGCTTTCGCTCAGCCGGTCGCCGGTAACGAACTGCACCCCGAGATTCCGTTGCTGGACGAAGCAGGTAACAAGGTCGTCGACAGCGGTGCACCGCTGTCGACGATGACCACCTGCGGTGAATGCCACGATGCAGTCTATATCGAGGCTAACAGCGATCACGCCGACGCCGGTGCAAGCCTGCTCGGGCAGTCCGGCACACGTCATGCATGGCAGATTAATCCGGGTTATTTCGGTGGCTGGGATCCGCTGCGTTACGATACGGTTGCCGTCGACAGTCAAAACCGAATTGATCCGGCTGACTGGCTGCAACGCTACGGAACCCGGCATGTGGGCGGCGGGCCTGTGGCTGACCTGGTGGAGATGAATTGCCTGCTCTGTCACAGCGATCTGGATGACTACAGTGAACGGCAGTCAGCGCTGGCCCGCGGCGATTTCGAGTGGGCCAACAGTGTGCCACTGGCGAGCCGGGAAATCCTGCTCGACGTAAACGGGCGCTGGCAGTGGAATGCCTCGGTGTTCAAGGAGAGCGGCGCCCTGCTGGATGGCTTTCTCGATATCCGCAAACCGCGGGACCAGAACTGTGCGCAATGCCACGGCCAGGCATCGAATGACCTCGATGAACCGATCACGCTCGCGCCTGATATCGACAGCCGTATCGTCACCGAACGTACGGGACAAATTATTTCGCCGCAGAAAATATTCCACAGCGGTCTCAATATTTCCGGGAAAGAGGATCTGACCTATCCCTTCGATGTACACAGCGATCGCGTGCTGGATTGTGTCAGTTGCCACTATTCACTGAACAACCCCGTGTATTTTCTGCAGCGTGAGGAAAGCCGGCCCGGGCATCTGAGTTTCGATCCGCGACGAATGACCAGCGCCGATTATCTGACCCGGCCGCTGCACCAGTTTGCCAAGGGTAATTCGACCTACGGCCTGGCAGCGGCCGACAGCGAAAACAGTCTGCGCCGCTGCGAATCCTGCCATGATGCCAGTCATGTACATGAGTGGTTGCCTTATAAAGAACGCCATTTCACTTCGCTGGCTTGTGAGTCCTGTCATATACCAACCCTTTACGCCCCGGTGTTGCAGTCACTCGACTGGACCATGCTCGATGCAAACCAGCAGCCAATCAGGCAATACCACAATGTCGACGGCGAGCCGGCGGCTGTCGACAACCTGATTCAAGGCTTCCGGCCACTGTTACTTCCGCGCAGCAACGTCGGCGGCACTCAGAAACTGGCGCCTTTCAACCTGGTGACCAGCTGGTTCTGGGTGGGTGGCGACCCCGAGCGTCCGGTGTCACGCGAGGCGCTGCAGGCCGCATTATTCGAGGACGGGGACTCCTATCATCCCGATGTCGTGCAGGCGCTGGATGCAAACGATGACGGTGAGTTGGCGGACGACGAGTTGCGACTCGCCGACCCTGAGCGGTTGGCCGTGGTCAGGCAACGACTGGAAGGAAACGGACTCGGTACCGTCCGTCTGGAGAGCGAAATCACCCCGTTCCCGATCAATCACAATGTGGTCAATGGTGAGCGAGCCACTCGCGATTGCGCTGTTTGCCATGGCGCCGATTCGATTCTGGCAGCGCCTTTTGAACTGGCCGATTACCTGCCGGGCGGACAGCTGCCGGCTGGCAGCAACTACAGTAGCCTCACATTCAGCGGTACGGTAAAGCATCAGGATGAGGGTGGTGTCGCATTTGCCCCGGATATCAGTTCGAGCGGTTATTACATTATCGGCCTGCACGGCTTAGGCTGGATCGATCTGCTGGGTCTCCTGATGTTTCTCGGTGTAGCGGCCGGAGTCGCCGTGCACGGCATCGGTCGAATGATTGCCAGGCGACTTCATCCGCCTGTGCACCACAAGACCAAACGCGTCTATATGTATGACTCCTACGAGCGACTCTGGCACTGGCTGCAGGCGAGTGCGATTCTGCTGTTGTTGTTCACCGGGCTGATTATTCATAAACCGCACATTTTCTCGATATTCAGTTTTCCGTACATCGTACAGGCCCACAATGTGCTTGGCTTCGTGGTGCTCGCTAATGCAGCGCTGGCGCTCTTCTATAACCTTGCCAGTGGCGAAATTCGCCAGTATCTGCCGGAACCCAAAGGTTTCGTGGGCCGTTCAATTACTCAGGCAATGTATTACTCGAAGGGAATATTCGCCGGCGAACCCCATCCGTTCGAGAAAACCCGCGATCACAAGCTCAATCCGTTGCAACAGGTTACCTATTTTGGAATTCTCAATTTCCTGTTGCCGGCGCAAGTGATCACCGGAGTCCTTGTCTGGGGCATGCAGGAGTGGCCGGCAATCGCCGAACTATTCGGTGGCCTGCCGGTACTGGCGCCGGCGCATACATTGGTCGCCTGGGCCTTTTCTGCATTTATCGTCATGCACGTCTATCTGACGACTGCGGCAGGCGAACATCCGACTGATGGCATCAAGGCCATGATTCAGGGCTGGGACGATGTCGAGGTACCACCGTCCCAATCTCAGACAGACAGCAAACAGGAGACATGAAGTGAACCTGCGATCCACACCCAAGCCGTACATGAATCCTTATATAGCCGGCGGCCTGCTGGGTCTCCTGTTGTTCTTGGCATTTTTTATTACCGGGACCGGGCTGGGCGCTTCGGGAGGTCTCAATCGAATCCTGGTATTCGGGCAGAACATCATCGTTCCCGAGCATATCGACCAGGTGCCTTACCTGTTGAAGCTTGCCGGCGGCAGTACCAACCCTCTGGACAGCTGGATTGTATTTCTGACCATCGGCACGGTGATTGGCGGCTTTCTGTCCGGCATGCTGGGCGGGCGGATCAAGCTGGAGACCTGCAAAGGTCCGCAGATCAGCAATACAAAGCGCTGGGTCATGGCTTTCGCCGGCGGTGCCCTGATGGGTTATGGCGCCCGTCTCGCCAGAGGGTGTACGTCCGGCCAGGCGCTGTCCGGCGGCGCAGTATTGTCGGTCGGCAGCTGGGCTTTCATGTTCGCGGTGTTTGCGGGGGCCTATGCCTTCGCTTATGCCTTGCGGCGCAACTGGAACTGAGGGGGGGGGTAATCATGGCTGATTTTCCACTGCCGCTCACCGAAATGTTCGGTCACTGGGGTTCCTACGGTGTCTATCTGCTGATTGGCGTCGCCTTCGGCGTAATTCTCGAGGTTGCCGGTTTCGGTAACTCGATGAAACTGGCCGCCCAGTTCTATTTCAGAGACCTGACGGTGTTCAAGGTCATGTTCACGGCGATTATCGTTGCATCTGTCCTGATATTTTTCGCCTCGGGGCTCGGCTTGCTTGATTACAATTTGATATGGGTGCCGCCCACTTACCTTTGGCCCGGTATCGTCGGCGGCCTGATCATGGGGGTTGGTTTTATCGTCGGCGGCTTCTGCCCCGGCACGTCACTCGTCGCCATGGCAACCGGCAAAATCGACGGGATTGTTTTTGTCTTCGGCGTCCTGTTCGGTATTTTCATGTTCGGTGAAACCGTCAGCAGTTTCGATGTCTTCTTCGAGAGTTCCTACATGGGCCGCTTTACCCTGCCGGAACTGTTCAATACGTCCTATGGCCTGGTGGTACTTGCCATCGTCGTCGGCGCTTTATTGATGTTCTGGGGAGCTGAAAAAATTGAGGCGGCCATGAACAACGAGACAAACAGGAAAGCGCCCCGCTGGCAAATGGCATCAGCCGGAGCGCTGACTGTGTTAGCCGCAGTTGTGTTGCTGGTAGGCCAACCACAGAATGAGGATCGTTGGGCCGTCATCGCTGCAGAAAAACAGGTGCAGCTCGATAGCCGGGAGGTGCAGATAGAACCTAATGAACTGTTGAGCATTATCCACGACAGTAAGATCAAGGCCATACCAATCGATGTGCGCGATGAAAGCAGCTTCAATCAGTTTCATATCCACCGCGCTCAACACGTGCCGCTCGAGGAGGTCGTGGCCGAAGCCAAGGCCATGCAATTTGAGGCGGGGAACACGGTGTTTGTGCTTATGAGCAATGACGAGACACGCGCAGAAGAAGCCTGGAAAAAGCTCAAGGCCGAGAGTGTGCAGAATCTTTATATACTCGAAGGAGGCGTGAACAACTGGCTCGATACGTATGCCAGCGATTTTTTCCGGCAAATGCGTCACATCTCGGATCATGAGAATGATCAACTCGCCTATCGTTTTCCGGCCGCTATCGGTTCGCGGCACCCGGCGGCTGAACCCGGTTTCTATGGAACGGCGATCGAGTTTACGCCCAAAGTGAAGCTCGAGATAAAACGCGCGCCGGTCAGCGGCGGTTGCGGCTGATTAATAGATTGACCTGATATGTCCAAATTACTTTGTTATCGCTGTGGAACGTTGCTCGAGGCGTTGTCACTGCCGCTGTCGCGCCTCGAAGAATGTCCGTCGTGTACCGTGTACCTGCATTGCTGCCGGATGTGCCGGTTTTTCGATCCTTCGGTCGTGGAACAATGTACCGAGGATGACGCCGAAGAGGTTAAGGAGAAAACGCAGGCAAATTTTTGCGATTATTTCAAACCCGGTGATGGCTTATTCGATCCGGCGTTGCAGGCGGCCGAAGGTAAGGCCAGGAATGCGCTGGACACACTGTTCGGCGAGGCGGGAAGCGACACGGACGAGCAAGGCGAGTGCGGTGCGGCGAGCGATGCCGAAGATCTCTTTCGTTAGCAAATGTGGCGTTAGCAAATGTGGCGTTAGCTAATCAGGAGCTAGCGAACCTGGATTGACTCCAGGTAGTCGACGAGCCCGTCGAGTATCTTGGTAACCCGCTGTTCGGAAAAATCACCCGCACCTTCGGTCACCCAGAATTCGTAGCCCCAGACCGGCATCTGCTGTGTGCCGTGGGCGTCGATATGCCAGCGCCCGTCGATTGAATTCTTGATGATCTGGCGCGGAAACTTGCCGTCACGTCGGGCTGCGATCAGGGTCAGGTCTGGAATCGGTTTGGCAATCGCGCTGGCCACCGGCCCGTCGCCGAGGCCGTCGTCACCGTGACATGCAGCGCAATAGCGCATGTAGTTTTCCTGCCCGGTACTGTCGATAGGTTCGCCGGAGAGCGCCGGCATGGTCACCAGCAATAGGGCTATAGCGGTGCAGGGGGGCAGATACGAGCGCATGTGACGTCTCCTCGTGAGGCTGTAAATCCGCACAGCGGGGTTGGTCGGCAGGTCGATCATCCGGAAAATCTGCGTTCGTTGTCAATGCGTAATGCTACGAACCCGCCGGAGACTCTTGTGTCGAAGTTAAATTACCTTCAAATCTGGCTGTTGAGTACCGTCGTCGCCGGTTGCACAAGCATGCCAAATTTACCGCCCGTGACGGATGCACCGACGAACGCGAGTCTGCCGGGCAAGGTCATCTGGCATGAGTTGCTGACCGATACGCCGGCAGCCTCGGAGGCGTTCTATACCGAGCTCTTTGGCTGGGAATTCGAGTCGCTCGGCATTGGATTTGGTTCGGTCGTAAAAGCAAACTACAGGTTAATTCGGCATGATGGCCGATTGATCGGCGGCATGATCGATCAGTCCCGCCTCGATACGGACGAGGATATCTCGCAATGGGTCGTGCTGATATCGACGGATGACATCGAGCGGGCTGTCGGGGTTGTGGCCGATGACGGAGGTACGGTGTTTACACCACCGACGGCACTGGCCGATCGTGGTCGAATCGCGGTCGTAGCCGATCCGCAGGGTGCGCTGTTCGCCTTGCTAGAGACGAAGGATGGCGATCCGCTCGATCGCGAGCCGGAGCTGAATGATTTTCTGTGGCACGAGCTCTGGACTGATAATGCGGTCGGTGCAGTTGAGTTTTACCGGCATCTGGCCGGTTACGATCTCGAAGAGAAAGCTGTAATGGATGACAAGGCTTATCAGTTCCTGAGCAAGGGTGGCGTGCCACGTGCGGGCATATTGCAAGACCCGATTGAGGATCTTGCGCCACTCTGGTCAACTTATATCCGGGTCGAGGATCCAGCCGCGATAACTGCACGCGTCGAAGCATTGGGTGGCCGGGTTCTGCTGCCGGTACACGACCGAGCGCTCGGAGGACAGGTCGCTTTGATCGCCGGACCGTCCGGAGCCGGCTTTGTGATACAGACCTGGCAGCCGAAAGATTAATCGAGGAGCGTAATGATGAGTGTGGTCATGAATACCCTGGTCAGGGTCATCAAACTGTTGTTGATAATCGGTCTGTCTGCTTCGTTGACGGGCTGCGATGATCCGCAGGTTTACGGTAGTGTCGGTATATCCAGCGGCTACGGTGGATACAGTAGCAGCCCGCGCATGCATGGCAGCATTTCGGTTGGCGGCCGTATACGCTGATTTAGACTTCGGGTTAATTCAGCACTACGCCGTCGTTCGCCGTGTCGCGCGTCAGCGGCACGAACCTGACCGGCATAATATCCCGCGTTTCGATTGCGCCATTCTCGTCTTTGGTGGCGACGATGAGCGTTTCGCCGTATTTTCTTCGTAGTGGCATGATTATTCGCCCGCCCGGTTTGAGTTGTGCAAGCAGTGGCGGCGGCAACGCGTCGCCGGTCGCGGCGACGACGATGCCATCAAACGGCGCGTGTTCGGGCCAACCCGCGAACCCGTCACCGATGCGTACGTCGACATTCGCATAGCCGAGTCGTGTCAGTCTGTCCGCTGCCGCGCGCCCGAGCGGCGGGACGATTTCGATCGACCAGACCTCCTTGCACAGCGCTGCGAGGATCGCAGCCTGGTAGCCCGATCCGGTGCCGACATCGAGTACGACACAGTCGTCATTGAGGTCGAGCAGGTCCGTCATGATCGCGACGATGTAAGGCTGAGAAATCGTCTGACCGTTACCGATCGGGAGTGGCCGGTCTTCGTAAGCCCGGTCGGCGAGTGTAGCCGGCACGAATTCGTGGCGCGGCGTGACAGTCAGCGCCGCGATGACTCTCGGGTCGAGGGTTTCACGACCAAGGTAGGGGGCGGTTTCACGCACATGCTGCTCGATCTGCCGGACCATTGCGTGGCGCTGGTTGGTCAGCTCGGTTTGCCGGTCCGTGGTCGGCTCGGTTGCCCCGCAAGTGGCGATCATGCTGCCTGCAAATATGTAGCCAATTGTATTAGCAATGGTTTTCACGATTTTGAATTTCATTCCAGTCACCACTGTCGGTAATGGATTTCTCGGGCTGCGATCAATTATGAAGAAATCTTAATTCGCCGGAAATCGTCGGGTCATACGCTCTACTGCAAAATACGCTCCATGGTCGCTGCATAGTATTTAGCGGCCTGTCCTCCCCCAAGTGCAGCCCCGTCCTCCCCCGGCGGGGCTGCTTTTTTTGTGCCCATAAGCGACTGATCGTGCTGACAAGATAACATCAGAGATGATTTCTGGCACACTACGCCACCTTATGAAAATGACCAAAGATATCGTGACCCTGCAGAGTCACATTTTCTCCTGACACAAAAAAAGAGCGGCCATTCAGGCCGCTCCTGGAGGATGTCATCCAGCCGGGGGATGGGGGATGGATGACTCCGGGTTTTTTACGAGGCCCCGACCTCAGAAAATCGATCTCAGAGGCTGGTCGACAGCAGCGATACCAGTGGTAGTACGACGGCGACGATGGCCAGAGCCCATTCGTCCCGTGTGTTGTGGCGGTTGATACGCTTGTTTGAATTCGTCATGGCTGTGTCTCCTGCTGAGCTTGAGGGCCGTTTCCGGTCGCCTGTGTTCTTTCTCGATGGTGAAATATTACGCGGGAGATATCGTCGAATCTTTACAGGGCCGTAACAGTTTGTATCAAATTGTGACAGATGTAGAAGTTCGTCCGGCGTACAGTGACCCGTTTCATATCACTTTCTCCCGTTGTGCGTGATCCTGTTTCATGGAGATAATGCCAACATGGAAACGGCTTAAGCGCAGATGAATAATCGCCACGATCTGAATGTCATTCTGAGTTCCCGGGTACCGATCGTCGTCGTCGAGACGCTCGATGAGAAACGGTTTCTCGATATGCTCGGCGATCTCGTGCGTGGCGCTTTCGGCGGCCGGCATCAGCCGCTGTTTCGATGGTCGGTCACCGAAGGATTGCGGCGCCTCGATGTTGACATGGGTGCGCAACTGCATAATGCCGAGCCGACCAATATCCTGAAACATATCCATGCGGTCGATGCGCCCGGGATCTATGTATTGCTGGATTTTCATCCCTATCTGGCCGACCCGGTCAATGTCAGGCTGCTCAAGGATATCGCGGTCGATTCGCCCGACGGCATGCGTACGGTCGTGCTGGTAAGTCACGAGTTGAAGATGCCGCCGGAACTCGAACGGCTCGCGGCACGATTCGAGATCTCCCTGCCGGATGACAACGAGCGTGCGATGATCGTGGCGCGTGTCGTGACGGAATGGAATGCCGCACACCCGGGCAGCGTCGAGATCGATCCGCAGGCCCAGGCGCTGCTGGTCAAGAATCTCGCCGGGCTGACGCGTGCCGACACGCGGAGACTCGCGCACGGCGCCGTCTTTGCCGATGGTGCGATAACGGCCAGTGATCTGCCGGAGGTCATGAAGGCAAAGTACGAGCTGTTGAACCGCAACGGTGTCTTGTCATTCGAGTATGAGACTGCGCGCTTTGCCGATGTCGGCGGACTCAGAAATTTACACACATGGCTTAAGCAGCGTCGCGGTGCGTTGAGTGGCGACCTGCCGGGGTTGGAACCGCCCAAGGGCGTCATGTTGATCGGTGTGCAGGGCTGCGGCAAGAGCCTCGCGGCGAAGGCCGCCGCCGGGATACTCGGTGTGCCGTTGCTGCGCTTCGACTTCGGCGCTTTGTATAACAAGTATCACGGTGAGACGGAACGAAATCTGCGTGAATCGCTGCGTCAGGCCGAGGTCATGAGCCCATGCGTGTTGTGGATTGATGAGATGGAGAAAGGCCTGGCGGCGGATTCGGGCGACAGTGGCCTGTCGCGCCGGGTGCTCGGCACATTCCTGACCTGGATGGCGGAGAAAAACGGAGCGGTGTTTGTCGTCGCGACGGCCAATGATATTTCGGCACTGCCGCCTGAGTTGGTGCGCAAGGGGCGTTTCGATGAAATCTTTTTCGTTGATTTGCCTGACCCGCGAGCGCGGGCGAAGATTCTGCACATACACTTGAGCAACCGTGGCCACGACGCCGATGGTTTTGATCTGCCTGCGTTGATGCAGGCCAGCGAAGGGTTCTCCGGCGCCGAGATCGAGCAGGGCATCGTGTCGGGGATGTTTGCGGCAAATGCCGCTGGGGCATCACTGGCGACCGATTTGCTGCTCGCCGAGTTTGAACGCACCAGGCCATTATCGATTGTTATGCGGGAAAAAATTGACGGACTCAGGCAGTGGGCCGCCGAACGGACCGTGCCGGCCGACTGATAACAAAATCAATGTAGAACAAGCATAAGAGAGCCGGCGACGTACGGATGATCCGCACGCCGCCGACCGGTTGCGGCTAGAGAGTATCGGCGGGGGAAACCGATGGGGAAGCCGCGGGGGGATTTGATCCGCGCTGGTGTCGGTGCGATCGGGGTCCTGGTCCCGAGCCACCAAACCTGTTCATGAAGTCTTTGACCTTGGATTGCTGTTCAGGTGTGAGTTGGTCGTGGATCTCGGCCATCGTCTTGATACGCAGCATCATGAGATCAACCATCTGTGTCGAGTGTGATTCGAGCGTAATGCGCACCTGGTCTTCGGCGAAGCCATTGGCCTGGATCGTATCGGTTATCTCTTTGCGCATATTGGCGAGTTCATCGCGTAGTGCGCTACCTTCTTCCCGGGACGAGGTTATGATTTGTTCGATTGCCGCCATCTGTGCATCGTCGAGATCGACCTTCCGATCGAGCATCCTGACCATGAAACGACCCATATCCGGCCCGCCGGCTGCGCCCCATGGCCCGTGTCTGCGGTATTTTCCATCGTCTTGCGCCCAGACTATGGCGCTGGCAACGATGCCGAGTGTAATTATGGCGATCACGGATACGATGACCTTGTGTCGGCGTGAGGCTGTCCGCGGCGGATTCTTTCTCTGTGCCTTTGTGCTGTTCATGGATAGGGTCTCCTGTGTGATGTTGGGGACAATTCTAGGCGCTGTCATGTCAATGTCCGTCATGGCGGTGAAAAGTTTTGTCAAGAAATGTAAAGGGTTGTTGCAATCAGTCGTTCGATGTCCTGCAATCGGTAGTCAGAGGCGTAACGATGCAGAGTGGAAAACAGAAACCTGGCAGTTCGGTCGCGCGGGTATTGTTGGTCGACGATGATATGGAGCTGTGCCAGATGTTGGCAGAGTATCTGACGGCCGATGGCTTTAGTGTCCGGGCTGAACATGACGGTCAGGCCGGTATCGATGCGGTTCAGGACGCTAGCGATCAGGGTCACGAGTTTGATGTCATGATCCTCGACATCACGATGCCGGTACTCGACGGCTTCGAAACCCTGCGGCGCCTGCGAGCTTTCTCGACAGTTCCGGTTCTGATGCTAACGGCACGTGGCGATGAAACTGATCGCATCGTAGGTCTGGAACTGGGGGCTGATGATTATTTGTCCAAGCCATTCAATCCGCGCGAACTGGCGGCGCGGCTGCGCGCGATATTACGGCGTTGTCGGTTAACGGATTCGCAGTCTGTTCTGGCGGCCGAAGCGCCGCTGGAGATTGACGATTTATTACTCGACCGGGGTTCCCTGACGGTCTGGTGTCAGGGTCAGCCACTCGCGCTGACGGCGACCGAGTTTACGGTACTCGAGGTTTTGGGTCTCGTTGCAGGGCAGGTCGTGACAAAGCAGGATTTGTCTGAACGTGCATTGGGACGACGCTGGATGCCGTATGATCGAAGCCTGGATACGCACCTGTCAAACCTGCGTCGCAAACTGGGTCCCGGCGCGGATGGCGAGGCCAGAATAAAAACAATCCGCGGCCGGGGTTACCTGCTCGTACGCACCAGTCGAACAGATTCGAGCGCATCATGAACCGGCTCTACTGGCGAATTTTCCTGGCCTTCTGGCTGGTCATAATTTTGACCATCGTCGTAACCGTTACCGTTAATTCGATCTCGTTGCGAAGTGAGGTAGCCGATACGCACTTTGCTACGTTGAGCGGGTCGCTCGATGCGCTGGCGGAACAGGCACAGAGTCGATTGCAGGCATCCGGACGGACTGGGCTGACGGCATGGTTGCGGGAACAGCAGCATGTTGCGCCTTTACAGCGGTTGCTGATTCTCGATGCTGACGGACGCGATCTTCTTGATCGTCCGATCCCGGCGGGGGTCGTGCGCATGGCGCGCTTCGGTGCGCGTATTAATGATCGCAATGCCCCCCGGGTTGGCCCCTTGATGGAACCCGGAATGGAGTCGCGAAAAGACCCAGGAAAAAATGACAAGCCACGCCGCCGCCGGTTTCCGGCGATCAGCCGTATGCTGACGGGACCTGACGGTGCACAGTATGTCCTGTTCTTGCCAAGCCTCGGTCCGCGCGCGGGTCCCTGGTTCGGGTCTCCGTTCAGCCGCAGTATTTTTCCGCTGGCTCTCGTATTGATCAGCGGCATCGTATGCCTGTTGCTGGCTCGGTACCTGTCCCGGCCAATCCGTGCATTTCGCAGCGCCGGGCAACGTATTGCCCGCGGTGATCTGGGTGCGCGTATCGGCACAGATCTCACGCAACGAAAAGATGAATTTGGCGCCCTGGCTCGTGATTTCGATGACATGGCTGCACGAATCGAAGCGCTGGTCGATGGACACAGGCGGCTGCTGCGTGATGTGTCCCACGAACTGCGATCACCGCTGGCCCGATTAAATACTGCTGTTGCCCTGATTCGGCAGCGAGATGACAAGGCAACGGTCGAAACTAATCTGCAACGCATCGAAAGTGAAAGCGGGAAACTCGATGCCTTGATCGGCCGAATTCTCAGGTTCGCACAACTCGAGGCACAGACTTCTGTTGCTCGCAAAGAGATTGATCTGGTCGAAATCATCGACGGGATCATCGACGATGCCAGATTTGAGGCGCGCGTGCGTGATTGCGTCATCGAATTTGAATCACCGGAAGCATTAAAAGCCTGTGTAGAGCCGATCCTGATTCATAGTGCGATCGAAAATATCGTGCGCAACGCCGTCCAGCATTGTCACCATGTGATCTCGATCACCGTGCGGCCTGATGCGAATGGTACGATGGTCTGCATCGAGATCGTTGATGATGGTGAGGGGTTGACGAACGCGGCTGATGTCGAGCGACTCTTCGAGCCATTCTTTACCGCAAGCTCGCGTGCGACATCCGGTGGCTCAGGAGCGGGGATCGGCCTTGCGATCGCACATCGTGCGATCGAGTTGCATGGTGGGACGATCCGGGCCGGCAACGCAACGGGCGGCGGGTTCGTCGTGTCGATCGAGCTTCCGCTGCAAGTCGGCAGTTAGCGCAGGGATATTCTTCGTCCACTAGTGGTAATTACGGGCTGACAACGGTGGTCGCGATGTGATGAAATCTTTCTCGTGTCTGGAGCAATTCTGGACACCATTGAAAAGAACAGAATGGAGCGTTGGAGAATGAGATCGAGGGTTAGTAGCTGGCTCGTCCTGGTGATTTGCCTGAGTGCGCTATTAGCCGTGGTCGTCTTCGAGCTGCTCTAAATCATGCTGTAACCCGCACCTGACATAATGTGTCAGTCCATGGCCGGTGTGTGCAGCGCATCACAGAGGCTTGCTTCGTGAGCCGTTAATCTGCTCGTAACCTGATGTCTGGTAGGGCGTGGCGTCTCACGGCCGGGATCAAGGATCGAACCGCGGTCCAAATGCCATGAAGCGCTCGACTCACATGGGTTCCAAAGGCCTCCTGTACGGAGGCCTTTGTTTATTCAGGAATCTCTTAAGGGCACTTGCCCGCCGGTGCCGGGTGGACGGTTATGGTTGGGCTGCGTAGTCCGTTTGCCCTGCATCCGGTTGTTCCGTGCCTTGTTGGGGCTTATTTGCATGCAGCATTTGCGCCTGTTCGAGCCAGTCATCGCGTTTCATGCGCCGTTCGAAGTCTGGAATCAGTTGTTGCGCACGTTCCCTGTCGTCGTCACTGAGGTTCAACAGATCTGCGAAACGGTAGATGCCGAGCATGTGCAGTTTGCGTGCCAGCACGGCGCCGATGCCGCGAATATCAGTTAACTCATCGAATTCCGGAACCGCTGTCGCCGGTTCGAGCGAGGAATCGCTGGTCTCGCTGACTCGTTCACGTTGATTTTTCAGTTCATCGCCCAACACGTGGCAGTGGCGTTTCCAGCGTTCCAGTTCACCCGACAGGGACTGGATTAATGACGGGCTGTTATCTTCGATAACCGGCGTAAACGGATCGGCTTCGCTATGATCGGCTTCGGAATCGTCATTGCTTTCCGACAGCATATCCGGTTCATGCATGATACTGAGTTCGACTTCCAGTTCCTGGATACGCTGCCTGAACGTGTCGACTTGCCGGGTCGCAGCCGACAGCTTGTCGCGCAGCAGATCCTTTTCTTCGTCGTGTTCACCCCGCAGGTCTTCCTGGGTCTGCAAGGTATTCTTCAGGTGCTGGACTTCGCCGAGCAATCCGGCGATGCGGTCATGGGCAAATTGAACATGCTCAGTGGCCGATGCTGCCGTCATGCGATTTTGTTTCTGTTCGTTGGCGCCAAGCCGGATTTTGCTCTGCAGGTCACGAATCTGTGTATCCCGCGGGTCCTCCCGTTCGGCAATTTCACGGTTGCGTTCAATGACAAACCGCATGCCAAATGCGCCGATGGCGGCTGACAAGACACAGGCAAACAGGGCCAGGATGAAATATAGAATTACCATAATCCAGCGTTGATCTTCGTCGAAGTACTAAAAATAGGCAACAGGCGGTGTGATTTCCTTGGGCTGTTTCTCAGTATTTTGCTTAACCGGATAAAAACTACCCGAATTCATGATGGGCGCGTCGGCGCATCGTTGCTGACGATCAGCGATTGATAGGTGCCGGTGCGTGCCGCTGTCGAAAAAGCGACACGGTTTTTGCCATCTCGTTTGGCGTTATACATCGCACGGTCCGCCGCTATCAGGATGGTTTCGGGCTGTGAGTCGTGCGTAGGTAGTGTCGACGTGACACCAATGCTCAGCGTGATATTGCGGTGAAATTTCGCGGCTTTATGCGGGATGTGCAGAGACTCGACCGCAGCCCGGATCTGTTCGGCGATTTGCAGCGCGCCCTCGAGTGGGGTGTCACCGAGAACAACAACAAATTCCTCGCCGCCGTAGCGCGATACGAGGTCTGATGCCCGGCCGACGGTGCGGTGAATAGCTTGTGCAACAAGCTTCAGGCAGTCGTCACCTTTCTGGTGACCATAGGTGTCGTTATATGATTTGAAGTCGTCGATGTCGATAAGCAAGATCGATATGGCTTTGTTATCACGTAGAGCCGAGCGCCAGGTTTGAGTGAGAAACTGGGCAAACCAGCGACGATTCGCAAGTCCTGTCAGGCTGTCTTCACGGCTCAGGCGCTCGAGGGTTGAATTCGCTTCCTTGAGTTCCTCGGTGCGTGTTTCGATTTCCTTTTCCCGATTCGAGATAACGTAAATCAATTCACCCCGAAGTTTCTCGCCCTGGGTCAGCGCCTTGCGCAGCCGGTTATAGGTCGAAAGCATGCGCTCCTCCAGCTCGCCGAGATGCTTGAATATCGAGCGCACCTCCAGTGGAGCAGCGGCGGGCGGGGTGGTTCGATTCCGCAGCGCATTGAGATCGAATTCGCGAAGTGAGCGGTCCAGCGATTCAAGTGGGCCGGATATCCCCGATACCATTGCCAATGCCAGGCAGATCGAGATAATGAGTGCTCCACCGAGCCATGCCAGCGCGACCTGGTACTCACCGAGCATTGCCCGTTCGAGGCCTTCCAGCGGTTGTATCAGGTAGATTCGCCAGCCACTGCGCAACGTTTGTCCGGTTGCTAAGTAGCGGCGCAGAGGACCTGCGTCTGAGGCGGGTCGGGTAAAACTGAACAGCTTGTCATCGCCGGCGTAAGACTCGGCCAACAGTGATTGATCGATCAGATCCTGACTCATTAAAGTGCCGACCGACTTGCCGGAATACAGTACCTTACCGTTGCCATCGAGCAGAATCGGCTCGATATTACTCCTGGTCAGGAGAGGCGACTGCATGCGCCGGAAGCCGCTGAAGCTAAAATAACCGACCAGCATACCGGTCACGCTTCCTGTGTTGTCTTTGACCGGTATGCTGATTGCAGCGGTCGTCGTCACATCGTTCCCCGGGGGGTGGGTGATGCCGGAAAGAAAAGTCATCCCGGATTTCAGCGGTTTGCGCAAATATCCCGTATCGACAGGCAGCGGCTCGATGTTCATTGTGCCGGATCCGGCTGATGCGATGGCGAGACCATCAGTATCGACGAGCAGCAGGGACAGGAATCCGGGCGATGCCAGATAGATTTGCTCAAGCGATTGTTGTGCCTCAGGTGATGCCTCGATATCAAGATCGATGTCCGCGGCCGATGCTTCCAGTTTTGTTATGCGCTGATCCAGAAAGTAGTCGGCCATGCCCGCAAAGTTTGTGACCTGTGATTTCATCAGGTCAGCCGAGCGATTGAGCCGTTCGTTCGCGGTCCGTTCCATTAGCACGAGCGCAAGCGAAATGGTCGGTAGCATCGCAGCCAGGGTGATGCTCAGCATGATTCGTCCACGCAAGGTCGCCGGCAACAGGAACCGGAAGCGTGCCATCAGGCGTTGATCAGCAAAAAACAGGAACCCGGCATACAAACCGAGCAGGCAAAACACCGCAATGCCGGCAACGGCGAGCCAGGTCGGCCAGTACAGGCCGAATGCTGCCGATGTTTCAAGCTGGGAAAGTGTCTGGTTCATTTTGCCGTTGACCAATGGTGCTGTGCATATACCCGGGTAGCGCCAGATTAGGCTGCAAACCCGGACGATGCTGCGAAACAGGTCCGACTTTTGTGCAAGATCGGTGAAGGGCCATGCCGGACATCGGCGCCGGTATTAAGTTAAAAACGGTATTCCACTGCCTTCTCCTCGCTTCGGTATGGTGTCGCAATCCGACCGGTCCGGTAACTGTGCAATTTTTTACCAGCGCCGTACCAGTGTCGGCGGGCCGAAAGATAACTGGCTGGGCCTGTTGAAGCGCCCGCTGGAGGCGATGATGTTGTCGCCGTTCGTGGACCAGTAGTTCGTCATGCTCATGGCGCAAATGGACAGAGATGATCCAGCGGAGGATGATCCGGATTTCGATGAGCCCATCGCAGATTTCCTCCGCCGATGGCCGGAGGGGTTCTACGAGTTCGAGTCACGCAGTCTCGACGGCGACAACTACGAAAGTAAAGTCATGTTCTATGACGAAGCTCAGTGCCCCGCACGTTCGGTCAGGATTGCTTCGACCTGCGACTCGATCGCGTCCAGACTCGTAAACCCGAAGTGACGAAAACGAACTGTTCCAGGCCCATCTCCGCGCAGATCGAGAATCAACTTGGTCGGAAAAGCAAACACTCCAAACGGATCCAGCAATTCGTCACCGGAAAATACAGGATAGGTGATGCCGTGCTCGCGGACGAAGGTTCGCAGGCTGGAACGTTCATCGGTGACATTGAGGCTCAGAAAAATTACATCCTCGCGGCCCCGGATTCGTTGTGCATATTGAGCGAGTTCGGGCAGTTCCCTGACGCAGGGAACACACCAAGTCGCCCAGAAATCCAGCAGGACGACCTTGCCGGCCAGTTCACGGCTGGTCAGGATCCGGGCATTCAGATCTTCGAGAGTAAACGGTTGTGCCGCCTCATCCACGGCCTCCCATGCCACGATACGTCCCCGGGAACCCGGATCCGTCTCTGTCGCTGCGACACATTGCAGGCCGAGGACAAACAAACCAATGCCGAGTCCCACCAACAGCGCTCTTCTGACGCTGCCCGACGATCGCTGCAAGCGAATGTCAGCAATGGTCATGCGCAGGCCCACGACCGATCAATCCGGCAGCGGAAAGGTTTGTTCGCCCGCCGCTACGGATACCTGCATCCAGTTTTCGCGCGGCGGGATCGGGCAATTGAATTCGGGTGAATAGGCACACGGGAGGTTCCTGGCGCGATTAAAGTCGATGATAATTGTATCGGCTTCGGTATCATCAATGACTATGAAGCGACCCGCACCGTACGTGGCTTTGCCGGATGTCTCGTCCCTGAACGGAATGAACAACCGCGGATTATTCAAAAATTCTTTGTAAGCGGTGAGCCGCTGGGGCTGCCCGCCGATGTCGAACCGAACCTCTCCGTACCTGAAGAAATCACGCGTGCCGGTAATATTGGTCAGCATCTTGATCGTCTTGAGTTCTTCGAAGCGCTCAAAACCTGCCGTCACCCGGAAGCGTTCATCGGGAGAATATTCGACGAGGCCCTTGAAGTTCTTCTGCACCGGGCGCTCATTATCAAAGATGGCAAACTGCAGATCGCCCGCCAGCCCGACCCAGATCATATACGTGTAACGGCCGGCTATGTCAAAAACCATGCCGGGCTCGAGCCTTCCCGGTTCCATCGGTTTGCCGCGAAACGTGACGGACACCGTGGTGTCGAGCGCCCGCCACTCCCAATAATCACCCGACAGCATCATGGCGACTTTCGAATCCGGGTTTTTTGTTTCGGAATAGTTAAATCCCGTGGGTGCCGCGTCGAAATACAGGGTCTCGCTACCCGTGTGCATCACCTGGGTCACAGCCGCCAGCATAGAGGTACGCGAGGTGGCCATTTTCTCGGTTCGCGCCTTCCTGTACTCAAGTAGTTCCTGTCGCCAACGGGCCTTGTCCCAGTCCGGTTGATCCTGCGATTCTCCGCCAGCGAAACCTGTCGCTGCAGTCAACAGCACAGTTGCGAAGATCGGCAAACATGTCTTTATGAAACCCGTCACTCTTTCGATTCCAAGTGTACGATTCATCTTCGACCCCCTTTCCTGTATCTCAAGGTTGCCCTGTGAGCATACTCCACCATGGCGCCTGCGTTAACTAATTGATTTATTTGCAATATGAATGCGCCGGGTGTGCGGCAGCCCGTCATCCGGCGATTCTTTACTCCAGGCGCATGCGCGCGACAATTTCTGCCAGTCCACCGGACTGGCGCAGCGTCTCGATCTCTTTGCGTAACGGCGCGTCCGTACGCACTGACGAAAGTAGAAAGATCGTAGGATAGTCAAGACTATATTCAGACCGCAATCCGGCTACTACAACGATTTATCCGAGATGGCGACAGCGCAGTTCGAATCACTACACCGGAGCCAGAATGGAAATCGACGGAGGAATTCGAGGATGTGGTGCCGAAGAAGCGGCGTTGAGGATTCTTATGAACCGGTCAGCGCGGTATCGAAAGCCACCATTTTATTGACTAGTTGATTTCTCAAGTGCTTCATCCAGTCCTTTGCCAGCGATAAATGCGTGAGAGCGCTAGCACCGGTCCAAAACCTCGAACCGTGCCTGAAAAAATCGCAGGTATTCCGGTTCGTAAACCATATTCAGACCACAAATCTCTTTCCTGCGTTCATACACTTCGGCAACGGCTTCGACGACGACGTCCATGTGCGCCTGGGTGTATACCCGCCGCGGTAGCGTCAACCTGACCAGTTCCAGCGGGGGTCGGCGATTCTCACCCGTTGCCGGATCCCTGCCTGCAGATACATTGCCACGTTCCATGCTGCGGATGCCTGCCTCCAGGTAGAGTTCCGCGGCCAACGTCTGGGCCGGGAACTGGTCCTGGTCCAGGTGTGGCAGGAATGCTTTCGCATCGAGGAAAATCGCATGTGAACCGATCGGCTGGACTATCGGAATCCCCGCATTGCGAAGATTCACCCCCAGGTACCGCACCTGGCCGATGCGTGCATCCTGGTGTTCCTGCAGCACCGCCTCGCGCAGTCCAAGAGCCATCGCCTCCATGTCGCGCCCGGCCAGGCCACCATAGGTATGCAGGCCCTCGTAGACCACCACCATGTTCTGTGCCTTTAAAAATAGCTCTTCATCATTGCAGGCAAAAAATCCACCAATATTGACCAGCAGGTCCTTCTTGGCCGACATCGTGCAGCCATCCGTCATATCGCAAATTTCGCGCAGAATTTCACGAATGGATTTATCACCGTAGCCTTCCTCGCACCGCCTGATGAACCAGGCGTTTTCGATGGTGCGGGTGGCATCCAGCATGATCGGAATGTCGTGCTGGCGGCAGTAGGCGTTCAGTTCCTTCAAATTGGCCATTGAGAATGGCTGGCCGCCTGCCATGTTCACGCAGCCTTCCAGGCTGATGTAGGGAATATGATTCGCGCCGACTTCCTGCACCAGTTTATCCAGCTTCTCTATGTCGACATTTCCCTTGAATGGATGCGTGCTGTCCGGGTCGTGTGCCTCGTCAATGATGACATCGACAAAATTGCCACCGGCAATCTCCTGGTGCAAACGGGTCGTGGTGAAATACATGTTGCCCGGGATGTAATCACCCTCTTTGATCATGATTTGCGACATCAGGTGCTCAGCGCCGCGGCCCTGGTGCGTGGGCACCAGGTACTTGTAACCGTAAAACTCCTGGATGGCAGCCTCGAGATGGTAATAATTCTCGCTGCCAGCATAGGCCTCGTCACCCATCATCAGGCCGGCCCATTGGCGGTCACTCATCGCGGCAGTACCCGAATCGGTTAACAGGTCGATGTAAACATCCCGGCTGCGCAGGAGGAAGGTATTGTATCCGGCGTCGCGAATGGCCCGCTCACGCTCCTCGCGTGTTGACATCCGCAATAACTCAACCATCTTGATTTTGTAGGGCTCGGCCCAGCTGTGCCCGGCTTTGTCTTTCATGATTCTGCTCTTTCGTTGGGGGGATGAATATTATCTCCAATATTTCTTGAATATGTGTTTCATAGTTAGCAATATAGATGTATATTTAAAACATATATTTCTATTTTATATATATTTTGGAATTGCTGTTATGCATAAAATGACTCGGTCTGACCGGCGCTTGCTGGGTGCGATGCAAAGAAATACAGATTTCAGCCAGATCGACCTCGCGGAACTGTCAGGTAAGTCCCGAACTTCAGTCTGGCGTCGCATCCGGGAGTTTGAAGAAGGCGGAATAATCGAGGGAAAGGTCGCCCTGCTGAACCCCAAAGAACTGGGGTTGCAAATTCACGTCATGTTGTCGGTGAGCATGGTCAAACACTCAGACCGTACACGTCAAGAGTTCGAAGCCCACGTACAGACCCTGCCCGAGGTAATGGAGTGCTATTCCGTCTCCGGAGACCGTGACTACGTGTTGTTGATTATCTCCCGGGACATGGAATCCTATAACCAATTTTTGAATACCATGATCCTGGACCATCCCAGCGTGCACTCGGCCAGTTCCAGCTTCGCGCTGCGCCGGGTCAAGTACACGACCGCCTTGCCGTTGTAGAGTTACGCGGTGAGCATTCCTGACCAAACCGGACAGGAACCCTGCCTTCTCTACATAAAACAGATCAATGGTGGGCATCATTAAGTTATCAAGTTGCCACGGATACGAGTGGCTACTGTGGATGATGGCTAACCGGTTCAATGCAAGCAGCAGCGCTTGAATTTCAAGCCGCTACCACAAGGGCATGGATCGTTGCGGCCAACCTTGCGGTTTTCGTTAACGTACGGGACGCTGGATTGCTTGCGTTGCTCGAAGAAATGCAGGAACAGGCGGTGTACAGCAGGTTCGATTAACTGCTGCCGCGCAACCACTTCATCTTCACTCATGGCGTCGAGTTGCGAAAAGCCTGCTTCCGTCGCAAACAGTCTGATGCTCTGAAGGCACTCCTCTGTCAGTGCAGCATCGGCAGCAGCCAGCGGATCCCACAGGTTGATGCCGCGCAAGAAACCATTGCACCATTCATCAACGATGGTGTGAATTTTTCCTTCGACTTCATGTTCGAGAAACAGTGCTTCATAGCTGTTCTCATGCATGCTCTGCATTGCCTCGTTATATAAAGTGAAGGTGGCGCTGGAGAATGCATCGATTTCGTCTTTATCTTGCCAGGCAGGAGTTTTATCTTCACCGCCCCAGATGGCGGGCATCCAGCGCGAGGGCAGGACTGTGTTCGGCGCGCAGGCCAGTGCGGCAAAGAACCCGTCCAGCTCGGAGACATCCAGAATTGAGTCATCATGGCCATAGCGCATCAGGTAGAAATTGATTGTATCGACACCATTATCTTGCTCCGGTATCTCCGGCGCAGGTAATGGATCAAGTCCGTACAATTGACCATAGTCTGGTTTGGGAGTTGTACGTTCGTGTCGGAACCCCAATTCGATCTCCACCTCTTCCAGGTCGCCGGCACAAGTGATGTCTACACAGTCTTGGGCAAAGAATTGCCGGATGTCAGCAATGGCTTCCCTTGCATTCAGATCCAGCAGGCGACCAATCAGCAAGCCGTTGAGCGTAAAAACCAACCTGTCCGGTTTTTGCATGTAGCCCCGGTAGGTTTGGATAATCTGGCCCCTGCTTTCAGGTTGACGCTTGGCAATTTCGGCCAGGCCATCCATTGCCATTACGCGTGCAAATTCTTTTTGCCGGGTGTCGTGAAGAAAACCGGCAAGCGGAGTGATGGCCGGTTCACCCAGCATGCCCATGACCTTGGGTAATTCACTGAGCGCCCAGTCGTCATCGTGAAGCCTGTCGAACAGGGCAATCAGTGTTGTGATGGCTGTGCTGCTGCCCAGTTTCCCCAGTGTGCGCCAGGCATGCAGGGGCGCCCAGACTTCACTGGATTTGCTGTCAGCCTGATCAAGGGATTCATCCGAAATGAGATTCAACAGGTCGGGTACATCTGTTTCATCAAAGCCATATTGCAGATAGTCGGGCCAGCTTCCGCTCCGATCTGCTTCTCCGAGTTCCAGCAGTATCCTGATCTTATCTGTCTGATTCATGAATTATGATAGTAGTGGTTAAGCAATTCCGGATACTTTGATTAAGGTCTTTTGAAATTTATCGGCGTATTATATCCGGGTGCCGAATGTGCTGATTAATTACTCTGGATTTCTTTCACGCGCATGGCCAGTTCATCGGCGACCCGGAGCAGCGCTTCCAGGAGCTGGTCGTCAACATCGATGTCACCCTCATACTTGGCAATGTTCCGTTTCCTGTGTGCCTGATCAAGGACGCGCCATTGCTCACTCGCCAAATCTAGTGTGTGTTGAGTGCACTGAAATACCAGATAGCGGCTTTCGGACCGATACCCGGCAGCACGGAGGGCTGCAAGTGACAATGCGTGCGCAGCATTGTACGCAAGGTCAAAGCGGGACTCCTGACTCAAGGTAGTGTTCTTGGAATCGGTCAGACGTGCCAGCCCCGATCGAACCAGTCCCGCGATTTCATCCTGCGATGCCGCTTCGGTCTTGAGCTGCCCGATTCTGACGAGGTTGTCGAGCTTCTCATGCGGCATCAATCGATCCCGCTACAACAATCGTAGGTCCGTCGAGGACGCGCATCAGGAACGCATTTTCTTTCTTGCGGCGCTGATCAAATTCTTGCGACGTGTAGAGCGTTGGATTCACCCGCCGTTCGAGAAGATTCTCAACCGGCGCCAATGCCGTGTAGATTTCCTCCAGCGTCAGATCGCCCGCGACGATCAACAGATCGATGTCGCTCGTTGACGTATCCGCTCGCTTCGCGACCGATCCATAAATCAATGCGAGCCTGATCTTGCCGGGTAACGACGCAACGGCTGCACGCAGTGGTTCCTCGAGGCCCACCGTTTTTCTGATGATGCTGCAAAGCTCGGCGAAAAGCGGCGAATCCGGGTTCGCCTGATAGTGCTTTTGAGTGCCGACCTTCCTGACTGTCACAAGACCGCTTTCCGAGAGCCGGCTCAGTTCGCGTTGTACGGCGCCGCGCCCGGAGTTTGCCAGGGCCATGA
Source organism: uncultured Chromatiaceae bacterium (assembly GCA_964629475.1). Classification (GTDB taxonomy): domain Bacteria; phylum Pseudomonadota; class Gammaproteobacteria; order Steroidobacterales; genus SMWD01. The sequence goes on along the minus strand of CAZVQW010000012.1, from coordinate 17,229 downwards.
TCTGGGTGACGTAGAAGCTTCTGCCCGGTTGCCCGAACAGAAATGAGAGCACGCTTTGTTGCGTTGATGTAAATAACGCGTCGGCGAGAGACGATGGACGGCTCTCCGGGTCCTGTTTCCAGGGTTTTGCTTTCGCAGTCGCTGTCATTGCTTGTCCATATATACCCAATTTGGGGATTATAATACCCAAATTGGGTATATCAAGCTCGGTGACTGTTTCGTCACAGTCGCGCGTCAATGTAGGGACGCTTGATTTTCTCAACCCGGCAGATCCGGGCATAATGATTGAGCTCCCGCAGCCACGGCTTCTGTCGCTCTCGATAGAGTGTCAGCGCCTCAAGGACGGTACCCATGCCGATCTTGCTCCTGTACTTGAAGCAATCGGCAAGGGTTTTCTCGGCGCTGTAGACACGCACGACCGTACCATCGACCTGATGTTGCTCTACGCCGGCGGTAAATGCCTCCCCTGAGAACCAGAATTGTCGGATCGGGGGATAAGAAAGACTGGGAGCCTCTGCCCCTCGTTTCAGGGCAACTGAATAGCGCTCTGATATTCACCAAGCACAATGCATTGAAAATGGTGGGCCCGCCAGGACTCGAACCTGGGACCAAGGGATTATGAGTCCCCTGCTCTAACCAACTGAGCTACAGGCCCGTATATACGAAGATCGGGGGCGGGATTCTAACAGCCCCCGGTGCCGGCGTGCAGGTATACTTTGCCGCGAGTAATTGCTAATTTCGTTGCGCCTGCCGCAAGTCGGCACCCGCAGATCTTAAACTCCACAGATGTTGAGCCTATGAGTCGCAGAACCGCCGATTTACCGCCGCTGACCGGCCTGCCGCACATGATCCGCGAGATGCGGTATAGCGAGTTTTTCCGTCAGACGTTCGGCTTGCTGCTGATTCCGCTTTATGCGGTGTTGGCCAATCCGCTGCCGATCAGTTTTGCCGTTGGTAGTGCCATCGCCCTGATCGGCATGCTGGTTCGCCTGTATGCGTCCGGTTTTATCGTCAAGAACAAGCAACTCGCGACCAATGGTCCGTATTCACTCGTTCGTCACCCGCTGTATACCGGTAACCTGTTGCTGATGATCGGTTTTACGTTCGCCAGCGGTCAGTGGTGGGCGCTGCTCGTCTCTGCTGCATTCTGGTGGTTCTATTATCCGGTGGCTGTCGACTACGAAGACCACAAGTTGCACGGTATTTTCGGTGATGACTGGGTGGCCTGGAGTGGTACTGTGCCGGCGGTCATTCCGCGTAGTCTGCGGATTCGTGGCGGCGGCAGTTGGTCGTTCGAAACCAGCTGGAAGCAGAACTACGAGGCTATTATCGTGGTTTACACAATTTTCTGGCTGGTCTATATCGGTCGCCAGATCGTCTGATCGACCCGGGCGACGGGTCTCTCCAACAACAAATCAACGGTTCAGCATGGCCGCTATCGAGCAAAGCGGGGAATTACTTAGCAGCGGCTACCAGGGGGTCGTCTACAAAGTTGTGGCTGGTCCGGATTACGCCGGTACTGATTACCTGATCGTCAAGCAGGCCATGGGCGGACCGTTGGCACGCTGGTTCCGGCGCTGGATGATGCGCCGCGAATACCGTGTCTATCTACGCCTGGAAGGCGTTGCCGGCATTCCGAAGTGTTTTGGTCTGCACGATGATGATCGATTGGTGCTCGAATTCATCGATAGTCACCCGCTGAAACTGGCGGCCGGCGAAATCGAAGATCGCGAGAAATTTTTTGCCGTATTGCTGGAAGTATTGCAAGCGACACACCGTGCCGGCGTCGCGCATGCTGACCTGAAGCGCAAGGAAAATATCCTCGTGACGCCAGCTGGTTTGCCCTATCTGATTGATTTTGGTTCGGCGGTCACTTGTGCCGACACGAGTAGCGGTCTGCGTCGCTGGGTATTCCGCCAGTTCTGTCGTATTGATCTGAACGCCTGGATCAAGCACAAGTATCTGGGCCGCTACGAGGAGATAAGCAGCGCAGATGCACCGTACTACCAACCGACGTTCGTCGAACGGGTTGCGCGACCGGTGCGGCGCGCCTGGCGCAAGGTTACGGCGCGGCAATGGCGCAAGGCACGCCGCCGGTCACATTAGCAGGATCGGTGGGCACGCCGTCGCATGTCCGTCAGCGGCATGATAATCGTAACGGCGACCATCATGGGCGAGCCCGATCAGGTATCCGCAGGGCCTGTCAGGCTCGGCGCATTGTGGTGTGCAACCGATCGGCGGGTTCTTGCCGTCATACGGTCGGACATCAAGCAGTTGGATTTCCGGCACTTCGGTATCGAGCAAGCCGGCAAGGTCGCTGCGGGCCTGGCCAATCATGGCCGTAACTGCCGATTCACGACCCGAGTTGCGTTTTGGGCCACTCCGCTTGTTGTTGCGGCAAATTCTCCCGTGGCTACCCGCGATACGGACGTCGAAGCGACGACCTTCTGCCTCGACGATGGCATGATGGCCGGGCGTTACCACCTGCTGGTAGGCCATGCCGGATTCCGGGCAGCCAAGGCTGGAATCGTTGAAGTTCTTTGCTTGCAACGATACTAATGTGATTTCGGTCAGCGGCAGCGACAAAAAGTCGGCGACGACCTGGCGGGCAACGGTACCGGGATCGGAGGTTTGCGGTGGCGGGCGGGCATCGCCGCATGCACCAATCGACAGTAAAACGAGTAGCGCTATGCAGCAATTTGTAAAAGATCTGAAAAGGGTTGCCGGCATGGGTCAGACCTTACCGGAATCATCGGGCGAACTCACTAGTGTCTCGTGACATTCACCGACTTGCCTGTGGGAGCGGCTTTAGCCGCGATTGGCGGAGGAATCGCGGCTAAAGCCGCTCCCACAACACGAATTAGAATGGTTGTGGGGGTTTAGTGGTAAACAGTAATTATAAGCCATGGTAACGAGTACCGATGAACGACGGTTCTATCATGTCCTGATCAGGGTCGTGTTCCTTGCTGTCACGGCAGACTCGTTGATTGCGCTGCTCGGTGAGCAATTCTGGGTGGCCGAATTATTTACGCACTTTCGTCTCTACTACTTGTTGATACAGGCATTGCTGGTACTGATCTTTCTGTATACCGGGCGTCGTGTGCTCATGATTCTGAGCATCCTGTTTGCCATACCGAATGCCTGGGTCGTCGGGCCGTATCTGACTCCGGCGATTACCAGCATTGCCACGCTCGGCGGCAAGAGTGCAACGGCTGGTATTGGCAACGATGTCGGTATCGGCATCGTTGCGTTGAACGTCAACTATAGAAATGAGGAGTTTGCACGCATCGCCGGTTATCTGCGTGATTTCGATCCTGACATTATCGTTATTGCCGAGTTTACGCCGGCATGGCGTGATGAGCTTGAGTTTCTGCGTGATTCCCATCCCTGGCAGCTCGGCGCTGCGCGGAATGATCAATGGGGCCTGGCGGTATTTTCCCGCCTGCCACTTGTCGACACGGAACTGATCGATCTGGCGCAGACAGACAGTGTTCATGTGCGCTTCGTTATCGAAGCTGAGACAGCGAAACTGGAAGTTTTCGCGGTACATTTATTCTCGCCGACATCATCTGTTCTGGCGCACAACCGCAATTTACAGCTCGAGAATCTGGCAGAACGGGTCGCGGCTTCAGAGTATCGGAGCATTGTCGTCGGCGACCTGAACCTGACACCGTTCTCGCCATACTTCAGCCGGTTTATCGATCGGTCCGGGTTGCTGGATGCCCGGCGACTCGATGGGTTTCATGTTACATGGCCTGCGTCGGCAGTGCCGGTCTGGATACCTATCGATCACGCACTGGCCGATGCGGCAGTGAACGTTGCCGAGGTTCGTACGGGGCCGGACGTTGGTTCGGATCATCTTCCGCTCGAGATACTTGTGGCGGAAAGGGCGCGCGACATACGTGGACATGATAAAACCGCAACTGAATGATTAGCGGGGGTTAGCAGTGCTCGATTTTTTAAGTCAGATTCTGGATTTTCTTCTATACCTGTTGGTACTAGCGCTGGTGGCAGGCATCGTCTCGCTCGGTGTGATGTATGTAGTTGATATTACCCAGACCAAGCAGGCGATCCGGCGCAACTATCCGGTTGTCGGCCGATTTCGCTACTTTTTTGAAGATCTTGGTGAGTTTTTTCGCCAGTATTTTTTCGCGATGGATCGTGAGGAAATGCCCTTCAATCGTGCGCAACGTGCGTGGGTTTACCGTGCTGCGAAGGGTGTCGATGCGACGGTAGCCTTTGGCTCAACGCGGGATCTGACCAAGATCGGCTCACTGATTTTCATCAACTGCCCGTGGCCGACTCTGGAGCACGACGCCACTGGAACGACGAGCGTGACGATCGGCCCTTACTGTGAGCAACCGTATACAACCGGCAGAATCTTTCATATTTCTGCCATGAGTTTCGGCGCAATATCCAGGCCTGCGGTGCAGGCACTATCGTCCGGCGCGAAAATGGCTGGGTGCTGGTTGAACACGGGCGAAGGCGGTTTATCGGAATATCATCTCGAGGGTGGCGCCGACATCGTGTTCCAGATAGGCACGGCGAAATACGGCGTTTGCAACGAGAATGGTGGACTCGACGAAGAAAAGCTTCGTCGGGTTGCGGCGCATGACACGGTGCGCATGTTTGAGATCAAGTTGAGTCAGGGTGCAAAACCGGGGAAGGGCGGTATCTTGCCTGGTGCCAAGGTCAGCGAAGAGATTGCTTCCATCCGCGGTATTCCTGCCGGTCAGGATTCGATCAGCCCGAATCGTCACCCGGATATCGGCAATTGCACCGAGCTTCTCGATTTTATCGAACGGGTACGGCGCATCACGGATAAACCCGTTGGATTCAAGACTGTCGTCGGCGCATACGGTTGGCTAGAAGAACTGTTTCTGGAGGCGAATGCGCGAGGTCCGCAAGCGGGTCCCGACTTCATCACGATCGATTCGGGTGATGGTGGAACCGGCGCCGCGCCGAAGCCGCTGATCGATGCCGTCGGGTTGCCGATCAGCGAAAGTCTGCCACTTGTTGTCGATCTGCTGCAAAAGACCGGCATGCGCGAACGTGTCAAGGTCATTGCCAGCGGCAAGATGGTCAACCCTTCGGATGTTGCTGGAGCGTTGTGTTGCGGCGCCGACTTTATCGCGACAGCCCGTGGGTTCATGTTTGCGCTTGGCTGCATTCAGTCGTTGAAATGCAATAAGAATACGTGTCCAACCGGCATTGCGACGCATGAGAGAAAATTGCAGCGAGGGCTTGTGCCACAAGACAAAGCACTGCGTGTCATGCGCTATCAGCAAGTAATGGAGTCACAGGTTGGCATGATTGCCCATTCCTGCGGCGCTACCGAGGCCCGTCAGTTGCGGCGGACCCATTGCCGGATGGTCATGGGCAATGGCCGGTCGATGCCGCTCGATGAGGTTTATCCGGGTTAGGGTGATGTGGCAGGCATCGACCGTAGGAGCGGCTTCCAGCCGCGATTCTCTGCGGTGTTGGCATACCAATCGCGGCTGGAAGTCGCTCCTACGTTCTAGTGCCGGCGGTGCCCGTGTTATTCTTCGAGCAGGAAGCTGCGCAACTGATCGCTGCGCGTCGGATGACGCAGTTTGCGTAATGCTTTTGCTTCGATCTGCCGGATGCGTTCGCGCGTGACGTCGAACTGTTTGCCGACTTCTTCGAGCGTGTGGTCCGTATTCATGTCGATGCCGAAACGCATGCGCAAGACTTTCGCCTCGCGCGGTGTCAGTCCTGCCAGCACATCGCCCGTACTTTCCTTGAGACCGGAGTTGGTGGCCGATTCGACCGGTGAAGCAGCCACCGGATCCTCGATGAAGTCGCCGAGATGTGAGTCTTCGTCGTCGCCGATCGGCGTTTCCATGGAGATTGGCTCTTTGGCGATCTTCAGCACCTTGCGAACCTTGTCTTCGGGCATTTCCATGCGCTCGGCCAGTTCTTCCGGCGTCGGTTCGCGGCCCATTTCCTGCAGCATCGTTCGGGAAATCCGGTTCAGTTTGTTGATCGTCTCGATCATGTGTACCGGGATGCGGATAGTTCGTGCCTGATCCGCGATAGAGCGGGTGATTGCCTGGCGAATCCACCAGGTTGCATACGTAGAAAATTTATAGCCGCGCCGATACTCGAATTTATCGACGGCTTTCATGAGTCCAATGTTGCCTTCCTGGATCAGATCCAGAAACTGTAATCCCCGGTTCGTGTACTTCTTGGCAATCGAGATGACGAGGCGCAGGTTGGCTTCAACCATTTCTTTTTTCGCGCGCCGTGCTTTAGCCTCGCCAATGGACATCTCGCGGCTTATTTCCTTGATCTCGGCGATCGTCAGGCGGCTGAGTGCCTCAATTGCGATGAGCTTGCGCTGCGCGCGCAAGATTTCGTCCTTGAGTTTGGCCAATAGCGATGAGTGCTTCCGCTTGGAGCGAATATGTTTCTCGATCCATTCCAGGTTCGTCTCATTTTGTGGAAAGCTGGCAATGAAGTCTTTACGCGGCATGCCGGCTTGTCTGACGCACAGGGCGAGCAGTTTGCGTTCCTGGGTTCGAATTCCGGCCACCGTCACGCGCAGATTTACGCAAATCCGCTCAAAGAGCTTCGGTGCGATCTTGATCAGCATCAATTCTTCAGTCAGCTTGTCGCGGGCGCGCTGAGTTTTTGGATCGGATGTGCCGATAGTTTCGATCTGCGCCAGTATCCGTTTGTGGCGGCGGATCATTGACTTGAAACGTTTGGCGGCTTCGACCGGATCAGGCCCGGTATCTTCTTCCTCGTCGGTGTCCTCGGATTTTGGCTTGGCGCTCGCCGGTATGACTTCCTCCGGTTCATTGGGATCGACGAAGCCGACCAGCACCTCGTTAAGTCGAGCCGTACCTTCGTCAACTGGCGCCCAGACATCGCCTATCGTGTCGAATGTCGGCGGGAAATAACCAAGTGCGTGCTTGACCTGGTTCAGGCCTTGCTCGATTCGCTTGGCAATTCGAATCTCGCCCTGACGGGTCAGCAGTTCCACTGTGCCCATTTCACGCATATACATCCGCACAGGGTCGGTTGTGCGTCCAAACTCGCTGTCGACGGTCGCGAGTGCAGCAGCGGCTTCTTCTACCGCTTCATCGTCGTTGACTGCCGCGTCGGACAGCACGAGCGACTCGGCATCCGGCGCTTTCTCGTGCACCGTAATACCCATGTCATTAATCATATTGACGATATCTTCGATTTGCTCAGGTTCGACGATATCGTTAGGCAGGTGGTCGTTGACTTCCGTGTAAGTCAGGTAGCCCTGTTCCTTGCCGCGGGCAATCAGTAGCTTCAGCTGAGACTGCTGATCAGTTTTGCTGATGATCGTGGGAGTTTCGGTATCGCTTTTAGCGGTCTTTTTTCCCGAAGCGGTTTTTTTTGCCGCGGTCTTTTTTGTTGCAGCTTTTTTCGTCACGGCTTTTTTTGCCGCCGCCTTTTTTGTTGCTGTTTTTTTCGTCACAGCTTTCTTTGCCGCGGTCTTTTTTGTTGCAGTTTTTTTCGTCACGGCTTTTTTTGCCGCAGACTTTTTTGTTGCAGTTTTTTTCGTCACGGCTTTTTTTGCCGCAGACTTTTTTGTTGCAGTTTTTTTCGCCACTGGCTTCTTCACGGCGGCCTTTTTTGCCGGAGATTTCTTTACGGTGGATTTTTTCGTCGCTGATGATTTGGCAGCGACTTTCTTGCCCGCAGTTTTTGCCTTTTTCTGGGTTCTCTTCACCCGGTCCACCTCACTGGCGCATTGGTTAAACGATCCATATTACAAAAAACGAAGCGCTGAATCCAGCTTATTTCAGGCCAGGCGAGTGAGATACGTCAGATGTAACTTGCTGAAAATATGGATAAATTTTGTTTTCCTGCCATCGCAGCTGCAACGTCGCTACATCAGTGTCGATAAATTTGGGCACCGACTCGTCATCCCGGATTGTCCGTCTTGCTGCTCAGGCGCCGAAACTCTTCCTTTTCTTCCGCCGTCAGGCCCGAATCCTGAGCTTTGGCGACGAGCTCGGTAAGCCTTTGTTGCACGTTACTGTCGATGATTCTGTGTAAACAATCGGTCAGGTGTGTGCCTTTCTCGCTGACTTCGGTCATCGTGCTGTCGCCGGCCAGCAGCCCCTCAAGGTGTGGGCACTCGGGTCGGCCGCGGAAGCGTTCGAGCAACCCGGCCGGTGTGATCTCCGGTTTTTTTTGTGCGATCCCGATGAGCTCCAGCAATAGCGGCATGCCTTTTTGTTTTACCGCGTCGAGCCCGGCGGGCAGTTTGATTTCAGCGACCGTACCCGGGTGGTTCAGGATGGCTTCAATTGCCTGACGGACGAGGCTTGGACGTCCGGAGACTCGGCCTTGCCGCTGCACAGGTGCTGGTTGGGCGGCGACGATCTGGGTAAGCTTGTCGCGCCCCAGGCCGACAATCTTCGCGAGTCGATCGGTCAGCAATTCTTTGTAGATACCTTCCGGTACGCGCTCGATGAGGGGTCGGGCCAGCTCGGCGAGCGTGGCGCGACCATCCATCGTCGCCGTATCGACCTGGCTTTCGAGTTCGCGAAACAGGTAGTCGGATAATGGCAGCGTGTCCTCCATGGCCGCCTGAAATCCGGTGGCGCCAATGCGGCGCACGAGTGAGTCGGGATCTTCGCCATCGGGCAGGAACAGGAAGCTGACCTGACGACCCTCGCGCATTTCGCCCAGGCTCGTCTGCAGCGCACGCCATGCCGCTTCGCGACCGGCCCGGTCACCATCGAAACAGAATGTGATTTTGCGGGTGGCCCTGAACAGGCGCTTCAGATGATCGGTCGTCGTCGCCGTGCCGAGTGTGGCGACGGCATTATTCACACCGTGACCGGCAAGACTGACAACATCCATGTAGCCCTCGACGACGAGGATCGAGTTGACGTCACGTGCGGCGCGGCGTGTCTCATACAGGCCGTATAGTTCGCGGCCCTTGTGAAAGACAGATGTTTCCGGTGAGTTCAGATACTTCGGTTCACCGTCTCCGGTGATACGACCACCGAATGCAACCACGCGGCCGCGCCCGTCGCGAATCGGGAAAATGATGCGTTCACGGAACCGGTCATAAAAACCGCCGCTATCGCGTTGCGCGATCAGACCGGCCGACAACAGATTTTGCCTTACGTCCTCCCGATCGGGAAAATGGCGCAGCAGGAAATCCCAGCTATCCGGCGCGTAGCCGATGCCAAAATCACGGACCGTCTCACCGCTCAGGCCGCGACCCTGCAGGTAATCGATGGCGCCGTGGTTATTCTTCAGTTCCTGCTGGTAGATGCCTGCGGCTTTGGCGAGCGTTTCATAGATCGGCGCCGTCGGCGTCCGACGCTCGGCCTGCTCATCACGTGGCACGGTCACACCTGCGATGTGGGCAAGTTCCTCGATAGCTTCGGGAAATTCGAGTCGGTCGTATTCGAGCAGGAAACCGAGTGCCGTACCATGCGCCCCGCAACCGAAACAGTGGTAGAAGCCTTTTTGTGGGCTAACCGTGAATGACGGAGTCTTTTCGTTATGAAACGGGCACGGCGCCTTGTATTCACGGCCGGCCTTTTTAAGCTGCACACGCCTGCCGATCACCTCGACGATGTCGATGCGGTCAATCAGGTCGTCGATAAAATCTTGCGGTATCAGCCCGGCCACGGTTTCTTCTTCTGGTGCTCAGGTTCGGGGGGTGTCAGATGTACTAGTGTCCCACAAACATCTCGTTCGAAGGAGGCGGCATCTAGCCGCGAAGGACAGTCAGCTCAGCCAAGCCGCGCCTTAACGCGCCCCCCCGCAACCCCCATGTCGGCCCGACCCTGCGCCTGTTCCCGGATCGCATTCATGACCTTACCCATGTCACGCAACGACTCGGCGCCCGTCGATTCGATAACGGTGCCAATCAGCGCGTCGAGTTCGGTGTCGGATAAGGGTTCGGGCAGGTAGGCCTTGAGTATTTCTATCTCGGCCAGTTCCTTGTCGGCCAGTTCCTGTCGCCCGCCGTTGGCGAATTGTTCCGCAGAGTCCTGTCCTTGTTTGACGAGTTTCTCGACCGTCTTGAGTACGCCGGCGTCGTCGAGTTCAATTCGATCGTCGACCTCGCGACGCTGGATCGCCGCCTTGAGCATGCGAATGACGGTCAGTCGATTCTTTTCGCCGGCGCGCATCGCGGACTTCATGTCCGCTGTGATCCGGTCTTTGAGTGGGGAGGCCACTGACAGAGTAATAGCCCCGGGTCGGCTCAGTAGAGCCGGCGACGTCGGTTGACTTCGCGGGAGGTTTTCTTTGCCTGGCGCTTAACGGCTGCCGCTTTCTTGCGCTTGCGCTCTTGCGTGGGTTTTTCGTAATACTCTCGCCGGCGTAGTTCCGTTAAAATTCCGGCCTTCTCACAGGCACGCTTGAACCGCCGGAGGGCAGCGTCGAAATGTTCATTGTCTCTGATGCGAACTGCAGGCAAGGTCTGAATCCTTTGGCGGGCCAATAATTAGGCGCTAAAAAAACCGGCACATCTGCCGGGTCAGCAGGAAATTTTAGCGCTCGGACACGAAAAATGCAAAAGACGATATTGGGAATAGAAACCAGCTGCGACGAAACCGCGGTGGCGATTTTCGATGCCGAACGCGGGCTTCTCGCGCACCGGATTCATAGTCAGATCCCGTTACATGCCGGGTATGGTGGTGTCGTGCCTGAATTGGCGTCTCGGGACCATATACGGAAATTGTTGCCGCTCATTGATGCGACGCTATCCGATGCCGGTATCGAGCCGGCGGATCTGACGGCGGTTGCGTACACGGCCGGCCCCGGGCTTATCGGCGCGCTGCTCGTCGGTGCGACATTGAGCGTTGGTCTTGCGATGGCCTGGGGTATTCCGGCTCTGCCGATTCACCACATGGAAGCGCATCTGATGGCGACACTGCTCGAGGAGGATCCGCCCGGGTTCCCTTTTGTGGCGCTGCTCGTTTCCGGCGGCCACACGATGCTGGTCGATGTGCAGGGATTTAAGCGCTATGAGATCCTGGGTCAGACATTGGATGATGCGGCCGGTGAGGCGTTTGACAAGACGGCTAAGCTGCTTGGCTTGCCGTATCCGGGTGGCCCGGAACTCGCCGCGCTGGCGGAACAAGGTGATGGCGAACGGTTTGCGTTGCCGCGACCGATGTTGCAGCGTCCGGGTCTGGACTTCAGTTTCAGCGGTTTGAAGACGGCCGTAATGCTGAAGGTCCGCGAGGCCGAGGCTGCGGACCGGCTCGATGATGCAATGCGAGCTGATCTTGCCGATGGATTTCAACAGGCCGTCGTCGATACGCTGGTCGGGAAATCACTCCGTGCCGCGCAGCAAATGAAACGGCAGCGCCTGATTGTCGCCGGTGGCGTCGGTGCAAATCGCCTGCTGCGCGCCCGGCTGCGTGCAGCGATGGCTGATATCGGCGGTGAGGTTTTTTATCCGCGCGCCGAATTCTGCACGGATAATGGCGCGATGATCGCGTTTACCGGCCTGCTGCACTATGAAGCGGAATCAGCAACACAATGGGCGCCGGCGGATCTGGCTAATGTCGACCTGACGGTGCATGCTCGGGCCCGTTGGAATCTGCAGGAAGCCTCAGTGCTGGCTGGTTAGTCAAAATGGACAGGATTTTCGTAACGGATCTGCGCGTCGATGCCATTGTCGGCATCTGGGATTGGGAGCGGGCGATGACGCAGTCGGTCAGCATCGACCTGGAGATGGCCTGGGACATTCGCCCGGCGGTCGCGGCTGACGATATCGGCGCGACGCTCGATTACCGTGCCGTTGCCAAATGCGTGACCGCATTTGTCGAGGAGTCGCGGTTCAAATTGATCGAGACCATGGCGGAACGTATTGCCGAACTCATCCAGCAGGAATTCGGTGTGACATGGTTGCGCGTCAGTATCCGCAAACCTTCTGCCGTGCGTGGATCGCGCGACGTCGGTGTGCGCATCGAGCGGGGAACGGCATGACCGGGACCGCGGTTGACGTCTATGTCAGCGCGGGCAGCAACATCGATCCTGAACTTCACCTGCGGGCTGCGTGCCAGCGACTCGCGGACAGTTTCGGGTCTCTGTCGCTGTCTTCGGTCTATCGCACGAAGGCCGTCGGTTTCGATGGTGATGACTTTCTGAATCTCGTGCTGTCTTTTTCGACAGACTCTGATATTCACGACGTCAAGGCGACTCTGGACGAGATCGAGGTTTCAGCCGGTCGGCCGCGATCGGCAAAATCCTTCGCGCCGCGGACGCTCGATCTTGATTTGTTGTTGTACGGTCAGGAGGTGCTCGACGAGCCGGCGGTGCGGGTGCCGCGTGCCGATATTCTCCGCTATGCTTTCGTTCTTGCGCCGATCGCCGAGCTCGCGCCCGATCTCAGACACCCGGTTGAGGGCCGCACGATGCGCGAATTGTGGTCGGCGTTTGCGGGCGGCGAGCAGGGCATCCAGCGTCTGCCCGAGCCATTAATCTAGGCTCATTTTTCCGGGTCTATTTCCCAGGCTTACTACTCAGGCTTACTACTCAGGCCTACTACTCAGGCCTATTACCCTGCCTGCCAGTCGCCGGCTGGTTTGCTACCAGCCGATACTGCGGCCGCCGTCGACGGCGACAATCTGGCCGGTGACGTAAGCGGCATCACGCACGAGGTACAGAACGCAATCGGCAATATCGCTCGGCTCGCCGGCGCGTTTCATCGGGACCTGGCCGATGATGTTGTCCTTGACGCTGTCGGGCATATTGTCTTCCGGCCACAGTATTGCGCCGGGTGACACGCCATTGACCCGGATCGCCGGTGCAAGGTCCCTGGCCAGAGACCGTGTCAGCATGCCGAGGCCGGCCTTCGCCAGTCCATAGACTGCGTGGTTGCGCAGTGGTCGCGCCGCGTGAATGTCGACGATATTGATGATGACGCCGCCGCTGTCGCGCAGATACGGTTCCGCCGCCTGGCTCAGAAACAGGGGTGCCTTCAGGTTCGTGCCGACCAGATCGTCCCACTGTTGCTCGGTAATCGAGCCGAGCGGTGTCGGATAAAAACTCGATGCGTTGTTGATCAGCATGTCGAGACGACCGGTCCGATCGATGATGTTACTGAGTACGGTGTCGAGATTCTCCGTATCGAGCAGATCGGCCTTGACGGTCAGCGCGGAATCGGCACGGATCGAGTTCAATGCGTCGGCCAGTTCCCTGGCCGGACCCTCCGAGCCACGATAGTGAATGGCTATGCCGGCGCCCGCCTCGTGCAAGGTGCGTGCGATGCACGCACCGATGCGTTTCCCGGCGCCGGTGATCAGCGCCCACTTACCGTCGAGAGTGTGTTTTTCTGCTGACATTTTTTAACTGTTTCCGTTTACACCAACTTCACTAAGGCCGTGTAAGATACTGCGCTTGCGCGAATCTTGCACCATGTCTGAGCCAAATCAATTGCCCGACCCCGATGCCGATGCACTCGAGCACAGCGCACGAGTCAGTCAGCACATTCGCCGGCAGATAGCCGCGGCCGGCGGCTGGATTGATTTTTCCGATTATATGAATCTGGCGCTATATGCTCCGGGGCTTGGATACTACAGCGCCGGCGCGCAGAAGTTTGGCGAGTCCGGAGATTTCGTGACGGCGCCGGATATCTCTCCACTGTTTGCCAGTTGCGTGGCCCGGGCGTTCCTCGAACTCGCATTCGACAGGGAAGGTGACGGGGAGAAGCCGCGGGGTCCGCCGCCCCCTCCCTGGACAATACTCGAACTCGGCGCCGGCACCGGGGCCATGGCGGCAGGAATTCTGCAAACCTTGCAACGCAGCGAGGCCTTGCCCGAGCGGTATCTGATCCTTGAGGTCAGCGCCGACCTGCGCGAGCGGCAAAGCCGGTTGATCGCTGAACGAGTGCCTGATCTGGTCGAACGCGTTGCATGGCTGGATGAATTGCCGGCGACACCGATCACCGGCGTCATCGTTGCCAATGAAGTTCTCGATGCGTTGCCGGTCACTCGTTTCGTCGTCGACGAGGCGAGCCGGATCCGGATACTCGGCGTCGAGGCCACCGAATCGGGATTCGGCTGGTGCGGGCAAGCGGCCGCCCCCGGGGTGCAGGATCAAATTCTGGAAGTGGCCGGAACATCAGGTGTGGATTGGCCGGTGGGATATACATCGGAGCTTTGTCCGGCGACGCACGGTTTTATGGATGGCCTGTCGCAGTCGCTCGAGCGCGGCCTGATCCTGTTGATGGATTACGGGTTGCCCATGCAGGCTTACTATAGTCATGAGCGCAGCAGCGGCACGCTGGCCTGTCATTACCGCCATCGCATGCATGCGGATCCATTCTTCTTTCCCGGCTTGCAGGATATTACCGCGTGGGTCGATTTTAGCCGCGTGGCCAACGCAGCGGCCGAAGCCGGTCTCGACGTGCTTGGGTTTACGACACAGGCGCAGTTTCTGCTTGCCGGTGGTATCGAAGAGGAATATGCGCGGCTCATTGAGGAGTCAGGGGCCGATCCGGACCCGCGTGAACAACTGCGGATCGCGGCCGGGCTCAAAACACTGATAATGCCGGGGCAGATGGGCGAGAGCTTTAAGGTCATGGCACTGGGGCGCCGATTGAAACGCGGGCCCGCGTCGGTTTGCGAAAATGATCTGTTGCATTTGCTGTAAATTGCCAGAGGGTTGCTATCTTCCGGGTCAGACATGCGGTAGGGTCGCGCACGATCATTCACTGGTGAGTTGAATTGGAACTGTTTGCCGCCATCGTCCTGGCACTCGTCCAGGGTTTGACCGAATTTCTGCCGATTTCCAGCTCGGCGCATCTGATTCTTGTGCCGCAGTTGCTCGGCTGGCCGGATCAGGGGCTCGCGTTCGACGTTGCCGTGCATCTCGGAACGTTGCTGGCCGTCCTCGGTTATTTCCACCGCGAAGTGACGGCAATCGCGTATTCGTGGGCAGGTGCATTGTTCGGGCGGCCGGGCAATCGGATCGATGCCCACCTGGGCTGGATGATTATTGTCGCGACGATCCCGGTCGTTGTGGCCGGTTTGTTGTTCGAGGACTTCGTCTCTACGCAGCTGCGCTCACCGCTGGTCATCGCGACGACAACTGCCGTGTTCGGAGTTGCACTATGGATCGCAGATCTGCGCAGAAAGAATGTGGTGGATGAGCACAACATCGGCCTTGTCATCGCCTTATTAATAGGCTTTGCCCAGGTGCTGGCACTGATTCCGGGTACGTCCCGGTCCGGCATCACGATGACGGTCGGGCTCGCCGTTGGCTTGTCTCGAGAGACCGCGGCGCGGTTTTCGTTTTTAATCGCGATGCCGACGATTGCCGGCGCAGCGCTCCTGGAAACAAAAGAGTTATTGGAGTCGCCTGTACCGGTTCCGTGGCTGGCACTCGTCGTCGGCCTGGTAGTTGCGGCCGTCAGTGCCTATGCATGTATCCGCCTGTTTCTCGGTGTGATCGAGCGCATCGGCATGTTGCCGTTCATGCTTTATCGGCTCGGCCTGGCTGCCGTACTGTTCTGGGTTTTTCTCTAGATTGAGCTAGTTCGACGGCTTGATTGCGGCCGCAATCGCCGTAATGCGCGAGTCGCGAATCGCCGCACCGAGTGCCTTGTCGGCCAGCCCGGTTGCTGCCAGCTCGCTGGCTTTCACCTGTTGTGCGGCCGCAAACGCCATAGTAAAAATTTTCGCCTGTGGATAGTCATCGTCCTCGCGACCGGTGCGTCCGCGAGCATCCGCCGCGCACGCCGCCAGAAATTCATCGAGTCGCCGTGGCCTGCGGAATGCATCGAGCGCCTCAATGACTTTCAATATTGTTTGTGGCCGAAGTTCAGTGGCACGGTGACTGATGCCGTGATACCTGGCAACCGGCACCGCCAGGTCGCGGAATCGGTTCGGCACGCCAATGCGTGCACACAGCTTCTCGATCAGTTTGACGCTGCGTTGCTCATGACCGATATGCCTGGGCCACTGGTCTTTAGGGGTTGTGCCCTTACCCAGGTCGTGTACGAGCACGGCAAATCGAACTTCATTGCTGCAGCCACTGTATGCCGCATCGAGCAAGGCCATCAGCGTATGTTTGCCGGTATCTATTTCCGGGTGCCAACGTTCCGGCTGCGGCACACCGAACAATGCGTCGAGTTCCGGGAAAATAATTCGCAGCGCGCCGGTCTGGCGCAGGACACGAAAAAAGATATCCGGTCTCGTTTCCGACAGTGCGCACAGCGTTTCTTTCCAGATGCGTTCGGGAATCAGTGCATCGACCTCGCCGGCGGCAACCATGTCGCACATCAGTTGCAGCGTCTCGGCGGCCAGCCGAAAACCGAGCTCATGAAAGCGCGCGGCGAAGCGTGCCGCACGCAACACTCGTACCGGGTCTTCGCGAAACGCTCCGGACACATGGCGTAACACCCGGTCCTCGAGGTCGCGGCACCCGCCATATGGATCGATGAGTTGCCCGTCTTCGGTTTCCGCGATGGCATTGATTGTCAGATCGCGACGCGCCAGGTCCTGTTCGAGCGTGACGTGCTGGTCTGCACAAACCTCGAATCCCCGGTAGCCGGGACCCGTCTTCGTTTCCGTTCGTGCCAGTGCATACTCTTCGCGCGTATCGGGATGCAGGTAGACAGGGAAGCTGCGTCCAACGCGCTGAAATCCGCGTGCCTCGAGTTCGTCTCCGGTCGCGCCGATGACGACCCAGTCACGTTCGACGACCGGCAGTCCGAGCAACCGGTCGCGTACTGCACCGCCAACGAGATAAGTTTGCATGGCGGTATTCTAGCCCGAATATTGTGGGGGGCTGGTGTGAGATGGTGGGACACCTTCGTGGAGCCATGATGGATGCCAAGGGGGTGTACTACCTGTATTAGTCGGCACTTGATCTGACCACCAGTGTCGGAGCGAATAGGAAGTATAAGCCGCCTTTGTTTGAGCAGCCGATTCACTCGAATCGGTAGAGGCGTGTTGCAATCGGGGTGTTGATGGCAGGTTGAACGTCGCGATGCAGGCGGAGCCGCAACCGGGCGACATCGTTGGGTCCGTGAATCTTGCCCGTGGCGCTGGAAATGCAAACAGGGAAAGCCGCCGGTCAACACGCGCCCGTCCCGGCGCGGTGGCCGGGAGACGTGGGCATCGGCGAGGGAATCAGATCAGCCGATCTGACCGGGGCGGTGCCCGGCTCGGATGCGCGGGATCGATCGGCACGGCCTCCCGGCCAAGGTGCTTGAGAATCCGCTCGATCACCGCCGGTTCC
>CAZVQW010000011.1:0-105929 GCA_964629475.1 uncultured Chromatiaceae bacterium | reverse complement strand
GACCCGACTAATGACTTCCGGAGGCGAGGGGCATATCCCCGGCCCCGCCCGGCGGAAATCCGGCACCACAATCAAAATCTCTCCAGTAGCAAGTAACCGTTAGAATCCAACACTTATGCAAGACCCCTACAGTCACAAAGCCGTCTGGCGCATCGCCCTGCCGATGATCGTGTCATCGATCACGGCACCGCTGCTCGGCATGGTCGATACCGCGGTCATGGGGCATCTCGACGACGCGATCTATCTCGGCGCCGTCGCCGCCGGCGCGACAATATTCAGCGTGCTGTTCATGGGCCTGAATTTCCTGCGCATGGGCACGACCGGCATTACGGCACAGGCGTTCGGTGCCGGTGACAACGAATCGATACGAACGGCGCTGGGTCAGCCCGTCCTGACGGCACTCGTGCTGGCTGCAATCATCATCATGCTGCAACGGCCACTGCTCGACGCAGCCTTGTGGATACTGGCGCCAAGCACCGATGTCAATCGCCTGACGCAGACCTACTTCGAACTGCGCATCTGGAGCGCCCCGGCGTCGCTCGTCAATTATGCATTGATGGGCTGGCTCATCGGCATGCAGAACGCACGAGGCCCGCTCGTCATTATGCTCGTCATCAACCTGACGAATGCCGCACTCGACCTCATCTTCGTCCTGTTGCTCGGCATGACGGTAGACGGTGTAGCGCTGGCAACGCTGATCGCCGAACTGTGCGGGGTACTCGTTGCCATCCTGTTCGTGCGTCACGAGCTGTCCTCACGCCCGGGTCAATGGACCCGCGCGCAATTTATGCAGCCGGCCAATTACCGAAGACTGTTCGACGTTAATGCAAGCCTGTTTGTACGCACGATGGCACTGATGTTCGTGTTCGCATTCATCACAGCCCAGGGGGCCAGGATGGGCGACGTCATACTCGCGACAAATGCAATATTAATGAACTTCCAGTTATTCCAGGCGTATGCGCTGGATGGAATTGCCTATGCGGCCGAGGCCCTCGTCGGCAAGGCCGTCGGTGGCCGCGATCGGGACGGTGTCCGGCGCGCCGTTCGCCGAACACGGCAATGGTCACTGATGTTCGCCGCACTGTTTTGCATCACATACGCCGTTGCCGGCGAGATAATTATCACGGCGCTGACCAGTATCGATAATCTGCAAATTTCAGCCCGAGAATTCCTGCCGTGGCTGGTTGTTTCACCGCTGATCTCCGTCTGGAGTTTCCTGTATGACGGCGTTTATGTCGGCGCGACACGCACCAGGGAAATGATGATCATTATGGTCGGCTCGACGGTACTCATCTTTCTGCCGACATGGTTCAGTACAGGCTTTCTTGGCAATCACGGCCTGTGGCTGGCCTTTACCGCGTTCATGGCATCCCGCGGAATCGGCATGCACGTGTGGTTTCACCGTATGATTAACGGACCTGTATTAGCGCTGGATGGGCCGGCCGCCAAACCATAGGAAAGCACAGATGCCCGAAACCAAGAACCCCTGGAAAACTTCAAAAGTGACCGAAGTCTATGACAATCCATGGATTCGCGTCACGGCACACGATGTCATCAACCCGTCCGGTAATCCCGGAATCTACGGCAAGGTTCATTTCAAGAATCTTGCCTGCGGTATTATTCCGCTCGACGACGACGATCAGACATGGCTCGTCGGCCAATACCGCTATACGCTCGATAAATATTCGTGGGAGATTCCGATGGGCGGCGTGCCGGTCGGCACGGACTCACTCGCCGGTGCACAAAGAGAACTCAAGGAAGAAACCGGCCTGACGGCAGACCGCTGGCGGCCAATCCTCAATGTCCACCTGAGCAATTCGATCACGGACGAAATCGGCATCGTCTACGTCGCCGAAGGGCTGACACACGGCGAAACGGAATTCGAAGATACTGAACAACTCGAGCTCAGAAAACTGCCTTTCGACGATGTCGTGCGGATGGTTCACGACGGTGAAATCACAGATGTCCTGAGCGTCGCCGGCATCCTGAAACTTGCCGTCATGAAGCATGACGCAACAAGAATCGTAGGAGCGGCTTCCAGCCGCGATGATTCCTTGTGACGGTACACTAATCGCGGCTGGAAGCCGCTCCTACGATTGCGTGGGCTCTCGTTAGGCCCTAACCACCCATCGCGATCTGCGGTGCCGGCAGCTTAGACGAGCCGGTCAGGTAGGCATCGATCGAACGTGCCGCACCGCGGCCCTCGTTGATACCCCAGACGACCAGCGACTGACCGCGGCGGCAGTCACCGGCCGCATAGACACCGGGGATGCTCGTCTCGAACGGGCCATGCTCGGCCTTGTAGTTCGAACGAGCATCGAGTTCGATTCCCAGCGCCTCGGCTATCGGCGCCTCGGGGCCCAGGAAACCCATGGCCAGCAACACGAGATCCGCTTCGAGCACTCTTTCGGTGCCGTCGATCTCGGTCATCTGCATGCGGCCATCGCGCTGCGACCACGCGATATCAACGACACGCAGCCCGGCCACATTGCCGTTACCGTCATCGATAAAATCTTTCGACAACACGGCAAACTGCCGGGGATCCGTACCGAATTTTGCGGCGGCCTCTTCGTGGCCGTAATCCGTGCGCATGATCAGCGGCCACTCCGGCCACGGATTACCTTCGGCACGTTCCGCCGGTGGTTGGTCCAGCAATTCAAGATTGATCATCGCGCTGCAGCCGTGACGCACGGATGTGCCGATACAATCAGTACCGGTATCGCCGCCGCCGATGACGATGACACGCTTGCCTGCGGCGCTGATGTACTGCCCGTCGGCCAGGTTGCTGTCGAGCAGGCTCTTCGTATTTGCCGTCAGGAAATCCATCGCGAAATGCACGCCGCTCAGCTCCCGTCCGGGAATCGGCAAGTCACGCGGGACGGTCGCGCCGGTGGCCAGCAGCAACGCATCGTTGTCGGCCATTAGTTGCTGCGGATCGATCGTATTGCCGACATCGGCATTCGTTTCGAAATGTATACCTGCCTCACGCAACAAGTCGATGCGACGAGTTACGACACCGTCCTTGTCGAGCTTCATATTCGGAATACCGTACATCAACAGGCCACCGATACGGTCGGCACGCTCATAGACGATGACTTCGTGTCCGGCCCTGTTCAGCTGCTCGGCCGCGGCGAGCCCGGCCGGCCCGGAGCCGACGATGGCAACCTTCTTCCCGGTACGTTCAGACGGTATATTCGGCTTGACCCACCCTTTCGCAAATCCACGGTTGATGATCGCGTTCTCAAGATTCTTGATTGTCACCGGCAACTCGTTGATGCCGAGCACGCACGAACCTTCACACGGTGCAGGGCAGGCACGCCCGGTAAACTCCGGAAAATTATTCGTCTTGTGCAGCCGGTCCAGCGCATCCCGCCAGCGGCCGTTGTAGACGAGGTCATTCCATTCGGGAATCAGGTTATCGACCGGGCATCCAGGTTCCGACTGACAAAACGGCACACCGCAATCCATGCACCGCGCACCCTGCGTTCGCAGATGCTCGACATCCGGCTGCGCATAAACCTCTGCATAGTCGCCCAGACGTTCGTCAACCTCACGATAGCCGACGATCTGACGGGGAAACTCCTTGAAACCGGTTGGTTTGCCCATCGTCAGTTACCTGCTGCCCGTTTTCTGGAATTTGTCTCTGCCGGTTGCCCGCCGCCGGTTTCGCGTTCCTCGTCATGCTGTCTTCGCTCTGCGAGTACCCGCTTGTAGTCACATGGCATAACCTTGACGAATCGTTTCACTGCGTTCGGCCAATCCTCGAGTACACGGCCCGCGATAGCCGAACCGGTGTATTGCTGGTGCCGCTCGATCAGCTCGAATAACTCGGCAATATCCTCATCGGATTCGACCGCGTCGAGATCCACCATGTCCTGATTACAGCGACCGGCAAAGTTGTTCGCATCATCGAGTACGTAGGCGATACCACCGGACATGCCGGCCGCAAAATTCAGACCGGTCTCACCGAGAATAACGACACGACCACCGGTCATGTACTCGCAACCATGATCACCGACACCTTCGACAACCGCGAGTGCACCACTGTTGCGCACACAGAATCGTTCTGCTGCACGGCCGCGCAGGAAAGCCGCCCCGCCGGTCGCGCCGTACAGGTTCACGTTGCCGACGATCAGGTTGTCCTCTGCGGTGAAGCTGCTGTTTTTCGGCGGATAGACGATTAACCGGCCGCCCGACAAGCCTTTGCCCACGTAATCATTCGCGTCGCCTTCGAGCTCGAGCGTGACACCACTTGCCAGGAATGCACCAAAACTCTGACCGGCGGAACCTGCGAAGCGAATATGTATCGTGTCATCCGGCAGGCCGTCTTCGCCCCACTTCTTAACAAGCGTGTGACTCAGGATCGTACCGACCGTTCGGTTCGTGTTAACAATGGGCATGCGAATCTCGACCTTATCGCCGTTCGCAATGGCCGGCTCGGCCAACTCTACGAGCTTGTTGTCGATAGCCTTGTCGAGGCCGTGATCCTGCGACTGTGTACAGCGCACTTCAACGCCATCATGTGCCCGGAATGCCGGCGCTAGTATCGGTGCGAGATCGAGCCCCTCGGCCTTCCAGTGATCGATTGCCTCACGCACCTCGAGTGCATCCGTGCGACCAATCATCTCGTCGATGGTACGAAAACCGAGTTCGGCCATCAGTTGACGCGCCTCTTCGGCGACCAGGAACAGGTAATTCACGATGTATTCCGGCTTACCGGAAAACTTCTTGCGCAACAGGGGATCTTGCGTCGCGATGCCGACCGGACACGTGTTCAGATGGCATTTACGCATCATGATACAACCGAGCGTAATCAGCGGCGCCGTCGAAAAACCAAACTCTTCGGCGCCAAGCAGTGCGGCAACAACAACGTCGCGGCCGGTACGCAGTCCGCCGTCAGTCTGCAGGGT
Organism: uncultured Chromatiaceae bacterium; assembly: GCA_964629475.1. Classification (GTDB taxonomy): domain Bacteria; phylum Pseudomonadota; class Gammaproteobacteria; order Steroidobacterales; genus SMWD01. The sequence goes on along the minus strand of CAZVQW010000011.1, from coordinate 101,019 downwards.
GATACGACTGCGCAGGTCATTCAGTACGAGCGTCTGGTGAGTTTCGGCGAGTCCGAGTTCCCACGGCAACCCGGCATGCTTGATACTCGTCAACGGCGAAGCACCCGTACCGCCGTCATGACCGGAGATCAGAATGTGATCGGCATGGGCCTTCGCGACACCGGCTGCAACCGTGCCGACACCGACCTCGGCGACGAGTTTGACGCTGATGCGCGCCGACGGGTTCGAGTTCTTCAGATCGTGGATCAACTGCGCGAGATCCTCGATCGAATAAATATCGTGGTGCGGCGGCGGGCTAATCAGTCCCACACCTGGCGTTGAATGTCTGATGCGTGCGATGTTTTCGTCAACCTTGGGACCCGGCAGTTCGCCGCCCTCACCAGGCTTTGCCCCCTGCGAGATCTTGATCTGCAACTCGTCGGCATTCGCCAGGTACCATGCCGTCACGCCGAAGCGTCCGGACGCGATCTGCTTGATCGCCGAGCGTTTCAGGTCGCCGTTCGGTAGCGGGGTGAAGCGCGCGGAATCTTCACCGCCTTCGCCAGAATTGCTTTTGCCGCCGATACGGTTCATCGCAACCGCCATCGTCTCGTGCGATTCGGCCGATAGCGAACCGAAACTCATTGCGCCGGTACAAAAACGCCTGACGATTTCACTGGCCGGCTCGACGTCATCGAGCGGTACCGGCGGGCCTGCAACGCCCGCCTTCAGGTCGAGCAATCCACGCAGCGTCCGCCGGTCGGCATTGATGTGTGCAGCAAAGCGTCGGTAGGCCTCGGCATCGTTGTTACGCGACCCGACCTGTAGTTGATGGATAGATTCGGGCTCCCATGCGTGACGCTCGCCCGTGCTGCGCCAGTGGAACTCCCCCGGGTTCGGCAAAATCGGGGTGCTGGCCTTGAAACCGAGAGTATGGCGCCGCAACGTTTCAGCTTCGAGTACGCTGAAGTCGATACCCTGCACCCGGCTCGCCGTACCGACGAAGCAACGATCGATAATATCCTCGCCCAGACCCAGTGCCTCGAATATCTGTGCGCCCTTGTATGATTGCAGCGTCGAGATGCCCATCTTGGCCATGACTTTCAACATGCCCTTGCCGACACCCTTGCGGTATGCAGCGACGATCGCATCGTCGTCCGGAAATGTCTGTGCGTCGAGCCAGCCTTCGCGACGCGCCCGCCACAATGCTTCGAACGCTACGTATGGATTGATGGCATCGGCCCCGTAGGCGATGAGCAGACAGTGATGCTGCACTTCGCGGGCTTCTCCGGTCTCGATGACAATACCAATTCGCGTGCGCTTTGCGCGGGCAACGAGGTGATGGTGTACGGCGCCGCAAGCCAGCAACGCACTCACCGGTACTCGTGCGGTGCTGATCGCCCGATCAGTCAGGATAATCATGCTGAAGCCGTCTTCGATTGCCTGCTCGGCCTCGGCACAGATACGCTCGATGGCCGCGACCATGGTCGTGTCCCGATCGAAGGTGATATCGATGCGTTGTGTGCGCCAATCACAATGGTGCATGTGTCCGATCGCGGCCAACTCTTCATTGGTCAGGATCGGATGAGGGATACGCAACCGGTTCGCATGCCTGGCCGTTGTCCCGAGTAGATTCAGTTCCGGGCCGACATAGCATTCGAGCGACATGATGTTTTCTTCGCGAATCGAATCGATCGCCGGATTCGTGACCTGCGCAAACAATTGTTTGAAATAGTCATAGACCAGGCGCGGCTTGTCGCTCAGGCAGGCCAGCGCCGAGTCATTGCCCATCGAACCAACCGGATCGCGCAATTCGCGCACGAGCGGCATCAACATGAACTGCATCGTCTCGGTCGTATAACCGAATGCCTGCATGCGGGCGAGCAGCGTATCCGGATCGAACCCGTGACTTTCCGAACCCGGATGTAGATCCGCCAACTCGATGCGGTTCTCCCTGAGCCACTCGCCGTACGGGTTGCGGTTGGCGAATTTGTCCTTGAGCTCCTTATCCGGTATCAGCCGGCCACTCTCGAAGTCGACCAGGAACATCCGTCCCGGTTCAAGCCGGCCTTTCTCGGCGACGAGTTCCGGATCGATAGGCAGTACACCAACCTCGCTGGCCATGATGACCCGGTCGTCGTGCGTCAGGTAATAGCGGCTCGGACGCAGACCGTTGCGGTCAAGTACTGCACCAATATAGTGCCCGTCGGTAAATGCTATCGAAGCCGGCCCGTCCCACGGTTCCATCAGGCACGAATGGAATTCATAGAATGCCCGCTTGTTTTTGGCCATGTGTTCCCGGTTTTGCCAGGCCTCGGGCACCATCATCATGATGGATTCCTGCAGCGTGCGCCCGGTCATCAGCAAAAATTCGAGTACGTTATCGAATGTGCCGGAATCCGAGCAGTCTGGCTCGACGATCGGGAAGATCTTGTTGATCGCTTTGCCGAACGGGCCGCTCGCGACGACACCTTCGCGCGCGCGCATCCAGTTTGCGTTGCCGCGCAACGTATTGATCTCACCGTTATGCGACATGAAACGATTCGGCTGTGCCCGATCCCAGCTGGGGAACGTGTTCGTCGAGAACCGCGAATGTACGAGCGCGAGGTGTGACTTGTAATCCGGGTCGTTCAGATCAGGATAAAACAGGAATACCTGGTCCGGTGCGAGCATGCCCTTGTAGATAATGACTTTCGTCGACAGGCTGCAGACATAAAAGGCCTTGGCCTGCGACATGGTCTCGTCGTTGCGCAGTAAATGACTCGCACGCTTGCGGATCAGGTACAAAGTGCGCTCGAATGCATCGCCCTCCAGATCGTCACCCGCGGAAATGAACAACTGTTCGAAATGGGGTGCCGCGGTACGTGCGGTCGGGCCGATATCAGCTGCATCTGCATCTGTCGGCACCTCTCGCCAGCCGACCAGCGTCTGACCTTCTTCGGTGCAAATACGCGCAACGGCTGCCTTGCAAGCCTCTCTCTGTTCGGGGTCCGGCGGTAAAAAAACGATACCGGCGGCAAACCGGCCCGGTTCAGGCAGATCGGTGCCGAGGTCGCGTCTGGCAACTTTCGCCAGGAATTCATGTGGCAGGGCGGTCAGAATCCCCGCCCCGTCGCCGGTATTGGCCTCGCTGCCGCGAGCGCCGCGATGGTCCATGCTACAACCAATGAGGTTCGCATCCTGAACGATCTGATGACTCCGCACGCCTTTTATATGCGCAACGAAGCCGACGCCGCAGGCGTCTTTCTCGTATTCAGGGCGATACAGCCCTTCGCTCTCGCGGAAATTTTCTGGTAAGCGAATACTCATATGATCCCGCAAAATAAAGGGCCGCTCAGCCTGCCGTGGGCAGCACCGGCGCGTGTCCTGTCCTGCGCGATCCGCGCAGGACAGGACACGCGCCGAATGGCACACTACACTTTGAGCTACCGTAACCGCTTGTTATTACTGAGTTCGGCGGCCACCTTGGTGGCTTTGCATCGGCCGCCCGGAACCGCGCATTATAGAACAGTAAATGCCCACAGCTCAATGCACCGACAACGCTGCAACCGTATTGCCAAAGCAGCAATGATGTGTGAACTTAATTCGTTTTCACAACCGTGATCGTGTCATCATTCACGCGATGGACAATCCCGACATTCAGCGCGTGCTCGACTTCTGGTTTTGCGACAGCGAACTGGACAGCCCGCAACTCGACAGCCGAATGGATCGGTGGTTCGGTGCCAGCGATGAACTGGACGCACAGATTCACGAGGAATTCGGCACGCTGATCGAGCAGGCGACAGCCGGCCGGCTCGATGACTGGACAAAGACGCCAAAGGGCCGGCTGGCACTGATCATCTTGCTCGATCAATTTTGCCGCAACGTCTATCGCGGCTCAGCGGGTGCCTACACGCACGACAAAACGGCGCTCAAAATCGCCATTGAAGGCACAATGGCCGGCGATCACAAACAACTGAACTCTTTCGAGCGAATGTTTTTCTTTATGCCACTCCAGCACTCCGAGTCACTGAAAATCCAGGAAAAATCAGTGGGTATTTTTAATGCACTGGCCGAAACCGTATCCGGCACGCTGCATGAGACCTTCCTGGCCGCGGCCCAATTCGCGGAACTGCATCGGGATATCGTGGCCGAATTCGGACGTTTCCCGCACCGCAATGCTGTGCTCGGCAGACCAAACTCCAGCGCCGAAGCCACTTATCTTGCCGACGACAATCCGTCGTTCGGACAATAGACCTAAGACGAGGACTCCATGTACTACGACGCACCACGCAAGGTCGCTATCGTTGGCGGACTACGTATCCCGTTCTGCCGGGCACATACAAAATACGCCCGACTGTCTAATCAGGACATGCTGACTGCCGTACTCAGCGGCCTTGTCGACAAGTTTCAGCTCCACGGCGTTGCACTCGGTGACGTATCGGCCGGCGCTGTCATCAAGCACTCACGTGACTGGAATCTTGCGCGTGAAGCCGTACTGGGCAGCGGGCTCGCACCCGAAACACCGGCATTCGACCTGCAACGAGCCTGCGGTACGAGTCTCGAGACAGCTATCCAGATCGGCAATAAAATTGCCCTCGGCCAGATCGATGCCGGTATTGCCGCCGGTACGGACAGCATCAGCGACACACCGATCGTTTACCCGGACGGGTACCGCAATGTCCTGCTCAGTAGTTTTCGCGGCCGTTCACCAGGCACAAAGATCAAACCATGGCTTGGCTTGCGCCCGCAGCATTTCAAACCGGAGCTACCCGGCGTTACGGAGCCCAGGACCGGCCTCAGCATGGGCCAGAGCACGGAAGTCACGGCAAAGGACTGGCAGATTACGCGCGAGGCACAGGACGAACTTGCGGCCGAGAGTCACCGGCGCACCGCGGCGGCCTACGATGCAGGCTTTTATGACGATCTCATCATGCCGCTGAAGGGCGTCACGGAGGACAACAATCTGCGCCGCGACACGACAATTGAGAAACTCGCTGCGCTGAAGCCGGTCTTCGACCGCAGCGGCGCCGGCACGATGACCGCCGGAAACAGCACACCACTGACGGATGGTGCCGCCGGTGTGCTACTCGCATCGGAAACATGGGCACGGGAACGTGGCCTGCCGATCCAGGCCTACCTGCGCTACGGCAAGGTTGCCGCCGTCGATTTCATCAAGTCCGAGGGCCTGTTGATGGCGCCCGCCTATTCCGTATCGAATATGTTGGCGGACGCCCGACTCGATTTTGACGCCATCGACCTGTTCGAAATCCACGAGGCATTCGCCGCGCAAACACTTGCCACACTCAAGGCCTGGGAGTCACCGGAATACTGTCGTGAACGCCTCGGCCGTGATGCGCCACTGGGCCCGATCGACCGTGCAAAACTGAATACCAAGGGTGGTAGCCTGGCCATCGGACATCCATTCGGCGCAACCGGAGCGCGCATCGTCGCCAGCCTCGCCAAAATGCTCGATGAACGCGGCTCGGGCCGCGGTCTGATTTCCGTCTGTACGGCCGGCGGCATGGGCGTAACGGCAATAGTTGAGAAATAGTATGAGCACTCTCGACCTCTTTCTAACCACCGTAAACTCGTTCCTGTGGCAAAACACCGTGCTGTACGCGCTGCTGGGCACGGGTATTCTGTTCACGGTCTGGAGCGGCGTCGGCCAGTACCGGGCCATCACCCACGGTTTCCATGTGATTCGCGGTGTCTATGACGACCCGGACGATCCGGGCGCCATTAACCACTTTCAGGCCCTGTCGGCCGCACTGTCGGCGACGGTCGGACTCGGCAACATCGGCGGGGTCGCGCTGGCTATCTCCCTCGGCGGTCCGGGCGCCGTGTTCTGGATGTGGATCGTCGGTTTTTTCGGCATGGCGATCAAACTGACCGAAGTCACGCTGTCGATGCTCTATCGCAATACCGACGACCCGGACAATCCACATGGCGGGCCGATGTGGGTCGTCAGCAAGGGCCTGGCGATGCGCTCGCCGAAACTCGCCGGCCTGGGCCGGGGCCTCGGCGCGCTATTCTGCGTGACATTGCTGGTGTCGGCGATTACCGGCGGCAACATGTTCCAGGCCTGGAATGTCGGTGTCATCACCGAATCTTATTTCGGTATCCCGAGCATCGTGACCGGAATTATTCTCGCGATCATTGTCGGCATGGTCATCATCGGCGGCATCAAGCGCATCGGCGGCGTCGCCGGCCGACTCGTCCCCGTCATGATCGTGTTGTACCTGACCGCTGCCTTCTATGTACTGATCAACCATATCGGTGAAATTCCGGGCATTTTCGCACTGATCTTCCGCGGGGCATTCTCGCCACTCGAGTCAACCGGCGCGTTCATCGGCGGTACGATGGGATACGCATTTTTATTCGGCATGAAGCGCGCGCTGTTTTCGAATGAGGCGGGGCAGGGCTCTTCACCGATCGCTCATTCGGCCGCCAAAACCGATGAACCGGTACGCGAGGGCATCGTCGCCGGTCTCGAACCATTTATCGACACACTCGTCGTCTGTACGCTGACCGCTCTCGTCATACTGGTGACCGGTACCTGGAACCGCAGCGCCGAGGCGACATTCGAGGCGCCTGTCTCTATCGTCGCGACCGCTGAATCCCAATGGAGCATTGAAACGCATACGGCGCCGCCACGGATCGGCGAAGATTGGCAGGAAGGCGATCGTGTATTCGTCATCGTGCACGCCGATCCAAACCCGCAAAGCGGTAATGACCTGAACCGCCTGACCGGCACAATCACCGAAAATGACGGAGCTGCCGGGCTTAGCACCGGACCATTGCAAATCACGTGGGACACGCTGAGCAGCACGGCAAAACCGCAACTGGCGGAACCGGGTATTTTCGTCAGCTATGTCGGCGCGACGCTAACGGCCCGAGCCTTCGACAGCGTCGTGCCCGGACTCGGAAAATGGCTGGTCACCATTGCGGTCTGGCTGTTCGCAATTTCCACGCTGATCTCATGGAGCTATTACGGTGAGCAGGGCATCGTCTACCTGGCCGGTGAACGAGCAGTGCTGCCCTACAAACTCGTGTTTTGCTCACTGACGATCGTCGCCACATGGGGCTTTCTGCAGACGGATGCGCAACTCGATAACCTGACGGGCATCGGCACGGGCATCATGCTGTTCGTCAACGTGCCAATCATGTGGGTTCTTGGCCGTCAGGCCATGATTGCGTACAAGGACTATTTCGCGCGCCTGGATTCCGGTCGCATGGGGCCCGAACACACGCCACCGTCGCTCGAGGACCTGATCAGCGGCAAAGACGTCGAGTAGCAGGCTGCCGATAACAATAGTATGGAGCGACCCGATGGGCGAAATGATTCAACTGACAACCAATGACGGGCATACGCTAGCCGGATACCGGGCGACCCCTGAAGCCTCTTCAGGGGAGACACCAAAGGGTGGCATCGTCATCGTGCAGGAAATTTTCGGCATCACCGATCATATCCGGCGCGTAGTGGATCAGTATGCCGAACACGGCTATATAGCGATCGCACCGAGCCTGTTTGACCGCGTACGTCCCGATATCATTCTCGACTACTCGGATGTGGATGAAGGCCGGTCAACCATGATGAAACTCGATCCGGGCGATGTCATGGCCGATATACAAGCCACCGTTACCGCCTTGCGCGCGGCCGGCAAAGTTGCCGTAATCGGCTATTGCTGGGGCGGCGCGATCGCCGATCTGGCGGCCTGTCGTCTCGATATCGATGCAGCGGTTGCCTACTACGGACGCATGATAGTCGACTGGCTGGATGAACAACCGCAGTGTCCGGTCATCTATCACTTCGGTGCGAATGACCCGCTTATTCCGGCAGATATGATCGAGACAATCAGCAACGCCAGGCCAAATCACCCGTCATATATCTACGCCGATGCGGGACATGGTTTTAACTGTGACGAACGTGATGACTTTGCTCCTGACAGCGCAAAGCTCGCACTCGACAGAACGCTGGAATTCCTGACTCAGCATATCGATTAAACAATACTGAGCCACAATCGTGCCACCATAGTAGCCGGTCAGGGCCGGGGATATGCCCCGACCCGACTAATGACTTCCGGAGGCGAGGGGCATATCCCCGGCCCTGACCGGCGGCAGCCTGACCTCAGAAGTCAGACTTCCTCATCCACAACCACATTACGCAGCACCCCCACCTGATCGATATCGACCTCGACAACATCACCGGGCTGCAGCCAAACCTGCGGATCGCGGGCCTCGCCGATACCACTTGGTGTGCCGGTCGCAATGATGTCACCCGGATCCAGCTGGCAGATCTTCGACAGGTACTCGATCAAGGCGCCAATATCGAAACACAGGTCGTCGATGCGACCGACCTGCATGACCTGACCATTAACCCGGGTCTCGAGGGTTAGCACACGCGGATCCGGAATCTCGTCGGTCGTCACCAGCCAGGGGCCAAAAGCGCCGCTGTGGCGAAAATTTTTGCCGGCGACAAATTGCGAGGTTTGCCGCTGATAGTCACGGACTGAACCGTCGAGAAAACAGGCATAGCCCGCGACATAGTCGAGCGCCTGATCCGCAGTTACGTGGCGAGCCGGCCGGCCGATCACGACGGCCAGTTCACCTTCAAAATCAAAGTGCGTCGATACGACCGGTCGAACCAGTGGCCGGCCGTGGCCGACGAGGCTGTCCGGGAAGCGGGTAAACATGGTCGGATAAGCCGGCCGTTTCCGGTCCATCTCATTAATGTGAGCAAGGTAGTTCATGCCAATACAAATGATCTTGCCCGGATTCGGTAACACCGGCGCCAGCAACACATCGCTCAACGGGACCGGATCTGACGCTGCGGCTGCGGCGTCAGCATAAGCGGCGTTGAAAATAACGTTCTTCAAATCCGGAAACCGGCTATCCACGACCGGGTGTATGCAATCGTCTTCGACGATTCCGAAACCACCCGAGTCCGGGCCGGAAAAACTTGCAAACTTCATATTGACTCTCTTGTGATTATTCTCTTACTCGGGGCGCTGAAAAAACACGGCACATTCTGGCTGCATTATAGGCCGCTGATAAGGCCCGGACTGACACAAGCCGGCAATCCCACCACCCCCTGATACCCGTCGAATGACCGGCCACCGGTGGCTCGTCTGGTGACTTGGTGACACAGGGCAAACTCACCCGTACTCTGCGCCTTGAAACTCAGGCTCGATAAAACAGTAAGAATGCAACAAAAATCAAGAAAAGGCGGTCGTAACCTGGCCGAGGGGCCGATCGGCGAATCGATCCTGTCGCTGATGCTGCCGATGATGATAGGCATGGTTGCACTGCTGTCTTATAGCCTTGCAGATACTTTTTTTGTCGGTCAGCTCGGCACCCAGGAACTCGCGGCGATCAGCTTTACGTTTCCGGTCGCCTTTATCGTCACGGCGATCACGATGGGGCTCGGCATCGGCACGTCATCTGTTTGTTCGCGCCTGTTCGGCGCACAGAAACAAGAGCAGGTCGAACGTGTCGCCATCCACGCGATGCTGCTCGGTATCGTGACGGGGCTCACCGTCATCACGGCCGGGCTCGCGACGATTGACCCGCTGTTCAAGCTACTCGGTGCAGATGAAACGACGCTACCGATCATTCATCGCTACATGAAGATTTATTACTGGGGTGGCATTTTTCTCGTCACTCCGATGATCAGTAACGCGGTGCTGCGCGCATCGGGAAATGCCAGGACACCGGCAAAAATCATGACGGCCGCTGCGCTTTCGAACATTGCGCTCGATCCGATCCTGATTTTCGGCCTGTTCGGTTTCCCAAGACTCGAGGTCGAAGGTGCCGCGATCTCGACGATAGTGGCCAATGCCGGGACGATGATTGCCTCACTGGCAGTCATAACCTTCAAGCAACACCTGATCTCGTGGCGACACCTGTGGCTCGACAAGCTGCTCGACTCGTGGCAACGCATCCTGCATGTCGGCCTGCCGGCGATGGCCAGCAATCTGATCGCACCGGTCACCACGGCGTTCATCACGTACCAGGTAGCGCAGTTCGGTCAGGAAGCCGTAGCCGGCTTCGGTATTGCTTCACGTGTTGAAGGCCTGGCCGTATTGGCTGTCATGGCGCTGAGCGCAGCCGTCACACCCTTCGTCGGCCAGAATTTTGGTGCTCAGCAATACGACCGGGTCAACCTCGGTGTACGCTGGTGTTATCGATTTTCATTAGTATACGGACTGATCATCGCCGGCATTCTGGCATTGATGTCACCGTATATCGCCGGCGTTTTCACCGATGACCCGAAAGCTATTACAACCGCACAACTGCATATGCGTATCGTGCCAATCAGCTACCTTGCGCTCGGCATGGCCATGACGGTCAACTCTTCGTTCAATGCAATCGGCAAGCCAATGCCAGCGATGTTTGTGTCATTGACGCGCACGGTCCTGGTTTATGCGCCGCTCGCGTTCCTGCTCGCCAAGCTATTTGGTCTCATCGGTGTCTTCGCAGCTGCGTGCACGGCAAACTTCGTTGCCGGCGGCGTCGGCCGGGCCTGGTTCCGGATCGCATTTCAACGAGCGATCACCGAAGACAAGACTGTGCTGCAAACCTGACGGATTATTTACAGACTTTCTCAGGCTTCAGCCCCGTTACTCAGCAATTCATCGAAATAGCTGATCGTATCGCCCAGCCCTTCCGCCAGCTGAATCTTCGGTTCCCAGTTTAATTTTTCACGTGCCTGTGCAATATCCGGCTGCCGCTGGCGCGGATCGTCGCTTGGGAGTTCACGAAATACAAATTTTGATTTTGATCCGATTTGACTCTTAACAGCTTCCGCAAGCTCCCGGATCGTAAACTCATTCGGATTACCCAAATTGATTGGCCCGGTAATTTCATCCGCTGAATTCATCAGTTTGATAAACCCGTCAACCAAATCCGACACATAACAAAATGATCTGGACTGTTCCCCGTCACCAAATAGCGTGATGGGCTCATTCTTGAGCGCCTGGACGATAAAATTGGAAACGACGCGACCGTCATTTGGATGCATGCGCGGCCCATAGGTATTGAATATACGCGCGACCTTGATACGCAGTTTGTGTTGCCGATAGTAGTCAAAAAAGAGAGTCTCGGCACAACGCTTGCCTTCATCATAGCAAGCACGGGTTCCAATCGGATTTACATGCCCCCAGTAATCTTCTGTTTGCGGATGCACATCCGGATCGCCATAGACTTCACTGGTCGAAGCCTGGAAGATTTTGGCATTCGTACGCTTTGCCAGGCCAAGTACATTGATCGCCCCATGTACGCTGGTTTTGGTTGTTTGTACCGGGTCATGTTGATAGTGAACGGGTGATGCAGGACAGGCCAGGTTATATATTTCATCCACTTCGACATAGAGCGGAAATGTCACATCATGCCGCATCATTTCGAACAATGGTTCATCCAGAAGATGAGCAACATTCTTCTTCGTTCCCGTGTAGTAATTATCGACACAGAGCACATCGTGACCCTGCGCCATAAGCACGTCACACAAATGGGAGCCCAGAAAGCCCGCTCCGCCGGTCACGAGAATTCGCTTTGTCTCAAATTGCTTGGTCATCTGATTTCACTCTATTGGAATCGCGTCGCCTTGCCATTCAAGGATTCCGCCATTATCGATCATTTGCATCTCTTTGGGCTAGGAACCACCGCTCAATCTTCCAAAACATCCAGCAGCATTCCTGCCGTTTTTTCCCAGGTAAATCTGTCTCGTACAAGGTTCTGACTTCTTTGGCCAATCTGTTCCCTGAACTCATCATTTTCAAGCAATTGAGTGATTGCATTGGCCAGTTCTCCGACCTCGCCGCGACCGACAAGCAGACCGGTCACTCCGTCCTCGATTATTTCCGGTATACCGCCTGACTTGGTTGAAATAACCGGCGTACCGCATGCCATTGCTTCGGTAAGAATCATCCCAAACGGCTCATTCCAGACCGCCGGATGAACGAAGATATCGGCCAGAGAATACAAACTCGGAAGTTCATAGTGATTCACATGCCCGAGAACCCGTACCGACTCACCCAGTTCCTTACCGAGATCTTCCAGTACGGTCCCATAATTGTGATTCAGTGTTGCGAAATGCTCAAACTCGGCATCAGCCTCGAATATCCATTTTGGACTGGGAGGTTGACGCGAGACATTTCCGGCAAGCAGCAACACGGTATTCGGGTGTTTTTTAATTACTTCCGCCATTGCCTGAAGTAAAGTGTGCACGCCTTTTTCAGGCGCCATGCGTCCGACAAACAAAATGACGCGCTTTCCGTGAAGATGGTATTGCCCGCGTAAATGCTCTACTTCATCTGCAACAGAATCGGATGCATTAAAACGCTCAGTATCGCTGGCATTGTAAACCGTATGACATTTCGAAGCGTATTCCGGAAACCGCTTCCCGGCCCCATCTGCAATATATTGACTGCATCCGCCAATCGCATTTACAGATGACAGGCGTTGTCTTGTTGAGTCAGATGGCATTTCCACCAGCCAGTCGCACTGCATCATCAAAAATATTTTTGCGTTTTTGTTCCAGAAACGGAAAGTGGGCACAAACTGAGAAAAATTAAGGAGTATCACCCAGTCCGGCTGAAACCTGCTGACTGATCGAGCCACGGAGTTCGCATACTTAAAATAGCATGGCCAGGAATAATAGTAGTGCCGATGATAAAACGCTCGATTGACCTGATCGACCCAGCCCAACCTGCGCTCAACGATGCCCACGCCGGCTTCGATATTTTCATCAAACCGGGTGGAGATGCGCTCGATATCATATGCATCAAAACCTTTTTCTTCGGAATCCGGAACTTCTGCGCAGAAAACCCGCACCTCATGCTGTGCTGAAAGTCTTCGCGCGAGTTCATCCACCCAGATTGCCAGGGAGGAACCTGATCGTGACGGCAGAGCATCAAATGGTTGAGCAACAAATGCAATTTTCAAAATCGTTCCGCCTCTTCCCAAATCATCACTCTTCTCCGCGTGAATTGCCGAATCGGCGCTGCTTCATTCTCAACAATTGAGAAAACAGCCATTGTTCCGCCCCATCTCGACGCCCAGACAGGAACCATAGCAAGCAGACAGTAACTGCATAAGTCATCATCGCCGATAGAATCGTAACCGCCAATAATCCTGCTTCGGCGACACTACCCGTCAAAGGGGTTCCAGCCAACATTTGCCGGACCACGACGAGCATAGCCGCCACGCCGATCACCGGCCGTAAAAACAGCACGAGAAGATCTCCAGGCCCCAGACGCAGCACCATGGAAATCAGCACATAATTGAAAGGTATGACAAGCAGCCCGCTGAGCGCATAAGCATCGGCTGCACCAACGGCACCCTTCTTCCCGGCCAGCCAGATCAGAATGGGGATAAGGAGCACCATGAACAGCGCCGTTAACAGCGATTCCAGTTTTGGCTTGCCTAGTGCGACAAGTACCGGCCCAATGTTGGAAAGAACAGCTACAGATGTTCCAAAAATTGCCAGTGCCTGAAGCAACCTGCCGGCCACGGCCCAATCGGCACCGAGTACCACTACAACCGCCAAATCCGCAATAGCTGCCAAACCCAGGCCGGCCGGTAGCGCAACCAGGATAATCACCGACATCGCCTTGAGAAAAGCACTGCGCAACTCGTCTTCATCGGTCGCCTTTTGTGCATAGGCCGGAAAGAGCGCTGTGTTTACGGGCCCGATCATGTAGGCCGTCGGCAACATGGCAATCTCAAAAGCAATACGATACGCCCCCAATGATTCGGCACCTGCTGTTTTTCCCACTACGAAATCAGCAAGACGCCAGTTTACGAAGTTCGTCAGCTTGGTCAGAAACAACCACTTAATGAAACTGAACAACTCCGGCAGACCCGACGTCCGGAACCTGGGCCTGTATTCGTGCATCACGTAACTAAGCACCACGCCGATGCAGCGTGAGCTCAATATCCCGATAACTAATGCCCAATAACTTCGATACAGGAATGCCAGGGTGATCGTAACAATAGCTCCAATCAGTCTTTTCGCAAGAAGAAACTTAAATTCCTTATCGAATTTCAACTCTTTGCGGAAGTTCGCTATGCCGATGTTCTCCAGGCCCTGCACGAATGTGGCAAGCGCAAAGATCGGCATCATGGCCAGCAAACGCGGCTCTGAATAGAATGCAGCTGCGGCTTCACTGCCAAAGAACAATACAGCTGCAAAAATAATTCCAAGGACTACTTTTGCGGTCCACGCAGAATCGTACAGAACCGGCCCGGCATCCTGTTTCTTGATGAGTACGATGTCGAACCCCATCTCCCCAAGCACCTCTACGACTGCCACGAAGGACATGGCCATCGCAACGACGCCGAAGTCATCAGGTACCAGCAGGCGAGCCAGGATTAATGTCGAACCGACTCCCAACAGGCGGTCAATGAAGCGAAAAGTCACCATCAACGCACCGCCCGAAACGGTCTTGTCCGTCAGCGTTTTGCCCGGTCTCCCCGCAGTTTCCGCACTCAACTCCCTGTGCCTCGCAAACAGGTCATTGGAAACTGCCGTTTCCGTCGACAAATTGCCGAAACCATAACTCAAGCGTCATCAGGCTAAACACCTGTTTTACCTGAATGAACTCTCCGGCGTGGATACCCTTTCTTAGTTTTTCAACCGCCGTCGAATTAAATATCCCCCGCTGCGCAGTCGCCGAATCGCCGATCAGATCCTCCATCATGTCAATGAACCGCCGGTCACCGAAATAGCCTTCCATTGGCACGTAGAACGGCATTTTTCGCCGCTGCGCTGTTTGTTTCGGCAGCAGGTTCTGCGCAAATCGGCGCAGACAGTATTTTCCGGTCAAACGGCGCAGGTGCATGTTTCTAGGCAGGCTAAAAGCGAATTCAATCAGCTCATGATCGAGAAACGGCACCCGGCCTTCAATGCCGCTCGCCATACTCATTTTGTCCTGCCGCAGGAGCATATTGTCCGGTAGCCAATGCGGAAACTGCAGACGCAGCATGCGATCGAAAAATTCACCATTTGCCGCATTCTCGACTGAGCTGTCGATCACGGATCGGGAAATTTGTTCTTCTATTTCCGGGGCAAAGAGGTCATGGGTATCTCTTTTATCGAATAATGAAATCAGGTGGAGATACAGGGAATTAATATTGTCATCATCGAGCTGATGGTGAAAATCCAGCAGCTTCAGCTTGCCGCGATGACCCAGGGATGCCGGGTAGTTAAATGCCAGGTTCAGCAAGGATGGCGGCATTGCGCTCAGCAATGGAGAAATCAGTCCGCGGCGAATACCTCCCGGCATCGCCTTGCGGTAAATATTTGCCATCCACATGACTTTGTGGAAGAGATAGCCGCCGAACATCTCATCGGCACCCTCGCCCGTCAATATGACGGTCACTTCCTTTTTGGCCTCCCGTGCAAGCTTGTACATGGGGATGCTGATCGGATCGCCGAGCGGGTCATCCGAGTAATACACGATCTCGGGCAGCAGTCCGATATCAGCTGCCCCGCACTCTATTGTGTGGTGATTGCACTCGAGCAAATCGGCGGTCGCCGCGGCTTCCTTTAACTCATCGTGCTCATAGTCAAAGCCAACCGAGAACGTACTGATGGATTTTGCACCCAGATGGTTCATCATCGCTACGATCAGGCTTGAATCAAGCCCACCGCTCAAATACGCGCCTACCGGAACGTCCGATATGAGACGCCGACGGACACTTCGTTCGAGTACCTCACCGAGCGCATCAACGGCATCTGCTTCTGATGAAAAACTTTGTTTGACCTCGCCCGACGGCGGACCCCAATATTCGGAAATCTTTGCCTGTCCATCCCGATAAACCAGGAAATGACCAGCCGGCAGTCTCCTGACCGACTGAAACAGGGTCGAATCACCAGGCACATAGCGTAATGCCAGGTAATCAGCGAGAGCTGTGTAGTTAATATCTTTGGACCAACCCTTCCAGCAGGAAAAAGCCTTTGATTCCGAGGAAAATAACAACTTGCTACCAAGCTGCATGTAGTAGAGAGGTTTTATCCCAACTCTGTCTCTGGCCAGCAACAGGTCACGCGACTTTCGATCATATATGGCGAACGCAAACATGCCGTTCAGATGGTCCAGCGCTTTCTCGCCATACTTTATGTACATTTGCAGCAGAACTTCTGTATCTGACTCCGTTGCAAATTCAATACCCGATGCGAGAAGCTGGTCGCGTAGTTCACGATAGTTATAAATTTCGCCATTGAATACGATGGCGTATCGTTCGTCGGCACTGAGCATCGGCTGATGACCACTGGCCAAATCAATGATACTGAGCCGCCTGTGACCCAGCCCGATACCATCATCCTGAAAATAGCCGGAGTCATCGGGACCACGATGCGTTAGAACGCTCGTCATTTGCTCGATGAGGCCCGGCGCCTCGAAGCCAATATATCCGGCTATGCCACACATAGCTGTCTAGTCGCTCGTCTCGGGGACGTCGACTCGCACCCGAAAGTCGACTGTTTCCGGAGTGTGTCCATCCTCAAGGTCCATTGACTCAATAACATCCGGGACCTCGAGTTCATTTGGAATAAAATATCGTGACGATCCCATGTGAATCGTTGTAAATATACTTTTGTGCTCCAGGCTTTTAAGGCTCTTGAGATCCGCCCCGCTAATGCGGTCGAAAACATCGATGCCATTGTCGTCAATCGCAATTTTTCTATGCAGCTCGAGTTGCAATTCATTCTTCCTGTAAATAAGAACCTTCACGAGGAGCCGCTTGAGCCATGACGATACCGCACTGAATTGACCGGTTGAGAGGCTGAACACCCGGAACAACAGGAATTTTATCGGCGTCATCACAGGACGTGAAAAACCAAAAAACCGGCTGATCTGCACAATCTCCGTATCAGATACGACTGCTGTCGCCTCGATATTAAAGGTCTGGCTGGAACACTGCTTGCCGCCGGGTAATTGGCCAATGTAACCGCAACTGGAAAACAGCAGTTTCCCTGTCTTTCTGTCAAAGAGCTTGATCACACCACCTTTCGAGACCCCGACAAAGAGATCGAAGCGATCACGGCGGATCTTCAGCAACCCCGCTTGAGGAAAATGAACTGTGTAAGGTTGACTCGATGGCGGCAAAGGTTCGATCGACTCAGCGCCACGGCCAAGCACTGCCCGCAGGGCAAAAACATAATTATTAAGTAATGGGAAGTAGTTATATGAGTCGACGGATATGAGTCCTGCCGCTCGCCCGTCACTGACGGCCGGCCGCATTTCGTCTGCGATCCAGCGAGCGGAACCGATTTTTCCGGACAACATTTCGAATGCGGCTGGATAATATGTCTGCGTATTTCGACTGGCATACTCGCCACCCAGGCTGCCGTCTGTGTGAATGAAGTGCTTAAGAAATTCACAGGAGCGGCGCAGTGAATCAAGCAACTCGTCGTCACCGGTCAGCTCATAGCAACGCGCAAGATAAAAGGCTCCGTGTGTCTGGTATCCCGGATCCGCTCCGCCGTATTCTTCATACCAACCTTCATCGGACTGGTGATCGAGAATCTTCCGAAGAAAATACTGGTAGCGCTGATAATACCGGTCACTGCCCAGAATTTGGTGCGCATGAAGCAAGGTCGCTGCTGCTGCGGCAAGATGATTCGACAAAAAGCCGTGGCTTTCATCGTTGTCACACAGCCAGCCAGCGGCCCGGTCCAGTGACTGCCGGAAAGACTGTGAAACCGCTTCATCGAGGTGATTTTGCAGAAGCAGATACGCTTCGGATAAATAAAATCCTGTAAATGCCGTGGCCGCGAGCGAGCGCTCGCCCGGATATGCTTCATCGAAGTCGCCACTCCGACTCTGTATTTTGGTCCAGTTCCGGAACCCCCCCTGCAACCACCCCTTAACCGAGTCATTCAGGTAAAGCGCATTTCCGTCCAGCTCGGTCGAATATAAAAAGGCCAGGTAGCACAGACCCTCCTGAAATCTGGCCCCGGGGAAATCAGTGAATTTCCAGGCCCAATGGACGCGATCAATGGACCCGAACGTGCGGCTGCACGCATCCCGATCGAACATGCCGAGTACCCGGTTCGTCTCGCCGAGAAGTGCATCGGAATAGTCTTTCATGTCTTCGATCGATTCAGGCGCTGAAGTCATTTGCCGTTTCCCGCGGAGTCAAGATCATGGTTAAAACTGCCAATCGCGTGAGTATCTTGGCGTGCCGGCATGATGAATGCCAGAGAGCCGGGCAATGCCCATAGAATATTCGTAAAGCGATGCAGCAACGAAATCATACTGCCCTGTGCAATACCCACAAATTCGAGCAGCAACGCATATATTGCCTCTCCGGTACCAAGCGCACCGGGTGGGTTGATCGGCACAGCCATTACCAGCAGTGCGATGGGAATCAGAAGGAAAAATGCTTGCCACGAGATATCCGTCCCCAGAATTGAGAACGCAAGAAATACGTTCACACCTACAATCATTCCTTGAATCACG
The DNA here is from genome assembly GCA_964629475.1 of uncultured Chromatiaceae bacterium. GTDB lineage: Bacteria > Pseudomonadota > Gammaproteobacteria > Steroidobacterales > SMWD01. The sequence continues at coordinate 82,594 of CAZVQW010000011.1, read as the reverse complement.
ATAGAAAAAGCGATTGATTTCATGACCAACGCCCGATGGCCGGAAAAAAGTGCTGCACCCTCGGTCAGGTATCCAAGCCACGAGGTGAGTCGAGATTGTTTGACGATATCCGGTTCCGTATCCTGCTTACCGGAGTTCCACCTGAAGAAAAACCAGACTAGTACCGGCAAACCAATGACAGCCATCACGCAGCCCGCGACAATAATCGCAAGAAATGTGCTCTCGCTTATTAGCGCATAATTCCACAGCGCCGCTGCCGGAATGATGGCAACAAGTGCAAATAGTCCGATCAACCGATCCGTCGCTACCGATACCGCTATCGCAACCCGTTGGCGAACCTCTGAAGTCTCGAACGCCATAACACGATAAATATCACCACCGGTCGAGCCGATGAGTACCTGATTGAACAGCAGGCCGGCCAGGGTTAACTGAAATGCCCGGGCAACTGAACATTGCTGCCCGACAATTTGCAGAAACCAGCGCCATCGAACAGCGGTCATCAACTGAACGAAGCCGAACAGAAGCTGAGCGGCAACGAACCACGGCCAATTCGATGTAACCGAACTCAGCACCCGAAAATCAAGCCGGCCTGACCACGCCAGCCAAACCAGCAAGCTCGCAGCCAGCGCGATTTTAATCGTCAGAATGATGCCGCGTTTAAGTACCACTTACGCAATTCCTGCAGGTCAGGCTACTTGCTGGTGTGTTCATCGTCGATGGATGCCAGAAAAGGTCCGATTGCCAGATGATCCAGTTTCGATGCCAGGTAGGCGCGCACTGCATCTTCCGGCGTACAGACAATGGGCTCTTCATGCATATTGAAACTCGTGTTCACCAGCACGGGTATTCCGGTTGCCTTATGGTAATGCGAAAGTACCCGGTGAATACTCGGATTGATTTCCTTTGTGACAATCTGAGGGCGAGCAGTACCATCCACATGTACGACAGCAGGACAATTCTCTTTCATCCAATCCGTACAGTCGAGAATAATGGTCATGAATTGACAAGCGTGCTCCGTACCTTCCATATCAGTGAATAAGTCTGCTGCATGCTCCTGCATCACAACCGGTGCGAATGGCATGAACTCAGTGCGTCCCAGACGCTTGTTCAGCCAATCATTTGCTTCCGGTTCATCTGCACTGTACAAAATTGATCGGTTACACAACGCACGAGGTCCGAACTCCATACGCCCGTCAAATCTTGCCACAACCTTCTTCTCAGTCAGCAGTTTTGCAATCGTTGCCTCCGGATCCTCCATCCTCTCGTAGGTCAGACCCTGATCTTTTACGGCATCCAGTGCACGAACTATCTGATCGTCCGAATACGATGGCCCCCAATAAACATTATCGAATGGCTCTGGACGTGCTTGCATAAATTCCAGGACAGCCCCGGGCCCCAGGCCGCCATCCCCCATATGCGGGTAGATGTAGACATTTTCAAAATCCAGGGCGCGGAAGATTGCTGCATTCGCTTTGACATTTGCAAAGATGCCGCCACTCAAGCAGATATTCCTGGCACCGGTCTTCTCAGCAAAAGGCCGGATTATTTCAATCAATTCCTCTTCAAGAATTTGCTGAAAGACACAGGCTACATCCTCTCGATCATAACCATCCAGCAAGCGCTTTAACGGCATCTTGTAGTTTCGGTACTGATAAGCATCAAATAAACTCTCGCCGGCCAAAACTTTTTTTAACGAAAAGCCCCGTATGATCCCCTCCGAGTAGTAACGCTTGTCCAGCTGGAAATCCGGACCGGACTGTCGAATCGTCCCTTTCACCTTTCGGTATAACTCCGGATCAGGCTTCCCGAAACCACTAAGGCCCGTAATCTTGCCCTCATGGCGGTTGGCCGTAAAACCGAGGACTTGTGTGCATGCTGTATAAAACTGTCCGAGCGAATGTGGATAACCAACCAGATGGTGTAGTTGCAGATTACCCTTTGACCCGTAAGAGACACTAAGAGAAACGTAATCACCGACGCCATCGGCAGTCACGACAAGCGCATCGTCAAACGGAGCAGTTCTGTATACCGATGAAGCATGACACAAATGGTGCGGAATAAAGTGCAGCCGTGGTTTTATTCCATATGTCCTGTGAAGAAATTTCCGAATGCGCGAGTAGCCAATAGCCCTTGTCCATGCAAATACACGGTAAAGCAGCTTGTTAAAATGCGGAAAATAATCATTCCAACCGTGAAAGTCCCTGGTGTCCTCCCATTGATTCTGGAGACACTTTCCGAGTAACGGCCACGCTGGTATTCCGGCAACCACTACGTCAGTTATTCGGTCCGGTGAAGCGCCGGATGTTTCCATGACACCCTTGATGCTCTTCGTCGGCGGATAACGGGTTGAAAACTTGACTCGATCCAGCCGCTCCTCGCTGATTGCTGCTAAACACTTGTGCCCTTCGAATAAAGCGGCTCCCGTCTCATGCGTCGTGCTGATACCCAGCACCAGATCATGATCTTCTGCAGCACTTGCCGTGCTGACTAATTCGTCTGTTGTTGTCATATCGTAGAGCTCACGTACCCGTTGAATAACTGTTTTGCAATGTTCAATTTTTGTTCCTTGCTTACGATGCGACTGCGTAAAAATTTTGGCGCGCAGATTCGGAAGATCGTCTTTATCGAGCGGCTCGGCAAAGTCAGCCAAATGAAACAGGAGCACGAGGGGATTCCCTGTTTCTCGAAATGACCGCAGGCGCCAATCGAAGTACCACAATCCCAGAACCTGACTATAGGACGGGTGAAACGGAAAAGGAGCCGGCCGGTGACCGGGCATCGGCAGCTCGACGGTGCTGGCATCAAGCAACGGCCTGAATGGAACGGGCAGAACACCTGGAATGCGCATCTTCCGTGCAAAATCTTTGTCCGGATATACGGAAGAGTCATATTCATAGCCAGCGTCACAAATTAATTCGAATGTTTCGCGATCAATTTGATAGCTGGGTGCACGAAAGCCACGAACATCAACGCCGAGAGTTTGCTCGAGTCGTTGCTTGCTATCGAAAATTTCTGCCCTTTTTTGAGCAGATGAGCATTCGTATAGCTGCGGATGCGTCATCGAATGAGAGGCAATCTGATGCCCCCTGGCCACGGCCTCTTTCAACAGGGCCAGTTTTTCAGGGTCTTCCAGGTCTCTCGCGATTACGAATAAGGTAGCGATGAGGCCTTCGCGCTGGAGAAAGTCCAGACATGCTGTAAACCCGGTTTCAAATATCGGGTCCCGATCTGCCTCCCAGTTCCATCCCTGGCTGGAGAATATATCCCCCGTACCATCCAGGTCGACATGTATTACTGCCTGCGGCCGGACCGACTTAGTGCCACTCAGCATTAACTTGCCACCCGTAGCTATCAGCGACGACCGTTGTCGCCATCCTGATCGGTTTGATCTGGCTGATTTCTCGTAATCTCGCGGCGATCCGCTGACACTCCATGCAGTCGTTGCTTCAGGGTCCAGATTTCTTTTTGAATCATGTTTGCTTGTTGCGCAAGCAGACCGAAGCCAAACAGTATCAGCGAGATCGTAGCCAGTACGAGGCCGATAATTACCATGAACACCGACACTTCACCTGTTAATAACCGCCATACAGCGGCAGCGACAAATACGATACTGATCAGCAGCGCGATCGCACTAAGCGCCCAGACATAGCGCACAGGATTACCAAAGAGGCTAAAAAGACTGTGCGTAACAACCAGCTTTTTGATTTTGGAAGAGCTTTTCCTCTCAACTTTCTTATCCTGATGCTTGTACTCTTTCCATTCCAATAAAGCGGGAATTTCGGAAATTGTGTAGTGCAAGGCTTGCGATTTCAGAACGACCTCCAGATGAAATTCTTTTCCATCTTCTTCAATCGGTAATGCACGAATTACATTGCGTCTGTAGGCCCTTGTCATTCCCGTGTTCATCGTGGCCGCATTGGTCATCAACGTTCGAATAATCCAATTGCCAAATCGGCTGAAGAAAACACGCTTTGGCGGAACATTCTTATAACCTCCTCCGGGCAAGTGAGGACTTGCAATAATCAGATCGCTTTCCGGCCGAGCTTCGATTGCTTCTAGCAAACGGGCAACGATGTCCTCTCCCCATGACAGATCAATTTCTGTCGTAATTATTATTTCACCTCTTGCCTGCCGGATTCCGGATCGAAGCGCATGCCCCCGGCCACGATTTTTTTGATAGGAAATGACACGTAATTTCGGTTCATCTGCAGAAATTGCCTGGGCAACCTCCAGCGACTGATCCCTGGAGCCGTCATTGACGATGATCAGCTCCCAATCGACGCTAAGCTCACTGAGTTTTGCGAGCAATGATCTGACTGCGGATTCGATAATCTCGCCTTCATTGTAGAAAGGGCAAATGATCGAGACGTCCAGGCTTGCCGTATCGCCTACATGCAATACATCGCCTTGCAAAGCTTCCTGTAGCATCGTAGCTATCCCCAGTGACTGAATTTATTCTTTATTTGGATCGAAAATCAGGATCGAATGGCCTATATTGTCAACCGGCTCAAGATCTTGCAGGGAATCATAGTATTCCGGATAAAATATGCCTGCGAGCAACGTCACACTAATAGCAATCGGTCCGCCCGCCGGGTCGAACACCCCCGGGCTATCCGCACCCGGCTCATACCACCATTTCTGGTCTGGCCGTGAAGGCCTGAGTCCGACAGAAGGCAAATATTCGTAGCCGATATCATAGTAATTGGCATCTGCGCTACCGAAATAGGCAAGCCGGATTTCCTGCATATCATGGTCGTCCATATAGGCTTTCAGCGCCGGCAAATCCTGTCCCCAATCGACAAAAGAATCGGCAAGATACTTATAACCATTTCCCGGCCCGCCGACAAACTCGTTGAAATAGGGCAGATAGTTCGGATAAACCCGCATCGTGCCAATCGCATACCAGGCCAGTACGACAACGATTATGGGTGCCTGAAATCGCCTGATAGCGACCCCGTCTCGCATAATTCCACTCGCCAGAACATGCAGGCAGGGATAAACAATCAGAATGTATCGAAGCCCGATACTCACGCTCTTGAGGTATGTAAAAAGGCAGAACATAAAACCTGCCAATAAAATGAGGATTACTTCACCGCTTCTCAATGCGCCCGCCCTGACCACGGCAACAATGGCTGTAAGCGATAACAACAGGATCGGAATGGGTGACTTGATTAAAAACGCCACCGGAATCACATACCACCAGCCCTGACTGGAGACTGCACCGTGAAAATAAATATTATTTCCTGACGCAACCCGCGATGCCTGAAACTCCGCTATGCGAATCATGGGCTCGGGCACCGGCACCGGCAGGTGCAAAAAAACATCCAAGATGGGGCTCAGAAACGGCGCCCGCGCTGCGATAGTGTCAATAATCCGGTTCGCTTCAGCATAGGTCTTGGCCTGAACGAAACTTCCCTCGAAGCCATAGACAACATTAATCACGACTAACGACATGAAACCGAATACGCATATCGCAGCAACCATGTACATGAACTCACGAACACGCTTGCCCTGAAATCGAGAAAAAATTGTCAGGTGCCATTTATCCGACAGAACGGGCCGGCCGCTTGCCACGATAACTGCCGCCGAAACCAGAACAGGCAATGCAAGAAAAACGGCGCTGGTCTTTGTCGCCACGGCAAGAGCGTAGAACGTTGCACTCTTGAACAGGGCCGACCATCCCGGCCTCTCGAAAAACCGCCATAAATAGTAGGCCGCGACAAATCCCAAGGCTGCTAACGCAAGATCTTGCGTCGCCAACCTCGAGTGCGCCAACAGATTCGGAGAAAATGCAAAAAGAAACAACGCGATGAGCGCCGCACGCTGTCCATACAGTTTTAACGCAAAGAGAAACGTATACCAGCCCAGGAACAGGCCCAGCCCTACAACCGGCAATCGCGAGGCAAAGAGAATCGAATCGGCGTCGATGCTATTGCTGTAAAGAAATTCTCGTGCGTACTGCCATTGCTCCACTTCAGACCATGCACCAGGATCGCTGGCAATGGCCGGAAGCTCGGGGTCCAGATATAACAGCGGCAATGCCGTTAGCAACTTTACGAAGGGCGGGTTCGTTCTGTTGTAGTCAAATTCACCCGTGCGCAGGTGATAGTAACCGGCAGTGATATACATGATTTCATCCGTGGTAACGGATTTTTGCCTCATGCTGGACACTGCCTGAATGGCAAAAGCCGACATAAGTATCGCTGCAACCAGGTAGGTTACTCGTGTCTTGTGCATCGAATGACGATCCCTGAAGAAACCATATCCGGATAATTCTGGCTTCATATACCTGACTTTCGGTAAAAGAATTGTAACAACAAGACATACTGACCACATCTGTGTTGCCCGGTTTTCGCATCCGCGAGTTTCCCTGCAGATATCTCAGGTCAGCGCCAGTCGGAACGTATCAGACTGCAAATGCCCGGTACACGGGGCCGAAGCATTGGACGCCCGGGCATCCACCGGCTATCTCTTATGACTGGACAATAAAGTTCGAATTATCGTGGATACGGGGCCCGGCAGTGTGCAACGATTTAAACAGCCCGGTGCGTCATTCAAGCGGACAAAAATATTCTCGAAACGCGTATTCTGCGCTTAGGCCATAAATACACTCGCCGTCGATAAACGTTGTACTCGTTTCGAATACCTGCAGTATTTCATTCCACTCTCTGGTCACTATCTTCCCGTCACTCACCACGATAACTTCGTACGGCTGGTAACCCGTATCATAGTCAATGTTATCGAACCTGGCGCGAACAGTATCCACACGATACTCGACGACAAGGTGTCCGTAGAAGTCGTTCTCGAAGCGCGACCTGGCTTGCGGCGGCAGATCAGCCGCCTCGTGCATCGATTGCAAGGTCAGTTCGGCATCGGACTTCCATATACCGATGATGGCCTGATGCTCGGGTGACCCGCACCCGGCCATGGAGAAACTGATCAGCACAAGAAAACAACCCGCCAACAAACGTGCCACGGGAAATGTGCCGGGTGTATTTAACACCTGATTTCAGATACCGCCGGCCGCTTCAATCTCGAGCAATAATTCGTGTCGGCAGATATCACCGCGCAGAAATACAAAGCTCGGATCGTCTGGCAGATAACCGCGTAATGCTTGCTCTATGTCGGGCACCTGGTCGGGTCGGCGCACATAAATACGCCAGTATCCATTCGTAAGAACCTGGCCGGAAGCAAGCTGTGTCTGCGTCTCAAGACGGGCCTGCTGAATCAGTTCGTCGAGGTTGCGCAATGTCTCTGTAGTCTGTTGTACCGGATCATCCAGATGCATCGATTGGTGCCCGACGATGCTCGCCGTGCCTGACATCAAAATCCGATAGCCGGATCCCGAGTTGATGACAACAGCCCGCGAAAAAGACGGACTGGTCAACCCATATTCCTGCGGATACTGGTAAGCACTGGTCTGCCGTGGGTTCTCGATCATCCGGCACCGGTCGCGCGTCGCGAGTGCAGTAATCGTGAACGGCGTGCCTTCGTCCGTACCGATCGCCGTACCGGCAGGAAATGCCTCGCCCTGATAGGCGAACTCATCAAACGCCACAGCGCGGCCTGCCGTGAACTGACGATACAACTCCAGCTCACCATCACCAGCGTTGATACCGGGGAAGTAATTCCAGGTCCGGATCAGGTTCGGGTAGCCGCGCTTCAGGGCCAGACGAAGTAATTCACGGTAAATCTCAGTCGTCAGATCCTTGAAATTCTTACCCGAATCAAGGTTGACCTCGATATGCGTTGCCAGGTAATCGGTAGATTCAGCAACTGTAAATGCGCCGACTTTCTCAATATCGACATCACTGTTAGTCAGCCAGATCTCATCGGGTGCCGGCGCCCCAATTGGATCGATATGCAACCGAAAAACATTGTCACTGACTTCGCCCGATAAATCCGTACCAAACTGAAAGCGAAACAATTCGTTGCTTAATCGTGATGCAGCCGGCTCGTCCGTTGCCTGCCGAATGGAAAGGTTCGATTCCAGAAATGTTGCCGTGACTGCCATTTTTACACGAGTATGTTTTTGCCGGTTCGCCGTAGTGACACCACGACACTTGAAATCTGTTCAATTGAGTTGCTTATGGGGAATGCATGATAGCTACTTTTCGCCCCTGATGTAGGGCAGATCGGCTGGCCAGTACGCTAAACCGGCTTATCGGCAAACTCAACTACAGCCAGGAACGGCCGAGCCGATACCGCTGAACGAGCTTAATGAACATGATGGGAACCGCGGTGATCTGCCACGCCGACATCCATACCCGAACATTGAAATAGCAGAGCCGAATTTTTCGCGAGATTTTTCCGTAGGAAACAGGGACTCAGTTTCTGAGGCAGTCACGAACAAACTGCCGCCGATCATCAGGATATGACCAGGCTTCGGCAACCATATTGTCGTGCAACCACCCCATGATGGGTTCGCGGGAGTTACCAAACGGCAGAAACTCTTCGAGCCGGGCAGAAATACGGGCCGACTCCTCCTCGCTGACCCTGATGCGGCGCGTCGAGTAGCGACGTGCACGCGGCGCGTGCTCGTAGGCATAATCAAAAATTGCTTCCAGCAATAAAGCGACACGTGCATTAGTTCGCTGTGATACCGGAAGTGTCACGAAATTGTCGTAGATACGCTGTGCCCGATAACGCCGCAGCGATGTAATGTTGTTCCTGACCATTTTCCCCCGCCGGACTATTTATTATTTTCAGTCAATATAGCGAAAAGCGGGCAGAATATTCGCAGAGTTAACAGAATCTGAAAAACTGGTGAATGATTGCCCTGGTGCAACAATTGAGGTCGAATAGCCGATTATGGCAACAACTGCTTTTGGCCAGTTTCTGGAATTCAGCGTCCCGACCAGCGATATTCAGGAATCGTTGAATTTCTATCGTGCTCTCGGCTTCTCCGAGATCCCTGTCGGCGATATCCGCAACTATCACTACGGTGTTGTCACAGATGGCCGCATAGCAATTGGCCTGCACGGCGGTGGTGTCGATGAGCCGGCATTGTCGTTCATCAAATCCGACGTTGCGGCATACCTGCAACGCGTTTCACCCGCAGACGAAGTATTGTCTTTCTCGCACCTCGGCACCGGGGATTTTCACGAAATCGGCGTGCATACACCGGATGGGCACTTGCTGATCATGATGGAAGCCCGGACATTTTCACAGGCGCAGCTGTCCGGGCTGCCGACTCCGATCACGGGTCATTCCATCGAAATCAGCCTCGGCTACCGCGATATAGACGATGCGATGCGCTACTGGACCGACGCCGGTTTCATTGCGACCCGTGATATTGCCGGCAATAGGGCCGACAACCGGGTTGAACTGCTCGCACCCGCTCTGCGGCTCGGGCTGCAAACGAATCTGCCGCCCGGGCAAACAGCACTGCGCTTCGCGCCCGAGGATCTGGATCAAACCCTCGAATTACTCGATCGGCGTAACGTGCCGGTACGTCATATGGGCGATTGCCATCGCGTGACAGCTCCGGAGAATACGTATCTGGACCTTATATCAATCGGCCGGTAACGGGCTTTGGGGCCCGCTGTAACCACATCTCGGAAAAGGTGATCACTCGGGTGCGGATAGATTGGTATGATCGAGACACTGAATGCCGATATCGTGCATAACAACACCAAGGGGCGATAAACATGAAATTAGCAAAAGATATTCTGGATTCGAAGGGACATGAGATCTGCAGCATCGACCCGGACAATTCGGTATTAGATGCACTCCGGTTGATGGCAGATAAGGATGTCGGCGCTGTTCTCGTCATGCGGGGCGAGAAACTGGTCGGGATAGTCAGCGAAAGAGACTATGCACGCAAGATCGTTCTCGAGGGCAAGACGTCCAAAGACGCACGAATCGAGGACGTCATGATACGACGTGTTCTCTGCGCCGCACCGGATCGAACGATTGAAGAATGCCTGGCGCTGATGACCGACAAACGCGCTCGACATCTCCCCATCGTCGAGAAAAAGCTTGTGATCGGGATAGTCTCAATTGGAGATCTCGTCAAGGCAATCATTGCCGAACAGAAATTTGAAATCGAGCGTTTACAGCAATACATTGATAACGATAACTAACTGCAGGCGAACAGGCTGACAACAACTCCAATCGGGGATAGGCGCGCCCTGACGTGGGAGCGGCTTTAGCCGCGAAAAACCCGCCATGCGCAGCAATCGCGGCTAAAGCCGCTCCCACAGTCATCAGTTCAGGCCTTCCCGCGGAGCTGATCGAGAATCGCCTCGTTCTCCAGCGTCGACGTATCCGACGTGATTTCATCGCCGCGGGCGATCGTACGCAGCAGGCGACGCATAATCTTGCCCGAGCGTGTCTTCGGCAGGTTTTCGGCGAAACGGATCTCATCAGGTTTGGCGATCGGACCGATCTCCTGGCCGACCCAGTTGCGTAGTTGTGCCGCCAGCGCCTGTGCGGCGTCGCCGGTCGGTCGATCGCCGCGCAACACGACGTAAGCAAAAATACCCTCACCCTTGACGTCGTGCGGAAAACCGACGACAGCCGCCTCGACGACGCTGTCATGCGCGACGAGCGCCGATTCGACTTCCATCGTGCCGAGACGGTGTCCGGACACATTCAAAACGTCGTCGATGCGCCCCATCATCCAGATATACCCGTCGTCGTCGAAACGCGCGCTGTCACCGGCGACGTAGTAGCGATTCTGGAATTTCTCCCAATAGGTTTCGATATAGCGATCGTTATCGCCCCAGATCGTTCGCACCATCGACGGCCAGGGTTTCTTGATGACGATGTAGCCGCCCTGGTTCGGCGCGGACACCGGTTCACCGGCCTCGTCGACGATATCCACGTCGATTCCCGGCAGAGCCTTGGTACAGGAACCCGGTTTCGTCGGCGTCACACCCGGCAGCGGTGTAATCATGATCGTGCCGGTTTCGGTCTGCCACCAGGTATCGACGATCGGGCAATGCTCCGCGCCGATGACCTCGTGGTACCAGATCCATGCTTCCGGATTGATCGGCTCGCCGACCGTACCGAGTAGCCGGAGTTTCGACAGATCATATTGCCGCGGAATTTCGTCACCGAACTTCATCAACGCGCGAATGGCAGTCGGCGCCGTATAAAAAATCGTTACACCGTGGCGCTGGCAAATATCCCAGAACCGACCGCCATCCGGCACGGTCGGCGCGCCCTCGTAAATAACGATGGTCGCGCCGGCAGCCAGCGGACCGTATGCAACATAGGTATGCCCGGTAATCCAGCCGACATCGGCCGTACACCAGAAAATATCGTCGTCATGCAGATCGAAGACCCACTGGTTTGTCAGCTTCGCATTCAGCAGGTAACCACCGGACGAATGCTGAATACCCTTCGGCTTACCGGTCGAACCGGACGTATACAGCAGGAACAGTGGGTGCTCGGCATCGACGGCGACCGGCTCGCAGGTCGAGCCTTGCCCGTCGACCGCATCCGCCCACCAGATATCACGCCCGTCCTGCATGGCGACATCACAATCGGCGCGCTTGAGAACAATGACCGACTCGATCGTGTCGCAACCCTCCGCCAGCGCCTCGTCAGCCGCCGCCTTCAGTTCGACGATACGTCCGCCACGATGCCCGCCATCGGCAGTAATCAGCATCTTTGCGCCGGCATCGATGATCCGATCGCGCAGGGAGCCGGCTGAAAAACCACCAAATACGACCGAATGAATTGCACCGATCCGCGCGCACGCCTGCATCGCAATGACGGCCTCCGGCACCATCGGCATATAGATGACCACGCGATCCCCCACCGTGACACCCTGCGCCTTGAGCGCATTCGCAAACCGGCTGACCTCATCCGTCAGTTCCCGGTAAGACAGCCGCCGCTGATCGCCGCCTTCACCCTCGAAGATAATCGCTGTCTTGTCGGCTCGTTCGGCTAAGTGGACGTCGAGACAGTTGTGTGACACGTTGAGCCGACCGTCCGTGAACCATTTGAAGTTCGGTGCATTCGAGGCATCGAGTGTCTCGGTGAACGGTGTCTCCCAATCAATTGCCTCTCGCGCCAGACGCGCCCAGAAAGCCTCGTGATCGGCCGCAGCTTCGGCGCATAACGCGTCGGCATCGGCCGGCTTCAGGTTTGCTGCCGCAACGAATTCATCGCTCGGCGGGAAAACACGCTGCTCATTCAGGACCGATTCGATACTTTTATCATTCATCGCAAGATCTCTAACTCAGATATTCAGGGTGGCGGCTCAATCCAGCAGTGTAGCCAATAACTCGGCAACCTGATATTCGTATCCACCACCGAACAGGTTGAAGTGATTCAGAATGTGATAGAGGTTATATAAGTCACAACGCCGCCGAAAGCCGTCGTCGAGCGGCCAGGATTCATTGTAGGCGGCATAAAACTCCGGACCGAACCCGCCGAACAGTTTCGTCATCGCGATGTCGGCCTCGCGGTCACCGTAATATATCGCCGGGTCGAAGATTACCGGTACCTCGCCAAATGTCGCGCCCCAGTTACCGCCCCACAAGTCACCGTGCAACAGCGAGGCGGCCGGCGTGTAGTCGCCAAAAAATTCCGGCAGGCGCGCCAGCAAGCGGTGGCCGCTGGTCTGAATTGAACTGTTAATGCCATTTTCGGCGGCAAGCTGCAATTGATACCCGAGCCGCGCATCACGTACAAACCCGACCCAATCCTCCGACCAGTTATTGATCTGCGGGGTACTGCCGATCGTGTTCGCGCGATGCCAGCCGAAGCGTGGTTTAACCTGTCTGTGCAGCTGAGCCAATGCACGGCCGCACGCTGCGGTAGCCGCAGTGGTCTTGTGCCCGAACTCAATATATTCCAGCAACAGGAATGACATGCCACCGCCGACACTGACCTGGATCGGTTCCGGCACGCGGATCGCATCTGCCCGGCGCAACGTCTCAAGTCCATCGCGTTCGGCCTCGAACATGCCAGGCCCTGACTGGGTATTCGTCTTCAGCACGTAAATTGTGCCGCGCAACGTCCTGATTCGATAACTGCGATTGATGCTGCCGCCACCGGCGATCTCGATCCGGTCCGGATCAATTCGACCGACCGTATCCGCCACTATCTCGAATACGGCCTCAGGAATGTCGTGAATTTTGCTGTTCACCAATATTCTTAATAAGAGTCTGCAATACGCTGCGCTTGTCGGCGCAGCGCCCGGCCGAAACCGATGTCGTCATACAACGCTTCCAATCCGTCAAGGTCCGGGACACGGCGTGCCAGCAACTCATCGTGATCAGGCAGGGGCACATCGTAACGAACCCGGGTCAGCTCTCGACACATGTGCACCTGTTCGCGATGCACTTCGAGTTTAGCGCCGAGTTTCGCTGCGCCACGGACATTGACGTTTTCCACACTGTCGAGATTTTCGTACAACTCGTCGAGAGAATCGAAATGCTGTAACAATGCGCTGGCGGTCTTCGCGCCGACACCGGGCGCACCCGGAATGTTATCGACGCTGTCGCCGGCAAGTGCCAGGTAATCGACTATCTGATCGGCACGCACGCCAAACAGTCCCGGCACATCGTCGTGGCCGATCCGCCTGTCACCGACGAAGTCCCACATCACATCGCCGGCCTGCAGAATCTGCAGCAGATCCTTGTCGCGACTCAGGATGCCCACGCAGCGCCCGGCCTCCTGGGCCCGGCCGGCCATCGTACCAATCAGGTCGTCGGCCTCGAAGCGGCTATGGGAACATTCGGTAACACCGAGCGAACGCGTCACGGCCCGACACTGTGCGAACTGTCGCTTGAGTTCCTCGGGTGCCGGTTCGCGATTGGCCTTATAGGGCGGATAGATTTCGCTGCGAAACGATTCTGCCAGGCTTTCGTCGAACGCAGCAGCCACCGAGTCTGGCTGTACCGATTCCAGGAAGTCGCTAAGGAATCGCGCATAGCCGTATACGGCGTTGACCGGATGGTTGTTAGGACAGGTCATCGAATCCGGCACAGAAAACCAGGCGCGGAAAATGAAAATGCTCGCGTCGATCAGGTACGTCATGGTCGACTATCCTGCTGACGGATCCTGATGCTGACAGGATGATCCGGATAGCGCACCAGGAACTCCTCCAGCCGGGCAACCGCCTCAGCGCTCTCGCCGCTGGTATGTAATCTCTCGATAGCGTGTAACAACAATTCGGGGTCATCAGCGTCATCATAGTCAGACCCATCATCCGGTCGGTGCTCGTTACCGGATGTCTGGGCCCGGCCGGCCAGTGCCGAACTCGGCATCTCCTGCCGGGCTGGCTCAGTCTTACGCAAGTCTTGTTGTTCCATCGCATCTGCCTCGGCGCGGGCCGCGCCAGTCTCCGCCGCCGCAACATATTCAGCAACGATCAGCAGTACGGCATCGGAATCCATATTTAACATCCCGGACCGGGTCGGCGGAACCGGTTCGGCATCAGCCGGAAATTCTGATTTTCTGGCCGTCACCGTAATCTCTTTAATTGTCGATGGAAGCGAAGTCGATGGCGAGCCGGTCACCGGCAGATCAAACTGAGTCCGTTTTTCCTCGGTCAAAGCTTGCAGCTCTTTGGCAACGAATTCGGAATCGGGTCGAGTGATGGATTCTGCCGATTCGGTTGTAACCTGCTCGTAACGAGATGGTGACTCGATGACAATATTCATGACGAGAGAAAATGCCAGCAATACGGTAGCGGCCAGTGCGACGGGCTTGAGCCATCCACCGCGAGGGCCAAACTGAAGTCGGCGAACCTTTGCCGCACTGCGTGCCTCGGCCAGAATCTTCGTATCGAGTTCCGGCGGCGGCTCCTCATTGCCCAGCTCCGTGTAACGGTCCACCAGTTCCGATTCCCCGGCGAGGAACGCTTCAAACTCCTTGTCGTCTCGTTGCTCGGTCACGAGTTATCCTCATCCAACTGTTGCCGTAATTTGTTGAATGCGTAGCGCAAACGGCTCTTTGCCGTTTCCGCACTAACCCCGGTAACGGCCGCAACATCGGCCAGCGAAAGCCCGGTCTCCTGTTTGAGTATAAAGGCCTCACGCTGTTCATCCGGCAAATTTGCCAGCGCGTTGTGAAATTGTTTTGCCGACTCGTCGCGCATCGCATTGGTTTCCGGATTTCCTGCCGGAGAAGCGGGTAGCTGTGTCACCACGTCGTCATCGTCGGAACTGTTCTGCGCAATCTTGTGTGCGGAACGCCGATACTGATCGACAAGACAATTGTGCGCCACTCGGTACAGATATGTCGTGAATTTCGCTTTCGGTTCATAACCATCCTTCGCCCTGATGATCTTCATCCAGACCTCCTGCGTCAGCTCGGCAGAAGACTCGGGCCCAAGTCCCTGGCGCAGGAAATACCGGTACAGCGGTCCTTTGTGGCGGGAGTAAAGCAGCTCGAAGGACGCAACCTCACCGTCCCGATATCGAACCATCAAAGCCTTGTCATCGGATTCCCGCGTCATGACCGGCAGCATAAGGGAAAAACAGGGTCGAACCGAAGTTTCTGCGGGTACAAAAAATACTCAACTCAAATTCTCCAAACGCCAAAATCTCGATTCGAACCCGTTTTTCCCGACCGTAGGAGCGGCATCTTGCCGCGATTGCCTAGGTTGGCACACCGATCGCGGCAAGATGCCGCTCCTACGGTTGTACTCATTATTCCTGGGACACTCGTGGCGTCAGCGGTGACAGAGAGTCAGCCAGTCTGACGAGTCCGAGGAACTCACCGCGATAGCCGAACGGATCATCTCCACGAGCCCCGGCAGCCAGTTCGACGATGTCATCGAATGCATAATTGTCGATATATTCACCGCCTCTGAGCAACTGGCCAAATGCCGCCACCGCCGCAGCAAACCGAAACTCGGTATCGGCCTCGTCGAGTGCCTCGATTTCACGAATCGGCACAGCCTGCTCGATCAAATGACTCTTGCCTCCGTCTGGCGCCTTGTAACGCAACCGAACGAACGCAAGTTCACCTGCAGAATCGGGTTTTGCTTCTTGCTTATCCGCATAACGCAACGGATCAATCAGGCGTGACTCACTGTAGACCAGCGCGAGCTCATACAACGCCGTAACCGTATGGCCGGCACCGATCTCACCGGCATCGATCTTGTCGTTGTTAAAGTCTTCGCGACGAAGCATCCGGTTTTCATAACCGATCAGCCGGTACTCGGCGACAATCGCCGGATTGAACTCGACCTGAATCTTGACGTCTTTGGCAATCGTCTGCAGCGTGCCCGTCATCTGCTCGACGAGCACCTTGCGCCCCTCGTTCAAGGTATCGATATACGCATGGTTGCCGTTTCCGGCATCGGCAAGCCGCTCCATCAGGTGATCGTTGTAATTTCCCGCCCCGAAACCGAGCGTCGTCAGGGAAATATCATTGTCTCTGTGCCGCTCGACGATATCGACGAGTGCTTCAAAGCTGACCGTACCGACATTGAAATCACCGTCGGTCGCCAGCATGACGCGGTTGATGCCACCCTCGATGAAAGCCTGTTCGGCCATCCGGTAGGCCAGGCGAATGCCGCTCGCGCCGTTCGTGCTGCCGCCGGCCTGTAACCGCTCCAGGGCACCAAGGATTTTTGCCTGTTCGTTACCGGGCGTCGGCTCGAGTACGACACCGGACGAGCCGGCATAAACGACCAGCGAGACCCGGTCTTCTGCAGTCAATTGTCGCGCCAATAACTTCAGAGCGTTCTTCAGCAGCGGCAGCTTGGCCGGCGAGTTCATCGACCCGGACACATCGACGAGGAACACGAGATTCGCAGCCGGACGCTCCGCGGCCGGCACGTCATAACCCTTGATACCGACAAGCAGCAGGATCTTGTCCAGGTTCCAGGGCGCTGTTGTCGCCTGTGTCGACACCGAGAACGGCACGTCTTTGCTGCGCGGTGCCGGGTAGTCGTAGGTAAAATAGTTGATCAGCTCCTCGGTACGCACCGCATCCTGCGGCGGCAGTGAACCACCGTTCAGGAACCGTCGCATGTTCGAATAGGCGCCCGTATCGACATCGATACTAAACGTCGATACCTGATGCTCGCTGGCGAGCCGCACCGGATTGTGATCCACATGCGCGTAGTTTTCCCGATCCAGCGGTTCATTCTGCACCCGAATCGAATAGGGTGTCTCGGCATAGGCGCCCTCGGCTGTCTTGCTGGCTGTTATCGAGATCGAATCCAGCCGTCGATGGTGAACCTCACCCTTCTGTTCGGTACCGATGGCCAACTCGTGCAACGGCCGGGACGAACGGCCCGCGGCGACATCCATTTCGCCGGACAGCGATGATTGATCTTCGCTGGATGCGACCGATTGTCCGACCTCGTTGTCGAGCGGTTCTGACGTCGCGGATTCCTCGTTCCGCGGCCCGACACAAGCCGTCATCAGCAACAATACAACAAGCGTGCTCGCCGCCTGGCTTCGATTTAATAATTGATTCATGTCCATGGCTCCAGACCTCCGTCGTCCAGTTTCGTTGGTTCACGTCAGGTATAAACGTGTAATCATGATGAACGGGGTTAAGGCGCGGAAATATCCGGAGCGATTTTTTGTGTGTGGGAGCGGCTTTAGCCGCGATGGATACACCAACCCAGGATAATCGCGGCTAAAGCCGCTCCCACAAAAACTGCTCCTACGACACGTGACAGATTGTCACGACTGGATTAATCGTGCGTTTCGCGGTGCCGACCGATGCCTTCTTTCAGCGTGATGGCGAGCCGCGCGCGCAGCGGGCTGGAACGGGAGATATGTGCGAGCAGAAACTCCATCTGGTCGGCCAGCACCCGGCGACCCTTCAGATAAATGTATTCCGCATAAGTCGGCGTGAACGGCACGGCAATCAGTTCCATGCCGGCCTGCTCCGGCGTCCGGCCGCCCTTGTGGTTGTTGCAACGGCGGCAGGCCGTGACGACATTACGCCATTGGTCGGTGCCACCCTGGCTGACCGGGCGAATATGATCACGAGTCAGGTCACGGGACAGGAAATGCCCGCCGCAATACAGGCACAGGCTGCCATCGCGTTTGAACAACGTCTTGTTATTAAGAGGCGGCACATAGCGATCGCGTAATTCGGGTCCGCCCGGTGTCCTGCCAACCGTCGCAATAATCGAGTTGACGTCGACCATGCTGCGCTCTCCCGTGAGGGCGCTGTAGCCGCCATGCACGCGATACAACAGGGAACCGCACGCATAGGCGACCTGACCCGTATGGTACAAACGAACGGCATCGCGATAATCGACCCATTCTAGTGGCATGCCGGCCACGTCCGTACGCAGGACCTGCTGTGATAAATCTGCTTGTGATTCAGGTAACAACATGACGCTGGTCGGCCGAACCGGTCATAGTGCCGAATCGGCCTGTACTCTGTATAACATAGAGTTTGCGAAAAAAATATTGCCGCCGCTGTGAAAAGGCGACGGCATTGCACCGGATTCGACCGCCCCGGCCCGATGTAAGTGTAATACCGACTTGACTCCGGAGCGGTTCACGGGCAAAAAGCCCACACCCGATTAAACACATTGGCCCCGAATCGTCCGTTGGCGCTCGTAGCCGAAACAAAGGCCAAAAGAAGGCAAAGTATGAAAATAGGCATCCCCAGAGAAGTTCATGCCGGCGAGAGGCGGGTCGCGACGACCCCCGATGTCGCCACCCAGCTACAGAAGCTCGGCTTTTCCGTCGCCATTGAAACCGGCGCCGGCGAACCAGCTAATTTTGCCGACTCGGCATACGCCGAGGCCGGCGTCGAGATCGTCAGCGACACCCGAGAATTGTGGTCCGGCAGCGATATCATCATGAAGGTGCGCGGACCCGAGAGGCACCCGACCCTGAATGTGGATGAGCTGGATCTGCTGCACAAAGGCCAGGTACTGATCAGCTTCCTGTGGCCCGGCCAGAATCAATCCATGCTCGATGCGCTGGCTGCCAAGGGCGTCACGGCGCTGGCGATGGACAGCGTGCCACGCATCTCGCGCGCGCAAAAGCTCGATGCATTGAGTTCGATGGCCAATATTGCCGGTTATCGTGCCATCGTCGAAGCGGCACAACACTTCGGCCGGTTCTTCACCGGCCAGATTACGGCCGCCGGCAAGGTGCCGCCGGCCAAGGTCCTGGTTATCGGCGCAGGCGTTGCCGGCCTCGCCGCCATCGGTGCGGCCAAAAGCATGGGCGCAATCGTCAGAGCCTTCGACACCCGGCCCGAGGTCAAGGAACAGGTCGAGAGCATGGACGGCGAATTCCTGCTGCTCGACTTCGAAGAAGAAGGCTCGGGCAGCGGCGGCTACGCAAAAGTCATGAGCGAGGAATTCATCGCCGCTGAAATGGCCTTGTTCGCCGAGCAGGCGAAGGAAGTCGATATCATCGTCACGACCGCGCTGATTCCGGGTAAACCCGCTCCCGAACTGATTACGGCCGAAATGGTCGAGTCGATGAAGCCCGGCAGCGTTATCGTCGATCTGGCCGCCGAACAGGGCGGCAACTGCAAATTGACCGAGGCCGGTCAGGTGGTCGTCAAGCACGACGTCACGCTGATCGGTTACACCGACCTGCCGAGCCGGTTGGCTGCGCAATCGAGCCAGCTGTATGGCACGAACCTGCGCCACATGGTAACGGACATGTGTCCGGAGAAAGACGGCGAGCTGGTCGTCGATATGGAAGACGAGGTCGTACGCGGCACCACTGTTGTCAAGGACGGGCAGATCACGTGGCCGCCACCGGCACCCAAGCTGTCTGCAGCACCACCGCCGAAAAAGGCAGAACCGGTCGCCGCACCTGTGCAAGCAGAAGACAAGAAGCCGAGTGTCGTCGGACCTCTTCTGACATTCGGCCTCGGCGCGCTGGCGCTGTTCGGCCTCGGTCAGGTCGCGCCACCGTCGTTCATGGCGCACTTCACCGTATTTGTACTCGCGTGCTTCGTCGGTTACATGGTGATCTGGAACGTCACCGCGGCATTGCATACGCCGCTGATGAGTGTCACGAACGCGATCAGCAGCATCATCATTATCGGCGCGCTGCTGCAAATCAGTTCCGGCGAAACGTGGATCACGTTAATCGCCGGTGTCACGGTGCTGATTGCCAGCATTAATATATTCGGCGGCTTCGCGGTCACGCGTCGCATGCTCGACATGTTCAGGAAATAAAGGAGTCATCACGATGGAACACCTTGTTTCCGACGGATCAAGCCAGATGGTCACAGCCGCCTACATCGGCGCCACGATTTTATTCATTCTCGCCCTCGGCGGGCTCAGCCACCCGGAAACGGCGCGGCGCGGTAACCTGTTCGGCATGGTCGGTATGGGCATCGCACTGCTCGCGACGATCATCTGGGAAGTGACCGACAACTACACGCTGCTGATCGGCGCGCTGGTCATCGGCGGCGCAATCGGTCTCGTGCTCGCAAAACGCGTGCAGATGACGCAGATGCCCGAACTTGTCGCGATCCTGCACAGCCTCGTCGGTGTGGCGGCTGTATTCGTCGGCTACGCGAGCTTCGGAGATCCGGACATTCATTTCGTCGGTGTCGAGCAGACGATCCATGACATTGAAATTTATATCGGTGTCCTGATCGGTGCCGTCACCTTCTCCGGCTCAGTCATCGCATTCGGCAAACTCAGCGGCAAGATCAGTGGCAACCCGATGATCCTGCCGGCACGGCACTGGATGAATCTCGGCCTGCTCATCGCAGCAATCTGGATCGGCCAGCTATTTGTTGCACAATCGGCCGACGGCGGCGGCATGGTGAGCCTGCTGATCATGACGGTCATCGCGTTGCTGTTCGGCATTCACATGGTCATGGCCATCGGCGGCGCCGACATGCCGGTCGTCGTGTCGATGTTGAACAGTTATTCGGGCTGGGCTGCAGCGGCGACCGGTTTCATGCTAAGCAATGACCTGCTGATCGTAACCGGCGCGCTGGTCGGTAGTTCCGGCGCGATCCTCAGTTACATCATGTGTCGGGCAATGAACCGCAACTTCATATCCGTCATCGCCGGCGGTTTCGGCACGACGAGCGGTGCGAGTGCCGGAGGTGATGTGGATCAGGGCGAGGTCGTGCCGATCGACACGACCGAGACAGCCGAACTGCTCAAGAATGCGAAGGAAGTCATGATCATCCCGGGTTACGGCATGGCCGTCGCCCAGGCGCAGCACATCGTGCACGAGATCACGCGCAAACTGCGCGATGATGGCGTGAACGTACGTTTCGGCATCCACCCGGTCGCCGGCCGCATGCCCGGTCACATGAACGTATTGCTGGCCGAGGCAAAAGTACCATACGACATCGTGTTCGAGATGGATGAGATCAACGATGATTTCCCGGACGTCGACGTGTCCATCATCATCGGCGCCAACGACATCGTCAACCCGTCCGCACTGACCGATCCCAATAGCCCGATCGCCGGCATGCCGGTGCTCGAATGCTGGAAGGGCGGTACGACGATCGTACTCAAACGCAGCATGGCGACCGGTTACGCCGGCGTGCAAAACCCGTTGTTCTTCCTCGACAATACACGGATGCTGTTCGGCGATGCGCGAGAAAGCCTGGACGATGTACTCGGCGACCTGTAGCCGGTATATCTGCAGCGGTAGCCATCATGGAAGTGAGAACCCGATCAAGGAATCGTACCCGGGTTTCGCTATAATCGTGGTTCGGTTACGGGTGCGTCTGCAACAATAAAAGTCTCGTTTTCGAGCTAGGTGTGGGCGCATCTGTACCGTTTCAAATCAATCCAAAAGCCCCGTCCCGGGGCTTTTGTCGTTTTACGCCAGTATTCAAGCCGCTGGCGCTGGCTGCAACCACCCGCGCAAAGCACGCCTGATCTGCTATAAAACGACCAGCCATCGAATTTTCTGCCGCCGACCGGCAACGTTCACTGGTTGAGACCGTCAGTTATGCACAAGGATTCAATAAATGGCATGGCCTTAGAGAACTTTTGCCGTGCAGTAGCTTACAAAAGAAAAATAACCCTATGTTTTTCCATAAGATTCATAATATCGATCAATTTTTAATCAGATTGAATCACCGGAACGCCCGATACACGATTTGGCCTCGATCGGGCGCGATTTCCACAGATTTATCCACAGGTTTTGTGGAAAACTCGGAGCCGGGGGCGTGACCGGAAACATTCTGCGCATCGGCCTGGCCACTCCTTTGTTGCGACTGTTCGATTATCGTTGCCCTGATCAGGGTGCCGATGGACAGGTACCAGTTC
The DNA here is from genome assembly GCA_964629475.1 of uncultured Chromatiaceae bacterium. Classification (GTDB taxonomy): domain Bacteria; phylum Pseudomonadota; class Gammaproteobacteria; order Steroidobacterales; genus SMWD01. The sequence goes on along the minus strand of CAZVQW010000011.1, from coordinate 60,432 downwards.
GAGGGAAGCGCATCGTCGTGCCGTTCGGTAAACAAACCCGCATCGGCATCATCGTTACCGTTACAGAGTCATCGGCAATACCGGCAGCGAAACTGCGTACAGCAATTCGCGTCATCGATGCCGAACCACTGCTTGATGAATCGATCATGGCCTTACTCGAATGGGCGGCCGATTATTACCGATACGCGCCCGGTGAAGTGATGTCCACGGCATTGCCCGCATTGCTGCGCAAAGGTGGCGCCGTTAATGCAACCGAAAGTATCTGGCGAGCAACCGAGCAAGGCCGAAATGTCGATACAAAGGCACTAGCCAGGCGGGCACCGGTCCAGGCCCGCATTATCGAACTGGCACGGGAGACACCCGATGGTGCCGGCGATACTGTGCTGTCAGCCGCCGGTACGACATGGCGAGCGGCCGCCGCCAAACTCATTGAAAAAAAATTACTCGATCAGTCTCAACGACAGATCAGTCCCCTTGCAATAACCGGCCCCGCTAACAGTCAATGCATCGAGCTTCCACCGACTCCGACCGATGCTCAGCGTGCCGCCATAGACACGATCATGGCTGCGAGCGGATTTGCCGCGTTTCTGCTCGAAGGCGTGACCGGCAGCGGCAAAACCGAAGTCTATCTGCGCTGCATCGAACGCGAACTGGAACATGGCCGGCAAAGCCTGTTGCTGGTTCCCGAGATCGGCCTGACGCCGCAACTTGTCGATCGGTTTCGTCGCCGCCTGAACACCGGCATCGCGGTCCTGCATTCCGGACTAAACGAGACGGAACGACTCGCTGCGTGGCGCGCAGCACGTGACGGCAGCGCCGGCGTCATTATCGGCACACGCTCGGCGATCTTTACCCCGTTGCCAAATCCCGGATTGATCATCATCGACGAAGAACATGACACTTCGCTAAAGCAGCAGGACGGCTTCCGCTACTCGGCCCGCGATCTGGCGGTCTGGCGTGCACGCCAACTCGACAGTCCGATCGTACTGGGCTCGGCAACACCATCGTTCGAATCACTTGAGAACGTCAATGCAGGCCGTTACTCCAAACTGCTTCTGCCGGAGCGCCCCGGCAGCGCACGACAGCCCGAGGTCAGATTGATCGATCTGCGCGTACAGCCTTGCAAGGATGGTCTGACCGAACCGCTGCGCATCGCAATTGCCCGCCACCTCGACGCGGACGGCCAGGTGCTCTTGTACCTGAATCGCCGCGGCTTCGCACCGAGCATGATGTGTACCAGCTGCGGCCAGCTCGTCGAATGCCGGCGCTGCGACGCCCGGCTCGTATTTCACCAGCACCGCGCACGCCTGATTTGCCACCATTGCGGCGTCGAACACGCCGTGCCGAATGAATGTGCGGAATGCCACGCTCCCGATCTGCTGCCGGTGGGGCAGGGCACGGAACGGCTCGAACAGGCGCTGCAGGATTTGTTCGGGCAATACAACATCGTGCGCATCGACCGGGACACGACACGGCGCAAGGGTGAGATCGAACGCCGACTCGAACTCGTGCGCAGCGGTGAAGCGCGCATCCTGCTCGGCACACAAATGCTGACCAAGGGACATGATTTTCCAAACGTCACAATGGTCGCCATCATCGACGCCGACCAGGGATTATTCGGCACCGATTTTCGCAGCAGCGAACGATTCGCCCAGTCGTTCATCCAGGTCGCCGGACGTGCCGGTCGTGGCGACCGACCGGGCGAGGTATATATCCAGACGCTGTTCCCCGATCATCCGCTGCTGATGACCCTCGTTGCGGAAGGCTACGATCGATTCGCGGTCCAGGCGATGGCAGAGCGCAAGTCAGCCGGTTGGCCACCCTATTCCTGCCTCGCGCTGACACGCGCCGAAGCCACAAAGCGGCACAACGCGTTCGACTTCCTCGACGAGGCCCGCAACCTGGCATTGCAACTCATCAACGCCGGCCGGTTCACCGGCATCCGCTGGCTCGGCCCGGCGGCCGCCCCGATGGAACGCCGCGCCGGCCGCTATCGCGGACAATTGCTGATCCAGGCAGACACCCGGGGACAGCTACAGCAGTTTCTCAGCGAATGGCGACCCGCCCTCGACGACCTGAAATCCGCCCGCAAAGCCAGATGGTCGGTCGATGTCGACCCGGCTGAGCTGTACTGACGTTCTATTAAAGTTTCCAAGACACCATGGCACCGGCACCTGTATCGTTCAGCGTAAATCAAGCTAGAATGCCCGGCCCCCAGCGAGCCTCAGTACGGCAGACAGATGAAGACACAGATCGAACAACTCGTAACCGCGGCGCTCGCCCAATTACCCGGCCTCACGGAGGCCGGTGACGCCACCGCCCTGACGCCGGAAATCGAACGTACCCGTGATCGCCAGCACGGCGACTACGCGTGCAACATCGCGATGCGCCTGGCCAAGCCACTACGGCAGAAGCCGCGCGACATTGCGCAGTCCATCATCGACCTGATCCCGGCCTCGGAACTCGTCGAATCGGTCGACATCGCCGGCCCCGGATTCATCAACTTCCACCTGAGCCCCGCAGCCTTCCATGGCGAACTCAACAGCATCCTCGAAAGTGGCGACAGCTTCGGGCACAGCAATCTGGGTGCCAACAAGAAAATTCTCGTTGAATACGTCTCGGCCAACCCAACCGGTCCGCTCCATGTCGGTCACGGTCGCCTTGCAGCGTATGGCGCAACCGTCGCGAACCTGCTGCGGGCGACCGGTCACGACGTTCACGAGGAATACTATGTCAACGACGCCGGGCGACAGATGGATATCCTCGCACTCAGCGTCTGGGTCCGCATGCTCGAAGCCGCGGATATCGACGTCGCGTTTCCGAGTAACGGATACCGCGGGCAATACGTCAAAGACATCGCTGCCGACGCCGCACGGCAGTTTCCCGATACGATTTCGACCAAACACTTACATGAAATCGACGCGCTGCCGGCCGACGCGCCGGACGGCGAGGCCGATATCTATCTCGATGCCTTCATCGCCCTGGCTCGCGAGTCGCTGGGTGAAGAACGATTCATCGCGATTCATGACTGTGCCCTCGAATCGATCCTCGCTGACATAAAGGATGACATGACCGAATTTGGTGCGACGCCCGACCAATGGTTCTCCGAGCGCAGCCTGATGGACAGCGGCGCCATTCAGCATGCTCTGGATAAAGTCGCGGCCAGCGGCAAGACATACGAGCAGGACGGTGCGATCTGGTTCCGGGCGACGGATTACGGCGATGAGAAAGATCGCGTCGTCGTGCGTGACAATGGCCGCACAACTTACTTTGCATCGGACATCGCCTATCACCTGCACAAACGGGAACGCGGGTACGACACGCTGCTCGATATTCTGGGCGCCGATCATCACGGCTATATTGCGCGCGTGCGCGCCGGTATCGAGGCGATGGGTGAGTCGCCGGATATCCTCGAGGTTGAACTTGTGCAGTTCGTCGCATTGTTTCGTGGCGAGGAAAAGCAACAAATGTCGACGCGCTCGGGCGAATTTATCACGCTGCGTGAGTTGCGTAACGAAGTCGGCAACGATGCCGCACGCTTCTTTTTTGTTACACGTTCGAACGAGCAGCACCTGGATTTTGACCTGGAACTGGCCAAGTCGCAGTCAAACGACAACCCGGTCTATTACATCCAGTATGCGCATGCGCGTGTCTGGAGCGTCATGCGTGAATTACAAACGCGCGGCCTGCAATGGGACAGGGATAATGGCCGGCAAAATCTGCATCGCCTGACCGAAGATCACGAACAGGCATTACTGCAGAGGCTTGCACGTTACCCTGAAATTCTCGAGCTGGCGGCACGGCAAAGAGCGCCACAGCACCTCGTGCATTTCCTGCGTGAGCTGGCTCACGAATTGCACACGTATTACAACGCACATCGCTTTATCGCTGATGATTCCGGCCTGCGCGATGCGCGCCTGATGTTGATCAACGGGGTCAGGCAGGTCATCCGTAACGGACTCGAGCTCGTCGGCGTGTCGGCGCCGGAATCGATGTGAGGCCGCCGCTGCAGAAACGAGCGCGCTAATGCCAAAACGCAAGACCAAACGCAGGAAAAAGACCCAGCGCGCATCAAAGCCGTCACCGATGCCGGGTTGGATCTGGGGAGTTTTCGGACTGATCATCGGCCTGTCGGTTGCAGCCGCGATTTATGTGAAGGATCGGGAGGAACAGACTATCCGTCCCGCAGTGACCGGCCCGCAACCTGCGCCGGAATCTGTCACCGCCCCGCCTGCGAACACCGTTGTAGAAAAACCCGAGCCACGCTTCAAGTTTTACGACATGTTGCCGAATTTTGAGGTCGTGTTTCCGGAGGAGGGCACGGTCGTACGCAACAATTCACAACCCGCGCCGCTCGATGCACCGGGCATCTATGTCTTGCAGGTCGGATCATTCTCGAGTCATGCCGACGCTGACCGCATGAAGGCGCGCCTGGCAATGCTTGGCATCACATCGAAAATTCAGAAGGTCAGCATAGAAGACAAGGATTATCACAGAGTCAGAATTGGCCCGGTAGACAGTCTGGATCGGCTGAATACGCTGCGCGGTCAGTTGCGTGATGCGTCGGTCGATATCATGGTGATTCGTGTCGGCGATTAACAGGATATTTTTTTGGTTGGGCCTCTGCGCAGTCGTGCTCCTGGCTGCAGGCTGTTCGCGCACGATCGAAACTACCGAACCCGTCGTTGAGCCCATCATGGAACAGCGGGTCGAACCTGAGCCTGTAGCGGAACCGACAGCCGAACAATTGGCTGCACAGCGTGCCGCTGAACTCGCCTGTGCGCGCATGACGGTTGCCGCCGCCGGTGACATCATGCTCGGTACGGATTATCCCGAGAACCGACTGGACACAGAAAATGACGGCCGGTCCTTGCTTGCCCAGGTCACACCCGTATTTTCCAGCGCCGATATCGCCTTCGGCAACCTTGAGGGCGTCTTGCTGGATGGCGGTGAACCGGTCAAGACCTGCAAAGATCCATCGGCCTGCTACCTGTTTCGCACTCCAGCCCGATATGCCCGGCATCTCGCCGACGCAGGCTTTACGGTCATGAGCCTGGCCAACAACCATGCCCGTGATTTTGGCGAAGAAGGTCGTACGGGCACTATGGCGGCGCTCGATGCTGCCAATATTCGTCACTCAGGACGTATTGGTGATATTGCCGCCTGGCCAAACGGCAAAATCAGGACGGCACTAATCGCATTTGCGCCATTCACCAACTCATACCCAATGCTCGATCTCGACGTGGCCCGCAACGAAATTGCGGCACTCGACGAGATATATGACATTGTCATCGTCTCGTTTCACGGTGGCGCCGAAGGCGCCGATGCTGCACACATACCGTTCGCCGCCGAAACCTACTATGGCGAAAATCGCGGCAATGTCGTCGAATTTTCGCATGCGATGATCGATGCCGGTGCCGACCTCGTGATCGGTCATGGCCCGCACGTACCACGAGCCATCGAGATCTATGACGGTCGCCTGATCGCCTACAGCCTGGGAAACTTCGCTACTTACTACGGCATCAGCATCAACGCAGAGAAAGGCCTCGCACCCATCCTCGTGGCGACCCTCGATGGCAACGGGCAATTTATCAGCGGTGAAATCGTCTCGGCGATTCAGGTACGGCCTTTCGGGCCGCGTCTTGACCAAAACCATCGTGCCTATGAGCGAATCTGGGAGCTGACGGAACAGGATTTCGGCGGCGGCAATATCCGCTTTCAGAATGGCGGCAGTTTTTTCCCTGCAATTGAACCGAACACCGAGTGCCAACGGCATCCCGACCAACTCAGCCTGCGCGAGCAGTAGCGCAGTGGTATTCTATGAGCGTGCCCCTGATTGATGTAAACGAGGGGGATGGGGCAAACGGAGAAACGCAATGAAACGAGTAAAAGAGATCCTGGCGGCCAAGGGAGGAAAAACCTGGTCGATCGGGCCGAACCAATCAGTCTACGAGGCGATTCACCTGTTGGCCGAAAAAGAAATCGGCGCACTGGCCGTTCTGGACGGCGACCGGCTCGTTGGCATCCTCTCGGAGCGGGACTACACCCGACAGATTATCCTGAAAGGACGGTCATCCGAAAGCACGCTGGTCAAAGACATCATGTCCAGTGACGTCATTACGACGACACCCGATCAGGATATTCAGCAATGCATGCAACTCATGACCGAGAAACGGATTCGCCACCTGCCGATTGTCGACAATAATAATCTTATCGGCATGATTTCGATCGGTGACCTGGTCAGGGCCATCATCGCCGAACAGCAATCGACGATCGGCGAACTCGAAAAATACATCAGCGGCTAGTTGCAATACCCCTAACCGTAGGAGCGGCATCTTGCCGCGACCCAATCGGCACGAATCGCGGCAAGATGCCGCTCCTACTTGCGAAAGTTAACACCCAGCGCCCTGAGCTTGCGATATAAATGTGTTCGCTCCATGCCGACACGCTTGGCCAGTTGCCCGACCTTCCCGTCACACAAGGCGAGTTGCTGCGTCAGGTAAGCTTTCTCGAATTGCTCCCGGGCTTCACGCAACGGTAACGACAGCAGGTCCTGCTTGAGCAGAGGAACCTCCTGCTCTCCTGCCGGCGGTAAGGCACTCTCCAGTTCGTCGAGTGTAATCTCCTCGGGACCGGGCACGATCAGCAGACGCCGAACCAGCGCCCGTAGCTCGCGCACATTGCCGGGCCACGGATAGTGGCGTAACCGATTTTGTGCGGCAACGCCAAAGCGCCGAAACGGCAACTGATTTGCATCGACGAACTGCTCGACGAACACACGCAACAACTCCGGCACATCCTCCGGGTAGTTCCGTAATGCCGGTATGTGAATGGCAGATATGGCCAGCTGTTCGATCAGATCGCCGCGCACTCCGTGGCCTTGTGGATCCGCAAATGCCTGCGGTGTCATCGATGCAATGAAGCGAATATTCACCTTTTTCCTGTCGACCTGCCCGCCCGGCAAATAGTTACCATGCTCTATGAGCGCGGCCAGCATGCGCTGCGCATCCGGACCGAGCGATTCGAGTTCCCGTAAAAACAGTATCCCGCCCTCGGCCTGCGCGATGAAACCCCGATCGAGACCATCATTCGCAGTGGAACCGAACAATATCTGCGTGAGCCGATCCGGGGTCAGATCATCACCCGTCAGGCAGATGAACGGCTGCTCGCAGCGTGGCGACAATGCACGCATATACCGCGCGCCGGCTTCGCGACCCGACCCGGGTTCCCCGACTAACAGAACCGGTGATGCCAGGTGGGCCGACTGCTCCAGAGAATGGCGAACATCACGTACCGCCTTGCTCTTGCCGACCGGTGCAGCCAGTGGCGGCAATTGCACCGGCTTTTCTGCGGCCGACATTTTCAGCGAATTTCGGAGCGTGTTCTCTACCGTTCGCAGCAGTTTAGCAATAGATACCGGCTTTTCGATAAAATCTGCAGCTCCATGACGCGTCGCTTCGATAGCGGTCTCGACCGTGCCATGACCCGACATGATCACGATCGGGCAACCTGGACCGGCATCTCCGGACCATTCCTTGAGCAACGTGATGCCGTCAGTGTCCGGCATCCAGATGTCGAGCAACACGAGATCCGGTGATGTTGCGCCGACCCGGCTGCGCGCCTCGGCCGCATCACAGGCCGTCGTGACCTGATAGCCCTCGTCTGACAGAATTTCATCTACCAGCGTTCTGATATCCGCCTCATCATCGACGACAAGAATCTTCGCTACCGTCATGATGCGCTTCCCGTGGCCTTGGGCGCAGCGGGACTCCGGCCCTCATGGAAGGAGCCGGCAATCCGCCGGATCGGAAATCGAACCGTCAGGGCTGCGCCGCCTGATTCGAGGTTTTTCGCGCCAACTGTTCCGCCGTGTTCCTCAACAAGCTTCTTAACGATGGCGAGCCCGAGCCCGGTACCCTTGTGCTTTGTTGTCACGTACGGATCAAACAACCTGTCGATGGTATCCGGATCAATGCCGGGACCATCGTCACGAATGCAAATCTCCGCACAGTCCCGGCCGCCGGCCTCAACCAGACGCGTCGTAATATCGAGCCGCGACTCAGCCTGGCCTTCCATCGCCTCCAATGCATTACGAATCAGGTTATGCAATAGCTGACGTATACGCGCATTGTCTGCATCGATGTCACCGAGGGTGGTATCGAGATCGAGCCCGACCTGTGCGTGATTGTCTTCCGACTTGTACAGGTATATGACTTCCCTGATCAACTGATTGAGATCAAAACGTGAAATATTAATTTCCGGTGCACGGGCATATTCGCTGAATGCATTGACCATGTCGCGCATAGCCTTGACCTGGGAGATGATCGTATTCGTTGCGCGGCTCAGCACTTCGGCCTCCATCTCTTTCATGCCATCGAGGTAACGACGCTGAATTCTTTCGGCCGATAACTGAATGGGTGTCAACGGGTTCTTTATTTCATGCGCCATGCGCCGCGCAACTTCACCCCATGCCGCATCGCGCTGAGCCTGTAACAATGCCGTTACATCATCAAAAACAATCACGCTGCCACCCGGTTCGCCATCCTCGGCCGGCAGCGTCGTGCTGGCGCATACGAACACGCGTCGGCCCACAGCACTTTGCACACTGATCTGCTCACGCCAATCCGTCTCGTCGACTGCAAGATGCGCTTCGATGCCGCCCATGAACTCGGCCAAAACAGGATGTTCCGCAATCAGTTCCTCGAGTTGATGGCCTTTCGCATCGGTCAAATCCGTATCGAGCATTGCGCTCGCTGCATCATTTGCATGCCTGATGCGCCCGTCATTTTCTATTGCAATAACACCCGTCGACAGCCTGGCCAGGATCACCTCGACATGCGCTCGCTCCTTGTCAACGCGTTGCTCACTGAGCCGCGCCTCTTCGCGTGCCTGCGACAGGCGCTGAATCATCTGATTGAACGAATCGATCAGGAAGCCGATCTCATCGCGGGACGTCACGGACAGGCGGGTATCGAAGTCACCCGCCGCTACGGCACGAGTACCGGCCACGACTGACAAAATCGGGGCGACCAGACGGCGGGCAAAGAAGAAGGCGCCGTATACTGCCGCCAGCATCGCCAGCAAAACGACAAGCGTCAGCGTCAGCGCAAAACCCGCCTTCAAGGGTTCACGCAGAAACACGAGCTCGTTATAGCGCAGATATGTATTCTCGACCGAATCGACGAGCGTACCAATACGCTCGCCAACCGGGTAAACCGCTTGCAGAACAAACGGCTCCCGACCGAGCCGGGCATTTGGTAACAATAATGCGGCACGGACACGGTAACTCCCGTTGCCGATCGGATAGATGCCGACATAGGTGCCGGACTGACGCAGTTGTAACAGCACATCTTCGGGTGGCGGGCCCGGAAACGGTGCGGTCGCATCCCGATGACTCGTTGCCACGACCAGATAATTGCTGCCATATAGCGTGACATCGATTGCACCCGCATCACGACGCAACTCGCCGAGTGTGGCAACCAGATCGTTGCCGTCGGAAAACAACAGTGCAGCGCCAATCTGCCGGGTATGCTCCATGCTCGAGTTTATTTGTCGATCGAGCGCGGCACGACTCAACGTCAACGCATCGGTCAAACCACCCTCGATCTCTACGTCGAACCAGGTATCGATACCGCGACTTAAAAACTGCACCGCGAACAGATACACAATGATGAGCGGCGCGACGGTCAGACTGACAATTACCGTCAGCATACGTTTCTTGAGTTTTGTACCCGGCACGCCGCGCCAGTGATCGCGCACCAGCCGGTACAAATTACCAGCGATCAGAACCAGCAGTAAAAATACGCCGGCGGCGTTGACGAGCAGCAGGAGGCTATGCAAGCGGCCAAATTCTTCCGGATTTTGCGATGTTCGGGCCAGCAGCAGCAAGGTCGCCACGCCGAGCACCAGCGCAGCGATGATCAGCGTCGTGTAGAGGACGCGCTTCAGCTGTTTAACATCCATTCGTACCATTCACTTTCGAGTCGAAAGCCGCCGCTCCAGAAGGCCAGAGCCTGCAAGGGACCAGGCAATGTGTTTTGATCGAGTACGGCGCGCATCGCAATCTGATAACGCTCGTCGGTATCGAGCAATGCGGCATCGATGATCGGTAAATCGATAATCCTGCCCATGCTGTTCAGCGCCGAAAATAACGTCGCAAACGAGTCCTGTTCGCCACTGTTCGCATTACGCACGACGTAACGCTCGGTCAGCGGCTGGTAACTGAGTTCAAAGCGTTGTTCCAGTCTTGCCGTTTCCTTGTCGAGCCAGAAACGCCGCACTCTATCGAGATGGATTTGTAATTTGATCGTCAACACGACGCCGCTGTCGAGAGCGGCAAGAGCATCGTCACTCAGTCGAAAATCGATTAATGCGTTGGTAAACCAGACACCCTGGAATAGTCTTGATTCGGCGCTGCGTATCTCGAACGGCTGTTCTTTGGACCAGGCTACATCGAGCGGCGCAAACGCGAAGATCAGCGCACAGGCGAAGCCGACGCAGCCGCCGGCCCGGCAATGGAAAAATGGTGTCAGACACCATTTTTGTCTGACCTGTTTTCGCAATATCAAATCTCTATATTGGAAATTGGTGTCTGACACCATTTTCCCCCGCAGGCTAAGCGCTGCGCTCCATTAAAGCATAATAGAAACCGTCGGTATTGGCCGGTCCGGGCAACAGCTGATAGCCCGGCCCTGATGCCGCCTCGACGGCTTCCGGCACGATACCGCCAGGCCGAATCTCGATCGCATCCGCGTGTCGATGCAGAAAGGCGGCTGCAACATCATGGTTTTCCTCGCGCAATACCGAGCAAGTCGCGTACAACAATCGTCCGCCCGGCTTGAGCAGCGGCCACAGCGCGTCAAGAATGTCGCCCTGACGCGCAGCCAGGGTCGGAATATCTTCAGGTCGGCGCAAGAATTTGATATCCGGATGACGGCGAATCACGCCTGTCGCAGAACACGGCGCATCGACAAGAATCCGGTCGAATGATGAGCCTCCCTCGATGTCGCCGAGCCAGGCGTCGGTATGCAGCACATCGCCGGTCACGAGTTGCGCGGCATAACCGAGTCGCCCCAGATTCTGCGCAATCAACTCATTGCGCTCGGCGGCCACATCAACGGCGACCAGGTCAAGCTGCCCGTCGGCACGCTCGAGGATATGCCCGGTCTTGCCACCGGGCGCCGCACAGGCATCGAGCACGCGCATACCGGGTGCCGCGTCGAGCAGTTCGGCCGCAAGTTGTGCCGCGGCATCCTGAACGGAGACCAGCCCATCCGCAAAACCGGGCAGGTCGCTGACGGGCATCGGCTGTGCGGGGCAAACCGCAACGGAGAATCCGGCCAGTGTCGTCGCACTGACACCGGCTGTCGATTGCAGCATTTCGATTATTGCGGCCACATCGGACCGTGCCGCATTGACGCGTAACCACATCGGCGGCTGCACGAGCGCCCACGTCAGAATGTCCTGCGCCCGGTCACCCCAGTCTGACCGCAAGCGGTCAATCAGCCACTGCGGATGCGAATAACGCCCCTCGTCCCGGGCGAGCACACGACGCAACAAATCATCCTGCTCGCGCTGAAAACGCCTGAGTGTTGCATTGACCAGGCCGGAGGCCCGTGGCCGCTGCAGTAGCCGGGTCGCATCCACGGTCGCGGAGACCGAAGCGTAACCGGGCTGTCGCGTATCGAGTAGCTGAAACAACCCGACCGACAGGAGCGCTTCGAGAACATGATCCCGCGACCGCAGCGGCCGGTCGAGCAATTCGCCGATCAACAACCGATGCCGGTAGTGCCAGCGCAATGCCCCGAAGGCCAGCGCCTTGACGAGTGCCTGATCGCGCTCAGACAACCGATCGCTGAGCGCGCTCTTGAGCGCTGTATCGAGTGAGCGGCCCCCTGACAATACCTGGTCGACGGCAAGCGCTGCGGCTGCCCGCGTTTGAGCGCCCCGCCCGGAGTCATTTTTTCCAGACTTGTTTTTCACGCCGCCGGGGAGCCGAGAACCTTGCCGATGACATCCGACCCGCGCGCAAAATCACCGGCATTCATACGCCGACGGCCCGGCATCTGCAGTTCGACGAGTCGCAGTATGCCCCGACCCGTGCGCACGTCGATGCCATCGTTATGCACCGCCTCGATCCGGCCGATACCCGTCGATGGATCGGACGGTGATCCATCGTCCGCGCAAATGATCGACCGCCAGCAACGCAGCCGCTCACCGTCGAGTATCGTTTCGGCGACCGGCCACGGGTTATACGCGCGAACCTTTCGATCGATGTCGGCTGCAGGTTGCGACCAGTCGATCAAGGCATCGGCCTTGCTGATACGCGCCGCCGTGGTCGCATCGGCATCGTTCTGTGACCTGGACGCCAAAGTCCCCTCCAGAATCGGATCGAGGCAACGTAACAGGAGATCTGCACCCAGTTCGGCGAGTCGATCCTGCAGCTCTCCGGCCGTTTCGGTCGGCCCGATGTCAGTCTGCTCGACCGCAAACACCGGGCCGGTATCGAGACCTGCAGCCATCTGCATGATGCTGACACCGGTCTGCCGGTCACCGGCCAGAATCGCCGCCTGGATCGGCGATGCACCACGCCAGCGTGGCAGCACGGACGCATGCACATTGACGCACCCGGTACCCGGCAGGGACAGCACCGCAGGCGGCAACAACAGCCCATAGGCGACGATAACCATCAGATCGGGCGCAAATGCCGCCAGCTGCTCCAGAACGTCCGGATCCTTCAGTCCGGCCGGCTGGTAGACCGTCAGGTCATGTTCAAGAGCACAGCGCTTGACCGGCCCGGGCTTGAATCGCCGACCGCGCCCGGACGGTCGATCCGGCTGAGTCAGTACCGCGACCACCTCATGCTGCGATGCAAGCAGTCGCTGCAGGCTCGGTACGGCAAAATCCGGCGATCCGGCGAAAATGAGTCGCGCCATCTTAGTACGATTGCCCGGCTACATGACCGGCGAGGAGGCACGGCCACCCGCCGGTTCGCGCTTGCGTTGTTTGAGTGCCTTTTTCCTGATGCGCAGGCGTTTGAGCTCCGACAGGTAGTCGACGAACAGCTTGCCGTCGAGATGGTCCATTTCGTGCTGAATACAGACTGCCAGCAAGCCTTCAGCCTCGAGTTCGAATGACTTTCCGTTGCGGTCCAGCGCCCGTACGCGTATTTTCCCGGCCCTGTCGACAGGCTCGTTGACCCCGGGGACGGACAGGCAGCCCTCTTCACTCGACTCCGAGCCCTGCCGTTCAAGAATCTCCGGGTTGATGAAACACCGCGGATCGTCTTTCGTTTCGGAGATATCGAGGACCAGGATGCGCTCATGTACATCCACCTGGGTCGCCGCAAGACCTATGCCTGGCGCCGCATACATCGTTTTCAACAGATCGTCGATTAATCGCCGCACCGCGTCATTAACATCCCCCACGGGCCGGGCCCTGGTTCGCAGGCGCTGGTCGGGATATTCGAGGATTGTAAGCACCGTCATAATGGTTCCTTCGCAATATCGTGCACAGTGCTATGAATTACGGATAAATTTATGATATATCGACATATAGCCCAGTGGGAAATCAGCGTATATTACGGGTAACGTGACTTCCCGGGCTTGTTGTTGTCATGTATCGCTTGTCTGTGCGCTCTACGGAATTATAGCAGTGGCTGCTTCCGGGCCGACCCAGATTAAACATTAGGGATGTAAATTCCATGAAGATTGCCCCGCCGCTCATTCGACCGGTCACCACCGGTACCTGCTTGCTGCTTGTTGTTTTGCTAACGATCCTGCTGGGATCAGAGGCCATTGCCGGCAGCCCACGCGCCGGTCTGGCCACCGGATTGGCCGCTCAGTCGGGCGCCGGCGGCGATATCGCCCTGAATCCATCTCACCCTGACCGGTATGTGGTCAAACGCGGCGACACGTTATGGGACATCTCGGCGATGTTCCTGCGCGATCCATGGTATTGGCCCGAGATCTGGCGGGTCAATCCGCAGGTCGAAAATCCTCACCTGATATATCCGGGTGACGTTCTCGTCCTCGTCTATATCGACGGCAAACCGCAGATTCGCCTCGAGCGCGCGGGCGGTGATGAAAAACTGTCACCAAGCATTCGCAGCGAGGATCTGGCCCAGGCGATCACGACGATACCGCTTGAAACCATCGCGGCCTTTCTGGGCAAGGGTTCCATACTCGAACGCGGTCAGGCTGACAGCCTGCCGTACATCCTCGCCATCAAGGAAGGTCACCTGATTGCCGGCGCCGGTAACGATGTCTATGTACGCGGCAATGACATCGGGCCGATTGGTCACGGTTACAGCGTCGTGCATGTCGGTGCACCACTCATCGATCCGGACGACAACGCCATTGTCGGCTACGCAGGCATCTTCGTCGGCGAAGGTCTGATCGCACGCGACGGCGATCCGTCGACACTACATCTCGTCGACACGAAGCGTGAGGCACTCGAAGGCGACCGACTGCTCGAACAGGACTTCGACATTCCATTGCAGTTCTTCCCCCGGTCACCGGACCAGGCAATCGATGGCAGCATTATTCACGTCATCGGCGGACTTGCGATCATCGGCCAGTATCACATCGTTATCCTGAACCGCGGTGAACGAGATGGCCTGGAAGTCGGGCACGTCATGAAAGTCTGGCAGGCAGGAGAGACCATAAACGATCGCACCAACGGTGGTCGTGTACGCCTGCCCGATGAACCAGCCGGTACGCTGATGGTGTTCAAGACCTACGACCGCATCAGCTACGGCCTGATCATGGAAGCGACAACCGAGATTCGTATCTTCGACAAATTCAAAAGCCCGAACTAACTCGGTGAACGGCGGAGATTTGCATCTGTTCACTTGGGTGCAAAGCTGCTGAAATACCGGATGTGGGAGCGGCTAAAGCCGCTCCCACAAGCAGAAGAAATTGGTGTCAGACACCAATTTCTTATCCCCATTTCCTGCTTTCGTGGTTTTGCATGTCTGATGATGCGTGGTTGACACTCGGCCTGGCTGCCGGCGTCACGGGAGCAGCCGTGACCGCCCTGCTCGAACGATTCGGTTCCGTCGAGCGCGTGGTTGGCGCATCCTCGGATGAGTTACTTGCCGCCGACGTCTCGGCGACGGGTGTGCGCAACATTCATTCTCCCAATCGTGAACAACAGGCCCGTTGCGCAAACTGGCTGGAAGCGTCGGACTGCAGCCTCGTAACCTGGCTCGATCCACGCTATCCGCCCTTGCTCCGCGAAATCTCTTCTGCGCCATCCTTATTGTTCGTCCGCGGCGATGTCGATACGTTGAGCCTGCCGCAATTAGCCATCGTCGGCAGCCGTAGCTCGACACCAGCCGGCAGCGAAACCGCCCGCCGCTTCGCCGGGCATCTTTCACAATCCGGCTTCTGCATCACGAGCGGCATGGCACTGGGTATCGATGCAGCCGCACACCGGGCTGCGCTGGCGGCCGACGGCAGAACTATCGCCGTGTTCGGTGCCGGACCGGACATCATCTACCCGCGCGAACATATTTCACTGGCCGCGGACATTGCGGCGAACGGCGCACTGGTCTCTGAGTTCGCGCCCGGTTGCGCACCGCGGAAATTACAGTTCCCACGCCGCAACCGGATCATCAGCGGGCTCTCCCTCGGCACACTGGTTGTCGAAGCGGGACTGCGCAGCGGCGCACTGATCACGGCCAGGAATGCGGCCGAGCAGGGGCGCGAAGTCTTCGCGATCCCAGGCTCCATCCACAATCCCGTGGCGCGCGGCTGCCATCGCCTGATTCGTTCGGGCGCCAAGCTCGTGGAAACTGCCGATGACATCATCGAGGAACTCGACGGAATGATCGCCGGCTTCGCGGCAACCATTGAACAAAATCCGGATCAGCCGGTTTTGCAAACAAAATTGGCGCTGGACTCAGACTACGAGCGCCTGCTGGGCCTGATGGGCTGGGACCCGGTTACAATCGACACACTTATTATGCGCAGCGGATTGACGGCAGAGGAGGTTTCCTCCATGCTTTTGATTCTGGAGTTGGAAGGACGCGTAGAGCCGCTGACCGGCGGACGCTACGTACAGCGGGAAGAAGGTCGACCAAAATGAGTGAAACAGTGCTTGATGTACTCATGTATCTGTTTGAAACGTATTCCGAACAGGATCTGGAGGTTGAACCGGAGCCTGATCAGAGCATCTTGCGTGAAGAACTGTTGCAGGCCGGGTTCGGCGAACCCGAAGTCGATCGTGCCCTGGACTGGCTCGACGGGCTGAGTTCCCGTCATCTGCCACCGTTTGCGAACCAGCCCGCGGCACGCTCCGTGCGGCTGTTCAACACCTTTGAATTATCGCGGCTCGATGCGGATTGTCGCGGCTACATCCTGTACCTCGAACAAATCGGTATCCTGTCGCCGGGACAAAGAGAGCTGGTCATCGATCGACTCGTCGCGCTCGGCGCAGGCGATATCGATGTCGAGCAGGTCAAGTGGGTCGTATTGATGGTCCTGTTCAGCCAGCCGGGGCAGGAAAAGGCTTTTGCCCGGATGGAAGACCTGGTATTCGAGGAAAATACCGGCCTGGTGAACTGACTTTATCGATGCCATCGAACTCTGGATTCATCCTTTAATTTTCTCTGACCGCGGCCCTGCCGCGGTTTTGGTTTTTCGCAGACAGTGAAATGGGCATGAACATAGTCGTCGTCGAATCGCCGGCAAAAGCGAAAACAATCGAAAAGTACCTCGGCAAGGACTACAAGGTCCTGGCCTCGTACGGTCATGTGCGTGATCTCGTGCCCAAAGAAGGTGCGATCGATACCGAAAACTCGTATGCGATGAAGTACGAGATCATCGAGAAAAACGAAAAACACGTCGATGCCATTGCCAAGGCATTAAAAAAATCCGACGCACTGCTGCTTGCCACTGACCCCGATCGTGAAGGCGAAGCCATTTCCTGGCACCTGTACGAACTGCTGAAAGAGCGTGGCCTGCTCGACGGCAAGGCAGTGCATCGCGTCGTATTTCACGAGATAACCAAACGCGCCGTACAGGATGCCGTAGCTAATCCACGCGAGCTGTCGAACCTGCTCGTCAACGCACAGCAAACCCGCCGTGCGCTCGATTACCTGTTCGGCTTCAACATGTCGCCGCTGTTGTGGAAAAAGATCCGGCCGAATTTATCGGCCGGTCGCGTGCAAACGCCGGCACTTCGGTTGATCGTCGAGCGCGAGCTGGAAATCGATGCGTTCGAGAAACAGGAATACTGGACGGTCGAAGGCGATGTCGGCGAGGAATCCGGGCGATTTACCGCGCGTCTGGCCGAATACCGCGGTGACAAGGTTCAGCAGTTCAGCTTCGTCAATGAAGAGCAGGCACACGGTGTGCGCGATTCGCTGCTGGCCGCCGCAGATGGCAAAGTGCGCATCAACAGTATTGAGAAGAAACAGCGCAAGCGCAATCCGACAGCACCGTTTACGACCTCTACGCTGCAACAGGAGGCCTCACGCAAACTCGGTTTCACTGCACAGCGCACCATGATGACTGCGCAGCGCCTGTATGAAGGCATCGAGACTGATGAGGGCGCTGTCGGCCTGATCACTTACATGCGTACCGACTCGGTCACACTCGCCGCCGAAGCACTCGATGAAATACGTGAACTGATCAAAGAACGCTACGGCGCCGAGAATCTGCCGGACGAAGTCCGTGTCTACAAGACGAAAGCTAAAAACGCCCAGGAGGCGCACGAGGCCGTCCGGCCAACAAGCGTCCGGCGCACACCCGACAGCCTGAAGGGGGTCCTGAACCCGGATCAACTCAAGCTGTACGGTCTGATCTGGAAGCGCACCGTAGCCTGCCAGATGGTACATGCGTTGTTCGACATGGTCGCACTCGACCTGCTGCCGGTCGTGAATCCGGACACCGGGCGATTCCGTGCAACCGGCTCAACCCTCGTCAAACCGGGCTTCATGGCGGTTTACCAGGAAGGTCAGGACGACGTAAAGGATGACGCCGACGATCGCACGCTGCCGATCGTCAACGAAGGCGATGTGCTGATGCTCGCGGAAGTTCGCGCCGATCAGCATTTCACCGAGCCGCCGCCGCGCTTCACGGAAGCCAGCCTCGTCAAGACCCTCGAGGAATACGGCATCGGTCGGCCATCGACGTATGCCAGCATTATCTCGACGCTGAAAAATCGCGAGTATGTCGAGATGGACGGCAAGCGCTTCCTGCCGACCGATGTGGCCATGGTCGTCGTCAACTTCCTGACGAATCACTTCGAACGTTACGTCGACTACGATTTCACGGCACAGATGGAAGACACGCTCGACGAGATATCCCGCGGCGAGCATGAATGGATTCCGGTACTAGACGAGTTCTGGGGGCCGTTCCACGAGCTTGTCGAGCAGAAGGAAGAAACCGTCACCCGCGAAGAAGCCGGGCAGGCTCGCGAACTGGGCATCGACCCGAAATCCGGCAAACCGGTCAGCGTCCGTATCGGGCGTTACGGACCGTTCGTGCAAATTGGTACACGAGAAGACGAGGACAAGCCGAAATTCGCCGGCCTGCGGCCCGGCCAGAGAATGGCGTCGATCGAGCTCGCCGAAGCGCTCGAACTATTCAAATTGCCGCGTAAACTCGGCGAGACGCCGGAGGGCGAGCCGGTCTCGGCCAGTATCGGTCGTTTCGGGCCATATGTTCGTTACGGCGACAAGTTTGCGTCGATCCGCGACGACGATCCCTACACGATCACGCTCGAAAGAGCGCTCGTCGTCGTCGCCGAAAAGAAAGAAGCCGACGCGAACCGGATCATTCTCGATTTCGAGGATGAAGGCATCCAGGTGCTGAACGGACGCTACGGCCCGTACATCACGAACAAGGAAAAAAATGCCAAGGTGCCGAAGGATCGCGAACCCAAGAGCCTGACGCTCGAGGAATGCATCGAACTGCTCGCCAAGGCGCCCTTGCGTAAAAAACGCGGGGCGAAGAAAAAAGCCAAGAAAAAGGTCGCTAAGAAAAAAACCGCGAAGAAGAAAACCTCAAAGAAGAAAACGAAGAAAAAGGCCAAGCGGAAAAAAGCCAAAAAGAAATCAAAGAAGAAGGTCGCCAAGAAAACCGCCCCGAAGGCCTCAGCAACCGACGGCTGACCGCCTGACCACATTGTGATGGTGAAGGCAACGGCAATCAGCTTCCTGCATTTGCGCCAGGCAGCCCAGATCATCCATAAAGGAGGGGTCATCGCATACCCGACCGAAGGTGTCTTCGGTCTCGGCTGTGATCCCGGCTGCTACGAAGCCGTCCTGCGCATCCTCCGTCTCAAAGAGCGGGCGGTTGCCGCCGGCCTGATACTGATAGCCGCGGATCGCGGGCAACTCAACGGCTGGATCAATCCATCGGCCGACGAAGAACGTGCCTTGTCCGGCGCCGACAGATCCATGACGTGGGTTGTGACAGCCGATCCACACTGCCCGGATTGGATTACCGGCGGCCGACCGACCTGCGCGGTCCGGATTACGCAACACCCGGTTGCCGCGGCGCTGTGCCGGGAAGCCGGCCTGCCGTTGGTCTCAACGAGCGCAAACCGCCATGGTCAAAAAGCGGTGACCTCGACCCTGGCCGCCCGCTGTCTGTTCGGGCAACAGGTAGATTTCATCATGCCCGGCACAATCGGGACTGCGGCCGGCCCGTCTGAGATTCGCATCGCGCAAACCGGTGCCGTTCTGCGGAGCGCGTAGACATACACCACTCGTAGGAGCGGCTTCCAGCCGCGATTCCATGCGACGGCATACCAATCGCGGCTGGAAGCCGCTCCTACGACTCTCCCGCACGCAAGTGACAGAGGTCACAGTACAGCAGCAGGTTTGGGTGCGTTTTGTAAAATATGTTATTGTTCCTTAAGAGATTACTGTAAACATTTCTTTTTAAATAACTAATAACTCAAGTGATCGCCTGTTTTGACGGGCAAAACCTGCCGGAAGCGGACATCCTCCCCCACGGAACGGGACCTATGATCAGCCGTCCAAACCACACAATGCGCCCAAAGTCAGTATCCGGATTGCATTGCTGCGCATTGCGCCTGCGCCGCAGGGAATCGCGGCTAAAGCCGCTCCCACAGATGAGCCGGAGTGTGGGAGCGGCTTTAGCCGCGATTAATAATCTGATCACGACTAAAGCCGCTCTCACACTGCAGGTGATCGTCATCATTTGCGCATCGTTCGGCGCCGCAGCGAGCCCGGCACCTGACCTGCAAGACCGGGTGCTGTTCGACGAGAGCGTCTATATTGTGCAGTTTGCCGAACCACCGGCGCTGACCTATCGAGGTCGACCGGGCGGTCTTGCGGCCACGCAGCCGCCCGCAGGGCAGAAATTCGATCCGCGCTCCGCCAATGTCCGTCAATACACGAGGAATCTGCTCAACAAGCATGACGATGTGCTGCAGTCCGTCGGTGCCTACGACAACAAGCTGTACAGCTACCGGTATACATTCAACGGATTCGCCGCGCGGCTGACCGGAATCCAGGCGCAGAAACTAAGATCTCGCAAAGACGTGCTGAACGTCTGGGAAGATCGCGTGCGTTACCTCTATACAAACGACAGCCCGGTCTTTCTCGGCCTGTACGATGCTACCGCCGGGCTCGCGGCAGCACGGGATCTCGACGGCGAGGACATCGTCATCGGCGTTATCGACAGCGGTATTACGCCCGAACACCCGAGCTTCGTGGATTCGGTCGCAGCGGATCGTCCCCGGCTATGCCGTTCCACATGGGCTGAATCCTCACTGCTCGGCCTGTGGCTGTGCAAACGCTTCAAGAATCGAGACGATGAGCTCGTCTACGAGCCACCGGACGGCTGGAACGGTAGTTGCGAGACCGGCGACAATTTCACGGCCGATGCCTGTAACAACAAGATCATCGGTGCGCGCTTTTATGTCGACGGGTTCCTCCAGACCTACGCGATGGACAGCAACGAATTCCTGTCGCCACGCGACGCGGATGGACACGGTACGCATATCGCATCGACGGCCGCCGGCACCGAAGTGCGCGCAACGCTGGGCGGGACCGAACTCGACCGCATTGTCGGCATGGCACCGCGGGCACGCATCGCCGTCTACAAGGCCTGCTGGCTCGAACCGGGCCAGGTACGCGGCAGCTGCAGTACGTCCGACCTGCAACGGGCAATCGAGGACGCCGTCGCCGATGGCGTCAATATCATCAACTATTCGGTCGGCAATACCGATGTCAGCATCTCGGATCCGGATGACCTGGCGCTGCTGGCAGCTTCCAACGCCGGCGTCATGAGCGTTGTTGCAGCCGGCAATGACGGACCCGCCGAAGGTACGATCCTGTCGCCGTCCGGTGCACCGTGGGTGTTGACGGTCGGCGCCTCGTCACGGACCGGTGACCAGTTTGCCGAAGCGATGCGCATCAATTCACCGAGCGATATCGCCGGCGATGTGGCGACGAAAGAAGCCAGTTTCACGCCGCCACTGATCGATCACGGCGCCGTCACCGAAGCACTGGTACTCGTCGATGATGGCGAGTCGACGGGTGGCACCGAATTCGATGCCTGCAGCGCGCTGGTCAACGCAGATGAAGTCGCCGATAAGATCGCCTTCGTGCAGCGCGGCCACTGCGACTTTGAAGTCAAACTCAAATATGTGGAAGACGCCGGTGCGGTTGCCGCCGTCGTGTTCAGCAATGCCGGCGAAGCGATCATCATGGCCGGAACACGCGACTCGGTCGATATTCCGGCCGTCATGATCAGCCAGGGCGACGGGCAACGATTGCTGGCCAAACTGCAAAATGACGATGCGGTCGACGTCACGCTCGACAAGTCCCTGATTCTGACCATCCCGGACAACGGCAACGTGCTCGCAAGCTTCTCATCACGCGGCCCGAACCTGACTGCACCGGATATCCTGAAACCCGACGTGATCGCGCCCGGTGTCAATATTCTGGCCGCACAAACACCGGATGTCGCCAACGGCATTCGCGATGAATCGTTTCAGTATCTGTCCGGTACGTCTATGTCCGCACCGCATGTTGCCGGAATCGCAGCGCTCCTCAAGCAAGCCCATCCGGACTGGAGCCCGGCTGCGATCAAATCGGCGCTCATGACGACCGGCCGCCAGGATATCGTCAAGCAGGATGGTGCAACGCCGGCCGACCCGTTCGACATCGGCGGCGGCCACGTCGTACCGAACCTGGCCACAGATCCCGGCCTCGTGTACGAGGCAGGGAAGGAAGAGTACGAGGCGTTCCTGTGCGGACAAAACAAAAATGCCAACGATAATGTCATCAGTAACGAGCAATGCGAGCAACTCATCGCGGCCGGCTACCCGACCGATGCCGTCAACCTGAACCTGCCGTCGATCGCTGTCAGTGCGCTGGTCAGCGACACGACGATCCGGCGACGGGTCACGAACATCGGCGATCCCGCACAATACAGCGTCGAGATTGACACACCGCCCGGCATCGATATCGAGGTCAATCCGTCCGTGTTATCGCTCGGCGCCGGCGAAACCGGCGTCTATGACGTCACGTTGTCGACGGTCAGTGCAGAACTGTACACATGGCAGTTCGGCTCTTTGCGCTGGGTCAGCCCGCAGCATAAAGTGCGCAGCCCGATTGCCGTACGACCGGTACCGTTTATCGCTCCCGCGCTGGCCGTCGGGCAGGGCACGAACGGCGCGCTCGAATTCAATGTGCAGTTTGGTTACACGGGAACCTATACCGCGACAGTCCAGGGGCTGGCCGAACCGTTCATTCTTCCCGGTCAGACCGTCACCGACGATCCGGCGAATGGTTACGTATTCGAACCGGACCGCGACAGGCTGCCGCCGAGCATCTGGCGCCCGGCGAATTCGATCAATGTCGCGGAATCGAATACGTTATTGCGCGTCGCACTGTTCAACGATAAAACTGCCGGCGACGATGATCTTGACCTGTACGTCTACTACTGCCCCGGGCTACTGATCTGCCAGCTTGTCGGCGTCGGTGGTGAATTCGACTCCGATGAGCAGATCGACGTGATCCTGCCCCAGCCCGGCGAATACGTCATCGACGTGCACGGTTTCGACACCGAAGGCAGCTCAACAAGCTTCGACCTGTATGTCTGGACGGTCGGCCCTACGGACACCCTCGGCAACCTGAACGTTACAGCACCAGCGACGGCAGTCAGCGGCAATCAGGGCGATGTGACCGTGGCCTGGGAAGACCTGAACACACGCCGCGACGGGCTGGAGCTGAAGGCACACCTCGGCACGATAACGCATGATGATGAGAATCCCGACGAGGAGTTGCCGCTCGAGATCACCGTTCTCGAAGTCCGGCACTAATAACTTGTTCCGGAACGGCCGCCGGAATCGCGGCTGGAAGCCGCTCCTACGGATGTGCTGGAGCGTAAGAGCGGCTTCCAGCCGCGATTCCGGCTTTCCGGCCCGTCACATTACCTCTGCACTTCCTCATACCGAAAGCAATCAACCAGATGATCGTTGACCAGCCCCGTTGCCTGCATGTGCGCATACATGATTGTGCTGCCGACAAACTTGAACCCGCGCTGCTTCATGTCCTTGCTCAACGCATCGGATACCGGTGAAGTCGCCGGGACGTCTTCCTGCCGTCGCCAGCGGTTCAGCACGGGGTCGCCATCGACGAAACCCCAGATGTAATCGGCAAAGCTGCCGAACTCGTCCTGAACCGCCAGGAACGCCTGAGCGTTCGTCACGGTCGCCTTAATCTTGAGCCGGTTACGGATGATCGCGGGATTGGCGATGAGTTTTTCGACTCTGTTTGGCGTAAAGCGCGCGACCTTGACCGGATCGAACGCGGCGAATGCCCGCCGATATCCGTCCCGCTTGTGCAGCACCGTCGACCAGCTCAGTCCCGCCTGCGCACTCTCGAGGACCAGGAATTCAAACTGGGTCGCATCGTCACGCACCGGCACGCCCCACTCTTCGTCGTGATAGGCCAAATACGCCTCACTGACACCATGACCCCACGGACATCGGTGTTTTTCAGTCTTCAATATAGGCTCGCCTCCCGGAATTATGGTAAAAAGCCCTCAACCACGGCATTTCACGTCGCACTGACAGCCACCGTATCCTGATCGGGCAGAGGATTCACAATGACAGACCGTTACGGAGTTATCGGCCATCCGGTCGCACACAGCAAGTCACCGGTCATCCATCAGCAATTTGCGACGCAGATGAGCCAGGAGCTGATCTACGAGACCTTTGATATCGCGCCCGAGAGCCTGACGCAAGAATTAAATACCCTGATCGAGTCGGGCGTCAAAGGCCTGAATGTCACGGTTCCGCACAAGAATGCCGTCACAGACCTCGTCGATGAATTAACCGAGCGCGCAGACCTGGCCGGCGCCGTGAACACGATCAGCATTGACCGCGACGGGGGCATGAAGGGCGACAACACGGACGGGGTGGGCCTGCTCCGCGACCTGACCGAAAACCTCGCTATCGAACTGGCCGGTAAACGCCTGCTGATACTCGGGGCCGGCGGTGCAACACGCGGCATCGTGCCGACACTGCTGGCGGCAAAGCCGGCCAAACTGCATATCGCGAATCGCACGGTAGAAAAGGCCAAAGATCTGGCCGTACAGTTTGCCGACCTCGGCAACGTGTCGGCCTGCCGGTTCGAAGAGCTCGGAGGGCAGCGATTCGACCTGATCATCAACGCAACCTCGGCGGGCCTGTCAGGTGACGTGCCGCCGTTTCCCGAGTCGATCATCGACGACACGGTCGTCTGCTACGACCTGTCCTACTCCATGAACGACACGCCGTTCTGTGCCTGGGCGCGTGAGCACGGCGCCGCCGAAGTTCACCAGGGCTGGGGCATGCTCGTCGAACAGGCCGCCGAATCGTTCCTGATCTGGCGAGGCATCAGGCCGGATACCGCGCCGGTCAGGAAGCTGCTGCCGTAATCACGAGGCACTGCCTGCCACTCATTATTTGTCTATTTCCCGATGCCGGGTGGCGTTACATCTGTTCTTTTAGACGGATCGGATTCCGGTGACCATCCCTCGTGCTGAGGAATCGTGTCGGTAATATTCCACCATGGAGCCTTAGAGCCGACAAATATATGCTGTGATGGTCGAACGCCCGGATCGTCATCCAGAAGGCCCGCGGGTATACCAACTAACAGATCCCAGTTTTCCTTAAATGGCAGAGGTGAGCCACACTCCCGGCAAAAGTACCTTGTTATCCGTTCAGATTGATTGAAGGACTCGACAAGCTCTTCGCCGGCAGAGTAGGAAAAATTCTCGAGTTTACAAACTGCGATCGTTGCGAAAGCAGCTCCATGTGCTTTTCGACATTCAGAACAATGGCAACTGACTAATTCACTAACCAGCCCGTTCACTAAAAACTTTACCTGGCCGCACAAACAACTTCCTCTGATCATAGATATCATCGATTGTCGGTTTATTGCTCTGGCAGTTCATACTAATAATCACACCGGCCTGTTATTGCGCTGACAACAGCAGGTCGATCTTGCTCTGGTAATTGCGCTTCAGCGCGTCACTCAAGGTAAAAGCCTGAGCCGGCTGGCCTCTACCGGTGCGTTGATCAGATCAGTCAATACGTTTTACCCGCATGCTGCTACTGCCTGAACTTTTCTCCAACAGGAATGAGCCCAACGCCGCCCGTTCTATGTGTACCGAATCACCTACCTTGAGATGCAGGCGACTCGAACTGATCTGCTTCCAGATCTGCTGGTTGCTCAGCACGATTGTTATTTTCCCAAGGGGGTTCCTGTCGATTTGCTCCACATGTGCGTCAATAAACTCCAGATGATCGACGTTGGCGGATTTCTCCAAGGCGACCTTTTGTTCCCCGACACGCCTGCCGAACAGCGTCTCGGCAGAAATCGCCACATCGCCGTCCACCGATACCGGATTACCCTGCTCCACAGTTTCAACGGTCACTGAATCAGCGGTCTGGGAAGGCGTTGCAGACTTGTTGTTGAGCTTATCGTAACAGGCGAGACGGGCAGTATCGGATGTGATCGAAGCACAATTTTTCTGGTCCGAATCCGCTGACAACGCAGTCACGCTCAAAATCAGCGACAAGCCGGTGATCACCACTCTGTTCATCAATACTTTCTCCGGACAAGCAGACACCCTATCATGTCATGGCTATCGCCCATCGTCATTTTACATTTCTGACAATTGACAAAAAAAATATCTACTGATTATTCTGCCAAGAGCAGCAAGTCGATTTTGCTCTGATAATTTCGCTTCATCACATCGGTCTTCGCAACTTCCTCCGCCTTGTTCAGCCATTTACGGGCCTGTTTCTCATCGCCCTTTTGCAGGTAACTGAGACCAAGCAGAAAGTAGAAGCTATCTTCGAATTCCTTTTGGCGAATGGCGAACTTCAGATTACTGATCGCCGTATCGTAATCACGACTCAGGAACGCCTGTTGGGCCACGTTAAATCGATAATACGGATTCCGCTTGCGATGCGAAGCTATCCTTAGCTCGAAGTGCGCCGCTCGCTCCGCATCGCCCTGTCGCGCATAAAGACGGGCCAGATTGCTCATTGCGACATATGTGCCGGAATTCACCGCCAGCGCCTGCAGGTAGCTCGCTTCGGCATACACCGGCAGGTGCTGCCTGCTATACAGCGTACCGAGATTGGACCAGACCGGCCCGAACTCACGATCGTGTTGCAGTGCTCGTTGCAGGTTCGCCAGCGCAGCGCTTACATTTCCGTCCTGCAGGTACTCGACACCCTTATTATTATAAAAATGCGCCAGTGCCCGATCGTCGGAAATAACCCTTCGATCGTACGTCGTGCGGAAATCGCCGATATTAAAATCGACGACCTGCTCGGCACCCCGAACGAGGTCGACGTGAACATTCACGTGCCGATTCAGCAGGAAAGTGCCATCGTTTGATGTCCAGTCCGGCGGAATATCGACTTCTTGAAACGAAACCCGGAGCCCGATGTCGCGCGCCATCACCACAAACATATTGGTAAACGACAGGCAATTTCCATGACGTTCCTGAAATGTCTCCGCGGCGGTCCGGGTTTGATCATCATATTCTAGCCCGAATGTACCTTCTCCGATCAGCGCATAAATTAACTGGTGGAGTCGCCGATTATCGTGCGTGCCACGATTGACGTATTGATCAATAAAAGCGCTCATTTCGGGGGTTAGCTTCAGGACTTTGGTATCAACAGTCTGCATGTCCGGCTGAATGCCCGGTAAGGCAGTACCGGCTAGCAAATCGTCCGGACTTATTTCACTGACAGTTTTGCTGGGCGTAACAGTGACACACCCGGCCAGCAGCAGGCAGGCCAACAGGGCAACAAGCAATCGCATATTGAACCCCTCTCTCTAATAACTACAGAACTGTCGGTATGAGAGCTTTGAGCAAACTACCATACACAGCGTTTCCCGTAGGAGCTATGTAAAAAACCCGGATCCCTTGTTGTCTATATTGTTTACCGAAATCTGCTTGCTTTCAGCGTATTCTATTCAAGCAATATACCCGAACTCTCTAGGTAGCTCTTTAACGGCTGCAATTGCTCCTCAAAATATTTCCACTTGCCGATGGATCGGCTATGAATCTTTTCGCGTACCTGTACCGAACTGGCCGTTGCACTCGATGCCTCGTTCTCATCGAATCTAAGGCATGCCGACTCAAATTCGAGACCCACTTTGTCCAGTAGAGTTCTCGTCTGGCCCTCCTGATCGGCTACCAGCGATTCATAATCTACTTCAATCAAACGATCGGCCAGAACCTTGCGCCAGTGACTGCGCAGACGATCGTAAGCCACGTAATATCTGCCCAGATTCTCCAGTGTATAGGCGAATTTGAAAAATGACTGTTTATACAGGGCGAAGCAGGCATCCATCGGATTGCGGTTGAGCAGGACCAGGCGCGCAGCGGGAAAAGCCTTCGCCATAAAACCGAGATACAAGACATTTTCCGGCAATTTATCGATAAACATCGGTTTGCCGCTGAGCCGGTAGTTCATTGCTCTCATATACGCCTGGGCAATGAGTCCGATGTCTTTTCCTGCCGCGGCCGAGATCGTCGTCGGGCTCATGCCTTGACGAGCCCCGATGCCACTCACGCGCTGAATCGCAAGCTGCATGAAAAAAGACTCGTCGGCGGATTCGACCTGTGAATGACTGGAAATAATCCGTTCGGTCAGCGTCGTGCCCGTGCGTGGCAGGCCCACAATAAAGATCGGCGCTTCCTGTGTATCGCTACACCGCCTTGCATTAATGCCGTCTGCGAGCCAGTCAGCGTTACAGACGTCGATTATCCTGTCGATCAGTCCGATATCAGTAGCGACCGCATAATTAGCCACGCCGGTGACAGCATCACCTGCCAGTTTGTAATAATGAAAGGCCTGCTGCCATTGCTCGAGGTCTTCGAGTTCCTTGCCGAGCGCGTAATACAAGAAAATATTCTTTTCCGCCGGCAGCCGGGTCGCGTCGAGGACTTCCTGCATCTGTTCGATGTGGCGCGAATCTTTTGCCTTCTCCAGGCGTGACAACTCATAGTGATTCTTCTGGTGCTGCGGATGCTTCTCGAGCAGGGTCGTATAGATTGCCCTGGCCTCCTCGATCCGGCCCAGAGTCACGGCGCACGTGGCCAGATTTGCCTGGAAGCGGGCGATGTCCGGCTGCAGCTCATTGGCTTTGCGATACAGCGGCCAAGCTCGGGTGTGCAATCCGAGTCTCGAATAAATGTTTGCGGCCATGTCGAGGTAGAGCGGGCTATTATCGAGATGGGCTTCGTAGCGCTGCAGTAAATCCAATGCGTCGGCATGGCGCAGCAACGTCGCATACTGACCGGCGAGTTCTATAGCCGCATCGTAGCGCCCGGCATCGAGCTTGATTGCTGTTGAGAATGCCCGTACGGCATTGTCCGCGCGACCGGCCGCTTTCGCCACGAGCCCGGCGAGGAAATGGCCCTCCGGGCTTTTCTTGTCCTGCTTCAGGATCTTCTCGGCGCAGTCGTTAACGGTCGCCCATGCCCCGGCACTGACAGCCCGCCGCGCGATTGTGCTGAGCTGCGACTGATCACCCTTCATCACGGACATCGATTCACTCGTAACCGATCGACCGTTACCGGTGCATCACTCGACGGTGATGCCGGCATTTTCAAGATGTTCCTTCAATGGCTGCAATTGCTTGCTGAATTGCGTCCATTTATTCACCGAACGTGTATGTACTTTCTCCCGCACCTGCACGGAACTCGCCGTGGCGCTCGGTACCCTGTTCTGGTCGAACTCCAGACATGCCGGCTCGAATTCCAGACCCAGCTTATCCAGCAAGAGGCGTGTCTGACCTTCCTGATCAGTCACCAGTGATTCGTATTCAACCTCTATCATGCGATCCTGGAGAAGTTGCCGCCAGTGGTTTCTGAGCCGGTCATAAGCTACAAAGTATTGGCCAAGACCCTCGAGCGAATAGGAAAATTTGTAGGCCCATGTAAATACCTGCTTATACATGGCAAAACAGGTATCCATTGGATTCCGGCCGAGGTGAATGATCCGGGCTTCCGGCCAGGCCCTGGCAATAAACCCGAGAAACAGAAAATTGAACGGCAGTTTATCGATGAACATCGGCTCCGCACCGAGCCGGTAGCGCACTGAATCCAGGTACCCTTTGGTGACCAGTGCCATGTCTTTTGATGCGAGGGCCTCGACCATCGCAGGGTTCATGTTTTCGATGCTGTGGACGCCGCTTTCCCGCCGCAGCACCATCTGCAAAAACTGTGTCTCACCGACAGTGCCGACCTGTGAATGACTGGAAACGATGCGTTCGGTCAGTGTCGTACCGGTACGTGGGAGTCCGATGATGAATATCGGCGTCTTGACTGCGTCATTTGCCGGACGACTTACAGCCTCGGCTGCCAGCCAGTTCGCATTGCAAACTTCGATAATCGTGTCTATCAACCGAACATCGGCAGCCACGTCGTAGTTGGCGACACTGGTCACGGCATCGCCGGCCTTCTGGTAATACTCGAAAGACTCTTCCCACTGTTCCAGATCTTCGAGCTCCTTGCCGAGCGCATAATAGAGGAAGATATTCCGGTCCGGCGGATCATCAGTCGTGCGCAGAATCTCCTTCATTTGCTCGACATGCGTGGCATCCGTCGCCTTGGCCAGGCGGGACAACTGATAGTGATTTCGCCGGTGGTTCGGAAAGCGCGCCAACAAAGCCTTGTAAATGACCCTGGCTTCGTCGATTTCTCCCATATAAACGCTGCAGGCAGCGAGGTTCGCCTGAAACAGATCGACACCCGGTTGCAGCGCGGTCGCCTTCCGATACAGAGGCAAAGCCTGGCGGGCCATGCCGATATCGTTATAGACGGTACCGGCGAGATCCAGATACATCGGGCTATTGCCCAGCCTGTCCTCATATTTCGCCAGCAATGCCGCCGCCTCGCCATTGCGGCGCGCGATCGAATACTGATTGGCCAGCTCGACAGCTGCATCGTAACGATCGGCATCCAGGGCCAATGCCTGTTCAAATGCCTGCACCGCCCGTGCCGGCCGGTTCGCAGCCCGTTGCACGAGCCCGGCCAGAAAGTGTGCCTCGGCACTCGTATTATCCCGGCGCAGCATGTCATTGGCGCAGGCCTCGACCGTTGCCCAATCCTGGGCCGGCACGGCTCGTCTGGCCAGCAGGCTCATTTGTGTGAGTTCGTCTGTCATTTTACCCGGCAGTATGGTCCGGTGGCGTGGTTGCTATACTAGTTTACCGCGACCAGCTGACCAGTTCGTAATAATCGTCATGAACCCCGACTCCACCTCAACCCCTGTAGCCGAAAGCTGGGACGCCTATTGGCACGGCACCGGCGATGCCGGCGCCTATTCGAGCGGCGGCGCCAGCCATCCGGCCATCCTGTCGTTCTGGACAGAATTCTTTCAGGGAGTCGAACGGGATTACCCGGAGGTTAATCCACCACCAAAGATTATCGATATCGCCAGTGGCAACGGTGCGGTGATCGAACTTGCGCTGGCCATCTTCGCTGACGGTACACCCACCACGATCACGTGCCTCGATGTGTCCACGGCGGCAGTGACGAATATCCGCAATAGATTTCCGCACATCAGCGGCCTGGTAGCAGACGCACGTTCCATTCCGCTGGACTCCGGCGGTTTCGACATCGTGACTAGCCAGTTCGGCGTCGAATATGCCGGCGAGAAAGCCATTGACGAAGCCGTGCGGCTCGTCGCACCGGGAGGTCGCCTGGCGCTGCTGCTGCACAATCAGGCGAGCAGTATCCACCGAGAGTGTGCGGCCAGTCTGGACGCCATCACGCGATTGC
This sequence comes from uncultured Chromatiaceae bacterium, assembly GCA_964629475.1. GTDB lineage: Bacteria > Pseudomonadota > Gammaproteobacteria > Steroidobacterales > SMWD01. The sequence continues at coordinate 29,143 of CAZVQW010000011.1, read as the reverse complement.
AGGAATCCGGGTTTATTCCGACTGCCATCGACATGTTCACAGCAGGCTTTGCCGCCTGCCGCGGCGCAGACCGGGCACCGTATGATGCCGCCGCAACACGGCTGGCGCCTGCCGTACAGGCGCTGGATTCCATCATGGTGGAGCACGGACAGGGTGTCGCCGGAGATACCATCGCTCGCCTCTACGGTGACGTGGACCAAATTCATCAAAAAATGCAGAGTTATGAACCTGCCGATGTACTGAGCTGGCTGAACAGAATAGACAGTGAACTGGAAGCCTACGCCGGACGCATGTCGTCGATGTGTGAATCGGCATTCAACGACAAAACGTTCGACCGGATACGCGCCGGTCTGGACAAGCAGGAATTCACTCTTGAGCGCGCCGAGCCCCTGACCGGGGACGAGGATGAACTGCCCCTGGCCTGGGTACTCATCGCTAAAAGAAATAATTTCCCAGATGACGTAACGGCATCGGTCGGTGAATATCAAAGTAAGAATATATCGGGAAGCTCGGAAAACGAACAACGCACAGAAGTGCGCCCGTGGATCAAGAGACTGCTCGGTAGAGCGGTCTATGACTTGATGGACCGCGGCATTATCGACAGCACATTTGTTGAATCAAAGCCCGCATGGGCAGCTCCATTCCAGGTTCTGATCGGCAAGATTCGTAATTATGGAGATTCGGAAAACTTCATATGGGTCATTTGCGGTGAGGTTCCGACGGATCATCTGGACTCCACAGCCGCCGCAACACCGAGAGAAGCCGCGCGACATTTCGTGATGAAATGGCAACTGGGCGCCGCCCGACATCAGGAACCATCAGCCGGGAACTCACCAGAGAACTCGTCCAGACTGGTGGCGAAACCGCATCTCAATGAAGAATTGGTCGACAAGGAACTGGCAGGTAAGGCCGAATCGCTATACGCGCTGGTGGAGGATGCTGGATTGTGGGAGCGGCAAAGTAATTTATAGAGATCCTGCGTGTTGTCAGTATAAAAAAAGGGCCGCTTTTCAGCGGCCCTTTTTAGTTTTCAGCTGTTCCGGTTAATCAGAACTGCTGTGACAGACGCACATAATAGCCTATGCCAAACATGCGATACGTCGCCGGATCCGTCGTTGCATTAAAACCAACTTCTATGAAAGGCGGCTCTTCATCCGTGAAATTGGTAATACCTGCAGTGATGGTCGTCGGTCCGACACCCGTGAAGTCAGACTCGTAACTGGCGACGAGATCATGATACAGGACAGAATCAACATCCTGAATGTAGCTTCCGTCAGGCTGGTTTCCAGCCCCGCAGTTACAGAATGTATCCGCATCCAGATCACTGATGTATTCACCCAGGTAAGCAACCGACCAACCTTTCCAGCCCCACTGGAGGGAATAGTTGATCTTGTCCTCGGCATACGCACCACCGTCCTCGGCAGTCGGATCAGTGTACCGGCCGGACAGATCCTGCTCGGCGTCACCGGCGAATGCCGTCTTGGTGCGTTCGAGCAGATGTGCCCACAGTATTGCAGCTTCCCACTGACCAATAGAGGAATCCCAGTCCATGCGGATTTCCGTATCTATACCCCGGGCACCCTGATCGGCAACGTTCAGATTACCGTCAAGGATCTGGGCAATGCTGTAGTCGGCTCGACGCGTGACCAGAGCACATGAAGCGGCGTTGCCGTTGAGATAGCAGTCATCGAGGATGAACTGAACACCGAGAGAGCTGATGCCGTCCTCGATGTCGATCTCCCAGTAGTCAACCGTCAGCGACTGATGCCCGCCGAAGAATTCCGGCGTCCAGACCAGGCCGACCGTCCACGTGTCGCCTGTCTCGGGTTGCAAGTTCGGATTACCACCGACTCGTGCCAGCACCTGGCTATCGAGTTGCACAGAAGCCTGAGCACATCCTGCCGGCAATGGCGCCTGGGCACACGGATCAACGTAGGTTGGAAAATCGTCTTGTTGACCTGCAAACAAATCACCGATTGTTGGCGCACGGAATACCGTACCGACCGTTGCCCTGAATTTCAGGTTACTAATCGCCTGAGCCTCGAGGCCGAGCTGCCAGGTAGTCTCACTGCTGAACCTGTTGTAGTCATCCCAGCGAAGCCCGGCTGTGAGGTCGACTGCCTGTGAACCATTGTCAAACACCGGCGCAAGAACTTCTAGGAAAGCGTTGGTGTTATACAGCGCGCCACTGGTGGGAGCACCCGTATTACCAGTCACAGCACCGGCCTGCTTGCCCGAGTCAGGATTGTAATTGTAGTTCTGACCCCAGTAACCGAGGCCTGCAGCCCAGCCGAGTTCACCGCCTTGAAGTTCGAAGGCGGAACCGGAGAAACTTAGGACTGCAATATCCTGCCTCGTCTCGAAGGTATCCGTCAGGTTGACAGCGACATAGTCGATCATGTCCTGAGTCAAAGCCCCCGGCCCACCGAAGAAGTTCATCGGCACGCAACTATCAATGAGTGTAGCGGCATCGGTGATGTCACTGTAACACTCAGGCTGCCCGTCAAGATCCAGATCGGCCGATGGGCCCATGGCGTTGGCCAGGCTGGGGCCAAAGAACTGACCGCGATCGACATCCGTGCGAGTACGCTGCCCTCTGTTGTAGTAGATATCCCAATCGATGTCCGCGATCTTGCCTTCCAGTCCCATCACGACCTGAAATTGTGTAATGTCCTGGGTAAACCGGCGCGTGGTCTCGACCATGCGCCGACGGGCATCACTGACCGGTTCATAGATCAATGCCGCACCGTTCGCTATATTGTAGGCGTCAACCGCCTGACGTAGATAGAAATTATCCTCGGAGATACCATTATAAGATGTGCCGCCAAACGTGCCGCTGAACCCCGGATCTGTAGGCGAATTGTAAGGCATCGGCGCCAGTTCCTGTGCCGATTGACGGTGGTTGACGCGGACTTCCGTGTTGAAACGCACGTTGTCACTCAGATCGAAGTGCCCTTCTACGAAAAAGTTTGTCCGCTCGTACGGTGTCTGAATATAGTTGACCGGTGCGTAGTTGTATGTACGTCCGTCGTGCGGGATCATCGCACCGACTTCGTATGAAGCGGCTGCCGGAGTACCAACCAGGAAAGTACCCTGATTCATGAACCCTAGACGGCTTTCTGGTATACGTGAAGAGCCGATCGGATAACAACCACCCGTCGGCGCACCGGTGTATGCTGCTGCAACCTGATTTTCGCAACCTTCCGGATAAATATAATAAGAATTCTGGAAGAAATCCCACGGTGCATCGCTTTGATAAGCTTCTTCCTGTTCCACATACTCGGCACCGAACACGATATTACCGCTGCCGAATGTCTTACCGGCGATCAGGCTGACGAGGCGCTGCCTGCCGTCATCCATGTCGAAGTGGTCGGCCGTCTGCGCTGAGACCTCCACACCTTCAAAATCCCGACGCGTGATGATGTTCACCACGCCGGAAACCGCGTCGGCGCCATAGACAGCTGAAGCGCCATCTTTAAGGATCTCAACACGCTCGATCATTGCCGCGGGAATGGTCTGGTAATCGCCACCATCGACCATTCGCTTGCCATTGATCAATGTCAGCGTGCGATCGACACCCATACCGCGCAGATCGATCTCAACCGAACCATTACCGCCGTTGTTCGTGGTGGTACCGATCGGTGAACCGGACATGGACGGCATACGCTGGATCAGTTCGCCGATATCGGTCACACCCGTGGTCAAGATATCTTCCCGTTTAACAACCGTAACGGGGCTGGCACTGTCAAGGTCTGCTCTCTTGATGCGGGAACCGGTAACAACCAACTCCTCTTTCGGCGACTTATCGTCCGTCGCACCTGCATCCTGCGCTGAAACAGCAGGTACTGTCGCTGCTGCGAGTACGCCTGCGCTCAGACCGAGCGCGCGACGAACTGCATCGCGCAGTTTACGATCATCGTTCATACTGAATCCCCCAAAATTTGTGAAAACACAACAATAATGAAGCGGCCGTGTGCGACCCTGTCGCTGCTGGCGGCTGCTAATGAGGCAGAATATAAAACAACGAATTGCGTTATGCAAAATTTTTATTCTGTACAAATACTTACTGTATACACTTCTTATAGTCACTGGGTTAACAATAAATGACAGCATTTTGTAGCAAAAATACAACAAATCGTGCCGTCAGGCTCCGAAATTGGTCGTTGCCGGCGTTAAATCCTTAGTACACCAGGACAATCACGATATAGTGCCCGCTGGTGAGCCGGGACATAAATCAGCCATGCCAGTGGATTGCATTCTCGAACAACTCGGCATCCCCGGTTCCTACGGGCGAACACCGCCGTTGCCTCGTTTCGGCGAACCGGAAGAGCTCACCGATGTCGGGCCGAACATTATCGGCCGGCCACAGCACCTGACGCCCGTCACCGCGAAATCCTGGGCAACCATGACGGCGGCCGCGGCAACCGACTCGGTCGAGTTATTGATCGTGTCCGGGTTCCGCAGTATTGCCGATCAGGCGCTATTGATCACGAAAAAGCTGGAAGCCGGTCAGACAATTGATGCAATCCTGCAGGTCAACGCCGCACCGGGTTTCAGCCAGCATCACACCGGCCGGGCCATCGATATCGCAACCCCCGGCACCCGCCCGCTGACCGAGGCATTCGGTGACTCACCGGCGTTTCACTGGCTGGAGGCGAACGCGGATCGATTCGGGTTTGTGTTGCCGTACGGGTTGGACAACGAATGGGGCATGGCTTACGAACCGTGGCACTGGTTTTTTGACATGGAGAGTTAATCGTCTTTCCTTTCATTTTGGCACTTTAGTTCCCGGTAATTCCTGTGCCGCCACATCAAACGTATACACACCACCGAAATCTACTTGTTGATCACTTGCGGAAAATCTTGCTTTTCTTACGATCAGGGCGTCCGAAAAGTCTGCCTCTTTGCCTCTTATCGGCTTCGCTTTCCGGTAATCGTTGAGTGCCATCCACACGGTCTGCCCATCTTCGAAACGGATGTTCGGCTCCTTGAACAATTCCTGTATGACGGCAATCAGTTCAGATTTCCTGAGTTGGTACTTTTTCCCTTGCAACGTCCAGATGGTTTCAACCAACGCCACATCCGTTATCAGAACCGTTTCTTTGCCAAGAACCAGCTTTTCAGCCTTGGCCGCCTGGGCTTTGTCGTCACCAAGCAGGTATCGCATCAATACGTTCGTATCGATTGCGATCACTGAATGGCGCTCTGCAGTGATTCCTCATCGGACATGGAGCTATCGGGCTTCACATGCTTCAGCATTCCCTTTGCAGCGCCTTTGAGCTTTTTGATAATGGTTAATTGGCCGTCCGCGATGAAACTCTCGATATCGTCTCCTGGCTCGATACCCAATGCCTTGCACTGGTTCTTGGGGAGAGTAATCTGTCTTTTCGAACTTACCTTTGGCATGACATCATTCCTTTACATTTTCGCTAGGGTAAAGATTACATGGGTCTTTACTATTCTTCAAGAGTAAAGACTGCTTTTATTCTCCCGCGGGTAACTGATAAGCGTCACCCTACCGCATCGTGACCAGTTCCTCGGCGCTCGTCGGGTGAATCGCGACCGTATCGTCGAAATCCTGCTTCGTCGCGCCCATGCGCATCGCGACGGCGAAGCCCTGCAGCATCTCGTCGGAACCCGGGCCGAACAGGTGGATGCCGACGACACGTTGAGATTCGCCCACGGTGATCAATTTCATGCAGGCCTTCGTTCGGTGTTCAGTAAAACTGCTGACCATCGGCACGAACTCGGACATATAGACCGAAACCTCGTCGCCGAATTGTGCCCGCGCCTCACGCTCGGTCAGCCCGCAGGTACCGATCGGCGGATGAGTGAACACGACGGTCGGTATGTCGGCGTAGTCGAGATGCCGCTCCGGCATGTCGCCATACAGACGATCGGCCAGGCGTCTGCCGGCCGCGATAGCGACCGGCGTCAGTGCGGCGCGGCCCGTCACATCGCCGACGGCGAAGATCGTCGGTACGTTCGTTTGCTGATAGTCATCCGTCGTGACGAACCCGCCATCGTCAACTGCGACACCGGCCGCTTCGAGACCGAGGTTCTGCGTAACGGGCCGCCGGCCTATGGCCCAGATCACCGTATCGAACGGCCCGAACCGTTTGCCGTCTTCGGTCACCAGTGTCCGCTCGCCGTCGCCGTGATCGATGCCGGCCGGAATAGCGTGTAGATGCAGAGCGATACCATCGGCACGCAATGCGGTACCGGCAGCCCTCTGCAGCATTTCGTCAAACTCACGCAGGACGTTGTCGACACGAACGAACAGATCGACCTCGGCGCCGAGCGCGCGCAGCATGCCGGCCAGTTCGACCGAGATATAACCGCTGCCGATCATCGCGACGCGTGCCGGTAATGTATCGAGCGCGAAGAAACCATCGGATGTGATGCCAAGTTCGGCACCGGGCAGGTCCGGCATATTCGGTTCGCCGCCGACGGCAATCAGGATTCGCTCTGCACTCAGCAGCCGGTTGCCAACGCGCACGCAATTCGAACCTTCAAGCGCACCAAACCCGGCAACATATTCGATGTTCTTGTTGGCGAGGTTCTGTTCGTAGATCCCGTTTAACCGCGTGACATAGGCATCGCGCCGTGCTTTTAGTGCTGCCCAGTCGTGCCCGTGAGTCCCGGTATCAAACCCGTAACCTGCCGCGTCATGTATCGCGTGCGCCGCGCTGGCCGCATTCCACATGATTTTCTTCGGCACACAACCGACGTTGACGCAGGTACCGCCCAACCGGCCCGCCTCGACGACAGCCACACGCGCACCGTATTCAGCCGCGCGTTGCGCCGCAGCCAGGCCGCCGCTACCCCCGCCGATAACGACCAGGTCGAAGGATTCTTGTTCAGACATGATGCTTATTCCGCGTTGTTCTGTCCGGCCTCATGGCCAGATTCTCGCAGTGTAAGGTACGTGGTAACGCTGTGATAGGATGCCGCCTTCGCCGCACAGCCGGCCCGCAAGGAATGTCCCTATCAATGGCCCTCCGAATGGAGCCAAACCCGCTTTTGGCCGCCGATCAGCTGCCCGCGTTCAGCGCGATCAAACCCGAACACGTCGAACCCGCGCTGGCTGATACGCTTAATGCAAACCGCGAACAACTCGAAGAGTTACTCGCCGTTGTCGAAGATCAGGCGCCGGACTTTGCGACCGCCATCCTGCCGCTCGAAGAGCTCGGCGATCGGCTGAGTCGTGTCTGGGGTCCGGTCGTCCATCTGCATGGCGTCCGGAATTCACCCGAGTTGCGCGAAGCCTATAACCGGTGCCTGCCGGCGATGTCTCGTTACCAGACCGAGGTGGCACAAGATGTTCGCCTGTGGCGCCTGTATCAAAAGGTCGGCGAGATGCTGGCTGACGATGAGAGCACTGCAGTTAACGATGGAGTTATCGGTGGGCTGACCAATGGCGCCGCCAGCGTCGTGCGTCATGCCCTGCGGGATTTTCACCTGGCCGGTGTCGATCTGCCCGCGGACAAGAAACAGCAATTCAAGGCTCTGATCGAGGAGCTGGCCCAACTCGGCGCGCGCTTCGATCAGAACGTCCTCGATTCCATGGCCGCATGGTCCTGTCACGAAACCGATGCTGCACAACTGACCGGGCTGCCGGCTTCGGTTCTGGAACAGGCGGCACAGAATGCACGCGAAAACGGGCTGGACGGGTGGTTGTTCCGGCTCGATCAACCGACTTATGTCGCCGTCGTGACGCATGCGGAGAATCGTGACCTGCGGCAACGCTTTTATCGCGCGTGGATGACCCGCGCATCCGACCAGGCTGATGACAATGGCGAGCGTGACTTCGATAACAGCGCAACCATCGACCGCATACTCGCAGTCCGGCACGAGGCAGCCGGCCTCATCGGTTTCGATGACTATGCTTCTTTTTCGCTCGCATCAAAAATGGCCGACTCGGTAACCGATGTGATCGGTTTCCTGACGGATCTGGCCAAAAAATCCCGCGGCGCCGCACGTCAGGAACTCGCCGAGCTTGAAAATTTTGCCGGCGAATCGCTGCACGCTTGGGACATCGCATTCTGGTCGGAGAAACTGCGCGAGGCACGCTACTCGGTCTCGGATGAGCAATTGCGACCCTACCTGCCGCTCGACCGCGTGCTCGATGGCATGTTCGATGTCTTGCGTCGCCTGTATGGCCTGACGGTCAGGCAAATCGATAGCATCGATGTCTGGCATGGCGACGTACGCTATTACGAACTGACGACTGCGGATGAACTCGTCGTTGGCGGGTTTTATACGGACCTGTTCGCGCGGCCGGACAAGCGCCCCGGCGCGTGGATGGACGAATGCATCTGCCGCAAGGACATCGCAGGGCAACTCGCACGGCCGGTCGCTCATCTTGTCTGCAACTTTGCCGCACCGACCGCATCGACACCAAGCTTGATGACACACGACGACGTTGTGACATTGTTCCACGAGTTTGGTCATACGTTGCATCATCTGCTGACGCGCGTCGATTATCCAAGCGTATCGGGCATCAATGGCGTGCCATGGGATGCCGTCGAATTACCCAGCCAGTTTATGGAAAATTTTGCGTGGCAACCCGATGTGCTGCAGCGGCTGTCCGGGCACCACGAAAGCGGCGCGCCTCTGCCGGAAGAGTTGTTGGGCAAATTGCAAACCTCGCGTACGTTTCAGGCCGGTCTGCACATGGTGCGGCAACTCGAATTCGCAATTTTCGACCTGCGCCTGCATGCCGAGTACGACCCGCAAACCGGCAGTAACGTCGATGCGCTGCTCACGGAGGTCCGCCAACAGGTGGCGGTTATCGAACAACCTGACTTCAACCGGTTTGCCCATGCATTCTCACATATCTTCGCGGGCGGCTACGCAGCCGGTTATTACAGCTACAAATGGGCCGAAGTTCTCGCGGCGGATGCCTGGTCGGCATTCGAGGAACACGGTATTTTCGATCCGGACATTGCCGCGCGTTTTCGTGCCGAGATTCTGGAAATCGGCGGTACCCGGCAGATCGGCGATGCGTTTGCCGCATTTCGCGGCCGCCCGCCGCAAATCGAACCGCTGCTCGCCCAATCCGGCATCGCAGGCGACCTGGCATGAAAATCGCGAGCTGGAACGTCAATTCACTGCGCGTCCGCCTGCCCCATGTGCTCGATTGGCTGGATAAACATCGCCCCGAGGTGCTCGGCCTGCAGGAACTTAAGATGCCGGATGACGCATTTCCCGCGAACGAGATCGCGGAACTCGGCTACCGGTCAATTTTCTACGGACAAAAAACCTATAACGGTGTGGCGCTACTGTCGCTGCAGGAACCCGACAATGTCACGACCGGCCTGCCGGATTTTCCTGACGAACAACGCAGGGTGATCGCAGCCGACTATGACGGTGTGCGTGTCATCAACCTGTATGTGCCGAATGGACAAACCGTCGGTGCGGATAAATACGCTTATAAACTTGCATGGCTCGACGCACTGCGCGCATGGCTCGCGGACGAACTCGCCGTCAATCCGAATGTCGTCGTCGTGGGTGACTTCAACATCGCACCGGCCGATCGCGATGTGCACGATCCCGACACCTGGCGCGGCAAAATACTGTGCAGCGACGATGAGCGGGCACGCCTGCAGGCCATCGAGTCACTCGGCTTCAGCGATTCCTTCCGGTTATTCGATCAGCCGGATGACACGTTCAGCTGGTGGGATTACCGGGCCGCAGCTTTCCGCCGCAAGCGCGGCCTGCGCATCGACCTGGTACTCGCATCGACGACGATGGCAAAACGATGCACCGCAAGCGACATTGATCCCGAGCCACGAAAGCTCGAGCGCCCTTCCGACCACGCCCCGGTGTTTGCCGTATTCGACTGATGCCAGTAGCCATATTTCACATAATGTTGCTACCAGTCGTTAGAAATTCCATGGCAATTGACGATAGGATCTCTTCTGCAAATAAATAAAGAGCATAGAAGCGTGCCGGACAAGTCTGGCTCAAGGCCGCGCCAATATGCAATAATAGCTGCAATTACAGAAACTTAGACCTTTCTACCTGCTCCTGATATGGCACAAAACAGCAAATTTCTTCCCGGCAGTCGTTCCCAACCGGCGGATCGGCGCAACGACTATGACGTGACCGATACCGTCAAAGTCAGTTCGATGCCGGACGTTCGCGAAGCTGTCCTGACGTTATTCGAGACAGTATTTCCGGACGCATCGTTCGATTCTCTGTGGCTCGCATTTCACGATTTTGACCTGCTGTTCGATGGCCGGCTGCCCGGCTATCGCGGCTGCGACACCGTCTATCACGACAAACAACACTCTCTCGACATGACACTGGCCATGGCGCGGTTACTCGCCGGCCACGAAAAAATCTGTGCCGATGATGACCGGTTCGGCCCCGAGCGGGCGGTGATGGGTATCATCACAGCACTGTTTCACGACGCCGGTTATATTCGACGTGACGATGAACCACGCTGGCAAAATGGCGCCGAGGTCACGAACTGGCATGTTTCACGCAGCGCGGAATTGCTGCGCCAAATCCTGCCACGCCTCGGCCTCGATCGATGGGTCGCTATCGCGACACGGATCGTGCACTTCACGGGTTACGAAATTAATACCGACGATATCGAGCTTGATAACCCAAACGACATCCTGGTCGGCCATTTTCTCGGCACGGCAGACCTGATGGCACAAATGGCGGATCGCTGCTACCTGGAGAAATGTCGCGATCGGCTGTATTCGGAATTCGTACTGGCCGGCGTCGCGGTGACCAAAGACGCGATCCACGTTGACGACATTCTCTACGAGTCGGGCATCGATTTATTGAAGAAAACGCCGGGCTTTTACCGGAACATGGCAATGAACCGACTCAACACCAAATACAATCGAGCCTATCGTTACATCGAGGCCATCTACAACGGCCGCAATCCATACTTCGAATTTATCGATAAAAACCTGCGCTACCTGGATCGCCTCATCGACAGCAATGACTGGCACGGATTACGGCGAATCCCGCCGTGCTACACGGTACTCGACAACCCGATCCAATCCGTCAGCGCCCTGGTCAGCCGACGCCTCGCGGACCTGCACGCCCCGATCAGCGCGTGAGTGAAAAAGGAGAAAGAAGAGAAAAAGGTGCCGGGTTTATTTTTCTAGCTACCAATTGTGGTTAATGAATTGATGGTTTCGGAAAAATAAACCCGGCACCTTTTTCTCGCCTTTTTCTCTTCTTTCTCCTTTTTCACTCAACCGTCACCGACTTGGCCAGATTACGCGGCTGATCAACATCCGTACCCTTCAGCACCGCAACATAGTACGACAACAACTGCAGCGGGATCGTATAAACGATCGGTGCCTGAAAATAGCTGACATGCTGCGGCATCTCGATAACCGTAACGCCGTCACTCGATTCAAAACCCGCATCCGGATCGGCAAACACAATTAATTCCCCGCCACGCGCACGTACTTCCATCAGGTTTGACTTGAGCTTCTCGAGCAAATCATTATTCGGCGCAACTGCAATGACCGGCATGTCATCATCCACCAACGCCAGCGGTCCATGCTTGAGCTCACCGGCCGGATACGCCTCTGCATGGATATAAGAAATTTCCTTGAGCTTCAATGCGCCTTCCATCGCAATCGGATGCAGGATGCCGCGCCCCAGAAACAACGCATGATGTTTGTCGGCAAACTTCTCCGCGAGATTGCGCATCGCCGAATCGAGTGCCAGTGTCTGCTCTATAAAACGGGGTATTTCCATCAATCGCTGAATGAGGCCGCCGATCCGCTCGGCATCGTTGCCATGATGCATCTCGAGTGCAATAACGAGTAACGAAAGCGCCGCCAGTTGTGTCGTAAACGCCTTTGTCGAAGCGACGCCGATCTCCGGGCCGGCGCGCGTCAGCATGACGAGATCCGACTCCCTGACCAGCGAGCTTTCCGGTACATTACAGATCGCCAGTGTCGCAAGATAACCGGCATCTTTAGCCAGGTGCAGTGCCGCCAGCGAATCAGCCGTTTCCCCTGACTGCGAGATTGTCACGAACAGTGTATCGGCCGGTACGACCGGGCTGCGATAACGGTACTCGCTGGCGATCTCGACGCTGCACGGTATGCGACAAATCTGCTCGATGAAATAACGCGCAACCGAGCCGGCATGGTAACTCGTGCCGCAGGCGATGATGTGCACGTTCTTCGTGCGTTTGAACAAGTCCGCAGAACCCGGGCCAAAAGCCGCATCGTGCAGCCGACCGCCGCTGATTCGTTCCTCGAGCGTCTGCACGACACCATCCGGCTGCTCGTGTATTTCCTTGAGCATGAAATGCCGGTAACCGCCCTTGTCCGCAGCATCGGCTGACATCTCGCTTTCCCGAATCTTTCTCTTAACGGTTTCACCCGCCTCATCGACGATACGCACACTGTTCTTGCGCACCTCGGCGACATCACCGTCTTCGAGAAAAATAAACCGGCGCGTAACCGGCAACAGCGCAGCAACATCCGAGGCGACAAAATTCTCTTCGATACCGAGGCCGACAACGACCGGCATCGCATGGCGCGCGAGCACCATACGATCCGGATCTGCCTGGGACAACACAACGATGGCGAAGGCACCGTCCAGATCGGCCACAGTGGCCCGCACTGCATCGACGATATCCGGATTTGACCGCAAGTAATGATGAATCAGATGAGCGATAACCTCGCTATCAGTCTCGGTCACACATTTGTAACCGAGTTTCTCCAGCTTAACTTGCAACTCCTCGTGATTTTCAATGATCCCGTTATGCACGATTGCCAGATCATCGCCGGACATGTGCGGATGAGCATTCGTCTCGCTCGGTACGCCATGTGTTGCCCAGCGTGTATGAGCGATGCCGATTGAGCTTGATGCCGGATCATCGGTCAACACATTCTCGAGTTCGACAACCTTGCCGAGCTTGCGCCGCCTTTCAAGCGTTCCGTTGACAACGGCAGCGATACCAGCCGAATCATAGCCTCGATATTCGAGGCGCCTGAGGCCCTCGAGCAAAATCGGAATGACATTTCGTTCAGCAACCGCACCGACGATTCCACACATATCTGTTCAGTCCCTACGTCTTGGTCGTGAGGAGAAAATTTGCGCGAAAAATGGGGTCAGAGTAAAAATTAGGGAAAAATTGGGGTCAGACCCCAATTTTTCCCTAATTTTTACTCTGACCCCATTCATTTTTGCTCTGCCTCTTTACTTGTTCTTGGCCGGGCGTTCCCAGCCCTTGACGACTTTCTGGCGGCTACGCTCAATGGTCAGCTCACCGGCGGGTGCATCCCGCGAAACCGTCGCGCCGGCACCAATCGTCGCGCCGGCACCAATATTGATCGGCGCGACGAGCTCGACGCCCGAACCGATAAAAGCTCCGTCACCGATCACAGTCGGATGTTTAAAGGCACCATCGTAATTACAGGTAATCGTACCCGCACCCACGTTAACCCGCTCACCGATGGTCGTGTCGCCGATATAAGTCAGGTGATTGACCTTGCTGCCCTTGCCAATTCGGCTCTTTTTGACCTCGACGAAATTGCCGAGCTTGGATTGATCATCCATCTCGACCCCGGGGCGTGTGCGCGCAAACGGACCCAGTTCGCATGCGGCGCCAACGATCGCCTGATCCAGGATGCAATTGGGATAAATTCTCGTACCGGCGCCGATCTTCGAATCACTGATAACCGTATTTGCACCAACCTGAACGCCATCGCCCAGCTCGACATCACCGTCAAAAATCGTATTGACGTCGATCACGACATCTCTGCCGCAAGTCAGCTTGCCGCGAACATCAACACGTCGCGGATCAATAACCGTCACACCCTGTTCCAGCAAGGCATCGACAACTGACTCCTGATAATTCCGCTCGGCCTCGGCCAGCTGCTTCTTGTCGTTGATGCCGAGAACCTCGGCCGGGCGGGCCGCATTTACAGGTACGACCGAAACGCCATCTTCGATGGCGCAGCCGACAATATCGGTCAGGTAATACTCACCCTGGGCATTATCCGAGTCGATACGCTGTAGCCATTGCGACAGGAACGACGCACGACAGGCCATCAGGCCCGTATTAATTTCCGTAATCGTCTTCTGATCGTCGCTCGCGTCCTTTTCCTCGACAATTGCCATGACCAGACTATCGATGTCACGAACGATCCGGCCATAGCCACCCGGATCATCGAGATCGGTCGTCAATATCGCCAGCTTGTCGCTCTCGGCGACAGTAATCAGGGGTGAGATCGTCGCGGTGCGTACCAGGGGCACGTCGCCGCACAGAATCAGCACGATGTCATCCGCAGCCAGATCCGGCATTGCCTGCATGACGGCATGTCCGGTCCCGAGCTGCTCCGCCTGCAACACCCAGGTCAGATCTTCACCAGCAAACGCCTCCTTGACGAGATCGCCCCCGTGTCCGTAAACGACACAAACCCGCTTCGGGTCCAGCGCACGTACCGTGCCGATTACATGAGCCAGCAACGGACGGCCCGCCAATGGCTGCAGGATCTTCGGCAAATCTGAACACATTCGCTTGCCCTGGCCTGCGGCCAGGATGACGACGCTTACATCCATGTGAATTTTCCGTGACTCGTGGGGGTCATCCGATGAACTCTACCCGGTCGAGGCTGAAATTTGGACCCCTGGCGTCACAACTTTTGTTAATGATTGGAACAGGTTCAGTAGAGAATTGCCGCCGGGCGGGGCCAGAGTTATGCCCCTCGCCTCCGGAAGTCATTAGTCGGGTCGGGACATAACTCTGGCCCCGCCCGGCTACTTCAGTAGCACCAGCGCACCGACCGGGTCAGGGTCGTCGGTGGCCCTTGAGTCTTTCGGCGGCCCGGTAACGCGCTGCGGCCTCGACGAGCTGTTCCTGGGCGTGCGCAATATCGGCCCGGTCCGTCGCTCCGGCCAGCTCCTTCTCAGCGGCTTTCTGCGCATCGAGTGCAGCCTGCGCATCGAGTTCGTCGCCGTGCATTGCCGAATCGGCCAGTACCGTCACCAGATGAGGCTGCACTTCGAGGACGCCGCCGGTCACATAGATGAAAACCTCATCTTCCTGACTCGGGTCCTGCACCCGCACTTCACCGGGCCGCAGGTTCGTCATCATCGGCGCATGGCGTGGCGTAATGCCGACATCGCCCATCTGTGCCGGAGCGATGACCATCTCCGCGTCACCCGAATAGATCTCGCCTTCGGCGCTGACAATTTCGACGTGAATCGTGCTCATTAAAGTTTCCCGGTAAACAAGCCTCCAACCGATTAGATGGTCTTGGCTTTCTCCACGGCTTCTTCGATACCACCGACCATGTAAAACGCCTGCTCCGGCAGATCATCGTATTCACCGGCGACAATACCCTTAAAGCCACGAATCGTGTCCTGCAGGCTGACATACTTGCCTTCGGCGCCCGTGAACGTCTCGGCCACGGTGAACGGCTGCGACAGGAAGCGCTGAACTTTACGTGCGCGCTGCACGACGAGTTTGTCTTCCTCGGACAGTTCGTCCATGCCGAGAATCGCGATAATGTCCTGCAACTCCTTGTACCGCTGCAGAACCGACTGCACGCCTCGTGCAGTTTCATAATGATCCGCACTGATCACGTTCGGATCGAGCAAACGGCTCGTCGAGTCGAGCGGGTCGACCGCCGGGTAAATACCCAGCTCTGCAATCTGTCGTGACAACACGAGGGTTGCGTCGAGGTGAGCGAAGGTTGTGGCCGGCGACGGATCGGTCAGGTCATCGGCCGGGACATACACGGCTTGGAACGACGTGATGGAACCGGTTTTCGTCGATGTGATGCGCTCCTGCAGCACGCCCATTTCCTCGGCCAGCGTTGGCTGGTAGCCCACGGCAGACGGCATGCGGCCGAGCAGCGCCGAAACCTCGGTGCCGGCCAGCGTATAACGATAAATGTTGTCGATGAACATCAGCACGTCGCGGCCTTCGTCGCGGAAATCTTCCGCAATGGTCAAACCAGTCAATGCGACACGCAGGCGGTTGCCCGGCGGCTCGTTCATCTGACCGTAGACAAGCGACACCTTGTCGAGAACCCCGGACTCCTCCATCTCGTAGTAGAAGTCGTTACCCTCGCGAGTACGCTCACCGACGCCGGCAAACACGGAATAACCACCGTGCGCCTTCGCGATGTTATTGATGAGTTCCATCAGCGTCACGGTCTTGCCGACGCCTGCACCACCGAACAGGCCGATCTTGCCGCCCTTGGCAATCGGCATGATCAGATCAACAACCTTGATGCCGGTTTCGAGCAATTCGGTCGATGCCGCCTGATCTTCGTACTTGGGTGCCGAGCGGTGAATCGGCAAGCGTTTCTCTTCGCCGATCGGACCGGCCTGATCGATTGGCGTGCCGAGCACGTCCATGATACGACCGAGCGTCTTCTCGCCGACCGGTACCTTGATCGGTTCGCCTGTATTGGCGACATCCAGACCGCGGACGAGGCCTTCGCTGGATCCCATCGCAATAGCACGAACGATACCGTCGCCCAGCTGCTGCTGCACTTCGAGTGTCAGATCGCGGTCTTCGACCCTCAGTGCGTCATAAATATTCGGCAGCGAATCCTGCGGGAACTGCACGTCTACGACAGCACCAATAATCTGACTAACTTTTCCGGAACTCATAACTACTATTCCTCTATACCGCGGCGGCACCGCCGACGATTTCTGAAATTTCCTGCGTAATGGCGGCCTGACGGGCCTTGTTGTAATCGAGCTGAAGCTGGTCGATAAACTTGCCGGCGTTATCCGTCGCGCTCTTCATTGCAACCATCTTTGCGGCCATCTCGCAGGCAACATTTTCGACCGTGGCGCGATAAACCTGCGATTCGATATAGCGCATCAGAACGGCATCGAGTAATTCGATCGCTTCCGGCTCATAAATATAGTCCCAGTACTGCGGCAACTCTTCCTTGTCGAGGGCCGGTACCGGAATCAGGGTATTGATCTTCGGCTGCTGGCTCATCGTGTTGACGAAATTGCTGTGCATCAGGAACAGCCGGTCGATGGTGCCTTCGGTATAGGCACTGAGCATGATCTGGATTGAGCCGATCAGGTCCGCAACCTTCGGGTTCTCCCCGAGATGCGTCGCCGTACCCACGACATTGACATCGAAACGGCGGAAGAATTGCACACCTTTGGCACCGATCAGGCACAGGTCAACTTCGACACCCTTCTCGCGCCACTCCTGCATATCCTTGATCAACGCACGGAACGTATTGACGTTCAGCCCGCCGCACAAACCACGATCGGTCGTCACGACGATATAGCCGACACGTTTAACCTCACGGTCTTCCAGGAACGGATGCCGGTATTCGGGGTTCGCCTTATACAAATGCCCGATCACGGTGCGAATCTTGTCGGCATATGGACGCGTTTCCTGCATGCGCAGCTGCGTGCGGCGCATCTTGCTGGCCGCGACCATTTCCATCGCCTTCGTGATCTTTTGCGTGTTCTTGACGCTGCCGATCTGTGTGCGAATTTCTTTCAGGTTCGCCATGTAAAAAGCTCTTCGTTACACCCGACTTCAGTTGATCCTGATTACCAGAGGGCTAGTAAGCGCCATTGGCCTTGAAATCTTCGATGGCCGCTTTCAGGCCGGCGCTGATTTCATCGTTCAGATCACCACTTTCGTTTATCTTGCCGATCAGATCTGCAAACTTGTCGTTAACGTACGAATGCATTGCCGCTTCGAACTCGACAATTTTGTTCGCGTCGACGTCATCGAGGTAACCCTCGTTCGCCGCGTACAGCGACATGGCCATTTCACCGACGGACAGCGGCGAGTACTGCGGCTGCTTCATCAGCTCCGTGACGCGCTGGCCGCGCTCGAGTTGTTTGCGGGTTGCCTCATCGAGATCCGACGCGAATTGTGCAAATGCCGCCAGTTCACGATACTGGGCGAGCGCGAGGCGCACACCGCCGCCGAGCTTCTTGATGATTTTCGTCTGCGCGGCGCCGCCGACTCGTGACACGGACAAACCAGCGTTGATAGCGGGCCGGATACCGGCGTTGAACAGGTCGGTCTCGAGAAAGATCTGACCGTCGGTAATTGAGATCACGTTGGTCGGCACGAAAGCGGATACGTCGCCGGCCTGTGTTTCGATGATCGGCAGCGCCGTCAGCGAGCCGGTCTTGCCCTTGACCTTACCGTCCGTCAGTCGCTCGACTTCCTTCGCGTTGATGCGCGAAGCACGTTCGAGCAGACGTGAATGCAGGTAGAAGACGTCGCCCGGATACGCTTCGCGGCCCGGCGGACGACGCAGCAACAACGATACCTGGCGATATGCCCAGGCCTGCTTGGTCAGATCGTCATAGATGATCAGCGCGTCTTCGCCACGATCACGGAAGTACTCACCCATCGAGCACCCCGAATACGGGGCGATGTATTGCATGGCTGCCGATTCGGAGGCCGATGCGGCAACGACAATCGTGTGCTCCATCGCGTCATGCTCTTCGAGTTTGTGCACAACGTTCGCAACCGTCGAGGCCTTCTGGCCGATCGCAACATAGACACACTTAATGCCGGTGCCTTTCTGGTTGATGATCGTATCGATGGCAACGGCAGACTTGCCGGTCTGACGGTCACCGATGATCAGCTCGCGCTGGCCACGGCCGATCGGCACCATTGAGTCGATGGATTTCAGACCGGTCTGCACCGGCTGATCGACTGATTTGCGTTCGATAACGCCCGGAGCAACCTTTTCGATCGGCGATTGTTCGCTTGCGTCGATCGGGCCCTTGCCGTCAATCGGTTCACCGAGTGAATTTACGACCCGACCGAGCAGTCCGGGACCGACCGGCACCTCGAGAATACGACCCGTCGTCTTGACCGTGTCGCCTTCGGAGATGTGCTTGTAGTCGCCGAGTACGACGGCGCCGACTGAGTCCTGCTCGAGGTTCAGCGCGAGACCGAACGTATCGCCCGGGAACTCGAGCATCTCACCGTACTGGGCAGCGCCCAGACCGTGGATACGCGTGATACCGTCGGTCACCGCAATCACGGTGCCAACATCGCGTGCCTCGGCAGCACTATCAAAATCCTTGATGCGCTGCTTGATGAGTTCGCTAATTTCAGAGGCTTTGATCGCCATCTTGTATTTCCTCTAGTTCGTCAGAGCGCTGGACAATTTTTCCAGACCGGTGCGTATCGAACCATCGATAACGAGATCGTCCGCCTGCAGGCGGGCGCCACCAATCAGAGTTTCATCCAGCTTGAAGTGTAAATTTACGTTACGGCCGAGGCGTCTTTTCAGCGCCTCGACAATCTTCGTCTGTTGCGCATCATCGACCGGAGCCGCGGCCGTCAGTACGACGTCGACACTGTTTTCGACATCGGCCTTGAGCTTGTCGAACTGCCCGGCAATTTCCGGCAACAGCGAAAACCGACCGTTCTCGGCCAGCAGTCTGAGCAGATTCAACACCCGGGCATCGTCGACCGGCGCCGTGACGGCCTGCTTGCAAACATCCGCGATGATGCTGACAACGACTGTATCGTCAGTAGCCGGTGCGTCGATCATGTGCGCGAGAGTCTCGTCGGAAACCGCATGACCGGCGGCGTGCAACAAATCCGACCAGCCCGCGAGCTGTCCTGCCTCACTGGCAAGAGCAAATACTGCTTCGGCGTAAGGACGCGCAATACCTGAGTTCTCGGCCATGGCCGTCTAAATCTCCTGCGCCAGCTTGTCGAGCAGATCCTGATGAGACGCGGCATTAATCTCGCGACTGATGATCTTCTCGGCACCGGCCACCGCGATCGCAGCTACCTGCCCGCGAAGTTCCTCGCGTGCGCGATTCGCCTCCTGATCGACCTCGGCCCGCGCCGCGACGAGAATACGCTCGCCTTCCTGATTGGCCGTCGAACGAGCTTCGTCAACAATACCTGTGGCGCGCGTATTTGCCTGATCGATAATTTCCCGCGCCTGTCCCCGCGCTTCATCGAGCAGCTTGGTCTTCTCGACCGCGGCCAGCTCGAGCGACCGGTTGCCTTTCTCGGCAGCGGCCAGACCATCAGCAATTTCGTTCTGACGCTCCTCGATCATGCCCATCAACGGCGGCCATACGAATTTCATGCAGAACCAGACAAACACGATCATCGCGATCGTCTGACCGATTAGTGTGGCATTCAGATCCACCTGGCTTCTCCTGAATAATGGTTTGCATCAATGACCAGCCTGACGACCGGCCACACGCAAAGCAGGCTTATCCGCCGACAGCCGCCTGGAATTGAGCGACAAACGGATTGGCGAAGGCAAAAAATAGCGCGATACCGACGCCGATCATCGCTACCGCGTCAAGCAACGCGACGACCAGAAACATCTTGGTCTGCAACATGTTGGCGAGTTCCGGCTGACGTGCGCAACCTTCGAGGAAGCGGCCGCCCAGAAGGCCCATGCCGATACCGACGCCCAGAGCGCCGAAGCCAATCAACAGTGCGACAGCGATCGCGGTTAATCCAATTACAGTTCCCATTACTTGCTCCTACAAAGCATCTTGGACAATAAAAAAATTAATTCTCTAGTGAGACTCGTGAGCCTGACTCAGATAAACGATCGTCAGCATCATGAAGATATAAGCCTGCAGCGTGACAATCAGAATATGGAATACCGCCCAGCCGAAGTGGAGGGGCAATTGATATAAACCGAGCAATGCGATGAGGATAAACATCAACTCACCAGCATACATGTTGCCGAACAGTCGCAGCGACAGCGACAGCGGCTTGGCCAGCAGGGCCACGGTCTCGAGAACGAAGTTAAACACCATGACCAGCGGCCACAGCACTTTCGGCACGCCGAGATCCTTCGGACTCAGCGGCTGCATTGTCAGTTCACCCGCAAACCCGCCGATACCCTTGATCTTGAGCGAAAAGAAGATGATCAGAATGAACACCGAGATCGACATGGCGAACGTGATGTTCGGGTCGGTCGTCGGCACGACCTTCAGATATTCGACGCCTGCTGCATGCGCGATCCACGGCAACCAGTCGACGGGGATCAAATCCATGAGATTCATCATGAAAACCCAGGTCACGATCGTCAGCGCCAGAGGTGCGATCAGTGGGTTCTTGCCGTGGAACGTTCCTTTGACGCTGTCGCTGACGAAATCGATGATGATTTCAACAAAGGCCTGCATCTTGCCGGGTCTGCCGGTCGTGGCATTTTTCGCAATGCGACTGAACAGTACGCTCAGGAACAGTCCGAGCACCACCGAGAAGATCATCGAGTCAACGTTGATTGCCCAGAAATTACCGGCACAATGATTCCAGATCCATTCGCCGGACTCGTTCTGACATACCTGCAGGTTCTGCAGGTGATGCTGAATGTATTCAGCGGATGTCTTTGTGCCTTCTGATGCCATGCTTTGCGGTCTCGATCCGACTATTTTTCCGGCACTTTAAAATCAGCCCGGTTTCTCAATCAACAGACAACCCAGTCCTCAGGGCAATCCAGTAAATGCTGTAAATCGCGATGTAACCGACCATAAACGGCAACATCTCGACACCCAGTACCCGTATCGCGGCGATCATCAGTGCTACCGTCAATACGATCTTCACCGCCTCGCCTATGTAGACACCGCGCATGAACCCTTGCGGGTCACGGCCGGCATCCACGCGGAACATCCGCAACGCCTGATACAGGCCGGCCACAATCCCGATACTTCCACCGGTCGCGGCAGATAATGCCGCCGATGAACCACCAAGCCAATACGCACCTGCCGCAACGAAGCCGGTCAACAGGGCCTGCCAGCCGGCAAGTCTGAATGCAGCCATTTGCAGCATAAGAATGTCTGCCGTTTACGTTACTTTGGCGCGAGACCCTTAACGGTCTCTTACGAACGGGAGCATGGATACAAAAAAAAACCACTTCCAACCGCCGACTCTGCGGCGATGGGTGGCAATGCATCCAACCTATCCATCAGTTAGCGCGCGTATTCTACGGACCTGTCAGGATCGGTTCAAGGGGCGCGGGGTGTGGAAAATACTAAGGAAGCGATCGTAGGAGCGGCTTCCAGCCGCGATAAACACGGCGAGAGGCCTAATCGCGGCTGGAAGCCGCTCCTACCGGATATGCGCGAGGATCCCTTCAAGCTCATCGAGGCTGTTATAAGTCACGACGACCTTACCGTTGCCCTTCTGCTGATGCGCAATCGTGACCCGGGCGCCGAGCCGCCCCGACAAGTCGTCCTGCAAGTGGCGGATATTCGGATCGATAGCGGCACGCGGTGATTTCTTGCCGCCACCGGCCAGCGTCTTTTTGACCAGCGCCTCGGTGGCCCGCACCGACAGACCCCGGCGCGCGATCCGTGCCGCCAGTTCAGCCTGAATGCGCGGCTGGGTAATCGCCAGCAGCGCCCGGGCATGGCCCATTTCCAGTTTGCCGGCGCGGACCAGCGCCTTGGCTTCGTCGCCGAGATCCAGCAGGCGCAGCAAGTTGCTGACCGCCGTCCGCGAACGACCAATAGCATCGGCAGCCGCCTGATGAGTCAGTTCGAATTCGTCGATCAGGCGGCGCAGTCCCTGCGCTTCCTCGAGCGGGGTCAGATTCTCGCGCTGAATGTTCTCGATCAGTGCAACGGCTACCGCGGCCGAATCCGGCATCTGCCGAACAACAGACGGCACCTCATCCAGGCCCGCCAGTTGCGCGGCGCGCCAGCGGCGTTCTCCGGCAACGATCTCATAATGCTGCATCCCGCTGGCATCGGTCGTCGCCAACGGGCGAACGATGATCGGCTGGACGAGACCCTGGGCGCGGATCGAGTCCGCGAGTTCTTCCAGTGCATCCTGATGTATCGCCTGCCGGGGCTGATAGGCTCCACGGCGTAACAAATCGACCGGGATCATTTTCAGGCCACTGTCCGGCGATACCGGTTGTTGCCCGTCGCCGACGGCAACCGGCGGCGGCGAAATATCCACATCGCCGAGCAGGGCATCCAGCCCGCGCCCGAGACCCTTCCTTTTTGCACTCATTGAAAACTCCGCATGATGACTGCGGATTCTAGCCTGAAAAATTTTTTCACGCCGCGCCCTTCTCACACGAGCGCGTTTCCTGGCCAATCACTTCTTCGGCAAGCGCCTGATACGCCTTCGCTCCGGTTGAGCTCCGATCATGATGCATCGCAACCAGGCCAAAGCTTGGCGCCTCGGCGAGGCGCACATTGCGCGGAATGACCGTAGCGTACACCTTGTCACCGAAATGCTTGAGCAACTGCTCGGACACTTCCCTGGCAAGCTTGTTGCGCGGGTCAAACATTGTCCGCAATAACCCCTTGATATGCAGCCCGTGATTGACCGTATTACGCACCTGTTTGATGGTTTCGAGCAGCGAAGATAATCCTTCGAGTGCGTAATATTCACACTGGATCGGAATCAGCGCGCCATCGGCCGCAGTCAGTGCATTAAGCGTCAACATGTTGATCGTCGGCGGACAATCGATCAGCACATAGTCATAGAGGCTACGGACAGGTTCGAGTACGTTACGCAGTTTCAATTCCCGGCCGATTTCCTGCAGCAACCGAACCTCGGCGACAGTCAGGTCCGAGTTCGCGGGTAATAATGAAAATGCGCCTTTCTGCACCACCTGGATCGCATCCAGCACCTGTGTCTCACCAAGGATCACCTCGCAGGAAGACTGCTCGAGCGAAGACTTGTCGACACCACATCCGGTGGTCGCATTTCCCTGTGGGTCAAAATCAACAATCAGTACGCGACGCTGTAACGCCGCCAGTGATGCAGCAAGATTGACGCAGGTCGTCGTCTTGCCGACGCCACCCTTCTGATTCGTCACTGCGATAATTTCGCCCATATTGTCTGTTCCTTTGGCCGGAAAAGGTGCCCGAAAAAGGTGCCGGGTTTATTTTTCCAGAATTATTAATTCATCAGCCACAAATGGTAGCCGGAAAAATAAACCCGGCACCTTTTTCCCATCAGTCACGCCGGTGCATGACGACCATATGCCGCTCACCCGTCAGGCCCGGTACTTCGAGCCTGGCGCTATCGGCCACTTCCCAGTTTCCTGGCACGCCTGTCAGTTCGACCGCCGGGTAGCGTCCCTTCATCGCCAGAAGGCATCCCCCGGTTGCAACCAGGCGTTCGCAACGACGTACGAATTCGCCTAGTGACGAAAACGCACGGCTGATCACTACATCATAAAGGTCCGCGGGTTCGAAAGCTTCTACGCGCTGCTGCTCAACGACGACATTATCAAGCGCCAGTTCGCCGAGTACGTGGCGCACGAAGCGGATCTTTTTACCACCCGAATCGAGTAACGTGAAGTGTCGTTGCGGTTCGACGAGCGCCAGAGGCAACCCGGGAAACCCTGCGCCGGTACCGACATCCAGGATAGACACGCCGGTCAGAAACGGCCGCGCACTTAACGAATCGAGGATATGACGGCTGACCATCTCGCCCGGATCGCGGACCGCCGTCAGATTAAATGCCCGGTTCCATTTATCGAGTAACACCAACAGTTGCTCGAATTTCTGCGCAAGCTCCGGTTTTGCTTCGATATGCATCGCTGCAAGACCCGTCCGTAAACGTTCGCCGAGATCCAATTCTGTTGCCGAAGTCGTCATGACGACAAGCTACCCGGAATCGGGCGCCGGCACCACTACGACAACCGAACGATAGTGCGACCGGTAATGTTACCGTCGATATAGTCCGGAAAGTAACGCGGCAGATCAGCGAGCGCGACCTCACGATTCACAATCTGATCGAGGTGCGCGGGCGTAAGGTCGCCGGCAATCCTGTTCCAGACGGCGATGCGCAAATCCCGTGGTAATTCAACGGTATTGACACCAAGCAGGCTGACGCCACGCAAAATAAAGGGCATCACGGTTGTGGACAATTCAATACCGGCAGCCAGGCCGATACTCACGATATTTCCGTAGGCGTTCGTTGTTCGTGTCAGCCAGGCGAGGATTTCACCACCAAGATTATCGATCGCTCCACCCCAGATCGCCTTCTCAAGCGGCTTCCTGCCGAGCTCCAGTTCCCTGATATTCAGAACCTCGGTTGCACCCAGCGCCTTGAGATAGTCACCTGCCTCGGTCTTGCTGGTCAGTGCCGTAACGCTATAGCCGCGCTGACTCAGCATATCGATCGCCACGCTGCCGACACCGCCGGTCGCACCGTTAACGGCGATCGGTCCGAGCTCGGGTACCTGTCCGTTTTGCTCCATCCGGTGTATCGCCAGCGCCGCCGTGAACCCGGCCGTACCAAGTCCCATCGCCGTACGCGCATCGAGACCCGCCGGCATCGGCGTTACCCACTCACCACGGACGCGCGCATATTCGGCAAACCCGCCATCGTGCGTCTCGCTCAAACCACACCCGTTGACGATGACTTCGTCGCCTTCAGCGACGCGTGGATCGCTCGATGACACGACCGTGCCGGCGATATCGACGCCCCCGACGAGCGGGAACCGCCGCAGTATGCGTCCCGCGCCGGTGGCGGCTAAAGCATCCTTATAGTTGATACTCGACCAGGCCCCGCGGATGACGACATCACCATCGCACAGATCATCGAGCGTGATCTCGTCCAGCCGTGCCTCGACGTACCGCCCGTCTTCCGAATGAATACGAAAGGCTTTGAAGAGCTTGTTAATTAATCGAAACCAATCCCGGCTGGGCGGCAAAGTATGCAGCCAGATCTTTGATGTCTTCTTCACTCAGGTTGATGACCTGTCCGGCCATGACCGGGTCGGTACGGTTGCCCAGTTTGTATTGGGTCAAAGCATGCGTCAGATAATCTTCGTGCTGGCCGGCCAGCGTCGGCCAGTTCGGCATCGCACTGACGCCATTCGCACCGTGACAGGCTGCGCAAACCGCAGCCTTTTCCTGGCCGCGTCCGATCCGGGCATCGGATTTTGCAGTACCGGTTGCCAACTCGCCCTGTGCCGAGAAATACGCCGCCAGATCCTTGATATCCTGATCCGACAGCGTAGCGGCCTGTGCCTGCATCGTCGGATGCGGACGGCCCTTGTTCTTGTATCCATTCAGGCCAAGCGCGATGTAATCCTCATGCTGGCCGGCAAGTTTCGGTACACGATAAGACGGATAGGCGTTCCGATACCCCGGAATACCATGACAACCGAGACAGGTGGTGGCCAGCATGGCGCCTCGCTCGGCATCACCCGACGCATGGGCCGGCAGTGCTGCCAAGCCAAACATGATGACAGAAAGGCCGATCAACAGGATTCGAAAAATAGACATGTGTTTCTCTCTGCTCGCTGAATTATGGGCTCTGGGCTGTGGCCCAAGCGGACCGCTATGTTAAGCATAAAAGGCGCCGGTGTTAAGTATTTATACGTAGGCTTCCCCGGCCCGATGACACGCCACCCAGGCCTCGCCATCCGGTTCCAGTGGTGGCGGGTGCTTTTCACACTCCCCCTGTGCATACAGACAACGCGACCGAAAAGCGCAGCCGGTCGGGCGTTCCAGCGGCGAGGGCACTTCGCCTTTGGCCGCAAC
Source organism: uncultured Chromatiaceae bacterium (assembly GCA_964629475.1). GTDB lineage: Bacteria > Pseudomonadota > Gammaproteobacteria > Steroidobacterales > SMWD01. Next base: position 2,680 of record CAZVQW010000011.1, on the reverse strand, counting down.
ATGACTGCGACTACGCTCGATTTCCGGATCGGGCACCGGCGCGGCGGCAATCAGCGCACGCGTGTACGGGTGGCGTGGCCGCGAAAATAATTCATCCGTCGCGGCACTTTCGACGACCTGGCCGAGGTACATGACGATGATCCGGTGGCTGATCCGGCGCACGACCGCCAGGTCATGCGCGATAAACACGAGCGCGAGGTCGAGCTGCTGCTGCAAATCGATCAACAACTCGATAATTTGCGCCTGGATCGTCACATCCAGCGCGCTGACCGCCTCATCGCAAATCACGAGTCGCGGCTCTGAGATCAACGCCCTGGCTATGCCGATGCGCTGACACTGCCCCCCGGAAAACTCGTGCGGATAACGATTAACGCAAGACGGCGCCAGGCCGACCCGGACCAGCATGTCTGCAACCCGTCGGGTACGCTGTTGGGCGTCAAGCTCAGGGAAAAAAGTCTCGAGCGGTTCGGCAACGATGCGGCCTATCGTCATGCGCGGATCCAGCGATGCCAACGGATCCTGAAAGACCATCTGCATGTCACGGCGTGCGGCACGTAACTCGTTAGCATCCAGCATCGCCAGGTCGCGGCCCAGCAGACAGGTCGTACCGTCACAGGCATCGACGAGCCTGAGAATTGCCCGGGCCAGCGTCGATTTTCCGCATCCCGATTCGCCGACGATGCCGAGCGTTTCACCCGGCCTGACGTCGATAAAGACATCGTCAACGGCGCGCAGAGTATTTGGCGACGCGAACATCCGCGCGCTCGGTACGCTGAACTCCACGCCAAGCCCTTGCGCTGAAAGTACCGGGAGCATTGGGTCGGCATCACCATGGGCCGGCGCCGTTCGCGTAGTGTCGGCATGCTCGCCGTCGAGGCGCGGCACCGCGCCGAGCAGCGCACGCGTATAAGCATTCGTCGAACGATAAAAAATATCTGCGGTCGTTCCTGCTTCCTCGGCCTTGCCTTCGTGCATGACCAGCACTCGATCACAAGTACCCGCCACAACCCCCAGGTCATGGGTAATAAGAATGATCGAGGTCGAAAACCCGGCACGCAATTCACGCATCAGTTCCAGAATCTGCGCCTGTACCGTCACATCGAGCGCGGTCGTCGGTTCATCGGCAATCAATAACGCAGGCTTGCACAACAACGCAGCAGCGATCATGACCCGTTGACGCATGCCGCCGGATAACTCGTGCGGATACATCCCCAGCCGCCGTCGCGCTGCGGAGATATGCACGGCATCCAGCAACGCTTCGCATTGGCGCAGCGCCGTGCGGCGATCCAGGCCACGATGCCGGCGCAGCACCTCCGACATCTGTCGGCCGATCGTCAAATAAGGATTCAACGCGGTCATCGGATCCTGAAAGATCATCGCAACCCGCGCACCACGGATAGCCTGCAGCCGCCGTTCCGGCAATTGCAGCAGGTCCTCACCGTCAAACACAGCACGCCCGGAAGCATTGCCATTGGCGGCCAGCAAGCCGAGCAGAGCCATAACTGTCTGACTCTTGCCGGAACCGGATTCACCGACAATACCCAGCGTCTCGCCGCTGGCGACGGCAAAACTTAAATCACGGACTGCATGTATCGGGCCGTCAGGCGTTGTGAACGCCACGTTGAGCCGGTCCACCGATAATACCGATTCGACCGGTGCGCTCATGAGGTGGCCCCGCGGTCACGGGGATCGAGCGCGTCGCGCAGGCCATCACCGAGAAAATTGAAACAAAACAGCGTGACGGTCAAAAAAAGCGCGGGGAACACGAGCATCCACGGCGCGTTTTCCATTTCCTGTGCGCCCTCGTTGACCAGCGCGCCCCACGACGTCATCGGTTCCTGCACACCGAGGCCCAGAAAACTCAGGAATGACTCGACGAGGATGACCTGGGGAATGGTCAGCGTCACGTAGACGGCGACGACGCCAAGCAGGTTCGGCACGATGTGACGACGAATAATGCGCGATGTCGTCACACCACCGGCACGCGCCGCCTCGATGAATTCACGGTTCTTCAGGCTCAGCGTCTGACCGCGCACGATCCTTGCCATGTCGAGCCAGTTGATCGCACCGATGGCGACGAAGATCAGCACGATGTTGCGGCCGAAAAAAACCATCAGCAGAATCACGAGAAACATAAAGGGCAACGCGTACAGGATGTCGACGATACGCATCATGATCTGGTCGACACGTCCGCCCAGATATCCTGACACGGCGCCATAGGAAATGCCGATCAGCAGGCTGACGAATGTCGCGACGATGCCGACCAACAGCGAGATGCGTCCACCCTGCAACGTGCGAACGAACAGGTCGCGACCGAGTGCGTCGGTACCGAACAGGTGCCCGCCGCCGAGCGACGGTGCGATCGATATGTTGTCCCAGTCCGTTTCATCGATACTGTAGGGAATGAAAAGCGGGGCGAAAACGACGATGACCGTCATCGTCACGAGAATGATTAATGCGGCAATCGCCGCCCGATTTCGCCGCAGTACGACCCACGCGTCGTAACCCAGGCTGCGACCCGGCGCCTGCTTCGTGTCTGAGCTTACACCTGGGCTTACATCCGGGCTCACAGCCGCACCCGCGGGTCCAGCCAGCCGTAGATCAGGTCAACGAAAAAATTAAACACGATGATCAACGCACCGTAGAACACGACGACCCCCATGACGAGCGTGTAATCGCG
>CAZVQW010000010.1:0-109318 GCA_964629475.1 uncultured Chromatiaceae bacterium | reverse complement strand
AATGTGTCTCTTAAATCAGGCGGCTAAAAGTCCATAATGGTTTGACGACGTACAAAATAATAATGCAGCACTGAGTGTTACGGCGGACATAAAAAAACCGGGATATTGCTGCTTTGCAGGTAAAGTCATGGGCTGCGTCGGTAATCTTTCGGATACACAATGTTACAAACGGATGCCTTGCCGAAGGTGCATGGCGGGTATTATACGGGCTAGCTTGTCGATACAAAGGAGATACTCAGAATGAGGCTGATGGAATCCGGTTGCATAGGCAGCATGGAAACCAAGAACCGTGTCGTTATGGCCGCGATGGGCATTCGTGGCACAACCGACGACGATGGTGATTGGGGTGAGCCAACTCAGGTCTTCTATACTGATCGGGCTGCCGGCGGTGTGGGTATGATCATGCCCGAAATGGTCTTTGTTTCCCGGGCGCTGGAGCCTTCCGCCAGTACCTGTATCGATCTTGCTTCGGATCGGCACCTTGAATCCGTGCGCCGGCTCGCTGATTCCCTGCATCAATACGATTGCAGGCTGTGCATACAGCTCACCGCCGGCTTCGGCCGGGTCGTACCGCCTTTTATTGCGCCCGAATGGTGGACCGAGGACCCGCTGCCTGCACGGCATCAACCGGTATCGGCATCGATTAATAACAATCATTACCTGCCTGATCGACGGAAATTTGATTCACGCCCGCTGACGACGGAGGAAGCCGAGGCGCATGCCCGGGCTTTTGGTTTTGCCGCAAAGCGTGCCCGGGAAGGCGGCGCCGATTGTGTCGAATTGCATGGACACGAGGGGTATTTGCTCGATCAGTTCATGACGGAACTCTGGAATCGTCGCGACGATCGCTATGGCGGTTCCCGCGAGAAGCGACTGACGTTTGCCCGTGAAGCTATCGCCGCGATCCGGCGCGAGGCAGGCGAGGATTTTCCGATTATCTATCGTTATGGATTGGCACATTACGTTCCGGGTGGTCGTGAGCCTGAAGAAGGTCTGTGGATAGCTCAGGAACTGGAAGCAATGGGTGTCGACGCCCTGCATGTCGATGCCGGTTGTTACGAATCACACTGGTGGCCGCATCCGCCCCAGTATCAGGAGCCCGGTTGCATGGTCAGTCTGGCCGAGCAGGTCAGGCAAAGGGTGTCAATTCCCGTGATTACTGTGGGTCGGCTACAGGATCCCGAAGTTGCCGAGCGTGCGCTGACTCAGGGTAGCGCCGACTTTGTCGCCATCGGGCGGGGTCTGTTGGCCGATCCCGAATGGGTTAACAAGGTTCAGAGTAGAAAGGCGGCCGACATCATTCCATGCATCAGTTGTCACGAGGGCTGTCTGCAGCAAATGGCGGAAGGTAAGCCCACCAGTTGTGCGCTTCGTCCGACGACCGGGCACGAACTCGAGTGGCCGATGGTACCGATTGCCGGCAAGAACTCTTTGCTTATTGTAGGCGGTGGGCCTGCGGGCCTGGAAGCGGCACGTGCCGGAGTAGAGCGCGGCTTCGATGTCACGCTGTGGGAGGCGAGTAGCAGGATCGGCGGAAATCTTTGGCCGGCGGCAGAACCGGATTTTAAACTGGATATCGCCCATTATGCGGCTTATCTCCGGCAACTGGAGAAACAGTTGCCGATCAATGTGGTGTTGAACAGGCGTGCGACAAAGCAGGATATTGTCGATTTCGATGCGGACTACATCATTCTGGCCACCGGCGCCGAAATGGAAGCGCTGCCGTTCGACAGTACCGGTACGGTCAAGGTTCTGACGGCGATTGATCTGCTGACCGGCATGGCTACGACTCGGGGCGACAGGGTCGTCGTCATGGGTGGTGGCCTCGTCGGCTGCGAAACAGCCGTTTACCTGGCCCGGCAAGGTGTGCGGGTCACGTTGACCACTCGGCGTGGTGCGGACGAGCTCGGCGGTGATATCGTCGATCGTTCCAACCGCAAGATGCTGAACCAGATGATTGCGGATGCCGGTATTCAGGTCATGGCGCACACGGTGCCGGTTCGGACGGAAGACCACGGCGTCGTTGCCGAATGCGATGAACAGCAGATTGTTATTCCGGCCGATAGCCTCGTGTTCGCCGGTCGGCTGTTGCCGCGTAGTGGTTTGCAAAAGGAGCTCGGGGAATTCTATGAGGATGCTGAGAATAAAGTTTTCAGCGCCGGTGATTGTGTCGAAGTCGGCAGCATCATGCATGCCGTTTGGGGAAGCTTTAATGCGGTACGAACGATTGCCGCCTGAACTGTATTAACTGGTATCCGACCGGATAGTTGCTGTCGGATTAAATGATTACTGACGCCTTAGGTGCAACGAACCGTAGGAGCGGCTTCCAGCCGCGATTGACGCACCAGATCAGGCCAATCGCGGCTGGAAGCCGCTCCTACAGGTTAATCAGCAGGTTTTTGGTCTGTTCCGGATGTACTTGAATTTTCTTCGGCAATATTGCCGTCTGCTACCGCAGCTGCCAGAGTTTCACAAACCGTTCGCATCACCTTGATTCGCGAATATCGTTTGCAGTTTCCTTCGACCATCTGCCACGGGGCGATGGCGGTACTGGTCTGTTGCACCATCTTGTGAACAGCCAGATCGTACTGTTCCCAATTGTTTCGATTACGCCAGTCTTCATCGCTGAGCTTCCACTGTTTGTGCGGTGTATTTGCCCGATCCTCGAAGCGTGCCAGCTGCTCTTCTTTCGTTATATTGATCCAGAATTTCAGTAATACGATGCCGTGCTCGACGAGTTGTGACTCGAAATCATTGATTTCCGCGTAAGCACGTTTCCATTCGTCTTCGCTGGCAAAGCCTTCGACGCGTTCGACGAGCACGCGCCCGTACCAGCTGCGATCGAAAATCGTCATCCGACCGGCACGCGGTATATGTTTCCAGAATCTCCAGAGATAGTGGTGGCGCTGTTCCTCATCGGTCGGAGCGCCAAAGGGAACCACCTTGTAGTCGACGGCATCGAGCCCGCGGGTCAGGCGTCTGATGATGCCTCCTTTCCCCGCTGCATCGGAACCCTCGAATACGAGCACCGTCGACGTGCCGCTGCTCAACGCCTTACGTTGTAGCATGTGCAGTTCACTCGTGTATTTTTTCAGGGCTCGTTTATATTCTTTCTTGTCCAGCTGCTTCGTGGCGCTCAGTGTGTCGAGAATCGTTACCGATTTCTGGCCTTCATCCGAAGCAGACGATATATCGGCCAGGGCGGCGGTATCGTCCGTATCCCGGTCCTTTTCTCCATTGGCGTGATTCTCGCTGAGAAACCTGTCATGGAGCTGACTCGATTCGAGATGCGTTTCAATTGCGTTCAGAACGATTTCGCCAACTCGCAGGCTTCGATAGTGCTCATCCTGTCCTTCTACGATATGCCATGGCGAATCGCCGGTGCTGGTTTGTGCAATCAGTTGTTCAGCGGCGGCAATAAAACGGTCATAGAGCTTCCAGTGTTTCCAGTCGGTTTCATTGACCAGCCACTTTTGCAGCGGATCATTCTCCAATGCTTCCAGCCTTTCTTTCTGTGGTTCGCGGCCCAGGTGCATCCAGAATTTCAGAATCAGCGTACCGTTGTCCGCCAGGGTTTTCTCGAATGCCACGATACGATCGAGGCGTCGCTTGAATTCCGCTTCGGTGATCTCTCCATAGACGTAATCCATCAGGGGAGGTGAGTAACGGCCACTGAGATAAAGGCCGATCTGGCCGTTTGGTGGCAGATCACGCCAGTACCGCCAGAAATCGGGCCGCAAGCGCTCGGCATCAATTTGTTTGTCGTAAGCATGCGTTACGATCCAGCGGGCATCCATCCACTTGTTGAGCAGGTTGATCAACGCAAGTTTGCCGGCGCCTTTGACTCCGGCGAAATCGATCATCACACCGAAATTTCCGTACGCGCTGAGTTCGCGCTGGACTCTCAGCAAGTTCTCCCAAAGACCGAGTTCTCGTTCCTTGAACTCGGCCCTCGAAACTTTCTGTCCTAATTCTGCGGTTTCAAACATGGGTTCTGGTCACGGCACACGAGGATTGCTTGCGAAATATATCAAGCGAAATATATCAAGCGGAATATATCAATCAGGCGAATTACGATATCATAACCGAACCAGGCACTGTGAAGCGGACAAGCTCTCGGTCAATGTTGTGCCGGGAGCAGGTGAGATGGCAAAGACATTAGTTGTTAACGAGCAAGAAGAAACGCGGGTGCCATTCCTGCGTGGAATCCTGATCCATTCTTTGCAGGATACCGGCCTGGATTTCGACAAAGCCTTCGAGCTTGCCTCGGTAATCCGTAACAACTTGGCCAAATCGGCAGAGATAACGAACGAGAAGCTGCATAAAAAAGTCTCGGCACAGCTCAGGGAAAAATTCGATCCGGTGTTCGCAGAGCGTTACGATGCGTTGCATGGCTCGACCGTAACGATCATCGTTCGGGATCAGGACGATCAGATCACTCCGTTTTCACGCGGAGGACACCGGAGGTTTCTCGAGGCCAGTGGGATTGCAGCGGCCAAAGCGGCTACCGTCGCGGCGAACATCTACGAGCAACTGTTGAAAGACGGTGTAAAGGAAATCAGCGCATCGTCGCTCGGCCACCTGACATACCGGCACCTGGAGCGCGAGCTTGGCGAGGATGATGCGCGTCGCTACCTGGTCTGGTCGGAATTTCAGGAGAGCGGCCGTCCGCTGCTGTTGCTGATCGGCGGGACGATTGGTTGCGGCAAGAGCACGATCGCAACGGAGATTGCCCACCGCCTCGATATTGTTCGGACCCAGTCAACCGATATGCTCCGGGAAGTGATGCGGATGATGATTCCGGAACGTCTGATGCCGGTCCTGCATACCTCTTCATTCAACGCATGGAAAGTATTGCCGGTGCAGGATGGTCAGGAAGAGCATGACCTTCTGGCCCAGGGATATCAGCGTCAGGCGGAATTGCTGGCTGTTCCCTGTGAGGCCGTGCTGGAGCGTGCTATTCGCGAACGAGTTCCGCTGATCCTGGAAGGCGTTCATGTTCAGCCCTCGTTTCTGCGCCAGCTGCCGAAGGATCCCGATGCCATTGTGATCTGTATCATGCTGGCGGTGCTGAGTCCCAAAGAATTAAAACGGCGCCTGCGCGGCAGGAGTACCAACGTTCCGCAGCGGCGGGCAAAGCGTTACCTGAGCGAATTCGATGCCATCTGGGAAATACAATCGTACCTGTTGTCTGAAGCCGACCATTTTGACGTACCGATTATTTCAAACGACAAGAAAAGAAAGACGATTCAACAGATTATGGCGACAGTCAATCAGGTTCTTTCCTATCAGTTTCATGGTTCGCCACAGGAAGTCTTCGGAGTTTGCGAAGAAACCAATGGCTCTTTGCGCACGACGGCATAGCGCATGTTATTGAGTTACCGGTATCCGGGCTGTAAACAGGCCATCGGCGACTACTACTCCGGTCCGTACCTGCAACGGAATCTCTAGCGCGACCATGATGGAATTTTTATTGGCCGCCGTCCTGCTGATTGCTGCGTTCTATGTGGGTTGGAACATCGGCGCCAATGATGCCGCCAATTGCATCGGTACGACGGTTGGTGCCAAGGTCATCTCCTATCGTTCTGCGGCTTTGTTGATGTCGGTTTTCGTGATTCTCGGCGGGTCGCTGCAGGGGCACCATGTCATGAAGACGGTGGGTAAAGGTATCGTGATTGCCGAGCCCGCCGCGTACGAGGCGCACAATGAGGTGCCGGTGCCGGCAGAATTCGAGGAATATTTTCCGGATAACCGGCTTCCGGATCTGGCTATCCTCGTGGCACTGCTTTCCGCCGGCTTTTTCGTAACGCTGGCTACTTTTTCCAGTGTCCCCGTGTCGACTTCGCAAGCAATCGTGGGCGGAGTTGCTGGCGTGGGTCTGGGTATCGTCGGCATGCAGGCAGCCTATTTCAAGCTTGGCGTGTTACTTAAAATCCTGGGCGCCTGGGTGATTAGCCCCATATTGGCCATGATCCTCGCATTCATCGTGTATCACCTGCTGGGTTTGTTGCTGCGAAATGCCCGTGCGGTTATCTGGTCGAGCTTGCTGAAAATTGCCGTGATCGTATCGGCCGCCTACGTCTCATACTCTCTCGGCGCCAATGATGTCGGTAATGCGATTGGTCCGTTGTTGAGCAAATATCCCGACAAAGGCCTGTATCTGGCAATCCTCGGGGGTGTGGCGATGGCGGTTGGCGCACTGACCTTCGGGGAACGGGTGACGAAAACGGTCGGCAAGAGCATTACGCCACTGGATTACTCGGGTGCGCTGGCGGCGCAGATGTCTGCCGCGTTCGGTGCCCATCTGTTCTCGATGATGGGTATCCCGGTTTCGACGTCGCAGGCCGTCGTCGGCGCCGTCATCGGTGTTGGCCTTACGAAGGGCGCACAGGCCGTCAGTACGAAAAAGATTGGGACGATTTTTATCGGCTGGATTGCGGCGCCAACCTGTGCCGCGATATTCGCCGCATTAGTTTATCGTTTGCTTGCTTCCATGTTGCACTAGGTGGTATCAGTAGATAGCCTTGTAAAGGACTAGTCATGCTTATGTTCAAGAAGGAAAAACGTGTTGTTGAGCTTGCTCTGCGGCATATCGAAACGACAGCCGATTGTCTGGAGGTCATGACGAATGCGCTCAAGGCCTTCGTGTCCGGTAAAGATGATGAGTGGGCGGAAACGGTCGATCGTGAGAACAGGCTGGAGCACGAAGCCGATAACCTGTTGCGCGAAATTCGTGAGTTACTGTATTCCGGTGCATATCTTCCCGCGATCAGAGGGGATCTCTATCGCTTGATGTCGGCTGTAGACGATGTGGCCAATAAATCCGAGAATTGCTACGATTTTGTGTTCTACCAGAAACCGCAGGTGACGCAGGAATACCGGTCCGAAATTATTGCCATCGTGGAACTGACATTGGGTTGTTTTCTCGAATTCAGGCAGGCGCTGGAAACTTTTTTTGCGGCAAAGGGTGAGGTAGACACGATAAGACAGCACACGAAGAGGGTCGGTGAGCTTGAGTCACTGATTGATGACAATGAACGGGCTCTGACAGCCCGGGTTTTCGATTCATCGCTACCGCTGAGTGAAAAGCTGCACCTGCGCAGGCTCATCGTTAAAATCGTCTGCGTCTCCGACGTTATCGAAGACGCGGCTGACGAGCTTGAACTTGTCAGTCTGAAGTCGATTGTCTAGCCATTTCCGGCAGGCAGGATGTCTGTTACCGGCGTATAGCGCAAAGTAAGAGTTCAATTCGGTATTGCCCTGATTGAATACCGGTATAACCGAAATAAACTAAAACAGCGAGAAGTTACACTTCAAATAACAGCAGGGCCTGCAATGTCGAATACTCCGGATAAGCCTCTTCAGCCGCCTGAAAGCCGAACCGCGGGAGTGACAGCGGTAAAGGACATCGCAGCAGAGTCGTCTGTATTACATATCGATGCGACCAGGCCACGAGCCGCAAAGGCGGTGATGGACCCGGATAAATCCGCTACCGGCCAATCGGTCGCCGACACACCGCAAGCCGCGTTTCAATACGATTTGGATTCACCGGAACTGTATCTGAACCGGGAACTGACCTGGCTGAGCTTTAATCGCCGGGTACTGCATGAAGCCAAGGATGAGCGAACACCGCTACTTGAACGCATCAAGTTCCTCGCAATCTCCGACAACAACCTGGATGAGTTCGTGATGAAACGGATCGGCGGCCTGAAGCAGCAGGTGGCCGCCGGCGTGCAAAAGACGACCGTGGATGGGCGCACGCCTGCTGAGCAACTCGCCGAGTGTGATGTTGAGATTCGCAAGCTTCGCGAAGTGCAGGAAAAAACTTACTGGGCATTGCTTGGCGAATTAGAGCAGCATGACATCGGGTTTCTGAAATACGAGCAACTCACGGCGAAGCAGCGAACCCGTCTACGCGACTACTTCATCAAGAACGTCTTCCCTATCGTCACGCCGCTCGCGATGGACCTTTCGCATCCTTTCCCGTTTATCTCGAACCTGACAATCAATCTCCTGGTCACGATGCGCTTTCCCGGCGACAGCGAATTGCAGATGGCACGGGTCAAGGTTCCTTCGATTCAGGGTTTGACATCGAGATTGATATCCGTGGAGACAGATGGATCGGCCCACCGGTTTGTTACGCTGGATGACGTGATGGCCAACAATCTCGACCTGCTCTTTCCGGGTATGGAGATTGTTTCGTGTGAGTTGTTCCGTGTCACCCGCAACGCCAATGTTCAGCGTAACGAGGAGTCCGCCACGGACCTGCTTGAGATGATCGAGAGTGAACTGCGGGAGCGTCAATTTGCGCCGATTGTCCGCCTGGAAATCGAGAAAGGCATGAATCCGGTGCATCAGGGTATGTTGGTGTCGGAACTTGGACTGGATGCCGAGCGGGATGTGTTTGAGTCCTCCGGCATGCTCGGACTATGTGGCCTATTTGAGTTTTCAGCCCTGGATATGCCCGAACTCAGTGACCCGCCGCACCATCCGGCTGATCATCCCGTGCTGGCGACCGATGCCAGAAGTATCTTTCATGTCATTCGGGAAAACGGGCCGTTCCTGTTGCAGCATCCGTATCAGTCATTCGGTACGTCGGTCGAGCGGTTTTTGCGCGCGGCCAGCGAGGATCCGAAAGTTCTCGCCATCAAGATGACGTTGTACCGTACGTCGGCAGCCGCTGAGATTGTCGATTTACTCGTCAATGCCGCGCGCAACGGCAAACAGGTTGCAGTACTCGTGGAACTGACGGCTCGCTTTGACGAGGCGGCCAATATCGATCGGGCGAGAAGTCTGGATGAAGCAGGCGTGCATGTGGCTTATGGCGTTGTCGGTCTGAAGACTCACAGCAAGACGATTCTGGTTGTCAGAAAAGACTATGACGGGCTGCGCCGCTACTGCCATATCGGCACCGGTAACTACAATGCCGATACTGCACGACTCTATTCCGACCTCGGTTTGCTGACCTGTGACAACGATATCGGTCACGATCTGACGCAGCTGTTTAACTACCTGACCGGCTATTCACCGCCGCCGAGCTATCGCAAGATTCTCGCCGGGCCTAATTCGTTGAAAAAGCCATTGCTCAGGAAAATCGAACGGGAAATCAGCAAGCACACGGCAGGGTCACCGGGTCATATCCAGTTGAAAACCAACGCGCTTGAGGATCCCGATGTCACAAAAGCGCTCTATCAGGCCTGCCAGGCCGGCGTTAAGGTGGACCTGATCGTGCGGGACAGTTGCCGTTTCCGGCCGGATTTGCCCGAGTTGAGCGAAGCGGCAACGGTGATCAGCGTTGTCGGCCGGTTTCTGGAGCATTCCAGAATTTACTACTTCAGGAATGGCGGCGATGAGGAGTACTATATTGGTTCTGCGGACCTGATGGAACGCAACCTGACTGCACGCGTGGAGGTGCTGGCGCCGGTAGAGGATCCCGATTTACGTCAGGAACTCAGATTGATACTGACCGCGCAGTTCAGTGACATGCGCAGCGCCTGGGATATGCAATCGGACGGGACGTATATTCAGCGACAACCCGTCGGCGATAAAGCGGAGAGCGGATGTCAGCAGCAGCTTATCGAGGTTGCCGAGAAGCGCCGGGCCGCTGCATCCGAACACAAGGAAAAGAAGGTTCGTAACAAGTTACTCAGCCGTTTCCAGAAAAAATTACGCAAATCAAAAACCTGACTTGATCCATATATGTCCCATAAACCTTGGCAACTTACGCTTGGGAGTGCCCGTAGGAGCGGCTTCCAGCCGCGATTCCCTGCAGCGGTATACCAATCGCGGCTGGAAGCCGCTCCTACGGTTGATACAAAATCATCATCTTCTGAACGCGTTTGTTCAGGACAAGATTAATATTTCACAATTAAGGAGTTCAGATGAACATTATTTCAAGCTGGCGTGTTTACTTGCCCGTATTGGTTGCCATGAGCCTGACAGCCTGTGGTGGCGGTGAACAGCGTTCGGTTATTCAGAACAAGGGATCCGATACGTTGGTTAATGTCGCCCAGGCCTGGGCGGAGGCATACCAGGTGGTCGATCCCAACGTAGTGGTGGCGGTGACGGGCGGCGGCTCGGGTACCGGTATTGCGGCACTGATCAATGGTACCGTCGATATTGCCAACGCCAGCCGGGCCATGAAGCAGAAGGAAATGGACCTGGCGCAGTCCGGTGGTCAGAATCCCGTAGAGCATATAGTCGGTTATGATGCCCTGGCTGTTTATCTGCACGCGGACAATCCTGCCGACACGCTCAGTATCGAACAGTTGGCCGACATCTATGGAGATGGTGGCAGCGTGGAGAAATGGACGGATCTGGGTATCGAAGTGCCCGGCTGCAAGGATCAGACGATTGTCGTCGTGAGCCGGCAGAACAATTCCGGCACCTATGCATATTTTCGGCAAGCGGTGCTGGGCAAGAAGCGCGACTACCGGCTTGGAACGCGCGATATGCATGGGTCCAAAGATGTGGCCGACCTGGTGGAGAAGACGCCGTGCGCGATCGGTTATAGCGGGCTGGCATATGCGACCGATCATACAAAACTGGCATGCATAGCCAAAGTCTCCGGCGAGGCTTGCGTCTCGCCGTCCGTGGAGACGGCAGTCAATGGCACCTATCCGGTTGCCCGTCCTCTCTTGATGTATACGAACGGTCAGCCGAGCGGGAAGGTCAAGGAATATATGGACTGGATTCAGAGTGATGTAGGACAATGCATCATCCTGGAGAAGGGTTATGCGCCGATACGCGCCATGACCTGTGACTAGGCTGATTTTGACTGTTTGTTGACTGCCGGGTCAGGTGGTGTGGATTCTGTGCGCCACCTGATATTCGGTAGACTGGAGAAGCCGCAATGAGCCACTACGAGGATCGCCTCGAAAAAGATTTGACGCACATTCGTGCAAGCGTAACGGGATTGGCGGATCAGGTTGACGGGGCATTAACGGGGGCCACGGAGGCGTTGCTGAGCGGTGATGACGGAATTGCTTACGCGACGGTGCTGGGCGATCACTCCATCAATCGTGCTTCCCGTGAAGTCGATCGTCTTTGTCACGCATTCATCGCTCGTCATTTGCCCAGTGCGGGTCATTTGCGTTTGATGTCATCCATGATTCGCGTGAACGTTGCGCTGGAGCGTGTCGGTGACTATGCGGTGACGATTTCTCGTGAGGCGCTGCAGTTGTCACGGCCGCCCGAGGGGCATGTCGCCAATCAGTTGCGCTCCCTGGCCGATGAGGCGCAGGGTCTGTTGAGACAATCCGTCAATGCATTCAACGAGGGTAACGCGGAGCAGGCGCGCTCCCTGATGCCGGTAACGGATCGTGTCGAAAGCATGATGGATGGTGTCTACAATGAGCTGCTGCACGGCGATAAGCAACGGGAACCGCGCGAAATAGTCGCTAACTTTGCCGTCTTCAATATGCTCAAGCGAATTTCCGATCAGGCCAAGAATATCTGCGACCAGACGGTCTTTTCCGCTGCCGGTGAGATCAAGGCAGCCAAGGTTTTTCATATTCTGTTTATCGATGAAAGCAACTCGGTGCAGAGTCTGATAGCGGCTGCACTCGCTCGTAAACGATTTCCGGAGGCCGCCCAATATGTGAGTGCGGGCAGACATCCGGTAGCCAACGTGGATCCGGGACTGGTGCAATTTCTTGGTGATCATGGCGTCGATGCCGATGATATCGAGCCGCAGGATATCGAATCGGTGCAACTGCACCTTGCCAGTTACGATGTGATCGTAGCTTTGCAGGGGCAGGCCAGGGATTATTTCCCGGAGATTCCATTTCATGTCGCAGCGCTGAACTGGGATCTGGGCGCGTTACCGGCCAAGCCCGGCGAGGAGCAGGCGATGCAAAAACTGGAGGAAGTGTATCGGGAGTTGGTCGGCAAGATCGATGACCTGATGCTGTTGCTTGTTGGTAAAGATGCAGTCTGAATCACCGGATATTGCCGGGGCAACCGGTGCCGCAGGTACGATAGCGAGCGCTGATTTCGATCGCCGTAATCGCGACTGGTATATCGATCGGCTCGTGCAGATCGTTGTTTTTATCGGCGGGATCTCCGCGATCATTTTCATCGTCGGAATCTTTATCTTTATCACCAAGGAAGGTGTCGGGTTTATCGTCGGTGAATTCGATATCGGAGAGTTCTTTCTGTCGCCAAATTGGCGACCAACCTCGGAAGTGCGGCCGACCTACGGCATTCTTGCCCTGATCGCCGGTACCGCGAGCGTGACCGGACTCGCCATGCTGGTCGCCATTCCTTTCTCGCTGGGTGCGGCAATTTTCATTGCCGAGTTTGCGACCGGCAAGACTCGCGAAATCCTGAAAATCATCGTGGAACTGCTGGCGGCCATTCCATCGGTGGTCTGGGGATTTATCGGCCTGAGCATCATGAACCCGTTGATCATCGAGCTGTTTGACGTACCGGTCGGCCTGACTGTTCTGAATGCAGGCATCATCCTCGGGCTGATGGCGGCGCCGATCATGACGTCGATTGCCGAAGATGCGCTCAAAGCCGTCCCTGACCGCTATCGTGAAGCCGCCGAAGCGATGGGCGCCACTCACTGGCAGGTGATTTATAAGGTTGTGCTGCCGGCCTCGAAAAACGGGCTTCTCGGTGCCGTGTTGCTGGGTGTCGGCCGTGGTTTCGGCGAGACGATGGCCGTGTTGATGGCCACCGGGCATGCGATCAATATTCCGGGCAGTGTATTCGACTCGGTACGTGCATTGACGGCTACGATTGCAGCCGAACTGGGCGAGACCGCCGTCGGTTCGACGCATTATCAGGCGCTGTTCACGATCGGCATTTTTCTGTTTGTCATTACTTTTATCATCAACCTGACCGCGGACCTGATCGTTCGTGGCATACGCAAGGGGTAGGACAATCGTGTTTGCTGGCACCGAACTGAATCAGAGAAACCGGCATGTTCAGCTGCTGTTTCGCATTCTGTTCGGCTTCATGACCGCGGCCCTGGTTCTGCCCGTTGCAGTGATCCTGAGTACCTTGCTGTACAAAGGCGGCCCGATGATTTCCGTGGATTTCCTGTTCACGAATCCGACCCAGGGCATGACGGCCGGGGGTATTTTCCCGGCGCTGCTGGGTACGGTGTGGCTGGTGCTCGTGGCACTGTTGATATCGGTACCGCTGGGTGTCGCGGCGGCCATCTATCTGAGCGAGTATGCGGCCGATAACTGGTTCACTCGCGCTATAAACCTGGCGATTATCAATCTTGCCGGCGTACCGTCTATTGTCCATGCATTATTCGGCGTCGGTGCTTTTGTCATCTTTTTTGGTTTCGGCACCAGTATCCTGGCGGCCAGTTTGACACTGGCGGTCATGACGTTGCCGGTCGTCATCGTAGCGACACGTGAATCGTTGCAGGCGGTTCCGTATGCGTTTCGCGAGGCATGCTGGAACATGGGCGCGACCCGCTGGCAGACCATCAGGCGTGTCGTCCTGCCGAATGCCATCACCGGCGTCCTGACGGGTGTGATACTTGAAGTGTCGCGAACGGCGGGTGAAACGGCACCGATCATGTTCACCGGGGCCGCATTCTTCCTGCCGTTTCTTCCGCAGGGCGTGTTCGATCAGACGATGGCCTTATCCCTGCATTTGTTCGTGGTCTCCACGCAAGTTCCGGGCATGCCGGAACAATTGCCGTTTGGTGTTGCCCTGGTTCTGGTTGGACTCGTGCTGATGATGAACAGTTTTTCGATTGCCTTGCGCATGTACCTGCGGGGTAAAAAGAAATGGTAGGTGCGGTGGAAGCAAAGAGCGCCGCAAGTCTCGAGATCACGGATTTGTCGATTAGTTATGGTGACGCCCCGGCACTTTCCGGGGTCAGCCTGGCTATCGAAGAACGCGAGATATTCGGCATTATCGGCCCGGCCAATGCCGGCAAGACCTCCTTCCTGAAAGTTCTGAATCGTATGGATTTTTTCGATTCGAAGATGAAGGTTGCCGGACAGGTGTTGTTCAATGGCCGCGATATCCAAAAGCTCCGCAATATTTATAGCCTGCGACGGAAGATTGGCGTTGTGTTTCCGCTGCCTGTGGGTTTGCCGTTGTCGGTCTACGATAACGTTGCCCTTGCGCCACGCCTGGCCGGCATTAAGAATCAGGCCGACCTGGATATCATCGTCGAGCGATGTCTGACTCGTGCAGCGCTCTGGGACGAGGTCAAAGACCGGCTCGATTCTCTCGGCAGCCTGCTGTCCGGGGGGCAGCAGCAACGGTTGACGATCGCGCGGGCGCTGTCGCAGGAACCGGAATTGCTGATCCTGGATGAGTTTTCTATTGCGATCGACCCGGTTACCACCATGCGTATCGAAGAAGTGCTGAAGGAATTGAAGGCTGAAATGACGATCATCCTGGTCACCAATCTCGTGCAGCAGGCCCGACGCCTGGCAGATCGAACGGCATTTTTTCTCGAGGGTTCCTGTGTGGAAATCGGCTTGACGGAAGACCTGTTTACCGGTGGGCAGACGGATGACAGGACGCGTGACTATGTCATGGGTCGCTTTGGTTGAGCGCGCGTAGCGTCAACGGTACGGACAGGCAATGAACACAAACAGCAAGGTTATCGAAAATGACGCAACGGCTATTCGTACCCGTCAGCTGAATCTGTGGTATGGCCTGTTTCAGGCGTTGTTCGATGTGGACCTCGATATCAGGAAGGGTGTCGTTACGGCTCTGATTGGCCCCTCTGGCTGCGGCAAGACGACTTTGTTACGCAGTGTCAATCGCATCAACGAGCGCCTCGGTTATGCGCGTATCACAGGCTCTATCGAAGTAATGGGGCAGAATATTTACGATCCGGATGTCGAGCTGGTGCAGGTACGCAAGCAGATCGGCATGGTATTTCAGCGGCCGAATCCACTACCGATCTCGATTCGTGACAATGTGCTGTTCGGCCACAGAATTCATACCAGGGGACAGCGAGTCGGGCGCGCGGAACAGGATGAAATTGTAGAGAAGGCGCTGCGACAGGTTCTTCTGTGGGACGAGGTCAAGGATCAGCTCGATGGAAGAGCGGTTAATCTATCCCTGGAGAAGCAGCAGAAGCTCTGCATTGCGCGCCTGCTTCCCGTGCAACCTACGGTCCTGCTGATGGACGAGCCCTGTTCGGCTCTGGACCCGAAAGGTACCGAAGCGGTGGAAGAACTGATCTGGGATTTACGTGGTCAGTACACGATTCTGATCGTTACGCACAACATGGCGCAGGCAAGACGTGCAAGTGACGAGTGCATTTTCATGTTGCTGGGAAAAATTATCGAGAAGGCCGATACGGATGTCATGTTTGTAACACCGGAGAAAACAGAGACAGCGGACTATATCGAGGGTCGCTACGGTTAACGTCGGGTTTTTCGTTTCAGACGAAAACGCGTGCTTGCCAATGGGCAAGCACGCGTTTTTTCCTTGTGCTCAATATTTGATTTCTGATCGATGTCAGCGCCACGCGGCAAAGTCCGCCGGGTTCTCTACCCAGCCTGCCGGCGGCTTCGACTTCGGCGGTACGCCTTGGTAATTCTCGGGCCCGAGGTTCAGCGACGAGACATCCATGACATGGGAGTACAGGTCGTAGCTGCCCGGTTCGCCGCGCGTGAAGACCATCTTCTTGCCGTCCGGGGAGAAGGCGCCCATGCCGTCCCAGCCTTCGTTATAAGTGATTCGCTGCATCTTGCTGCCGTCGGCCAGATCGCCGAGGAATAATTCCCAGTTGCCGCGTTCGAGGATGCGCACGACCAGGAAGTGCCGCCCATCCGGTGCCGGGAACGGTGCCCAGTTCGTATCGTAAGTGAACGTGCGTTGCTGCACGTCGCGGTCCGGACCGAGAATCTTTAATGAATAGATATTCATCGGCGTCTGTATGTGGGTGCCGTTCTTGCGGTTCAGCATCTCCAGCTGGTGTTTTTCGCTATTCTTCCAGGCGCGGAAGATCACAGTCTCACTGTCAGGCAGAAAATAGGCTTCGCCTTCCTGCCAGTCCTCGGTAAAGGTGAGTTGTGTCTGTTCCGTGCCGTCGGACTTCATGCGCCACAGGTCTGCGTTGCCGTTGATCTGACGACCGAACACGATCCATTTTCCGTCAGGAGAGACTGTGCTTTCGGCGTCGTACCACTTGTTGTTGGTCAGGCGCTTGACGTTCGAGCCATCCATGTCAGACGTGTAGAGTTCGGAACCCTGTGGGTAGTCTGCGTCATCCGACCAGTTCCCGGCCGGCATGTCGTCGATGTGATCGCGGGTCGAGGTCCACAGCAGCCGCTCCTTGTCCGGAAAGAACCACGCGCAGGCATCCATACCGTGATCGTTGATGCGGCGGATGTCCTCGCCCGTGTCGGTGAAGGTGTAGGTCAGGCCGCCGCCGACCTTGCCGGGTCCCGGATCCTGGCCATCCGGATCGTTGACCTGGGCAATCAGGTGTATACCGTCAGGGGCGTAATAAGCCTCACCGTTCGGGGCAAGGTTGGGGACTTTATACATCGGCAGTTCCCGGGGATCTGTCGTGATCTTTTCGTATTCTCCGGCAGCGGCAATATTGATCCAGATCAGGATGCCGATGATGACGACACATTGCCTGAAAATAAAAGCTTTCATGTTCTTCTCCCTGATTGCGAACCAAAAAGTTAACCCGGGCAGTATGCAGCAATCTTTTCCATCGAGTAACGGTTTGTAATATTTTGTAACAGGCCACTCCGATACCGGCATGATTCTATTTTTGCAGTTCTTCCAGGGGCACGTAATCAAAATCGAAACCGAAATGGCGCGGCCCCAGTATTTCGATACCTTCCGGAACCCGCCACCGCGGTGAGGCCGGGATACCGACCATCGCTACCTCCGAGCCGATGGTATAGCCACCGAGCACTTTTGTGGAGATTGCTTCACCGGTCTGCGGATTCAGCGGAGCAATCAGGTCGGGTGACATCGCATCCGGCTCGCCATCCAGCCATGAAACGATATTTTCATTTTTTACCCAAACCCGGTAGGTGTGTCCTGCAAACTCATTGATGCCTTCGAGTTCTACGTCCCACCAATCGAAACCCTGATCGCCCTTGCGTTCTGCCTTGGTGACGGTACCGTGAAAAAGCTTGAAGCCGTTTGCGACGGTTACGAGGGCAGCAATCGGATCCCGGCCCTGTTCGCGCGCCTCGCGGACCGTGCGACCATAGATAATATTTTTTGACAGGCTGCCCGGAATCAACGCTCGCTTGGCTTCCTTGCCGGACATCGCCGTGCTCGCCATTAGCACCGTGCCGCCGCTCGCAACGGCGAGGCTTCGGCCGATATCTTCGATTCTGGCGTAATCGGCCGCCTTTTCTACGACGATGACATCGCCCCAGCGACTGACAAAAGCAGCGGGTGCAGGTGGAATGCCGCTGATATTCGGAATGGATTGGGTGATCTCGGGTACGGCTCGTCCGGTCGGGCAGGCATCCACGACCGGCAGGCCGCTTGCGATCGCAGCCTGGAAGGCGCTGACCGTAGCTCCCGCCGCTTCGCTGCGAATGACCGCATCGATCGGTTTGCCGATACTCTTGCTGAGAGCATTCATGGCAATGGCCCGTCCCTCGGCCGATGGCACCGCAGGTACGTTGTTGCGTTTCATGCGCTTGGCAACATGCTGCCATGGGTTCCCACCACCGATGCGTCCGGCAGGTTCGACGATCGTCCAGTCATCGGGAAGATCCTCGAGTGAGATGAGCCTGAATTTTTTACCTTCGGCCAGCAGTGCGTCGATGCTGGATTTAATGATTCTATCGATGGGCTGCAGGCTGCCCCGTGTGGCGACGATGGCGGATCCAGCTACGAGATCGTGAACTTCCTGTTCGCTGAGCGTCCGAATCGGTGGACGCTCTGTCGCCAGAGATATCTCCTGGGCGAGCAGGGTAATGCCGATGACGGCAACAAGAATCAGCAGATTTCTCATTAAAGCCCCCGAGTAATGAAATTGTGCCGATGATCTAAGATGGCCAGTTGTGGGAGCGGCTTTAGCCGCTCCCACAAGCAATTCCCATAGTGAGTATCGCTGGTTTTATTTGTGCTTGATGATGAACCTGTAGATTTTGTCGTCGACCGAATGTTCGACCAGTTCATGACCGGTCGTGCGGCAAAATGCCTCGAAATCCGCGACCGAGCCGGGGTCGGTTGCCAGTATCTCCAGCGTCTGCCCGGGCTCCATCGTTTTCAGTGCTTTTTTTGCCTTGAGGATCGGCAGCGGGCAGTTGAGTCCTTTTGCGTCGAGCGTTTGATCGGTCATTCTGTTGTTTCCGTTATATGAAGAGATTGATATGCGATTTTGTCGCGCATTCGATATAAGTAGCGGCGCCACCGATTTCCACGTCATCGATCATGTCGTCGAGACTATACTCGAACAGATCCAGTGTCATCTGGCATGCAATGAGCCGCACATCTGAGTCTACTGCAGCTTCACGCAGGTCCTCTATGCTGGCAACGCCTTTCTTCGCGATGAGATTTTTCATCATTTTGGAGGCTGCGGCATCGACGCCCGGAATGGCCGCCACGATGTTAGGCATCGTCATGTGCATGCCCATCATCGGCATTTTCATCGCGGCATTGCCCAGCGGGGTGACTTGCAGATCGAGCTTTTTGAGCAGTAACGGCAAGCCGTAAAAAGTAAAAAACAACGTGACGTCCAGCCCCATGGCTGCGGCTGTCGTCGATAGAATAAACGGCGGATAGGCCCAGTCCAGCGATCCTTTCGTGACGATGATCGACATGGTATTTACATCTGGACGGCCGCCATCAGTAACTTCATTAGACATAGCGGGACACCTTCTTCTTTCTCATTTCGTTGCTACTGTATCCGAGTTTTCTTCATTAGGACAATCGAATATGCTTGATTAGGACAATCGATTATATGGATTGTTCATTCTGATCAAAATAATGAGTAAAAATATCGAAACAGCATCGGCTTCAGGGTACTCGTCAGTATCCGCATTCCGGCCCGATGATACTCATGTTTTACGCGAGTCCGCGGACCGTTCGCCGGCCGTGTTCGTGGGCAGCGATGTCTATCGACAGGCTGGTTTCGGCAGCAATCATCCGTTGTCTATTCCCCGTGTCGCGACGGTCATGGATTTGTGTGCTGACCTGGGATGGCTCAATGATGAGACATTCCGGCAGAGCCCGGTTGCTACATCGTGGCAACTGGCCGAGTTTCACGACCCGGCGTACATCGAAGCGCTGCGGCTTGCCGACAGCCGGGGACGGGTAGCCGCCGATGTGCGGCGCAGATACCGGATCGGAACGATGGAGAACCCGTTGTTCCCCGGGTTATATCAGCGCGCGGCGAGCTCCGTTGCCGGTTCGGTGCTGGCAGCGGAATTGGCTATAGCCGGAAAAACAGCCTTTCATCCGTCCGGCGGGACTCACCATGGTCGCCCGGATCGCGCCAATGGGTTTTGTTATTTCAATGATCCGGTTTTTGCAATCCTGACGCTGTTGAAACACGGGGTAGAACGCGTACTTTATGTCGATCTCGATGCTCATCACGGGGATGCCGTGCAGGATGCCTTCGCGGCTGACTCCCGCGTGTTTACGGTTTCCGTGCACGAGGCCGAACGCTGGCCATATACCGGAGCCGTAGATGACCGGGCGCAAGGGCAGGCCCGCAACCTGCCGGTGCCGAAAGGTTTTAATGATAATGAACTCGCCGTTGTCATGGACGAGGTGGTGATGCCGCTGGCCCGGCGCTTTGCAGCTCAGGCAGTAGTGGTAACCTGCGGTGCCGATGGGCTGCACGATGATCCCCTGACGGGGATGTCGCTGAGCAACCGGGCCTTGTGGGCAGCCGTGGAGGATCTCGTAAATTCCATCGATCATTCAATCGTGCTGGGTGGTGGCGGGTACAATCCATGGTCCGTCGCACGTTGCTGGACGGGTCTGTGGGCTCGCCTGGGCGGGTACGAGATACCGGCTGTCCTGCCGCAGCAAGCTCAGGATCGCTTGCGACGACTGGAATGCGATCTGATTGATGATGATGCCGATAGTTGCAATGAATGGATCACGACGCTCGCGGATCGACCGCGTCCGGGACCGGTACGCGATGAAGTGCGTCGAGTCGTGGCATCGGTGCTTCGGCCGTGAGTAATTTTTTCGCAACCGCCGGCCAAATGATGGGCCATACGATGGCAAAGAGATATGAACTGGCTTGAATCTGTACAGGCGCTGGAAGACCTCGAGGATGCGGACCTCGATGCGGCCCTGATCGCCCGCTTCGAGCAAGCCGCAGCCAGCCGGCCTGTTGCGCCGATTCGTTTTTCCACGCCGACCTTCAGGGACTACACCAGCACGGAACTGAGTGGTTGCGGCAAGAACAGTTTCCCGGCTTTTTCGATTACTGCCGGAGCCTGCGCGCTGATGTGCGACCATTGTGAGGCAAAAATACTGGAACCGATGATCCCGGCAACCAATCCGGAAATGCTGGATCAGAAGGTCAGGAAGCTCATTGCATCGCAGGGCTTGCAGGGATTTCTGTTGTCGGGCGGATCCAATAAGCGAAATGAAATTCCATACCCGCGTTATTACCCGGTCATAGAGAAACTCAAGCGGGATTTTCCGTTTCTGAGAATTGCGATCCACAGTGCCCTGATCGATGAGGCCGGCGCGAAATCCATGGAAGCGGCCGGCGTCGATACCGCGATGCTGGATATCATCGGCGCGCAGGAAACGATTCGTGATGTCTATCACCTGGATCGGCCCGTGGCGGATTTCGAAGCGACGCTGGCGGCGTTGTGCGCGACGGGCATGGAAATTACGCCGCATATCGTGATTGGCCTGCATTACGGGCGCATGCTCGGCGAAACCAATGCGCTGGACATCGTCGCGCGGCATTTGGTGCAGGCGTTGGTGCTGGTCGTCATCATGCCGTTTTACGCCAGGACCGGTACCTTTGAGACGCCGGACACGTCGGCCGTCGGGCGCATTTTTGCCGAAGCCCGGCGCCGGCTTCCCGAACAACAGGTGCTGCTCGGCTGCGCACGTCCGCCGGGGATGCACAAACGGGTTACCGATACCTATGCCATCATGGCGGGTCTTGACGGTATCGCTTTTCCGGCAGACGGAGCGGTGGCCGTTGCCCGGGCAGTCGGCCGGCCCTTTCACCAGGAGCATGCCTGCTGCGCAATCAAGCTGGGCGGCAGCCTGGCCGGCAAGCGCACATCGACCCGCGTGGCGTGACGAAGTCATCAGTTGAGAGATTCGCATCAATGAGTTGTGTTGAAAAAAAGACGGCCGCCATGGGCGACCCTGGTAACAACAATCGTTTCGAGGCGATGGAGCCGAGGGTACCTGCCGCGACGCCGAAGGAACGCAGAAACGGTCAGCGCGTCAAGTTGGACGACATCGCGCCACAAGGTGTCTATCGCCCGAATGAAAATTTCATCACACCGCACATGCGCTCGCCCGGGTATGTGCAATTGTCAACGGCCGCGGCGCTGACGCTGGGCATCATGCAGGGAAAAATGTACCGATGTGACTGCACGCGTTGCCTGAATCTGTTGCTGACTTATCCGGAAGGTTGCCGGGCTAATTGCGCCTATTGCGGGCTGGCCCGGCACCGGGAAGCCGATCGCGATTTCGCCGATCGCAATTTTATTCGTGTCGACTGGCCGGCGGTGCCGATGGAAGACATCGTCGATCGTGTCGCCGCCGATGTCGATGCAAGCCCGTTCCACCGGATGTGCATCTCGATGATCACACACCCCAGCTCCGATGACGATGCCGTCTCGGTACTCAAGGCCTGGACGCGGCGCATCGATCCTGCGGCCATTCCCGTGTCTATTCTGTCCAACCCGACGACGATGCAACGCGCGGATGTCGAAAACCTCAAAGACCTCGGGGCCGATATATTTACGGTTGCTCTGGACGCTGCAACACCGGAGATTTTCGATCGCACCCGGGGTAAGGGTATGCAGTCGCCACACAAGTGGGAAAAATACTGGGATATCCTGATGGACGCACGCGATATTTTCGGCCCCGGGAAATTCGGTGCCCACATTATCGTCGGTATGGGAGAAACGGAACACGAGATGCTGCAACTCATACAGAAGCTGGTCGACCTGGGCGGGCACAGCCACATGTTCAGCTTTTACCCGGAGCAGGGTTCTCTGATGGATCATCTGCCGGCAACACCGCGGGACCAGTGGCGCCGCATACAACTGGCCCGGTATCTGATCGACTATCGGGGAGTGCATGTGGACAATATGTCCTTTGACGAGCAGGGTCGGGTGTCGGCGTTCGGGATTCCGTCGGCGGAACTGGATGGCATCATCGATGCAGGCCTGGCGTTCCGGACATCGGGTTGCCCGGGCAAGTTCCAGGATGATATTTCCGCCTGTGATCGGCCTTATGGTGACTCGCCGCCCAGTGATATTGCCAGCTATCCGTTCCAGCCGGAGAAGAAAGACCTCAAGTCGATTCGTCGGCAGTTGGGAGTCGGGTCGCGCAAGCACTGATCCCATGACGCGGGCCTTTCGTGTGATCGATACGGGACTTCGCGAGGGGCGGGCGAATATCGCGTTTGATCAGGCCATGATCGACGCGCATCAGAAAAATACGATCCCGGATACGGTTCGTTTCCTGCAATTTCCGCCGACCGCGCTGATAGGCCGTCACCAGGACCTGAGTCGTGAGCTAAACCTGGATCACTGCCGCGAGAACGGCATCGGTATCGTCAGGAGAATTACCGGCGGCGGGGCCATCTATCTCGACGAGGGTCAGCTTGGCTGGGTGCTCGTGTTTCATCGTTCGACATTGGGGATTGCCTCTCTGCTCGAACTGTCCCGGGAAATTTGTGAAGCGGCTGCGGCGGGCCTGAGCCGACTCGGCATCGATGCACGCTACCGGCCACGTAACGACATCGAAGTGGATGGTCGCAAGATCAGCGGAACGGGCGGGCTCTTTGATGGCGACACGATGTTGTTTCAGGGTACCGTTCTCGTCGACATGAATCCGCAGGACATGATGGCTGCATTGAATGTGCCGCAGGCGAAACTGGCCAGGCGCGCGCTTGCATCGACCGCGCAACGGGTCGTGACGCTGCGCGAGTTGCTCGGCGGTCAAACGCCGTCGCTCGATGAGATCAGGACTGCCTTGTTGGCGGGCTTCGCCGAGAGGCTGGGAATCGAGCCTGCTTCGGGTGCAGTCACTGCGGTGGAGGAAGAACTCGCGCAGCAGTTGTTCGACGAAGAAATCGGTACCGACGAGTTTGTCGCGGAAATCGACAGCCCGGAAGGAGAGGCGGTCCTGCGCGGCAGTCACAGAGGTACCGGCGGTACGGTGACTTCCTATGTGAAGCTCGAAGGTGCGAATCGGGATCGCGTGCAGTCGGTGCTGATCACTGGCGATTTTTTTGTCACGCCGCCGAGGGTCATTCTGGATCTGGAGGCCGCACTCAGGGGCACGGGCCTCGGCGACATCGACATGACGATCGAACAGTTCTTCAGGGATGCGAACATCGACACGCTCAGCGTGTCGCCGGCAGATTTTTATGCCTCTATTAAATCCGCCCTGTAGAGAAAATGAAGATAATATCGCAGCAGCGGCTTCCAGCCGCGATTGGTCGTACCGCCCCGCTATAATCCAATCGAGGCAATCGCGACTGGAAGCCGCTCCTGCGGGAGCCGAAAAAATTTTAATCTTCTGTTCATGAAAGTTCTAACCGTCATCCAGCACACATCCGCCGAATATCTCGGCCTCATGGAAGACCATTTCGAGGGTCGCCAGGTACGGTTCAGATACTGCCGTCCCTTTACCGCAGGCATCGAACCGCCCGCGCCCGATGAGCTCGCGGATGCCCTGGTACTGCTCGGTGGCGGGCCCTGGGGCAGCGCCGGCGGCAGAGACGTGCCGACGCTGGACAAGGAGGTCGCGCTGGTCCGTTATTGCCTGGAACATGACAAACCGGTGATCGGTATCGGTCTCGGTGCGCAAATTCTCGCGATCGCCTCCGGCGGCACATCCCGGCCCGGGGCGCTCGTGTTTGAAGTCGGCCAGGCCAGGCGAACGGAGAGTCAGGCACTCAATGGATATCTGCCCGAGCGCTATCCGCTCGTCACCTACATGCGCGATCGGCCGGAGCCACCACCGGATGCCCGTATTCTGGCTGTCGACGAGGCTGACCGGCCGGCGTTGTTCCAGATCGGTGACCGGGCTTTCGGTTTCATTGGCCATCCGGGCATGAAACCAGCCATGGCCGAGGATCTGATCATGGAATTCGACGAATTACCGGTGAATCCGGTGGTCGGGCTGGAGAAATTACGCCGGATACGACACGAACTGGAAGATGCCCTGGTCCTGATAATGACCGGGTTGGTACAGCAGACGGCGCTGATGCGGCCCTGAGCCCCTGAAAGCCGCTGGGTCAGGCCGGCGTTTGCCAAAGCCCGAACCGTTTTTTGTTATCCTAATAAGAAATCAGTCAATCAATTAAGGGGTAAATGAATGGCCGAGAAACTCATCATAATCATGGCCAACACGGATCCACGCAATGGCGAGGAATTGGGTGCGCCTATTTTCCAGGCCAGCGTCGCGGCGGCAATGGAATTCGAAGTAGACGTCATTTGCACTGCCACCTCCGGACGGCTGATGAAGAAGGGTGTCGCCGAGAACCTGTTTGTCAAGGAGGGTTCGCCAAAGTCGGTTTATGAGTTTATCAAGGATGCTCATGAAGCCGGCGTAAAGTTTTATTGTTGTTCGCCCAATCTCGACTTGTTTGACATGACGGAAGACGACCTCATTCCCGAGTGCTCGGGTATTGTCGGCGGCGCTTATCTGATCGAGGAAGTCATGGAAGGTGACTGCAAGGTGTTGACCTACTGACATGGATCCGGTCGCGACATCACGGGTTCAGAAATATGTCGGTGATCCGGTCGCGGATGACGCCGAGGTCAGTCGCGACAAGCTCGAGGAAGTCTTTCAGGATATTCAGTCGGATTTCCGTTTCGACCATGAGCTCAACGGCTGCCTGAACTGCGGCATCTGTACGGCGACCTGCCCGGCTGCGCATTATTACGATTTCAGTCCGAGGGAAATCGTGCAGCTGTTGTGGACCGAAAACCTCGAAGGCATCCATGATGCGATGCAGGAGAAGATCTGGGCCTGCGCACAATGCTATACCTGTGCCGCCCGTTGTCCGTTCCAGAATTCTCCGGGTGGGCTGATCATGCTGATGCGCGAAACCGCAATCAAGCACGGCATGGAATCGGCCAAGAATGTTCTGCGGCCCTTCAGTCGCGTCATGCTGAAGCTGATTTCGACCGGCAACCAGCTGTCGCCGGACATGATCACGGCGGATGGGTTCGCCGACTGGGGCCCCAATATCTCGAAGGTCGAGGCGCCGCTGGACATACTGCGTAAAGCCATCCCGATGCCGACGCTCAATACGACCAAGACGGCCTGGGAGGTCAATCTGAAAACCTCGGTCGAGTTGTACACGATCTGGGAAGATACCGGCGTTCTGGATCAGCTGGAGACGATTGACGAAAACCTCTTCGACGTCATCACCGACATCATGGATGAGAGAAGAGAGGATCTGGAAGACTGGCAGGACGAACAGGAAGAAGACGAAGATTGATTGTTCCGGCAACCAGCCGGAATGAACGCAGGAGCAAACATGACTGACGGCAACGATCATAGTGATAGCAATGGACCCGGCGAACGATTCACCGGACACGGCCCGGAATGGCGGGATTCGAATCTCAGCAAGTCCGATGCGCAGGTAGCAACCGTTTGGGTCGAACAGATTATCGACAAGCGATCGATGCTGACCAATAAGGATCGTGTCTCGGATGTGCGTGATCATATGTGGGAGCTGGAGAAAGACGGCGAGATCGTCGTGCATCGCATCGCCGATGATCACCGCCCCAAGGTTGCCAAGACGCTGTATGGCTGGGACAAGAGAGTGCCCACTGAACGCCTGTGGCACCACAAATCATGCGGTCAGTGCGGCAATATCCCGGGGTACCCGACTTCCTTGTTGTGGCTGATGAACAAGATGGGTATCGAGTACCTGGACGAAACCGACCAGACTTCGTGTACCGCGTGGAATTATCATGGTTCGGGTATCGGCAATATCGAGAGCCTGGCCGCGGTATTCCTGCGTAATTTCCACCAGGCCTATGTTGCCGGGCGTGCACAGGGCCTTCCCGACGGTTATTTCTATCCGTTGGTCCATTGCGGTACTTCGTTCGGTAATTACAAAGAAGTTCGCAGTTATCTGCTGCATTCCGCCAAGTTACGTGAACGCGTCAAGAAAATTCTCGGCAAGCTCGGGCGCCTCGTCGACGGCAAGCTGCTGATTCCCGAAGAGGTCGTGCACTATTCCGAATGGCTGCACATGCAGCGCAGTGAAATAGCCAATCACCAGGAAATCGATTGCGGGCAGGTTCGGGCCACCATTCATCCGGCTTGTCACGTGTACAAGATGGTTCCCGAGGACGCGATCTATGATGACGACATCATGGACGGCAACCGAGTCGCCGTATCGACCAGTGTGCTGCAGGAGCTGGGCGCCCAGGTGATCGATTACAAGACCTGGTACGACTGCTGCGGGTTTGGGTTTCGTCACATTATTTCGGAGCGCGAATTTACGCGTTCCTTTGCGATCGACCGCAAGATCAAGGTGGCAGTCGAGGATGCGCAGGCTGACGTCATGATCGGGCACGATACGGGCTGTATCACGACGCTGGACAAGAATCAGTGGATCGGCAAAGCGGTAGGCAAGGGTTATGAATTGCCGGTACTCGCTGATTGCCAGTTTGCCGCATTGGTTTGCGGCGCACATCCATACAAGATCGTGCAGTCGCACTGGCATGCATCACCGACAGAATCATTGATGGAGAAACTCGGTATCGACTGGCAAGCCAAAAAAGCCGAGTTTGAGAGTTACCTGAAACAAGTCGAGGCCGGAAATCAGGACAGTCTCTACGATCCACGTTTGATGATCACCTCCGGTCCGGGATTCATACCCATAGAAGTTGAAAAGTAGAAGTGCAAAAATGACAAAACCAATACTAGTCACAGGTGGCGGACCAGCCGGACTGGCAGCCTGCCACGCAATATCCAGTCTGGGTTACAAGAGTGTCCTGGTCGAAAAGGAAGACCGTCTCGGCGGTGCGCCGATATTGTCCGGATACGCAAAACTGGTGCCGAGCGGTGAATGGGCACGTGATGCAATCGGCGGCATGGTCGAGCGGGTCGCGAATAATCCACTGGTCGATGTGCGTCTGAACACAACCGTGAATACATTTTCCGGCGAACCGGGCCGGTTTTCTGCCGGGTTGGCGGATGGCAGCAGTGCGGAGGCTTCGGCCGCCATTCTGTGCACCGGCTTCACGCATTTTGATTCGTTAAACAAGCCGGAATGGGGATTCGGAACCTATCCGGACGTTGTGACCAGCACCCAGGTTGAACAGATGATTTCTTCCGGGCAGGGAGTGCGTTGTCCTTCCGACAGCCGCAAACCAAAGCGGGTTGCCATCCTGTTATGCGTCGGCTCGCGGGACCGGCAGATCGGCCGCGAATGGTGCTCGAAAATCTGCTGTACCGTGTCGTCCAATCTTGCGATGGAGATTCGAGAAGAGTTA
Organism: uncultured Chromatiaceae bacterium; assembly: GCA_964629475.1. Classification (GTDB taxonomy): domain Bacteria; phylum Pseudomonadota; class Gammaproteobacteria; order Steroidobacterales; genus SMWD01. The sequence goes on along the minus strand of CAZVQW010000010.1, from coordinate 81,707 downwards.
CCCGACTGTCATGTTTACATCTACTACATGGATATTCGTACTTTTGGCCTGTATGAAACCAAGTACTACTGGAAGAGCCAGGAAGAATTCAAGATCAAGTACATCAAGTCACGCATTGCTGAAGTAACCTCCGACGGTGAACGGCTGATCGTTAAAGGGGAAGACACGCTCGTCAAGCGGCCCATCACGATACCGTTCGACATGGTCGTGCATGCTGTCGGCATGGATCCGAATGTCGATAACACCCAGCTGTCCGACATATTCGGTATCGACCTGGAAGTAAACGGCTTTATCGATCAGGCCAGTGCCTATACGACGTTGGGTCAGACATCCCGTGCCGGCGTATTTGTCGCCGGTGCCGCCAAGGGGCCTGACACGATCGATGATTCCATCGCGCAGGGAAATGCCGCGGCAATGTCGGCCCTGGCGCTCGCCAGGCAGACAGAGGTCTGAAGTGCCGGGTGTGATGACACAGCCGCAGTCACAACCGGGCCGTGTGACCGCAATTGATCGTCCGCATCTGGATCTGGACGGTCCGCGCCTGATGACGGCACTGCAGACACTGATAGACGGCAGCGAGCCGCATGGCGGCATTGAGCGCTATGTCGATGCCGTCAAACTCAAGACAACGCTGTTTCAGGAAGCGTTATTGGATCATGACCTCGCGCAACTTGACCTTGAAACCTTTAAGGGTCTTTGTACTTTCATGGCCAGTGTTCGGCGGCGCATCAGCACCTACCTCGATGAACCGGCATTCTTCGTCATGCGCGATGCGATTGCCGGGTTATTGACGGATGCTCAGGATACGACCACTGCCGATACGCGAATCAGCATATTTTGCGATCAATTTCCACGGGACAAACGCCATCGGTGGGTGCGGGATCTTGCCGCGGAGCTTTTGCACAATACAAACCCGGAACGATACCCGCTCATGTCCAGATGGGTGTGGGACGTCGGATCGAATTCGGGTGTCATACGTGAAATCTGGCATGGCGATGATGTCGATCACATCTCCATTCCGGTGCCGGATGGTTTTGGCACATTCATCATGCTGCGTGAAGAACTGAGCCAGTTTTTAACTCATAACGGCCTGTTCGACGATGTTATTTACTATGTTGATTTGCTGTGTGCACAGGTCTATGCCGGCTATATCTGCGAGCAGGGCAGCGCTTATCTGCGCGCTGATTTTGCCACGGCAGAAGATCCCCTGGTGCATACACGCCGGTTACTCGGACTCGACGGTGTCAAGCCGGGATCAGGTCGTACACGGCTAAAAACAGTTGGTGGCGATGTGTTTGTTATCGATGATATGCAACTCCTGAGCTAAAGCGGAAACCTGATGCCTATTCACGAAAAGTCCCTGATTCGCCCGGAGAACCTCAGTACTCAGGAGGACCTGGTCATCGATGGCATCGATGTATCCGGTCACTGGAGTACATTCATCGAGTCGCGGGTCATCACGGACTACAACGAAGACATTCAGGATGAAATCGGGGCTTTGCCCGGCGGCGAATTTATTCACCGCTGCTGGCAGTGCAGTTCCTGCACGAACGCGTGCACAATCAATGCAGTCAACCCGGAGTTTAACCCTCGCTACTGGATTTATCTGATTCGAACCGGTCTGGAATCGGAGCTGGTTCGCGACAAAGACATCATCTGGCAGTGTGTATCGTGCAATAAGTGCACATATGCCTGTCCGCGCGATGTGTTTCCCGAAGGAGTAATGAAAGCGACGGCACACTGGCTGCACATGAAGGGCCATACGCCGAAATCGCCGTCAAGTATTTTTGACGAGGTATTTACCGAGCAGGTTGTCGCGACCGGAAAAATCGAAGAAGGACGAACCATACGTCGGTTCTTCCAGCGCACGGGACAAGGCCTGTTCCAGGACTGGGTCATCGCGATGACCAAAAAATTACTCCGTCATTTGCCTGTTGGACTGATGGCGCATATGGGTCTGTCGACCCTTGTTGCGCCACGTACCAGCGGCTGGTCCCAGGCCGGTAAAGCGCTGCAGGATTATATAGATGAGCAACAGGTGAAGCATCACCAGGTATTGAACCTGGCAGCCGATGCTGAGGCAACCGAACGAGAGGGGGGCTGATGTCAGCCGGGAATTCAAAGTATCAGAAGGTCGCTTACTATCCGGGCTGCGCCCTTGAAGGGACCGCCCATGCCTATAACCGTTCGACCAAGGCGGTGGGCAAGAAACTCGGACTCGACCTGATCGAGGTCAAGAACTGGAACTGCTGTGGCGCGATGGAGGCCAAGAATATAGATCCGAAGGTTCAGACCTATCTGTCCTCGCGCGTCATGTCGATTACGGCCAACGAAATGAACATGGATGTCGTGATGTCGCCCTGCAACGGGTGTTATCACAATCTGAAAAAAGCCGAGTATGAACTGGCGAACGATCAGGGTGCCGTTGATGTCGTGAATCGGCTGTCGAAAGATGCCGGCCATGCAGGTTACGAGGCGGGCCAGGTCGAGACGATTCATGCGTTGGACTGGATCAGGGATACCATTGGCGAGGAAGGGCTGAAGGAGCGGGTTAAAAATTCTCTGAGCGGTATGAAGATCGCCAATTATTATGGCTGCATGTATACGCGCCCACGACACATTTTCCCGGAAAAGGACGCCGGGCCCGGGACCGAATCAACATATAAGCCTCATTTTATGGACGATCTGCTGGCGGCGGCCGGTGCCGAGAATGTGGAGTTCCCGTTAAAAACAGCCTGCTGCGGCGGTGCACATACGTTGTCCGACAGTGACATGTCGACCCGGCTGGTGCTGAATATTTTGCGTGCCGCGGAAGCGGCGGGCGCCGAAGTGATTGCGACGGAATGCCCGACCTGCCACACGGGCCTTGAAATGCACCAGGTACGGGCGGAAGAAGTGCTGGGTGAGAAAACCGGCGTAAAAATTATCTATTTCACGCAGTTGTTAGGGCTGGCGATGGGATTGAAACCCAGGAAAGTGGGTATCCAGGAAAATATTTCCGACTCAATGGGCTTTTTGAAGGAACGAGGCCTTGCATGACACCGCTGTCTGATATGCAGCAGAAGCTCGAAGGATTCGTGACGAGTCCGCAGTGCGATGCAACTGCAGCGGAGTTGCTGGCGCTCGGTGAAGAGGCGCTGGAACACTGGGTGACGGCACACGGTCAGGAACCGACTGCGGACGAGCGGGAAGGGTTTCGGTTGCTGGCGCTGCACCGCCAGGGCAGCAAGGACGATGGAAGCTTTAACGCCTGCCGTGAAACCTGCCGTGAGCTTGTTTATCATTACAACCTGCTGGCCATGGAGCCGGACCATCCTGATGTGCGGCAACGAAAAAAAATGATGGCCATCGTGACCAACCATTTGTTCCTGTTTATCAGTGGCAAGCTGCAGGCTCAGCAACTGGGAGATTTTTGCTGTTCTTCCAGAGATTTGAATAACGATCGATTGGAGATCTGACCATGCCGGACGTACGCGGATGCCATTTGCCTGATGACCTGCTTTACGATGTTGAGAATCACATCTGGGTACGTGAGCTTGGCGACGGCAGGATTAAGCTCGGCATGACGACAATTGCCACCGCCATGGCGGGTCCGCTCGTTGCATTTACCCCCAAGAAGGTCGGCCGGACAGTCAGGGCCGGTAAATCCTGTGCGACAGTGGAATCGGGTAAGTGGGTCGGTCCGGCCAAATCACTGGCCGGCGGTGAAGTCGTCGAGGTAAATCCGGCGCTTGTCAGCAAGCCCTCGACGGCAAATGAAGACCCCTATGAGGCCGGATGGATGGTCATTATCCAGCCCGATGACTGGGACTCGGTTAAAGGCTCACTATTACCCGGAGCGAATGTCGCAGCGGCTTATGAAGCCAAAATGGATGCCGATGGGTTTGACGGCTGCGCATGAGTAAGAAAATTCGGCTCCTGCGGGCCGATTCCAGCCTTTAGGTTGACGGAACCTTTGTTAATTTCCGAAAGCGGACTCGTACATTTCCGTGTTAAAAAGCCGCTGGCTTAGCCGCACAATAGCCAATCAGTAGTTCCCTTCTCCGCCAAAGATAGATATTTGGCTTATTCGGGAGGTGCCTCATGGTCTATCGTCATTTTTCTGTAGTGGCGATCAGCGTTTTGTCGGTATTCATTTTTTCCTTTGCTGCCGCTTGGGAGCCTGTGCCGGTCGAAGACGATCCGCTGGTTCGCATGCCCGGCACCCAGCCGGTCGATGGCGTAACCCTGGAAGGGCCGAATCGCTGCCTGAACTGCCACTCCGACTTTGACCCGGTTACTGAGCCTGGTTTCCAGTGGCAGGGATCCATGATGGCGCAGGCTGCGCGGGATCCGATTTTCTGGGCCGCGATGACTGTGGCGGCACAGGATTCGATCTGGGCGCTCGGTACTCCGAATGCAGCGGATCTTTGCGAGCGCTGTCATTTCCCCGAGGGTTGGCTCGCCGGCCGCTCGGACCCGGCCAATGCATCGCTGATGACCGGCAGTGATTTCGATGGCGTTCATTGCGACGTGTGCCATCTCGCTTACGATCCGTTTGCTGCAGCAACACATGGTGGTACCCGCGAAGGGAGTGATTGGACGGGCTACTGGGATGAATCCAACCTGAGCGATACGCCGTCCCAGGCCGCCGCCGACGATACGTTGGCAATAGACCAGGCAGAGGCGGCCACGACATCGTTGTTCAGTGGTGGTGATTTTCATATTAATGATTTGCCATACAGCCCGAACTACACGGAGAACGCTGGTGGCCAGTTCTTCATCAGCAAAGATCCCGCAAAGCGGGCGAGTTTCGCGGATGCCGAAGCGGCCCACCAGATGGAGTACAGTCGATACCACAAGTCGAAGTTCTTCTGCTCGAGTTGTCATGACGTGTCGAATCCGGTACTTGCGAACCTCGGCCTGTCCGGCCTGACAGATGATGGCTCAGGTAATCTGATCTCCGAGCAATACAGCGCCAGTCGTTTTTTCCATGTTGAGCGGACATTTTCCGAGTTCATGCTGTCTGCGTACGGGCAACCGGGCGGTGCGACAACCAACCCTGAATTTCAGGCGCAAGGCGGCGCGAACATCACGCACGCCGCAACGTGTCAGGATTGCCACATGAGGGATGTCACGGGGCGTGCCGCGAACAAGAACAAGGCCGTCTATCGGCCGGATGACAGCATCGAGCACCCGAATTCCGGTGTGCCTTCGCATGACCTGACCGGTGGCAATACCTGGATAACGCATATACTCGCGAGTCTGGATGAATCTCTTCCGGAATATGATTCGGTCAATGCGCAACTCCTCGGCCAGGGGCCAGCCGTGTTAACGCTGGATCTCAGCGGCGGGCAGTCACCGTTAAGCACCGGCGCGGAACTTCTCGCAGCAGCCGATCGTGCCCGGCAGCAATTACAGATGGCCGCAACGATTCAGGATGTTGCATATGACGTCGCGACGGGTGACCTGTCATTCAGAATACTGAACAACACTGGACACAAGCTGCTTTCAGGTTATCCGGAAGGTCGGCGCATGTTCATGAACGTCCAGGCTTTTGACGCCGACGATAACCTGATCTACGAGGTTAATCCGTATGACTATACCGTCGGCACGCTCAAAGGCCAGCCGGCAAGCCCAACATTATCGGGAACCGAGACGGCCGTTGACACTCTGGTCTACGAAGCACACACAAAAAGTAGTCTGACCGGCGAACAATCGACCTTTCACTTCGTTCTGGCGGACGGCCGCTCGAAAGATAATCGAATTCCGCCAAAGGGATTCGATGTTGCAGCGTCCGTTGAGCGGGTCTCGGAGCCCGTCAACCCGGTGACACATACTTCTGACCTCAATTACTTTACTGCGGCCGAGTACGCGGGCGGTTATGACGAGCAGCAGATAACAATTGTCCCGCAGGCAGTTCGTATCGAGCTGTCGCTTTATTACCAGGGTACATCTCGCGAATATATCGAGTTCCTGCGTGACGAAATCAACGGCACCGGTATCCCGACACTTGCCAGCCCAACACCATCCGGTGAGGCAGAGGCCTACGTCATTCAGAGTGATGCCTTTTTCGACCAGCTTAAAGCCTGGGGTGACACGATGTGGGAGCTCTGGTGGCATAATCACGGCCTGGACGGCAGCGGTACGGCGGTGGCCGGAATTGTTCCTGTTGCGATGGCCGAAGCCACCTATCGCCCACCGCTGGCGCTGAATATTACTTATCCACCTGAAGCAGGAGTTAAAGGTCAATTTTATTGGTGGGGCGGGTTAAGCGCCTCGGGTGGCCAGCCCCCCTATACCTGCTCTCTGATCGGTGGCTGGATACCATGGCCGATGACACTCGACCCGCAGACCGGCGTCATTATGGGTATACCCGCGAATGCTGTGACGGCATATTTCACGGTACAGGTGGCGGATGCGAATTCGGATACAGCGACGATCCAATCGCAAATTACCGTGAATAAATCTGACTACGATTGCGGCGCCTCTTGTCACAGCGCTTTGAGTTTCTAGCCGCCAGGTCTATCGCTGGTAATTCGGACGTTCCGGTGGAAAAGCCCAGGCCAGGTAATCGAGAATCAGGTTGCGTATATCGGCAGGCAATTCGGCCATGCCCTGATCATCTGTCATCCATTCCAGGGTTTCATCCCAGCCATCACGAGTTAATCCCTGTTGTGCAACCAGCCGCATGGAATGGCAGGCCGAGCAGTATGCGAATATCTCTTTATCAATACAGCAAGGTAATCAGTGAAAAGCTGACTGCACCGACGAGCACTGCCGAAAACAGACCAACGCCGAGCGGCTTAAGGCCAATGTGCAGCAGGCCCTTGATGCTGGTGCCGAGACCGACCGCAGCCATTGCAATTGCCAGGAACCACTCGGCAATTTTCTTGATCGTGCCAACGATATCGTGCCACTGCTCGGCCTGAATTATGCCAAAGGCCATGTCACCCAAGTCACCGACGGTACGTACCAGGCTCATCAGGGTGAAGCCAATGATGAACACAGGCACCATCGACCACCATGGCGGCGCCTCCGTGCCTTCGGGTGATTTTCGATGATACAGAATAGCCATCAACGGAATGACGATGACCATGCAAAGATTACGTATGAGCTTGGCCACCGTTGCAGCATCCAGTGCCGCCGGATCACCAAAGTATTGTTCATAAACCAGGCCGGCGCCCGCGACCTGCGCTGTTTCATGTACCGAGGTGCCGAGAAACAAACCGCTGCGAAAAGCATCCGCAGCAAACATCCAATGAGCCGCAAACGGATAGGCTATCATTGCAATAACGCCAAACAGAGTGATGCAGGAAACGGCATAGGCGACTTCGTTGTCTTTCGCCGCAATCGTGGGTGCCATCGCCACGATGGCCGTTGTACCACAGATGCTGGTGCCGACTGCGATCAGTGTGCCCAGTCGTCCCGAAAGACCTACACGTTTGCTGACAAAAGTAACTATCACTAACGCAGCAACGACCACGCCGATAATGACCGGCAGGCTCTGTGCACCGATTTCCCCGATCTGGGCAAGGCTTAAACGGATGCCGAGCAAAACAACACCGAGCCGTAGTATTCGCACCAGGCAGAAACGAATCCCGGTATTGAAGTTGGCCGGTAAGGTTATGGTATTGCGTACCAGTATGCCCAGCAGGATCGCCATCATGATCGGACTGACCGGGCTCTTTGGCAGCCCCATCAAATCTATGCCGATGAGATCGGACAGATAGTGCCCGAGAAAAGCCAGTCCACCGGCCAGTACAAGTCCAGGTAGTACGTTCATGCCAGTTGATTCCCCTCAGGAACAATACAGTCGGTCGTTCAGCCGACAGTATACGGTGACGTTACCGCCTTGCTCCAGCCATCGCAGGAATCCGGATGCCGATTCCCCCATATTTTCTGTCTTCTTGGGGCCTATGCTTCAGGGCCGGTCCCTTTAGGGCATGGGATCGATGGGTTGGTTAAGTTGAAAGAAATGTCCGTCCGGGTCGAACAAGGCGACGCTGCGGAAGTGCAGGGTGTTACCGTCGGGTCCTTTTACTTCCCATTCGTGGGGCTCGGCATGGATTCGGGTGCTGAGCTTCTGTGCCCGGTGCCAGGCTTCCTCGCAGTCATCGATGCCCAGTACAAACGTCGGGTTGCCATAGGTCACGCTGGTGGGAATCTCGGCCGGGGCGGGCAGGGGTGGGTTCACCCATTGCAGCAGGCCGATCATGCCCATTTCCGGGTGGTCGCCCTGCATGATGACCAGGTGCGTTTCGTCTCCTTCGTTGCCGCCGGCAAAGCCGACGCCACCGAGTGTGTACATGTCATCGTAGAAGCGCGTCATGCCCAGTACTTCTTCGTACCAGGGTGCCGAGACAGACATGTCACGAACAATCAGGGTGGTGCGTCTGACAATAGTTTTCATGGCGGTCTATTCCTTTCTCTCTGCGCACACATCATAGCGGCTGCATTGACCGCCGGCACCTATATCGGGTCGACAGCTTTGCTTATCGTCGCCCGGCCGATAGACTCCTGATACTGCACCCGTACCGGGAAACCTGATGACAGCGATCATTCAATGAGTCGCCGACCTGCGCGACCACCGGACGAGTCCGGCCTCAAGCTTGGAATTTTCTGGCTGACTCCGGGCATCAGCCGCGGTAATGCAGGCGTCCTGCTGTTCAGCGCCTTCAGCGTTATCACCCTGGTGACATTCAATACCTTCGTCCAGCCCTACCTGTTGCTGGAAGTGCTGCACATTCCGGAGGAGCGGCAGGGTTCGCTGATCGGCACCCTGGCATTTCTGCAAGAACTGATCGTTATTGTGCTTGCGAGCTTCATCGGTGCATCGTCGGACAGGCTGGGTCGTCGTGTTGTTTATGTCGCCGGCGTCTGCCTGTTTGCGGTGGGTTACGTCATTTACCCACTGGCTGAAACCGAAGTCCAGTTGTATGTATTCCGGATCATCTATGCGATCGGATTTGCCGGCGCATCGGTCATGCTGCATGTTTGCCTGGCTGAATATTCTCAGGAAACCACCCGTGGGCGATGGCTCGGCACGGTCGGTTTGATCAATGGTCTGGGCGTTGTCCTGATGGCCCTGGTTTTGTCCCGCATGCCACAGTGGTTCGTTTCTCTTGGCTTTGATAGCGTACAGGCGATTCGCATCAGCTATTGGACGTTTTCAGTCTATGTATTGGTGCTGGCAGTGGTCTTGCGCTGGGGGCTGGCACCCGGCAAGACCAATATTAACCGCAGAGAGAGCAGCCTGAAGGTGGCCACCCGCGGCTTCGCGGCCGCGTGGGAGAATCCACGGATCCTGCTGGCCTACGGCATGGCATTCGCGTCCCGGGGTGACCTGGCTATCCTGACGGTGTTCTTCTCACTGTGGCTGATTCAGCGGGGCAATGAGCTCGGCATGTCCACGGCCGATACCATGGTGAAAGCCGGCATGTTGTTCGGACTCAGCCAGGCCGTCGGATTGCTGTGGGCATTTCCCATCGGTTGGATTATTGATCGTCTGCACCGCATGACCGGCATGTGCGTCGCGTTCGGCCTGGCAACCGTGGGCTACCTGGCACTCGGACAGATCGATGATCCGTTTGGCCCTATGATGCTCGGCGCGTGTGTGCTGGTCGGCATGGGGGAGGCGAGCGTGATGACAGCCGGTGGTGTGTTGATAGGGCAGGAAGCGCCGGCCAGGAGCCGCGGTGCGGTGCTCGGTACCTACAGCCTGATGGGTGCCGCCGGCATCATGGTGCTGACTTTTATCGGCGGGATCATCTTCGATAACATCGGCAAAACTGCACCGTTCACGATGATGGGTTGTATCAACCTGGTAATTTTAGTTGCCGCTCTTTATCTGCGGCGCGCGGCGATGCGTGAAGAAATACAGCGATGAAGGACGTGCATACGCTGATTATCGGCGCCGGTATCGGCGGACTGACGGCGGCACTCGCATTGCAGCGGGCCGGCTTTCGGGTTTCCGTCTATGAGCAGGTTGCCGAACTGGGCGAGGTTGGTGCGGGTATCACCATTACCCCCAATGCCTGCCATGCTTTAAATTATTTGCTGGGCGAAGAATTTGTTAATGAGCTCTGCGACGTGCCGGCTTCCGGAGCAATCAAACACTTCGAGACCGGCGAAACCCTGATCGATACGGCACGGGGTAATATTCCCAGGCAACAATACGGTGCGCATTACTGCCAGGTGCATCGGGCCGATCTGCATAACGCTCTGGCAGAGGCCGTGCACGGAAACGATCCGGACTGTCTGCATGTGGACTGCCGGTTTACCGGGCTCGAGGAATCGGAGTCGGACATAACCGCCACATTTGCGGATGGCCAAACCGCTACCGCGGATATCCTGCTCGGCTGTGACGGCGGTCGTTCGGATGTGCGCCAGGTATTGTGGGGCGAGGATGAGGTGACGTTCACCGGATATATCGCCTGGCGCGGGTTGGTACCGACGGCCGGACTGGACTCGCAGTTCCTGGTGCCCGATTCCGCGGCATTCGCCGGGCGGGGCCATACGTTTACGCGTTATAAGGTTCGCCACGGATCGCTCTATAATTTTGTGGCCTTCGCACGGCGGGACCAGTGGGAAGCAGAAAGCTGGTCGGAACGTGCGGAGATCTCCGAATTAATGGCGGAGTTCAGTCATTTCGCACCTGAGGTTCAGGCCATCATGAAGGCCATACCGCCGGAGCAATGTTTTAAGTGGGGCTTGTTTGATCGTCCGCCGCTGGAGAGATGGACGCTTGGACGCGCCAGCCTGTTAGGTGATGCCGGCCATCCGATGACACCGTTTCTGGCCCAGGGCGCCGCAATGGCGATCGAAGATGGCCTGATTCTGGCCCGTGCTTTTACGGCGGCCGATGACTGGCAGGAGGCATTGGTTCGCTACGAGAATGCGCGGCGGGAGCGGGGCTCGTTTGTCATGCTCGAGTCCCATGTAAATGCGAAGCGAATGTACAACCGTGATCCGGATTGCTTGTCCGGCAATTCACACAAGAGTGCCGAGGCGTTGGGGTTGTATGAATATAACCCGGTGACAGTGCCGATTTAGCACCACGTAGGAGCGGCATCCTGCCGCGATTCATACGACAGGAATTACGATTGGATGCAGCTCCTACGATATGTATCAGGCTTGATTGTGACTGTTACGACACCGTTGGCGCTTCAACCACGACGACCTTGGCATCGGCGATCCCTTCGCGCAGCTTTTTAACATCTGCGTATTCTTTGGAATTCCAGAACCGTAGCGCAGCCGCCTTGTCCGACCATTCGGATATGACCACGGACGCATCCGGGTCCATGTCACCTTCCAGAACCTCTGCTCCAGATGCCATCATGATGTAACGTCCGCCAAATTGTTCAACCAGCGCCGCCGCCGCCGCTCCATAACCCTGAAGAAATTTATCCCGGTCGTGGATCTTGGCGTGGACAATCATGTAGGCAGGCATTGTTAAATTCCCCATTTCATTCAGTTATTGGTCAGATCCATCAGTGGTCCGAGGTAATCCTTGCGGCCTTCCAGTGAGCGATTACATGCTGACTCTTCGTATTTCGGGTATAAAATTTGATGGATTTGAGAAATCCCTTGCGAGTCTTATCGATATCGCCTGCCTTCGTCAGGAGCGCCGTCATTTCAAAATATACTTGCGAAGTAATGACCTCAATTGACGAAACAGAATCGTGTTCAGTCTATTACTTTATGATACTGCTATAATTTCCAGATTGAATTCTTTCATGCTTGGAAAATGTAAGAGTGCTTGAATTAGTTCAAGTTTAACTTTCCGGTTGAACTGTACTTGTTAGTGTCTTTATCTGGTTGCATTGCCCCAAGTCGTCTGGCGATTCGGCTGTTTCGCAAATACACAAAAATTGAAGTGCATTATATAGTAGCGGATGCTTGGTAGACGAAAGCAGAGTGAGTAAATGACCATATGATTAAGCGAATTATTGACCGGTTAAGAACCTTCAAGACACGTCGCTCCGAGTTCGGCATTGGTCGATCGGAGCAACTGAAAGCCTGGATTCGCTTTCGTATCCAGACACTTATTGGCGAGCATAGACATTTCTTCAAGTTTGCCCAGGGCGCTGATTATTACGCGCTGCGTGCGACTTCGGACAAGGGGCTTGTTTGTGAAAATGGGCTGTCAATCCCACCTCGTAGACTGTGGTTCGGCTACGCGGAGACCGAGCAGCGGTATCTTGAGGTAGGCCGATATAGCGTCGACTCGATGACTAAGGGCATGCAGGAGACAGGATTTTCCGTCAATGACTGTACCCGGGTTCTCGATTTTGGCTGTGCCGCCGGCAGGATGGTTCGATGGCTAAAGGATGTCGCCGAAAAGGGAGAGGTTTGGGGGGTAGATGTCAGCGCCGATCACATCGCATGGTGTACGCAGAATCTTTCGCCACCATTCAACTTCGCCACAACAACTGAAATTCCTCACCTGCCCTTCGAGGACCGATACTTTGACTTCATTTATGCGGCTTCTGTATTCACTCATATCGATGACCTTGCAGCGGCCTGGTTGCAGGAGTTACGACGTATCCTGAGGCCGGGAGGGCGTCTTTACGCGACAATTCATGATGAACACCTTGTCTCAATTCTTGAGCCAGACTATATAAAAAATGAGTTACCCGGAATTATTCAGAAAACCGGTCAGAATCGCTGGGGGCAAATTCGCCTGTCACAAAGGGCGCATGCCAAGAAGATATTCCGGCAAGAAAGAAAATCAAGGTTCGATAGTATTGCCTATAATCGTCGCGGCAATCCGCAAGCCTTCTTCAATTCGCAATATTTCACTAACCAACTTGCAGCAAATTACAAGACAGTCGCCATCTGTCCGGAAGCGCAGCATTATCAAACTGCTGTAATACTTGAGCGCCCGGAGATCGCAGATATCAGCTCTGAAGATTGAGTGTGATTGCATAAATATGGTGCGCTGACACTGTAAAACCCGGAGCATTGAATAATTACATTCATTCATTCGGTTGGTTTTCTATTGTGCTGTTTCCCTGTTCCTTGTATCAGTGCCATCAATAAATACCGCTTGACTCCATAACTCGCCGAATTCTCTAAATTTTCGCATTCACGCGGCATTCATGGTCGTTGTACGGTTGATTCATGGCCGGCATCGCACACTTCCAATCAGTTGAAATCCCCGAGCACATGCCGCCGGAACTACGTTATTCATTTCCGGATACATTGACCATCATTACAACCTATCGATGCAATGCAGCCTGTGCCGAGTGCTGCTTCGAATGTAATCCGGAAGTGCGCGGCAGGTTGAGCCTGGAGTCGATGAAACGGCATGTCGATCAGGCTGTCGCCGGGTTTCCCGGCCTGCAGCTCGTTGCTTTCAGCGGGGGTGAGTGTTTTCTGCTGAAACAGGACTTGTTTGCCGCGATTGCTCATGCTCATCGGCTCTCGCTACGCACGCGTTGTGTAACGAACGGTTTCTGGGGAAAGACAGCGGGGTTCTGCGAAGAAACTGTGCGTCGACTGGTGCGTGCGGGGATCGATGAGATCAACATCAGTACCGGGCGCGATCATCAGCAATGGATACCTGTGCAAAGCGTGATCCGGGCGGCACAAACGCTGGTCAGGAATGACATCGTTACCTTCGTGACCGTTGAAATGGATACAGCTGATAGCAAGTGTTTGCAGCAACTGGCTGACGAGCCGGAGATTCAACACCTGCTTCAGCAGCCCGGGTTGTTTCGCTTGCAATGCAATTCATGGATGCCGTTTCACGAGACGAGTCAAATGCGCCGTGCACTGCATGACAAGAGCGAGCTTCGTAGCGGCTGCAAGCAGTTATTTCGCAATGTGACGTTGACGCCGAAAGAGGAGCTCTCGGCGTGTTGCGGATTAACGATGGAGCACATTCCCGAGATGAAGCTCGGCGGTTCATCCGCATCGATGGTTGAGCGGTATTTCAGCCAGTTTGAAGACTTCCTCAAGATCTGGATCAGCGTTGACGGCCCTTACACCATCATTACACGCCTGTTCGGGGATGCTGCATGTGAAGATCTTAAAGATGTCGTGCACATCTGTCAGGCCTGCGCGATCCTGCATCAGCATCCCGACATTCGGGCACAACTACAGCAACGATACATGGAGTTCGTTCCGGGCGTGATGAGCCGGTTCTATCTGAAGCAAAGTATCGATGCCCAACCACCTCAGGTTCTGATTGAACCTGTCCAGGAAACCCCTGAGAAGGAGAAGTCGATATGAAACGCAGAAAATTCCTCAATTTGTCGGCAGCCGGTATTGGAATGGCGGGCCTGGGTACGGCCGGTGCTGCGGTGGCCGGTTCAACTGGTGGCCGGTTATACGGTACGCCCTTGTATGAAACGAACTCCGACCGTGTACGCGGTGAGAATCGTTTGCGCCTCGTACTGAGCCGCATGGAAATGCCGATCGAGGCGTGGGGGCCGTTGATGAATATGTCACGCCTGTGGAATGCCGTTCTGCAAGACGATGCCACGCGTGATGAATTCCTGGCTTCGCCAAAACGATTTCTTGCCCGCAATAATATTCCCTTGTCTATCATGCAACGCAGCCCCCAAGAATTCGGATTACTGCGACTGTTGTGTGATCCTTACATTCGGCATGTCGCCAGTGCCGGTAATTACCGGGCCTTTATCGAACGCCTGAAAGAAAATGATTTGTTGCATGATGATGCCGAGGGTTCACTCAGGAATCGCATCCGGCGCATACTTAAAACTGATCTTGATCAGTTGGAAGCCATGTTGCCACGCACCAAGACCGGTGGAGCGATGTTACCGGACCTGCAGGACTCGGCTGATTTGTATTTCGTTACTCAGGAGTTGGCAGCTGTCAATGCGACGACGCAGGCTGTTGCTGCGGCCGCCGTCGTTGTTGTCGTAGCGGCCCTGGCGGCGACCGTTGTATCGGTGGGCGTCAGTGTGACCGTCGTGCTGAATCTCGGCTTTTCAATTTCTGTCGCCGTGTCGACTTCGATCGGCGTCGGCGGGGGAGGTACTTGCAATTACTGTCACACGGACGTCGGCACCCTGGCCGGCCTGGAACCGAAGATGCGGGACAACCTGGAGTTGACGATCCGGGCGGCACGGTTAGCTGGATCACCCTCATTTGAAACCGAGGCATTGAAAGATTACATCTTCACGGAGACACGCGCTTGTCTGGAAGCCGCCGAAAGTCTCGCAGTGCTGAACTTGCCCGGTGAGCGAGACGCCCGCGATGCCGTGCTTCGGGGTGTTGGGCGTCTGACATGTCAGGCGGCGGGTCTGGTCTGAATATCTTTCGCGACAGTCGGTGCTGTATGCCAGGTCCGCCAGATCCCAGGAACGAATGAGTACATTGTGGAGATCTCAAGATGAGCGAAATTGCCATTAATCTCGCGGTGGCGCCCGCGATGAAAACCTTCATATGGGCGTTTGTTTTCGTGGTGGTCATACCTGTGTTGATTACCTCAGGAGCGGTCTATGTTGCCAATAAGGGTGCAATGTTCAGCATCACGAGTAGTGTGATGTTGCTGAGCATCGTGCTGTTTGGTGCCTTCATTTATTTTCTGTTACGCAACGAGATTACGCTGGATACTCATGCGCTGACGGTCAAGGCGGCGTTCTATGAAAGAAGCGTGAATCGCTCTGACATTGTGTGGAAGAACTGCCGTTTGGTTGATGTTGCACGCGAACCGGGCCTTGTGCCCGAAATTAGAGTCAACGGTATCGGTTTGCCGGGGTATCGCGCCGGGCGGTTTCGTCTTGCCAACGGAACCCGGGCGTTCCTGCTGACGACACATGGGCCGCTGGTCTATGTGTCGGTTCGTGGCGGTGAGGGTTTGCTTCTTAGTGTTGCAGAATCTTCGCCGCTTTTTGAGCAGATACGGGGTAGTGATTCCGGCCGTTAGGAGAGGCCCGTCTGTGGGAGCGGCTTTAGCCGCGATATACCTTATTCGTGGCTAAAGCCACTCCCACATAGTTCCTGATGATTTCAGGCTTGTGTGGCCTGCGCTGCGAGGGCTTCTCTCTTGCGATGTTTCCTGGCCTTGAGACGAGCGGAAGCCTTGGCCTGAATCATCAGGCAGGCCGGGGTGAGTACCAGCGTCAGGAGAGTGGCAAAGATCAGGCCGCCGGAGATAACGGTGGCCATCTGCTTCCACCATGCCGTTGAGGGTCCGCCGAAGTAGGCATCCCGATTGAGGATATCCAGATTCAGCGCCATGGCCATCGGCATCAGGCCCAGCACGGTAGTTATTGTCGTTAGCATGACCGGGCGCATGCGCTGGGCGCAGGTGCGCAGAATGACTTCCTTGGCATCTGCACCGGTTGCACGAATCTTGTTAAAGGTGTCAATCAAAACGATGTTGTTGTTGACGACAATGCCCGCCAGGGCGAGTGCGCCAATACCGCAACTCATGAGACCGAATGGCTGGTTGGTGACCATCAGCCCCAGCAGTACGCCGCCGGTAGAAAAAATGACGGCGGTCAGAATCAGGCCTGACTGGAACAGGCTGTTGAACTGGGTCAGCAGAATCATGGCCATCATCGCGAGCGCCAGGCCAAAACCCTTGAACATGTAGGACATCGATTCCGCCTGTTGCTCGGCTGTGCCCTTGAACTTGATCTGTACGTCAGAAGGCAGGTTCAGCTCTGTCAGCGTCTGTTCCAGCTTTGTCAGCACCGATCCTATGACATAGCCGTCAGCAAGATCTGCCTGCACCGACATTGTGCGGCGTCGATCCGTTCGCGTGATCGATTTGGTCGATTCCGCGGCCCGGCGGCTGACGAAGGTGCTGATTGGCACACTGCCGGCATCCGTGGGAATTCTCAGTTCACCCAGGCTGTCGAGGCTGCGTTGGTCACTCGGAAAGCGTACGCGGATGTCGATTTCATCATCAGAATCATCCGGTCGGTAGTCTCCCAGCTTGATGCCGTTGGTCACGAGCTGGATGATGCTGCCGACGACTGAAACATCTGCGCCAAATTTTGCCGCCTGGGCACGGTCGACTTCCATGCGCCATTCGATGCTCGGCAACGGACGCGTGTCCTCTACGTTCAGGAGGCCGGATGTCTCGTTCATGACTTGTCTGATTTGATTCACCGCATCCTTGATGGATTCCAGTGACAGGGCCGAGACTTCGACGTCGACCGGCTTGCCCTGATTCATGCCGTGACCGGGCTCGGTTGTTTCAATGACCAGCCCGCTGATGTCCGCAGTACGTTCGCGTATCTCGGCAACGATTTCCGTGGCCAGACGGCGCTCACGCCAGTCGAGATAATTCAGGCTGATCGAGCCGATCTGATCATCAGCCGAGCCCATGTTTGAGGCGCCGGAGCGAACATAGATGTTGTCTATGCCTCGTACGCCGTACACTCGTTCTTCGACTTGTTGAACCAGCCGATCTTTTTCCAGCGTCGACAAATCGCCGCGCGCACGAATCGAAATGCTGCCGCTGCTGGGGTCGACCTTGGGCCACATTTCGATACCTTTACCGATGACGCCATAGCTGACATAGATCGTGACGAGTAACAGGGTCAGCATGGCAAGGACGGCGCCGGGATAGTCCAGAGCCCGGTTCATGAGCCGGATGTAGTGCCCGGTATAACCGCTGATCGTGCTCAGATCGCCCTGTTCAGATGCCGCAAGATCATGCCGCTGGCGTTCGTTGAAATGTCCCGGCCTGCCGATCATCGTGCCGAATGTCGGGACGACCAGCAGCGCCATGACTAATGATGCGGCCAGTGTGAAAATCAGCGTCAACGGCATGTATTTCATGAAGGCGCCCATCTGGCCGGGCCAGAACACCATCGGCAGAAAGGCCACAATCGTCGTGCCCGTGGAAGCAATGATCGGCCAGGCCATGCGCTGCGAGGCTCCGGAGTAGGCGACTTTGCGGCTGGCGCCTTCGGCCATTTTCCGGTCGGCCAGTTCGGTGACGACGATAGCCCCATCGACCAGCAGGCCGACTGACATAATCAGGCCGAACAGTACGACGGTATTGATCGACAGGCCCGTGATGTTGAGCAGGAGAAACGCCGCACAAAAAGATCCCGGGATCGCGATCCCCACGAGTATGGCATTTTGAAAGCCCAGAATGGCCAGCAGTACGATAAACACCAGCAGTATCGCCGCACTGACATTATTCACGAGGTTGGAAATGCTTTGCCTGACGTGAACGGATCGGTCGCTGGAGTACGTCAGGTCAACGCCCGATGGCCAGGTTTTGGCGACGCGTCCGATGGTCTCCTTGACCTCGTCGACGGTGGCCAGCATGTTCGAACCCGTTCGTTGCACGACCTCGATGGCGACGGCAGGTTTCCCGTTCAGCCGTGCGTAGCTGTCGGTATCCTTGTAGGTGCGCAGTACCGATGCGATATCGCGAAAATGGACGACACGGCCTTGGTCCACCTTGATCGGCAGATTCATGATGTCTTCCGGAGACTCGATGATCCCCGGTACCTTGATGGCAAATCGTCCCTGTTCAGATTGCATGGCCCCGGCCGCGACCAGCCGGTTGTTGCGATCGACAAAACCCAGCACATCGGCAGGAGACAGCCCGTAGCTCTCCATCGCCAGCGGGTTGATCGTGATCTCGAGCAATTCTTCACGAATACCGACAATGATGGCCTCGAGGACGCCGTCAACACCCTCCAGTTCTTCTTTCAGTGAACGACTGAGGTTGTAAAGCGTTCGCTGCGGCACGGTCCCGCCGAGATTCAGCACCAGCATCGGTTCGAAGCGGGCCCTCTGGGCTTCCTGAACCCTGGGTTCATCGACATCCGAAGGCAGCTTGGCCCTGGCCAGATCGACTTTTTCCCGAACATCCTGGATGGCGACGGCAATATCGACTTCCGGTTCAAACTCGAGGTTAATCCGTGCATTGCTTTCGCCTGCCGTCGCAACCATTTTGATCAGGCCATCGAGCGATCGCAGTTCCTGTTCCATCGGGCGGATCAATAATCTTTCGGCGTCTTCCGGTGAACTGCCCTCGAGGAACATCTGTACGAAGATCATCGGAAACGGCACGTCGGGTTCGGCCTGCTTGGGCAGTGCACGGTAA
This sequence comes from uncultured Chromatiaceae bacterium, assembly GCA_964629475.1. Taxonomy (GTDB): domain Bacteria; phylum Pseudomonadota; class Gammaproteobacteria; order Steroidobacterales; genus SMWD01. Next base: position 62,674 of record CAZVQW010000010.1, on the reverse strand, counting down.
GACATCACGCCGGCGAAGATGATCACCAGGAAGGCGACCAGCACGGTTCGGCTGCGGCCGATGGCGGCGTTGATAGCCGAAATCACAGGTTGCTGCCCCCTGAGGCTATGGAGGTGGTGGCCTGGGAATAGTCCGGTTCTACCATTTGCCCGGTCAGGACGTACCCCTGGCCAACGGTGATGATATGGGCAGTTTCAGGCAGTCCCGTTACCCAGATTCCATTGGTCTGGGACCGTGCGATGACTACCGGGTGGAAAACAACCTGGTCCTGCGCATTCAGTGTTTTTACGCCGATGGTGCCATCGGTTTCCAGGTTCAGCAGCGATGGCGAGATCTTGTGTGCCAGCACGGTACCGCCCGGGATTCGAATCTCCGCGGTCACGCCGGCCGGCAAGCTGCCATCGGGATTGGGTACCTCCAGTTCGACGGCGAATGTTCGTGTCGACAGGTCTGCAACCGGTGACAGGTATCTGATTTTGCCCTTCACTTCCTGGCCGGTGACAAGGATGGCGGTGGCCTCATCGCCCACGGTGACATACTGCGCGTCTTGTTCCGCGAGGCTGGCGGCTACAAACAGCTTCGTATTGTCGACGAAACTGCCGATGGGGTCGCCGGCACGGACAAAATCGCCGACTTCGACCTCACGAGTTGCCAGTGCGCCGTCGAACGGTGCACGTATGGTCATATACTCCAGGTCGAGTTGTGCGCGTACCAGCTCGGTTTTCGCTCCCTCGAGTTGGGCGACAACTTGAGCTATCTCGGTTTCAGATACATAGCCATCGCGCTGCAGTTCAAGCTGGGCGTTATAGCTGGTTTCGTATTCCTTGACGCTGGCTTGTGCCTGCGCCATTCGTGCACGTCGATCACGCAGGTCGAGTCGGGCGATGGTCTCGCCCTTTGTGACCAGGCGCCCTCGTTGAACACCGATGGCGACAACCCGTCCGTTCGTTTCGGATTTAATGTCGATCGTGCGTGCAGGGGCGGACCGGCCGTACACATTGATGTAACGCATGATGGGTTCGGCGCGCTGAATTTGCACCTGGACCGAGCGTAGTGCCGGTTTATCGCCGGATACGCTCTGAGCAACATCCGTCTCAACTGACCCGTCATGGTTCGCCGTACCGGAAAACATCCACGCCGCGACGAGCGCGATGATTGCCAGTGCAAGAATCCAGGGTTTGGCGGCAAGCATTCTGCCTATACTCATAGTCGTTCCTCGAGGGGGGTAGCTAGCCCGTGGTTTTTTGGCGGGCCTTCCAATATGGAGCGGTTTTCTTCGACATACGTGGCGGCGGCCTCGGCTATTGCTTTGCCGAAGCCGGCAACGAACCGGGCGCCGGCAGGCGTGTCGGTAGAACGGGACTCTGTCATGTGTTCGATCTCGGCGGCGACGGACTGAAACTCGCTGATCTTATTATCCAGCAAGAATTGCAGCCGGTCCGTATCGAGTTGATCGGAAAAATGCATCATGGCCAGGAAATCAGAACGCAGTTTGTGCGTGGGATTCTCCCTGTCCAGGATATCTTGAAAGTGTTTTCTGCCCGACTCGGTGATTTCATAGACTTTCCGGGCTGGTCTGCCGTTTTGTGGCACTTCCCGGCAGTCCACCAGTCCAGCTTCAGCCAGATTTGCCAGCGCCGGGTATATGGAGCCGTACCCGGCGGCAAAAAAATGTTTGAACAGAGATTCAAAATCTTTTTTCAGGTCATAACCACAGGCCTCGTCGAGGCTTAGTAGTCCGAGGCATAGTGTTTTTACATCCATCTGTTTGATCCGGGTCGTCAGTTGTTTCGGTTCATTCGATATAGTCGGCCCTTAATATATTTATCCTTGGATATATATCGGGGCGATAGTGTAGCTGCAACAACCCTCTCACGCTATTGGCGAAACCGGGGAAGGGGCCTGATTCAGCCGTTTCCGGGCTCGCGGTCGGGGGGATGCTATTGCAGAAGAATCAGCAGTTTAGGCTGCGAATAGATGAGGATCTTTTCACGGACGTAACCGGTTGTAACAAATTGTAACCGGCGTGGTGATGTGGCATGGATTGTCGCTCGTTTCATGGGTATCGTCATGGATATTCAGCTTGAGATTGGCCTCCAGCCCACGGTGTCTGTGTGCCAGATTTCCGTCGGGTGAAGCCGGGGATATGTCCCTCGCCTCCGGAAGTCATTAGTCGGGTCGGGACATATCCCCGGCTTCGCCCGACTGGTTGGGTGGCGCGCCTGACCGTTTCTGCCATTATGAGAAATAAGGACAAAGATGCTTTACGGTCATTTCATGAAAGTTACAGCAGCGGTTATTGCTCTATTAATAAGCCAGGTGTGCCTGGCCGAAGAGCCTCCGTTGACACGCGCCGAGTCCTCGGATTATTCGGCAACATCACGTTATGCGGATGTCATGACATTTATCCATGGCCTGCAACGCCAGAGTGATTTGCTTCGTGTGGAAAAACTCGGCACCAGTCCGGAAGGAAAGCAAATCCCGTTGCTGGTGATTGGCAACCCGGTGCCTTCGTCGCCTGCAGACTTGAATCGCGATGATCGGGCCGTCGTGTACTTTCAGGCCAATATTCATGCTGGCGAAGTGGAAGGCAAGGAAGCAGCCCTGATGCTGGCACGCTCACTCGTGCTGGAGCAGTCACCCGATATCCTCGACAGGCTGGTTGTACTGATCGCGCCGATCTTCAATGCCGATGGCAACGACAAGATCAGCCCGGACAACCGGCCGCGTCAGAACGGCCCGGCCGAGGGAGTCGGCATTCGCTTCAACGGTCTGAACCAGGACCTGAATCGGGACGGCATGAAACTCGAAAGCCCGGAAGTCCGCGGCATGGTGCAAAATGTGCTGAACCGCTGGGATCCGGTTTTCTTTCTCGATGCGCATACGCACAATGGTTCCTACCACGAGGAGCCGGTGACCTGGGTCTGGGGACTCAACCCGATGGGTGATCCGGCCCTGTTCGATTTCATGGAGAATACCGTCTGGCCCGGGATCGAGAAGCGCATGCGCAGGCAATTCGACACGCTGACGATTCCTCATGGTGATTTCCTCGATCCGCGCGAGCCCGGCAAAGGCTGGGTTCCGCTGGGCCCCGAGCCGCGGTATCTGTCGAACTATGTCGGTCTGCGGAATCGACTCGCGGTGCTGGACGAGCAGTATCCGTATGTGGATTTTAAAACTCGTGTGCAGGGCAGTTATCACCTGATGCTGTCGTTTCTCGATTTATTGCACGATCGGCGTGATCATATCGTCAGTCTGGTCAAAGAGGCGGACCGGCGCACGATCGAGCGTGGTCTGAATCCATCACTGGATGATGTATTCATCGTTGACCACGACCGGGAAGCGTTGCAACGGCCGGTGACGATCCACGGTTATGAATTGGAAGTAGAGGGGGAAGGCCGATATGCACGTGTCCGGCCGACGGAAACAAGGCGGACGTACAGCGATATTCCTTATCTGGCGAAATACACAGCCAAACAGACCGTGCAGTTTCCAAGGGGATACCTGATTTCTATTGGCGACCCGGAAATCATCGACAAACTTCACGAGCATGGCATCGCCATCGAGCGTCTGATTGAATCGGTGCACCTGCCCGTCGAGGTCTATACGGTCAGCAAGCTGACAGGGTCAGGTAGTTCAACTCAGGGGCACTATACGAGCACAGTCGAAGGGCAGGCAACGATGGAAGATCGAAAGTTTTCAGCCGGTACTTATTATGTGCGAATGGCGCAACCGCTCGCTAATGTTGCGGCCTATCTTCTAGAGCCGCAGAGTGCAGATGGCCTGGTGTTCTGGAACTACTTCGATCGTTACCTGGCGTTCCAATGGTGGCCGGAGCCCAAGGAATACCCGGTGTACAAGCTTTATGATTCTGTGCGGCTGGTGACCGAGACTGTCGCCCGCTAAGCATTCTTGCAGGTCGTTAGCTGGCTGATTTGATCCTTGCTGCACGCCTCCGGCTCCAACTCTGTCGCAGGCGTTTTAGTTGCTGCGGTGGTAACACGAGAATTGCGAGGCAGGCACCGCCTATCAGTGCGGCCCGCTGCAACTGTGAAAGCAGATTCGGTGTCGTGACCACGTATCGCCACCAGTAACCGCCGGCTTCGAATCCCGTCCGGCGACTCGTGCTTGTTTCCACCAGCCGCATTGCCAGGTACTGGTACAGGTTTGCCTTTGCAGTTCGTTCCAGGCGGTCACGGTTGCGGGACGGTGGCAGGCGATCCAGTGCACGTTGCAGAACCTTGAGTGTCCCCTCAGCCACGGGTTGAACATTCGATGAGGCAGAGCTTTTCCGCACGCGGTACAGGACATGTACTTCCGGAACGCAGATAATCGGGTAGTGCCAGGCGAGCCGAAGCCACATATCCCAGTCTTCGCCAAGCCAAATTTCTTCATCGAAAATGCCGACCTCTGACAAAGCTTCGTGTCGAACCATCGGAGTGGAACCGTTATCCAGAAAATTCCACACGATCAGTTGCTCGTAAACAGGCTCTTCAGGGTGCACATAGTTGCCCTTTTTCAAAAAGGCGCCGGCTTCGTCGATTGAGTCGGACCAACTGAATACGAGTGCCGCATCGGGATTACTGTGCAGCGCATCGACCTGGGCGGCCAGCTTGCCGGGCAACCAGAGATCGTCCGCATCCAGGAATGCGATGAATTTTCCGGAGGCGCGTTCTATGCCGCGATTTCGCGCCGCGGACGGACCGGCATTGGCGAATGAGAAATGGATAACCCTGGGGTCCGTAATGCCGGCAAGAATTTCCGCAGTCGTATCAGTTGAACCGTCATCGATGACAATCAATTCAAAATTGCTGAGGGTTTGTCGCAGCACGCTGTCGATAGATTCACGCAGGGTGGCTTCCGCATTGTGCGCGGGGACCACGACAGAGACCAGTGGTCTGGATTCTTCGTTCATATCTTCATGCCTGTATACAGCATCATCTCAGAATCATTCGGATGATTGACCTGCACGCATGGCGCGAATTTCCGCCGGCCCAATGACCCGCAACGCGAGTGTCGCAACCGTGAGCGCCAGCAAGCCTGCCGGCAATGCGACCCAGGGCGAAAACAAAGCAAGCGTCATGTAAATTGCCAGGCCGAGCGTGGCAGCTGCGAACGGTCGAATGACCTCGCCGATCGGATCAGCCAGCCTCTGCCGCCAGGCAAGCACAAAGGCTCCGATGGGTGGCACGGAAAAACCCAGAAAAGCCGCCGCAATCGCACCGGTTACGCCATACATCGGCACCAGCAGGAATGTCAGCAATGTCATTACGACAGCGCCGGTCACGCTCATAATGACACTGGCCCGGAACCGACCATGGGCAATCAGGGTCTCGGGGTAGCCAGCCCCGGCAATAAGCGGGATCAGGCACCAGAGGGTCAGACCCACCAATTCGCCTGCCGTGCTAAACGGCTCACCGAGTAACCACCGAAAAAACGGTTCACCCAGCGTCAAGCCAAGCAGTCCTGCTGCCGTGCCGGCGATCGGCGCTACGCGCTGCATTGCGCTGGAGAATAAGAGTTCCTTGCCGTCGCCGCGCGCCACCGCCCGGCGCAGGGCCGGAAAGACTGCGCGGCTCAAGGCCATCGGTAAAATGGCGGCAATTGTCAGGGATTGCATGGCCAGCGCATATTGAGCAAACAAAATGCCGTCAGTATTAAGGTTGCGAAACAGCACCAGGGAGCCGTTGAAGCGCCAGTCCGCCGCCAGCGTGATCATCAGTGCGGGCAGGGCCAGTCGCAAGAGCGGCCGCCAAAGTGCAGGTTTCCAGACAAGGCGGATTGGAATGACCAGGCGATGAGCAATAGACAATGCCCATCCTGTTTGCAGCCAGGCCACTACTGCCTTGGCCGAGACCAGCATTAGCAAACTGCCTCCACCCAGCAGGATGCACAGGGCAATAGTGAGATCCAGTAAGCCGAACACCGTTTCCAGGCGCATTGTATGTTGGTTGATCTCAAACGCCGTGAATAATGTATGCGTAAAAACCGTGAGTGCTCGTGCAGCCAGGACCAGGCTCAGAATCGCAATCAGCGCCGGTGCCCTGGGATCCGGCGTGATGATCCGGCTAAAGGTTATGCACAGGGTGACTGCTACGATAATTGTTACGAGCCGAATTGCCAGAACATGCCCGGCATAGTCTTTTATGCGGCTGCGGTCCGGCCCGATCAGGTAGGACAGCGCAGGGCCGACGCCGAACAAAGCCAGCGGCAGAAATGCTAACTGCCACGTCATGCTGTAAGCCAGTAATGAATACAAGTCGGGCCCGAGAATCCGGGCGGCAATGACCACCCAGACCAGCCGGGACACTACATTGATGGTTCGTGTGCCAACCAGATAGGCGGTGTTGCGAGTGATAGTGCGGATTGCCGGGGTGGTCACGTCGTGCCCCCGACGGATGGGATGCCGTGATAGAGCAAACTGTCGAAATAGCTGACGTTCATCCGGCACCCGGAGTCATGGCATGCGAGCGCCGGTGGTTTAGTGTAACGGCAATTTCACGCAGCCTGGCGAACCAGGCGGGAGGCAAAATCAGCATAGTAAGAATAGCGCCTGCGATAAACAGTGCCTTACCGAACTGCCGAAACAGGGCGGGTGTCGTTTTGACAAACGACCACCAATAGCGCCCGGCCTGGAGACCATGCTGTCTCGAGTTGCCGGTTTCAACCAGTCGCACTGACAGGTACTTGTAGATATTTGCAGTCGCGGTACGTTTGATGCACTCACGTTCAGGCGAAGCCGGCAATCGTTCAAGGCCTTTATGCAAAATTGCAGTGACACATTCAAACTGTTGTTCGACATCCGACATCATTGACTGTTTACGAATCCGGTATAGCACTTGCACAGATGGTACACAGGTGAAGGGATACCGGTGAGCCAAGCGCAGCCACATGTCCCAGTCCTCGCCGGCGCGGTAGCTTTCATCGAATATTCCAGTCTCATTAAAAGCTCGCTTCCTGACCATCGGCGATGAGCCATTGTCCATGAAGTTACGTGACAGCAATAGTTCATATACATGGCCTTCTGCATGCACATGACTGCCGTGCCGCAGGAATTGGTTCTTTTCGTCAATGCAGTCTGTCCAGCTATACACGAGAGCTGCTTCCGGTTGATGTTGCAGTGCTTTGACCTGACTGCGTAACTTATCGGATGTCCAGAGATCATCTGCATCGAGAAATGCGATCAGTTCGCCGGCTGCATGCCGAATGCCTCGATTCCGGCTTGCTGCGAGTCCCTGGTTTTCAAAGGAAAGGACTTGTACGCGAGTATCCGGTACCGTGGCGGCAATGCTCGCCGTAGTGTCAGATGATCCGTCGTCGATGATAAGCAGTTCAAAATCGGTAAATGTCTGCTGAAGGACACTGTTGATAGCGTCAGCAATCGTTTCTGCCTCGTTGTAGGCGGGTATCACTACCGTTACAAGAGGCTGACTGCTGGTCGGGGAATTGTCCGCCGGTGTGGTTGATTCAGTCATTGTCAGGATTGCCGGGGATGTTTACCGGGTGGTGTGCTTCAATGAACTGGCGCAACGATGCAAAACAGGCTTCCGGCGTTAGCCTGTGGGCCACGAACTCAAGTCCGTTTTGGGATAGCGACTTTCGCAGTGTAACGTCAGTCAGGCGATGTAGCTGTAGTCGCATACCGGCAGAGTCATCCGCACGCAGCAACGCCTGATCCGTGGCTTCCTCCAGACCTTCAGCGCCAATGCTCGTGCTCAGAACTGGTACGCCGTAACCCATGGCTTCTACAGTCTTGATTTTCAGGCCGGACCCAAAGCGCTGTGGATTGATCGCAATGTCTGCGCTTCGGTAAACAGCATCAACCGTCGGGCTTTTTCCGCAGATGCGAACACCGGTTTTTGAAAAGTGTAATGAGTCGCAGATGGCGCCATGGATTTGTAGTTCGAATTTCTCTGCCAGATCAGAATCCCAGACTTCACTGACAAACCACTCGATGGCATCGATATTCGCATCGCCATAAGATGCGAAGTAAATCAGAGTCAGCTTGCCTGCAGCAGGGTGATTTCGCATGCGTTCGGCGTAGTGGCCTGAATGTACTTCAGCCGGGTGCATGGCCAGGATGACATGGCCGGGAAACAGGCTTTCGAGATAATTATATTCGACCGTCTGTATTGCTATCAGTCGATCGAATTGTTCATACACTGAGAGCTCCTGCTCCCGTGTAACAATCTTGTCAGGCGTTCGGCCGAAGCGTGCATATTCGGCAATGCGCCGATGGAAGATATCATGTGTATCAAGTAACAGTAGACTTCGTGTGCGGTCTATGGTTTTTGCGAGATAACTGTGCCAGATATACTCGATGATGACGGCATCATAGTTTGCAGCGTTGCAAATGGACGCGAATCGGTCTGCTACATGATTGTTACCAAAAGAATCCAGTGACCGCCGGACATTTAGCTTGTCGAGTTGACGGACTATCGTCTGTTGCAGGCGTCCGGGCATGGATCGAAATAATTTCCAGGCAAGTGCCGAGAGCCCGCGATGGCGGCAGATGTGCGTGACAGTAACGCGATCGTCCAGTCGTGGTGGTGTCTCGACACCGAGAAAAACAACCGATATCTGAAAGTGTTCCACAAGATACGCAAGCATTGCTGCTATACGCTGGTGATTGCCTTTTCGTTGTTGCCAGAATGGCACATCGGTAACCAGTAGGACGCTTTTCATTTTCTGCGTCAGGGTTTACGGCCAACCGCAATGATATTGGCAGGCCACTTTCGGTTCGTATGCAGCAGGCGATCCAGGGCTGACGGTGGCAAAACCAGTAAAACCAGGTTTATCAACCAAAATAACCACCTGATAAATGGCAGACGCCAGAATACGGAATTGAGCACATATGAAAAAGGATGCGCGATAAAGGTTATCAAACCGCCTGCGGAACTCATCTCCACTATTTCAAATCCACTTGACTCCAGCAGGTAACGCAGACCGTGCTGAGTGTAGCGATAATAGTCATGGGGTTCTTCATGCAGTGCCGACAGGTGGGGTACGGCAATAAGCACCGTCCCTCCCGGCTTGAGTACGCGGAAAAACTCGCGCAGCGCATTGCCTGGTCGTGGTACATGCTCTAAAACCTGGGAGCAATAAACGCACTCGAATTGTTCGTCATCGATCGTTGTCAGGTCTTGTACGTCGGCGATGATGTCCAATTCACCATGTGGGTTGCTGATATCTACACTGACATACTCCTGACAATAGGGCGCCAAGAGTTGGCGTCCGTGCAGTCCTCCGGCCCCCGCATCGAGCACCCGGCCAGAGCAATATTTTCGTACTAACGGTAAAAGGGCCCGCCGCAGCGTGAATGTAATCGCTGAGAAGTACCAATAGGCGCCACTGCCGCGCAGATCATCGGCAAAATGCTGCCGGCCACCGAGCAGACGGCCGGGCTTCGTTGGATTGATATCGTCGGGATCAGTCTTCATAAAATAAAGTCGCTGAAGATTGATTCTATCCCGGTGGACGAGCTAAGTCAGCGTGAGAGTAGCCGTAATTTGACGCTTTGATTGTCATAGTTCCAAAAAACCGGCATCCAATGGCGAAGGTGGATCGAGACTTGCCGGCAGAGTTGAGGTAGACCGGGTTCCAACTGGACCCTCGGCACGATACCCTGACCAAGCATGATTTACCCTGAATTCAACAACCTCGAGATCGTGAGCCGCCTTGGCGTTTCGCCCGTGGGCGAGGACACGCTCATGATCGCCCGTGGTGTGGCCGTTCTTCCGTTCACCCGTGTGCTGGAGGTTGGGGTCGGGACCGGATTCGTTGCTCTCTATCTCACCACGCTGGGCCGGGAATGCGAGGGAGTTGATGTCAGTTCCGATGCCGTCGAGAGTTGTCGCGCCAACGCGGCTGCCAATGACCTTGAGGTCCTCTTTTACCAGTCGGACCTGTTCGAGAACGTGTCGAGCCGCTTCGACCTCATCGTGTTCAATCCTCCTTACGGCCACTCGCGTCCCGGCCGGTGGAGCCGGCCCCTCGCTATCGTCAAGTCACTGTTGCCCAAGGAGAACCGCTGGTTCTCGGCGCTGGTCTATCGCATCATTCGCAAAGATCGTCGACAATTGATACAGCGCTTTCTGGATGCCTCGCGGGAACACCTGAGCGAGGGTGGCAGTCTGGTAGTCGTGCTCCGGCATAATGAGCTTGATCTGCTTACTGGTGAAACTTTCGATGTGCTCGACGAGCTTGGCCAGCAAAAGCTGGTCCGTTGGCAGCCCAACCCAAATGACGGAAACTAGTAACTTAATCCTTGATTAGGCTCGTTGGCCTTGATGCAAGATACAGGCTCGCCTTCGTCGCATCGACCTTCTTTTCCAAATGCCACTCCCCCGGTATTTCAGACACGATGAAGTCTTCCACATCGGGCACTACACTGGACAGGATGATCCATAGCCGGCCGGTACCGCGATCCATCGCCGAACTGATTTCGTTACGAAATCCAGCCGGATCAAATTGTGGGTAGAGTTCACCGAATACGAATCGATCCCCGGATATGCCATAGAACGTCAGCGCCGGTCTGGCGCCGGGGTAGACATACACCGGGTAGTCTCGACTCGGAGATTCCTGGAGGTAGGAGAGCACACTTTTGATGTCCTCGATCTCCGCGTAGGGATTTCGATCCTTCAGTGTCAGGGCGCCGGAGGTCAGGACTACCAGCATTACCATGCCGGTCCAGGCTATTCGCTCCCTGCCCTTCAGCGAGTCGGCAACCGCGACTGATGCGCCGCCGAAGGCCAGCGCGGTCGCCGGAGCCAGATAGAGGCATTGGTGGGCGGCACCATAAGTGTACGCGTCAGCCAGAACGGCGGCAGCGGCGATCGTGATGGCAAACAGGAATAGCGGTAACTCATAGGAAGTTTGTCGTTCCATCGCCATACTGCAGGTGAAGCGGCAGGCGTAAACTGCGAGTGCGACCAGGAATACGCCCAGGAGCATTTCGCCAAGCATCAGGTATTTGAGCAGGGAATAGGTATTGCCAGCCAGAAATGTTGCCAGTGACGTCAGGTCAAAAAGACTGCCATCATAAAAATAGTCACTGAGGTGGATGTTGGCGTTGGCTCGCCACTGATAGCGCAGCGTCAGGATCAATGAGATGACACCGCTCGTAGCCAATGCGATGCCGGACTTGACGACGTCCCCGATGAAGGGCCTGCGACGGAGTAGGCCTGCAAGCCCCAGGGTTCCGATTACGGCGAATCCGAACAGAACGAGACCATACTGGACCAGTGGCGCGGCGAACAACGACGCGTACAGAGCCGCGCGTTTTCTGCCTTTGCTATTCAGAAAGCTCAGGAGACCGTAGATCATCAACGCCGCCAGCAGAACAGAGAGTGAATACTCCCTGGCCTCCTGCGCCCAGTGAATCTGGCTGGATGACAGGGTGAGCACAGTCGCAGCTATGAAAGCGGCACGCCGGTCTGCTCCGGCCCGTGGTAAAAGGAGCATGACTAGGACGGCGAGCAGGCTGAACACGGCCGACGGCAATCGTACACTACCTGCGCTTCTTTCGACCTTCTGTAGCGCATAAAGGATCAGGGGATAGACGAGCGGTGAAGTGTTGTGATGTCGGGTATTGTCGACTGTCTGCGCAAGTGATCCCTGCGAATAAATGGCTGCTGCGGCCTCATCTATCCACATGGATCTTTGCGAGAGGTCATGGAACCTCAGCGTGGCGGCGGTAAGCAATAACAGGAGAGACAGAATTACATAGATGCTGATCCTGTGCCCGAGAACTGAAATTTGTAAGGATTCCAGCTGGTTGTTCATCTTTGAACTCGTGCTGAAGATTCACTGGAGACGAGTGAAATTCTCATTGGAGCACCTGATGATCGACGGAAATGTGTGACTGCTTAAATTTTAGCCCGGCCTTCGTGAATAGGTCCCGATCAACCAGGTAACCTCCGTAAAAAGTGCTTTTCCCAAAATCAAGTGAGATGTCACCGGTGTTGTTGAAAGTAAACTCGTATCCCAGCTCCTTGAGTTCCGGTGCAAGCCCCTCGACTTCACTCATTAAATAGATGATATCCGGACGTGGGCTGAAGCAGGTTCCCGCTTTACCGCTCTCTGTGACCAGGTAACGTAATACACCAAGGTGTCCTAGTTGCTGTTTGCGTGCCGCTGAATCTCTGAGCCGCTGGGTTTCGATTTTCAGTGGCGGGCATTTTGTTATTGCGGTATCCGTCAGACCTACCAGGTCAATAAAGTAAATCTTGCCAAAGTTCTTCTTTGCGACATGATACATCACGAACCCTGCCTGATAGCTCGTAATAACAACAGGTCGATCGTTCATGATCGGTTCAAGTTTTTCGATCGTGGCATTAAGTGCCTCGACTACCGGTATATCGCGGAGATGATGTGTGTTGGCCCTGGATAACCATGAGTAATTCCGGGCGCCGGGAATTTCCCGGGTAACATTATTTCTGGTCGCCCACAAAGGCACAGACGAAGAATCGTTGATGACAAAATATCCGAATCCGGCTGTTTGCACGCAGATCAGGATTGCAACAAGAGGGGTTTTAATTTTTACATGATTGAGGCATAGCCGATAGAAAAAAAGCGCAGTCAGCAATGACAGTATTGGGACTATCGGTGCGACAAAGCGAAATGCTTCCATCCAGTCTGGTCCTGACAGCATGATAAAAGTGAACTGGGACAGGATAAATGCAACCAAGATTTCAAGTGGCGTATTATTTTTGTTTTCACCTTTGCTTAATATCTTGAATACAGTACAGAGCAATACAACAATCGAACCCGTCAGGACCAGATTCTGGATGAAGAACTCAATGATGTATTTGCTGCTAGGTATTATTGGTATGCCTGAGTGCAAGCCCGGAAAAATTCCGAAAAGCTTTGATAGAACAGGTTGCGGAAAAAAGCTGCCAAAGTAGATGTAACGAAACGATAATAAGGGGATGAATGCAATAAAATTAGCAAGAATGACCGATGCGGATAATCTAGTAGAGTTCGATCGAAGAACTGTCTGGATCAGCGTAGTTGCCCTGTAGTTGGCGCGAATTTCTATAGCTATTCGGAGCAGCCAGAATAAGCCAACTGCCAGGCCAATGATAAAGAATGCCTCGGGGCGTAAGAGCTGAAGTACCAGAATTATTGGAAAGAGATATAGATGCTTCCAAGTCCTGCCCGAATCTTGGGTTGTTTTCAGGAAAACAAAACAGAAAGAGATCAGGGTTAGTGCGTATGTTGACGTTTCCAGCCCCGAGAACGACCAATATGTAAAAGGAAAAGATGTGGCGGTGATCAGAAGAGCGAAATTCACAACTCTTCTGTCAAAGAACAAGTTAAACCCGTTAAGCACGAACAGCAGCAGGATTCCGGAGATGATGGCCGTTGGTACGGCAATTTCCGGTACCCGTAACCGGGAGATTCCACTGACAACCGTTATCAGGGCAACATATCCAAGGCTGGAGCCTTGTTCCAAGCGTTCGCCATTGTAGTTGACGATCTCGCCATGCTCTAACAGTGAATTTGCGCTCCAATATGCAATATGGTCATCATCTCTGCCTGCCGAAGGAAAGAATATGGCGCCGAGAGCGATAAACAGAAACAGGGACAGGGTTAGCGCCCAATTTTTACGGATTGTGCTAAACATCATTCCTGACGGAGCATTCGTGTGAGTTTCATCACAAAAATTCAACTGTAACACTTGGTGGCTGGATTTCGCATGTATTCTCTGCCTGTAGTTGTGTTTGCGCGGCACCCAATCTACTATCGCGGATGCTCTGAACTGGCCGTAAGCCGGGCCATTCGATTGTAGATTAATCTTGAAGGAACAGGGCTTTTACTCAACATATTTGCCAATCGAGGGATCATGGATATTTTTTACTCGGGTCATTGTCCCGGGATTGTTTAGGGTTCTAAGGACTAATTGCCGGAGCATTCCATGGGTGTACGAGATACGCCATCCAATAGACAGAGACATTATAATTACGCAGGAATGTTCTGCATTACTGCAGATCTGGCGCTGTCCGCTGTGTCCTGTCAGGTTTGACTGGCATGCATAACATGGATTTTGCCGTTATCGTTCCTATGGCCAATGAAGAAGAGACATTCGAGCGGTTCACCGATAGTCTTAAGAGTGTTCTCGATTCTCTTGATACGGGACATGTCTATATCATTATTGATGCCGTATCTAAGGATCAAACATTAACTCTTTCCAGGCAGCTCTCGAGTGTCGATGAGCGATTTACGACAGTCTGGGCTCCGGAAAATCGGAATGTCGTTGATGCTTATGTCAGAGGATTGAGAGAAGCGTATGCCGGTGGCCATGATGCCATCATAGAGATGGATGGTGGTTTGTCGCATGATCCCAATGAAATCCCTGTTTTCCTGGGGGGGTTGTCGGCAGGCAATCAATGCGTGTTCGGCAGTCGGTACATGCGCGGAGGGCGGAATATCAGACCGCCGATGAAGCGCGCTTTTCTGTCTAAAGCCGGAACGCTTTTGTCTAATATTCTTTTGGGGACGAAGCTTGAGGATATGACCTCCGGTTTCGAGGCTTTTGACCGAAATATAGTGGAGAAAATACTCTCATACAGGCTTAAGTCATGGGCTCATTTCTATCAAACAGAAATCAGATATCTGTTACGTCATACGCAATACAAGGAGGTTCCTATTGTTTACAAGTCTCCGTCACACAGTATTTCGGGCAAAGCGATCAGGAATTCCATATATTGCCTCGGCTATTATTTTCTTCTGAGGATTCTTGGGCGTGCGCCCAGTCTGGCCTCTCTGACAATCCGGTAAGAGAAACGGAAAATATATGATTAAACAAGCAGCTATCGTTATTACGTCGATCGCATCGCCTACCAAGGCCGTCGAGGGTTATGCCGATCTCGATTCAGTGAAGACAATAGTGGTCGGTGATACCAAAACTCCGGGTGATTGGCGCCTGGATGACGTCATCTATCTGTCCGTTGAAGATCAGCTAAAAAAGTATGAGGCATTTGGATCGAGTCTTCCTGTTTGTCATTATTCCAGGAAAAATATCGGATATTTGGAAGCCATTAACTTGGGTTTTCAGGTAATTGTCGATACGGATGACGATAATTTACCTCTGGACAACTGGTATATGCCGGAGCGTGATGGCACTTTTTCCTGTTCACCGCAGGATCAGGGTTTTATTAATGTCTATTCGTATTTTACCGATCAGCATATCTGGCCCCGAGGCCTGCCGCTGGATTGTGTTCGGTCGCAACAGGCGCTCGATTTCAAACAGGCCCTGAATGTAAAGAATGCTAGCGTGCCGGTGTGGCAGGGTCTTGCAAACGGCGATCCGGACGTCGATGCGATTTATCGGTTGGTTATTAATTCTCCCTGTACATTCGAGAATCGGAAACCGATTGTTTTGGATAGAGGCACCATATCGCCATACAATTCGCAAAATACGATTTCGTATAAGGAGGCATTCCCGCTTCTATATTTGCCATCCCATGTAAGCTTCCGGTTTACCGATATTCTTCGCGGATTAATTGGCCAGGTGATCTTGTGGGATCATGATTATCGGCTCGGATTCTTTGAAGCAACGGTATTTCAGGAAAGAAATGTTCATGACTTCGTGAAAGACTTCGAGGATGAGGTGCCAGTTTACTTGAACGCCCGAAAGGTAATAGATGTTGCGCAAAATGCGATAGTTTCCGGGGAGTCAATGCAGCAGCAATTAAGCGACATTTATCGCGCTCTGGTCAAAGAAAAGATTGTGGGACCGGCGGAAACAGAATTGGTCGACTTGTGGCTTGATGAGCTACAAAAACTCGATCTCTGATTTCATTGATCGATCAGATCCGGTAATTATTTCGCTGGGTCGGTCAGTTTTGTTCAAGATAACGTTCGACCAGCTCGTGGACGAACGCCATAATGGTGCCTTGTGGACTTTCTCCGATATTGGAAGGCAGAATACTGGCATCCATGACGTGCAAATTCTTGCAGTCAGTCAGCTTTCCTGTGCCGTCAACCAGATTTCTCCTGTCGAGTGTTGCCATGGGGAGAGAGGACATCACATGAACGGAGACCAGCTCAAAGTCCTTTGCGGGAGTGCCGGTCAATAACTGTTCAGCCTGTGAGAACGAGGTGACACAAGGATTTCCCGCCAACGGTAAATAGACTTTCCTGGCCCTGGCCGCAAAAAAAACCCTGATCGATCTTAGGCAAGCTTTCCTGATCAACTGAGCATCGGTTTTATCAAGTCTGGACCAAAGAAAAGGCTGCTCCCCGAGGGAGCTGTTGATTCGCCCCATGCCCTTGGGTCGAACCATTGCCGTACAGATTGCAAGGTGATCATATCGGCTCAGGACCGACTCGATTCCCTTTGCCGTTCGAGTAGCAAATGAAAGAGCTATATACGCCGGTTTGATATTAGCTGCTGTCAGCAGCATTCCATCGCGAAGAAATTCTTGCATCTGGGTGGTGAAGATAGTGCCATTCTCTGACTCGACAGGGTCAGAGAACTCCACCACAAATTTCAGATTGAGATGAAATTGAAAGGCAGAGCCTCGGGAAATTATTTTACTGCGTCGTAATAGATGAGGTGATTGTATTGCGCCTGCCCCGAGAATGAGATGATCGCACTTAAACCGAATAATTCGGTTTCCGGAGTGACCCACTCTTACCAGCACCCCCGTTACCTTATTACCCGCATACTCAATCTTAAGCGCTTTGCATTCAGAATATAGTTGAGCACCATGGCCTATAGCCTGCGGAAGATAAGTTATAGCCATACTCTGCTTGGCCCCTGTCGGGCATCCAGTGGGACACAGGTTGGAGCTCTTGCAGTCTCGGACGGCCCGCGGGACAACTACAGACTTCCATCCAAGTTGTTTTGCTCCTTCATGAAGCTTTACCGAGTCCAGGTTTCCCGAGTTTTGATTGACTTCTGTTTGTACGACATTGAGGTTTTTCTCTACGGCCCGGAAGTGTCTTTCGAGGTTATCCTGGCCAAATCCCTGTAAACCGTATTCCTGTTGCCATTCATCCAGGACCCAGGGAGGTGTCCGCCAGATCAGTCCGCCGTTGATGACGGTGGTTCCGCCTACGCTTCGGCCTTCGGCAAATGCAATAGAAGGTTTGCCCAGAATTGGTGTGGTACCACCGTTCCTGTAGAGTTCGGCAGTTTGTTTCCCTATGTCGGATCCAAATGATTCGGTGGGGTGATGTCTGCCTTCCTCAATGAGAATCACATTACGGCCTGCCCTGGCCAGTTCCAGGCCGGCAACGCTGGCTCCGGCGCCGGATCCGATGACCAGATAATCGCACCTGATTTCACCGGTAATGTCTTCAGGACCGTGGACTTGCAAGCTTCATGTCCTTCGGCAGGGAATGTTGATCAAAAAAATGGAGAAGCGAAATCGAGCCAATCAGTTTGTGGAATAAGCCCCAAAGAGGGAATCTCGAGGCGCTGTTAATAAACTGCCGCCTCTTTTTATCATCCAGATCATCCAGGCATTGCAAATGTCTGATGAAGCAAACTAGGGTTGTTGCCGAGGCAAGTATCAGGACGGGTATCCTGTGGAACCAGGCAAGGTGATCCAGCATCGTAAAAACCTCACGTGAAATTTGGTCGATATCAGCCTCTGCTGTACCCTGGAAAGAAAAGTTGGTCTGGTTCAGGATGATGCCGCGGACGCTTGATTTCCACATGGTGAGGTTACTTGCTGAATTTAAATCGCGCAAACTTGAGCATCAGTTTCAGGCGACCGATTGACAACGTTTGATCGAGAGCATGCAGGAATATTTCGATATCCTTCTCATCGGCAATCAATGACGGAGATACTATCAAGGGAACTTCCCGGTTTACGCCATAAAAGGTCAGTATTGAATGCTCATTGTATAACTCGGAGATTACCGCCGCCGTCAATAATTTCACCATAAAACATTCATCACTGAAAAATTCACTCGGCACAAATGAAAGTGCTTTTTTCAGGCCCGGAATCACAGAGTCATTCAGGATGATGCCATTCAGCGCGCCGCTGCCTCGAACGTCGGAAATGACATCCGGATACTTTTCTTGCAGTTTTCGTAGGCCCCCATTCAACTGAGTAAATATTCTCTTCGATCGCCCCACATAGTCGTCTTCGACCACGATATTGATCGCTTCAATGGCGGTAGCCGTTTCCTCGCCAAAACCATTGTAGGTGGTGGAGTGGATGATCGAATGATTCAGGCTGCCGTAGGCCTTCATAAAGAAAGGTTTTCGAGTTGTGTAACCTGAAATTGACGCCTTGCCTCCGCCTAAAGACTTCGCCATGGTGACAATATCCGGTACGACCTGATGTTCCATGAAATGAAACAGTTCTCCGGTTTTTGCCCAGCAGGAATAGACCTCATCGAAAATCAGTACGATATTGTTATCAGTGCAAAGGGTTCTTAGTTCTTTCAGGAAATCGGTTGTACAACCTCTGAGTGTGGTGGCATTGAACGGCTCCAGGATGATGGCATAGATATCTGACTCACCCGAAGCAGAGCGATATTTATTTACGGCAGCTTTGACGCTGTCGATGCAGCCGTATGTGAAGCTCCCGATACCGGGAATCGTCGGAAACTCGAAACTTACCTCTGTTGAGCCGGTTAGCCCGGCCGAGCCCAATAATTTGCCGTGGAATGAAATGTCTGCATGCAGGATATGGTTGCGCTTGCCGTTATGGTATTTGTAAGCAAGCTTGACGGCTCCCTCAACCGCCTCGGCGCCTGAGTTGCAGAAATAACTGATATCGAGATCTTCAGGAAGAAGCTGGGCTATGTTGTGACTGAGTGCGGCAATATACGGAGACAGGAAGTTCTTGTGAACTTCCATGCGTTGTTGATCCTGGAATCGTTTTCTCGCTTCGAGAATCCGCGGATGATTATGGCCGTGATTCAGCACGCCAACGCCGCCGGTAAAATCCAGAATCTCGTGACCGTCGGTTGTAACAATCCGTAAGCCACTGGCGGATTTGGCAAGTATCCTCCCGAAGCCAAACGACCCAATCAAGTCAACCTGCCTCGGATTGACATAATTTTGATACATTTCCTGAACCGTATCTATATCGAGATCCAGGCAATCTTCCCACCCGTAAAGTGATTGATCGTTCGATTTCACGCCGAGAATCCTTCCTTTGTGGCTGTGATGGGTTTTGCGTACCAGATTCTACCCCGATGTTGATGCTGTGATTTGAATCCGCATTTTTTATAAAAATGATTGGGGCCCTTGCTGGCTGTGAAGGTTTTGACTACGCATCGGGTAAACTCAAGCTGGTGACCTTGTCGCAGAAAATTTTCTACAAGTTTGGCGCCAATGCCTGTTCCCTGGTGATTCTTGTCCACTGAGATATAGAGTAATTCGAGATCTTGCTCTAAAGGCTCGAAGGCATCGTCACCGAACATCACGCGCCCGACATCAATAAAATAGGGCAGCTTGCGAATATCGCGTAAACAAGCTGCCAGAGAATAGATTACCAATGCCATGAAGTGAGTTCTTATAAAATTCGGGTAATATCCGCTCGCCTTTGCGCCTAATACGAAACCGGTCACCCGGTCCCCGTGTTTAGCGATATACCCAATATGAGGTTCGATATTCAGGAAATATGGCAGGAAATACCTGCGCAGGAATCCGGGCCCCATAAGCGAACAGAAATCTTCAGGCAGTTGGTTTATAAAAATCTCAGCAACCTCATCGATGGCCCTGTGATCAAAAATCTCAAGTTTCTCTAGCCTTGCCTGCAACTTGACCCTCCGAACTGCAAAAGGAAAGTATTTCTATTTCCGGGAATGAGGTCAAGGCGAGCACATTGTCAGGAAATCACTATGCAGGAGCGGCAATCTGGCGGGATCGCTATGTTTCAATACGGGTAAGCCAATCCTGATAGACTGCTTCCAGCGTTTGGCGTATGGAATACTTTTGTTGCCACCCCAGATTTTTCAGTTTTGTATTGTCGCCAAGAAGCAAAGGTTCGTCAGAGGGGCGAAACAAAGCAGGGTCCTTTATTACTTTCACATCCTGGCCTGATATTTCGATCAGCATATCCAGTATTTCAGAAATCTTGAATGCCGTGCCTGTGCAAATGTTCACCGGATCTCCTGGTGTTCCTTTCTCCATCAGGAGCATCATTCCTGTGACACCGTCACGAACATCGATAAAATCTCTCGCTGAATCCAGATTTCCAACATGGACGGCAGGTTCAAGCTTTCCCTTTGCTATCAATGCCAGTTGACGGGCAAAATTCTGAATGGCTGTCGCCGGAGGATGACCTGTTCCCACATGAATAAACAGGCGGGGTAGAAAAATGTCCTGGGAGTAATTGGAAAAATGCTGGTATCCCAGATTTTCAGTTGCAACTTTTGATACACCGTATGGAGTAATTGGTTTTAACAGTCTTTCTTCAGCCAGCGGACAATCTTCAGGTTTGATGTCGCCATATTCGGCACTGCTGCAGGCAAGAATAATTTTTGCCTTGGGTGCAAAATACCGGCAGGCCCTGAGCACATTTACCGTGCCCTGATAATTGGCGAAATGTGTCGTTTCCTCTGTTTTCCATGAGGCCCCATTAAATGCCTGCGCCGCCATGTGGACGACCAGTTCTGGTTCAACTTCCCGGAACACGTTTTCCAACGCGCCTCTGTCTAAAATATCGTAGCGGAAAATATTGGGGTCCTGTTCAGCTGCCATCCTGCTGGATGCGCTATCGCGAGCGATGCCGAATGTTGGCCAGCTCCTTTCTTTTGCCTCGCGGGAAAAGTGCGAGCCGATCATGCCCGTGATGCCTGTAATCAGTGTTTTCAATATTGATCTCTATCCGGTGTCATTGGTTGTCGAAGAGGGCTAGAATTTACGTTTGATTCTGTCAGAGTCGATTGTATGCAATTTGCAGGGCTATTTGGGCCGGCGATGGTTCAAGTGCAGTTGATCGGCCTCAATAGCTCTGACGGACACCTGCAGTGGACATATTTCTGAATGACTCATTCCGTTCCTCCTGATATTCAACTCTCTGTCGTCGTTACAGTTTATTCTGAAACGTTCTCAATTATAGAGACTATAAACAGAGTCCGGGAAAAAGACCGTGACTACCTTCATGAATTTATACTGGTCGTATCACCGAAGTCATCTGGTGAGTGCATGGAGATATGTAAAAAGCTGGAGCGGGAATATGGCGATATCAAAATACACATACAGGAAAAAAATCCCGGCGTGGGTTGGGCAATACGGGAGGGCATGGAGCTTGCTGAGGGAAATTTCGTCGCTTTGCTGTCTGCCGATCTGGAGACCGAGCCGGAAGCTGTTGACCGAATGGTCCGCAAAATCGAAGAGACGGATTGTGATCTGGTAATAGGGAATCGCTGGCTAAAGGGCGGAGGTTTCACAAACTATGACTCCCTGAAATTGGTGCTGAACTGGATTTTCCAGCTGATGTTCAGGATCTTGTACCGTACCGGAATCGGTGATCTTACCTATGGTATGAAAATCATGCGTAAAGAGATTATTGACGCAATACGCTGGACGGGCACTCTTCATGAAATTTTTATTGAGACGACGGTCAGGCCGATCAAGAACAAATATCGCGTCGAGCAGGTTCCAACTGTATGGATCGGCCGTATTGAAGGAGAGAGCAAGAATACCTTTCTCAGGAATTTTCGTTATGTAAAGCTTGCTATTGAGGTCTTGTTCAGTTGAGAGTTTTGCGGGACAAAAGTTATTTTCGCCCACGATCGACGAGTGATATCCTGCTTTTTGCCATCTCTCGATATATTCCCATTAAGTTTATTCTCAGGAAATCTAATCACATCCATGCAACTTGTTGATGTAAAGAAAAGGCTAGGTCGTATTGTTGGCCCGATCCTGTTGTCCCTCCTTTCTATCGGTCTTTGCCTGGTTCTGGCAGAGTTTGGTGTCAGGTTCTATTTCGAGCGGAATATCAGTTTTGATATTGAAATGAGTCGCTACTCGAACCTGGGCAAGATGGCATCGCCAAATCCGCGTATCGGCCATGTGCACCGGAAGAACATATCCGAGCAACTGATGGATGTGCGGGTTGAGACAAACTCGGACGGGCTGCGAGACCGGGAGTACCCTGTTGAAAGATCCGATAAATACCGGATTATTTTCCTCGGTGATTCACTCACATTCGGTTGGGGCGCCGAACGGGAAGATACATTCGAGTATTTGCTGGAAGAGCGACTGAGTCAAACGCACAATGCAGAAATCCTCAATTTCGGTATTGGAAACTACAACACAGTGCAGCAGGTCAATCTTTTTGAAGAAAAAGGCCTCAAGTACCGGCCCGATCAGGTAACCATGTTCTTTTTCATTAACGATGCAGAGTTACTCAAGGAGCGGTCTTCTCTCGAGTTTCTCTCGCGTTCGCAGCTGGTTACATTCTATTGGTCCAGGCTCAGAGGCTTATTTGCAGATACTGCTTCCGAGTCGGGGTACATGAACTATTACTCAGAGTTGTACTCGGACAATTCTCAGGGTTGGCAGGAAGCGAAAGCCGCGATGCTGAAAATGAAGAAATTAGCCCTGGATAATGAAATTGAATTTCAGGTCGTGTTGCTGCCCGAACTGCACGAATTGGTTGATTATCCCTTTTCTGATATATACGGACTTGTTGCTGATTTCCTGGGCAATAACGATATTGATGTTCTGGATGTTACGCCGGATTTTGGAGGGGAGACAGATCCCATGAGGCTATGGGTTGCACCAGATGATGCTCACCCGAATGCCCGGGCTCACAAGATAATTGCGGATGCTTCTGAGGAATATATCGCAGGAAGAATTGGAGATTAGAATATGGGATTCTTAAAGAAGTACAAGTATTATTTTTTGGTGCCGGTCATCTTGTTTGTTCTGTTGACGTTCCTGATGTTCTTTTTTGCAGGCTCGGATGAGGGTGATCCTTTCGTCTATCAATTCTTTTGAGGGCGGCCTCAGGAGTCGCTTGTTCCGCAGGGACTGGCAAGATGCGCTTCAATCACATGCCGATTGACTGGTATTAAGGGCTGCAGGAGGAACAGAGTTAAATTCGCAACCGGATGTCGAGACTTATGCAGGATTACTTGTCCGGAAATACTCGTGTGCCGTCATTATGCCCGGGTCGGGCAAACAGTCAGTTGTTAAACCAATGAGTACATTGAGCGGAGGCGTTCGCCAGAGTTCGAATGTATATAGTTGGGAAATCCTTGTAATCGGAATGATTTTCCTGTTTTCCGGGGCGACTGCTCTGGTCTATCAGGTTGCCTGGATGCGAATGCTGTCACTTTTTTTTGGCAGCGACGTGTACGCCGCTGCGATCACTTTGAGTGTTTTTATGGGTGGCCTGTCAATGGGCAGTTGGCTGGCCGGGCGCTTTGGTGATGGTTTCAGCCGACCTTTGGCCGTCTACGGTTTCCTGGAAGTAGGCATCGCTGCTTATGCACTGATTTTTCCCGTGCTGCTGGCTTCGTTTGAGGTTATGTATCAGTCCATCTACAGGGAAAGTTTTGAGACGCTGCCGTGGCTATATCAGGGCGCCCGCTTTTCTATCGCTTCCCTGACAATGCTGGTGCCTACAATGTTGATGGGCGCAACTCTGCCGCTCATCATTCGGCAATTTGCAGTGCGGGCACCGGAACTCGGCAGGCGTGTAGGTTTCTTTTATTCGGTAAATACGGTCGGTGCATTACTCGGTACGGTCATTGGCGGATTTGTGCTAATTCCGATTTTAGGCATCCAAGGGTCCGTTTTCGCAGCGCTATCGGCTAATTTCATTATCGGCCTTTGCGCCATCGCTATTGCTTTCCGTGTACCGTCCGGGCCGCGCACATTGCAGCCGGTTCGCCGTAAATCGATAGATATTTCTCAGAGTAAAAAGCGCCGGGCGACGCTATTGGCGATCGCAATATCCGGAATGGCTGCTTTGGCGCTCGAAGTCGTCTGGATGAGAATCCTCGTTCAATCGTTCAGTAGCACCGTGTATGCCTTTTCCATCATGTTGAGTTGCTTCCTGTTCGGTATTTACTTTGGTAGTCACAAGGTATCCCGGATCATCGACCAGCATGACGATCCAGTAAGTCTATTTGCGGTCTTGGAGTGTTGGCTTGGAGGATCAATAGCGCTATTGGGTGTACTGACTTTCGTCGTTCCCTTTGTTTTCGGCACGCTGGTCTGGGGTCTTACCGATATAACCGGAGGTGCGTTTGGAGTATCGAGTGTTATCGCTCAGTTTGTCGTTGCCAGCATGCTCATAATGGGCCCGACAATTATGCTTGGAGCTACGTTTCCAATCGCCGTAAAAATTTACACTCACGATATTGAATCCCGAGCACTGGGGACCGGTAGTGTATATGCGGCTAACACAGCGGGTGCTGTATTCGGCGCCATGATTGGCGGCTTCTTTCTATTGCCAACGTTCGGAGCTCGCAACAGCCTTATTGTTATAGCGGCATCTTTCATGGTCGCCGGAATAATTCTTGCGCGCAGCAAGGGCCGGGGGCAGTTACGGCATCTTTTGACTGACCACAGGTTTACACTGGCGTTTGGGCTCTGGACGATATCGTCTGTGGCTATCATTCTGTTGCCAAGACAGACGGTCTTAAATTTTAATCAGCAGCAGTCCGCTCAGCCTAATGTGATATACCACGGCGAAGGGGTTTCGCATACGGTAGATATGATTCGCAGCGATAATGGCAACACGATCATGATGATTAACGGTAATATTGAGGCGGACACGACGATGTTGCAGCGCCGTCATTTTATCCTCAAAGGGCACTTGCCGCTTCTGCTTCACCCCAAACCAACTGATATTGCTATCGTTGGCCTTGGTCTGGGTATTACACTCGGCGCCTCGGAGCGCCACCCGACAGTCGAGAATATCAGGCTCGTGGAACTGAGTCCTCATATCGTCAATGCCCATGCATATATTGCCGATGTGACAGGCGATGTTCTCGCCAGCCCGAAGATTAATCTCAGGATCGATGACGGCCGCAATTTCATGGCGATGTCCGATGAGAATTTCGACATGATTACAGCTGATCCAGTGCACCCGCGCATTACCGGTGTTGGATATCTTTATACAAGAGAGTACTACGAACAAATCCGCAAGAGACTTCGTCACGGTGGAATTATTACTCAGTGGATGCCGATGTACCGTGTCTCCAAGGATTCCTTTGATGTTGCTTTTCGGACTTTTGTTTCAGTTTTTCCGAATGCATCGTTCTGGTATGTGCGAGGCCATGGATTGTTTGTTGCAACCATTGATGAATTTAAAATTGACTACAAAGAACTTGCTGAACGCTTCGATGCTCCGGCGGTACGTGCCGACATGGAATCTATTGGAATAGGCTCTGCCGAGCAGTTCCTTGGGCACTTACTGATGGATGCAGAGCATATCCAGGAGTATTTGGCCCGTAGTGACTCGGCGAAAATAAATACTGATGATAATGCCTACTTGGAATACCGTACGCCTTTTGAGTTTACCGAAAAGACTGAAAGTATCGTTAGAGATCTCGTTCCATTCGTCGGCTGGGACATCGAAAAGCTGATGTCTGATTCACCCCGTGATGTCCGGCAAAGAGTGCGTAAATATTTCAACAGTCGACGCGGTGTGCTTATGTCAGAATTATCGGACCCGATTGAGTGACAGGATGAAGGTATTTTCAGTCCGAAATGATGTCGTTCCACTGAGCTTGCTGTTCTTGCTTGTCTGCGTGGCTTTTTCGATACGTTTTAAGGGTATTTGGTTCGGTTATCCATTGCCGGTTCATCCCGATGAGCCGGTACTTGTGGATATTGCTCTGCGGATGATCAGTACGGGTGATCTGAGTCCGCATTTTTTCCGCTACCCAACGCTAAATATTTATCTTCAGGCGATTATTTTCCAGGCGGTTCAGCTGTTTGGGAGTTTGTTTCTCGATAAATCTCCGGCGGAGATACCGGTAATCTGGTATTACTTGGCGGGCAGAACATTTAATGTCTTTTTATCCATTGTGACCATAGTCATTACCTACCAGATCGGAAAGCGTCTTTTTTCTTCTCTGGCGGGTCTTTTCGCAGCATTTTTTCTGACATTCTCATATTTACATATAGCCAATTCATTCCTGTTAACCATTGATACGTCGGTCGCTTTCTGGACATCTCTCGTGACATTGATGGCCGTATTAATTTTTACGGACGGGAAGCAGACGAAATATTATCTTCTGGGAGGGATATTTGTAGGGCTGGCGATTAACTCGAAATACACTGCATTTCTTTCCGTGGCGCCGCTATTGATTACGCACTACATGCGAAGCCGTGACACTGAAGAATTGATTGATAAGAATATACTTCTCTGTTTGGCCGTAATTCCTGTTGCATTTCTTGTGACATCGCCATATGTGCTGCTGGAATTCAATCGTTTTATGGCGGATCTTATTTATGAGGCAAGGCACTACGCTGCAGGGCATGTCGGGGCCGAATCTCAAACGGCTACGTCTTACTTTCTTTACGGAAAGTATCTGTTTACAAAAGGCTATGGCGTAATTCCGATAATATTTTCCGGACTCGGATTAATATGGCTATTTCGAAGGGATCCATGGAAGGCGGCAGTCATAGCAGCATTTCCGCTGCTGCTTTATTTGTTTGTGGGGCGATACAGGGTGTTCTTCCCCAGAAACCTTGTAGCAACATTACCGTTTCTTTCTTTGCTTAGTGGTGCTTTTGTCTGTTTCACATACAAGGCGGCCATGGAAAAGCTGCCTTTGCCTTCAAAGGCAGGCCGTACGATAGTCGTGAATATTGTCCTGGTAATGGTTCTGTCGGGCAGTGTCTGGCAGCAGACTGGTTTTGCAGTAGATCACATCGAAAAAATTACTCTGCCCGATACCAGGTGGGTAAGTCTGAAATGGGTGGAAAAGAATTTGCCACCCGGCTCCCGGATTGGCCGGGAACACTATACGCCACCAATCGAGAAGTACACCGGGAAATTCGATGCTGTATATCTCGGTTTTATTGTTCTTGTCGAGAGTCCACATGCTGTCAGAGGGTTGGATTATCTGATCCTGAGCTCCGGAGATTATGGGAGATACTTATGGCAGAAGGACAGATATCCTGAAGAATTTCGAGCTTACATTGATTTTTTTGAAAATAATGAACTGATTAAAGAATTTATACCCGATGATGAGAATCTGGGTGGGCCCAGAATAAGCATTTACAAGATGCGCTAGTAACGGCATCTGCACTAGAGAAATATTATTAATATTGAGCGTATCTCTGTTATCTATTACTCTTGTTCTATTGACTGGAATAGTCCTTTGCATTCGGAAAAATTATCCAACTGAGGCATACAGAAGTGATCCTCCGATGACTATTAATAGGTCCAGACGTTATCTTCTCGCCTGCTTGTGCGCTTTTCCAGTATTTGGCAAATACTGCATTTCATCACCTAAGGCGACAGGTGCCAAAAGCGAGTATGTGATCGTTAAAGGCTGGATTCTCAAGAAATCAGATTTATACTGAAACTAATCGATTAGATAAATGATTGTTGATCTCAACAAAGTTGATTCTGATCCATTTCAGGAAAATAAATTTGATGTTTGTATCTGTGGCGCCGGCATTGTTGGCATAACGCTGGCTCTGAAGTTGTCACGAACACACAATGTTGTTCTTCTTGAGGCAGGTGATTATAACTACTCTGATACTTCGCAGGCAGTATATAAGGGCGCGAATATCGGGCATCAAAGTATTGATCTTACTGCCACCAGGTTGCGGTATTTTGGGGGAACCTCGAACCACTGGTCGGGTTGGTGTCGTCCACTGGATAGCCATGACTTCAAAAGAAAAACTTATGTGAAGTTAAGTGGCTGGCCTATAGAACATAGCGATTTGGAATCGTATCTGGATGAATCGAAGTCAATTCTTGACATATCCTCGAAAACTGAAATAGAGGAACGGACTTCCTCGGCAGATGTACCGGGTGAGATCGGTAATTTTCAGGAATTTAATGGCTTTGATTTCTGGTGGAGTACACCTACAAGATTTGGTGAAAAATACAGGGCTAACATCGAGAGTGCATCAAACATAACGTGCTATTTAAATGCAAATGTAGTCGATATCGGTCTTGCCAATAATCTGGCGCATGTGAGTCAAGTTGAGGTCCGCAACTACGCTGGAAGAACATTCCAGGTTAGAGCGCGTGCCAATATTCTTGCTACAGGTGGAATTGAGAACCCGCGTCTATTGCTAAATAGCACAAATCAGATTAGCGATGGTTTGGGTAATGAGAATGGGTTAGTTGGGCGTTTCTTTGCCCAGCACCCGCACCAAACTGTGGGTACCTTCTTGTTGCAGGATCAGGCCAGAGAGAACCTGTTAAAGAATTGGGTCAACGTAAAAAGTGCCAGAAAGTTTTTTTCTCCCTCAGTGGACTTGATGCAAGAGGAGGAAATCTTGAATTTTGGGCTTCGCTTCCAGCCTTTTGAACCTGACAGCGAAGTCAGTTTTGAAAAACGATTGGAGAGATTCGTTTGCAAATCAGAATTAGCTAAAAATACAGTTGAGAAAATCAGTGGTAAGAATCTATCTTGTCCTTCCGGGGATGGATTACTCCGCATAGCATCTGAACAAGCGCTTAATCCTTCGAGCCGAATTACCCTGGGGTCAGAGTTGGACAGATTTGGAAAGCGCAGAGTTGTTTGTGACTGGAGACATTCCGAGATTGATGAGCGGACAATTCGCCGTGCCGTTATCCGGTTTGGAATCGCATTAGCAGACATGGATTTAGGGCGAGTGCGAATCGCCGACTGGCTATTGAATGGAGAAAAGGGTTTTGAATTTCCGAGTATAGGAGAGGGGCAAAATCACCATATGTGCACCACGCGAATGAGCGGTTCGCAATACGATGGAGTTGTAGATTCCGATCAACGTGTATTTGGAATTGATAATCTTTATTTAGCTGGCTCAAGCGTTTTTTCTACTACCGGACATG
This sequence comes from uncultured Chromatiaceae bacterium, assembly GCA_964629475.1. Classification (GTDB taxonomy): domain Bacteria; phylum Pseudomonadota; class Gammaproteobacteria; order Steroidobacterales; genus SMWD01. The sequence continues at coordinate 33,734 of CAZVQW010000010.1, read as the reverse complement.
CGAATCCAACCTTTACGATAGTACAGATGACGTTACGGCTGGCGGACCACCTGAATGAAGTTCTGAAGACTCATCTTTGAGCGAGGTCAGTATTCCCCTCAACAGGATAGGTACTATGGCACCAGGCCGTTCTCAGTCAGGGTCTTGTATAGCGTGTCTGCGATGATTTTGTACCCGGCAGGCGTCGGATGGCGGTCGCGGGCGTAGTACAGGGGTGCAGTCGTGGTTTCGTTGGCGGCGATCAGGGCCTGCGTTGCGTCCGCAAACGATACGCTGTTCCGTTCGGCCCAGGAACGCAAGCGTTGAGGGGGATAGTGTCGCTCTACTCCGCGACTAAAAAGCGTGAAGTCTGGTATGTAGAGGATGACCAATCTGGCCCCGATCGTCTGAGCGATTTCTGCAATTTTCAAGAATTCAGCCTCGATTTCCTGCCATTGCTCCTCATATAACCCATTGGGTCTGTAGATTTCATCCCAGTCAGCGGGCCGGGCAACCTTGTGCTTCATGTAGCGGGCCAGAAGTATGCGTGCAAGGTGTGAATGCTTGTACATGAGCATGCCGAAGTTACCGATTTCACCGGCTTCTCTGGATTTTGGATTTCCGGGTTCGTGAATAGTGATGGCACTTAAGCCTTGAAGAGTATCGATCACGTCACTACTGCCAAAGCCGACCGTGATAAGGTCCGGCTCGTAGCGAACACCATAGTGCTCAAGCATCATCCGCTCAGGCTCGGGATAGTACCGTGGGATGCCGGCCTTAATCACTTCGATGGTTGGGTGGTCGCCTGGCCGTTGATTAAGCTTCCGTTCTACATGCCTCAGGTAAGATTCCTCAAACAGGGCCGCCCCACCGTAAGTGGTGCTATCACCGAGGCTGAGAATTCGATAGACACCTTCGGGTTTATCATATGGCCGTTCGAAGTCTCTTAGTCCAACAGAATTAATTTCAATATGGTAATCGAATTCGTCAAATCTGGATCGCCCGGAAAGTATTGAATTGGGGCGGGGTATAAATGGCAGGTAAGGGTCCGGAATCATGTTTCCATACCTGTTTGTTGCGGGTGGCGCCAGTTTAAATGCGCGTACTGAGATCTCAGTCAGCGCCAGAAGTGATACAGCGGTCACAGCAAGGTAAACGATAAAAAATGAGACTCGTTTTGAGGTGCTTGGCATGCTTGAAGGATAAGGAATTCTATTCCGGTCGTCGAGTTAGATCGGTGTGAGGGTTACGGCAGGGCCGGAGATTTCTTGTACATAATGACAATATCCGGACTGGATTTAGCTATCTTGCGGCGTTCTGTACGTAAGCTCATTCTTCTGATTGTATTTCGCAGCTTCAATGGACAATAATCAATAAGCCACAAAACCACTTATTACCATGTCAAAACTGAGCTTCGCTATTATTGTGTCCGAGTTCAATGATTAGGTTAGACTCGATGCCAAAGAACGAAGAGCAAGAAAATCAGGATCTGCTACGGAGTGATCCAGAAAGCGATTCACAGGAACCGGCAAAGCCGGGCGAGGCGTTGCCCCTGCAGATCTCCATCGTAATTCCCATTTACAATGAGGAGGTTATCCTCAGCCAGTCGGTTCGCCACCTTGTTCAGGGCTGCGATGCACATGGCATCTCTTACGAGCTGGTGCTGTGTGAGAACGGCAGTACGGATCGCACCGTCGAAATCGCCGAACAGCTTTGCGAGGAACTGCCAACAGTTCGTTTGCTGCGTTACCCGGAGCCAAACTACGGCGGCGCACTCAACGCGGGTATTCAGAGTGCCCGCGGCAAAAACATAATATGTTTTGAGATAGATTTCTATGATATCCCGTTTGTTGAAATTGCCAATGTGATGCTGAAGAAATACGATGCGGTCATCGGCTCGAAGCGATCGCCCGGTGCGCGAGATCGACGGCCCTGGGTCCGCCGCTTTATTACTTGGGGGTTTAATACCTTCTTGCGCATCTTCTACCGTTTTAAAGGCACAGATACCCATGGTATCAAGGCATTCCGTGCCGGGCCGGCCAAGCTCGTTGCTGCCTCCTGTCAGACAGGCCGGGATATTTTTACGACCGAACTGGTTCTTCGCATGGAACGCGCCAATTTTCGCATGTGTGAAATTCCGCTCGAGATTGAAGAAATTCGTCCCGCACCCATTAACATCATGAAGCGTGTGCCCGGCACCCTGAAAAATCTCTGGCGCCTTTGGAAGGCTACTCGCAATACCGGGAAATCCGAATACGCCCTCGATCGTATTTACAGGCCGAGAGAGTTTGCGGATGATCGTTCCGATGGAAAGACCGATGTGGCAGAGTGACTGAGCAGGAGTGAGGTCGGGTGAACAAGACTGCCGCTGAGTTACCCAATGCTCTCACAGTGGATGTCGAGGACTGGTATCACTCCATCCTCGAAATCGAGCCGACTGACTGGCCTGAATATGAGAATCGCGTGGAGTCGGCGACAGACCAGTTGCTCGCCTGCCTGGCCGATTCCGGTGCACGGGCGACGTTTTTTGTTCTCGGCCATGTAGCCGAAATGCATCCTGACCTGGTACCAAAAATTGCCGATGCCGGCCATGAAATCGCCTGCCACGGTTATGCTCACCGGCTGGTTTACACGCTAACACCTGACGAGTTTCGTGCCGATCTCCGCCGTTCGCTGGAAATTTTACGTTCTCAGACAAACCAGCCGATCTGCGGCTATCGCGCTGCTTACTGGTCGATCACTCGCCGCTGTGCCTGGGCGCTGGACATCATTGCCGAGGAAGGTCTGACTTATGATTCGAGCATTTACCCAACGACAACGAGCCTGTACGGCATTCCCGAGGCGCCGACTACACCATTTTGCCTCGCCACGCCCGCAGGTCACCGGTTGCTGGAGTTTCCACCCTCGGTGCTCAGCTTCCCAATCCGCAACCTGCCATTTGCCGGTGGAATTTACCTGCGCCTGCTCCCGTATAACTTTGTGCGCTGGGCCTTGCGGCGCTATACCCGGAGCGATTGGCCGGCGCTAGTCTATATCCATCCGCCAGAGTTCGATCCTGACAAACCACGAGTGCCAATGACCTTTGGAAATCGTGTGCTGCACTATACACGGCTCGATGCATTTCGCCGCAAGGTGCCGAACCTGCTCGAGGATTTTGCTTTCGCGCCTGTTGGCGAGATACTCGATCGGCTGGTTGAAAAGGATCGGCTTCAGCATTGGCAGCTGGAAAGTGCTTCACAAGTATCAGGTTCCGCCAGTGAGACTTAGTTTCGGCGGCTGAACGAGTATCCCACGGTTGTTGACGTGTTCCGGGTAGCTGGGTAGTTTGTTTTGATGGCTTTGATCGAAAATGAGGCGGCTTAATGGATGTGATTATCGGCGCGGGTGTAACGGGATTAAGTTATGCCAATTTCTGTTCCAATGATTATCTCATTATTGAGGCAGAAAATGAGATCGGTGGTTATTGTCGGACCATAAGACAAGATGGTTTTGTCTGGGATTATTCAGGTCATTTCTTTCATTTCCGGGATGAAAATATCAAGAGCTGGATCATGAAAAGGATGAATGAGCAGCGCCTGGTCACAGTAGAAAAACAATCACAGATTTATTACAAAGACCGCTATATCGATTTCCCGTTCCAGAAAAATATTCACCAGCTGGATAAAGACGAGTTTGTTAGCTGTTTGTATGATCTTTATTTTCGTAATCAGGCGGAGGAAAGCACATTCAAGCAGATGCTTGCAGGGCAATTTGGCGTATCTATTTGCGAAAAATTCCTGTTTCCCTATAACGAAAAGTTATATGCCTGCGATCTTGATCAGTTGGACAGAAATGCGATGGGCCGTTTCTTCCCTCACGCCGATATGGATTCAATAATCCGCAATATGAAAGAACCGGATAATGAATCTTATAACAGCACTTTTACCTATGCAGAAGACGGTGCACAGGCTTACGTTGATGCCCTGGCCAAGGGCGTGAAGGCAGAGAATATCCGCACTGGCGAGAGGGTATGTGCAATTGATGTTCAGGGTAGAGTGGTTGAGACGGAGTCAGGTAGCTATAAATTCGATAATTTGATTAGTACAACGCCGCTTCCTCATTTATTGAAGCTTGTTGGCAAGACAGAGAATCTTCAGAGCTATACATATAATAAGGTCGTGGTTCTCAATTTGGGCTTTGATAGTCCCGCACATAATAAAAATCACTGGATCTACTTTCCCGGCAAAGACTTATGCTTCTATCGCGTAGGTTTTTATTCAAATATATTGCCTAGTCAGCGAATGAGTCTGTATGTTGAGCTGGGGCTTGGAGCCGATGAACCCTGCGAGGACAGTGACTATTATCTCGAGAAAGTGATGGCTGACCTGAAAAAGGTCGGGTTGGTTACTTCTCAGAAATTAATTTCATGGGGTTGCGTCGTGCTGGACCCGGCCTATGTGCATATAAATGAGGATTGTGAGCGAGATAAGAAAGTTAGCCTTGCGGCACTCAAGGAAGACCGAATACATTCGATTGGGCGCTATGGTGGATGGCGGTATTGTTCGATTGAAGACAACATCATTGAGGCCAGGCAATTGGCGAGTTCTGTAGGTTGAATCATGCCTGGCATTAGCCACGCACACTCATCGTTAATCTCTGTCGTGCTGCCTGTCTATAACGGGGCGGAGACAATTGCAGCTACCGTTGAAAGTGTACTCGGGCAGGAATTTGTAGATTTAGAACTCCTTGTCATAAATGATGGCTCGACGGATCATACGCTTGAGGTTTTGGCTAAAGTCGATGATCCTCGCGTCAGTATTCACTCATTCGAGAATCGGGGTCTGGCCACAAGCCGCAACCGCGGGATACATCTGGCCGGTGGCGAGTACGTTGCAATTATCGATGCCGATGATTTATGGACGCCCGATAAGCTGCGCAAGCAATTGCAGGCTTTGGTGTCAGATCCACGTGCCGGTATGGCTTACAGTCTGACTGACTGCATTGACGAACATGACAATTTCGCTGGGCCCGGCAGTCATGTTGTCCACTTTGGTCGGGTTTATGAGCAATTGCTTATCGGTAATTTCATCGAGAGTGGTTCGAATCCATTGATCCCGCGTCGCATCTTCGACGAGGTTGGGGTATTTGATGAGAGCTTGGCCGCTGCCGAGGATTGGGATGTTTATTTACGAATTGCTCACGCCTGCCCGATTGTTTGCGTGCCGGAAGTGCAGATTTTGTATCGTATTCATAGCCGTTCAATGTCAGCGAATATTGAACGTCAGAAGATTGCCTGTATTCGGGTCTTCGAAGAGGCAATTGAGCGTCTGCCCATGGGTACCGAACGTGACCGCATTGAGAGGACGGGCCGTGCCAATCTGAATCGTTATTTTGCCCGCCGGGTCATCACCACGGCTGCGGGTCCACAGGCTGTATTACCGGCCTTTCGATATATTTGGCAGTGGATTATCCTGTCCACAGATCGCTTCAGTATCCTGTGGAAGGCGGCAATCCAGCTCGGCAAGGCAATCGTGCTTGTTATAGTGCCGCATTCGATTGCGCGGCCGTTGATGGCGAGAGCCGAAAAATATTTTCGTCGTATCAGCAAACTTTGTCGGCCAGGGAGATTGATTTCGCACTGGTTGAGGATCAGTCCGGTCTGGTGGGCAAATTTGGGGCCAATTTCACGAGCTATCGGCTCACTCATCACTCCGGCCGGCAAACCTCTATTGGTTATTTCTTTGCCCAGAAGCGGATCCAGTTGGGTCGGAGAGACGCTTGCGCAGGCGGATACCGCGGCCTACCTGAGAGAGCCGATTACCCAGACTTACTTGCCGATCCATCCGAGATTTTCCGTATTCGAGGTTGACCCTGCAGCGGCTCCTCGGGAATATCGGCAAGCTTCTGAGCTGGCCTTCGCAGGCATTCCTCATTTTGGCCGCAAGGTCGTTTCTTATCGCAAGCAGTGGCGTCTCGGGCAGCGCGGCCGTAAAAGAATAGTTGTCAAGGAAATTAATCCACTGGCCCTGGCATACTGGCAAACTGCTTTTGCAGCCGATGTCATTGTTCTGGTGCGACACCCGGCGGCGGTAGCGTTCAGTCTGCAAACCATGCGATGGTCTCGCGACACCTTCGGGCACTGGTTTCCCGTATCACGGCAGGCAGAGTTGAGATCCACCATTCTGCATACGCGGGGGACATGCTGGGCAGAGCTTGGTGCGAGCCAGGCAATCATCCATGGGGCAATTCTCGAATGCATGGAAATGAATGAGCATATTAAACTCATTCGGTATGAGGATATTTGTACGAATCCATTGCATTGCTTTCAAGATCTGTTTGCGTTTGCTAAATTTGAGTGGAATGAGCGCATTGAATCATTCATCCAGGGTCAGACTACCGGGCATGAGAACAAGAGCCAGAGTGACTACAGCACGAGGCGAAATAGCGCGTCGATGCCTGATGCCTGGCGGGGACAGCTTGCGGAGGATGAGATCGAGGAGGTTCGCCTTGGTTATCTGGGCGCCGGTGGTTCTCTTTACAGTGAGAGCTACTGGTAGATTTTAATGGCTGTGTTTGCAGTCATGCCTGCGAATCTTTCATGCTGGTCAATGTTAAAAAGTTATTTCTTTAGAATTCTTACTATCAGCCAATCAACATCTCCAAATTCATAGACTATTTCAGACGTCATAGTGCAAATTTCCGCATATTTTTTGGTCATATTCACCGTTTCGGATTTTGAGCTGATAAGGAAATCACCTTCGGAAGACATTGAAAAATTCCATTGATGAAGGCCTTGATAGTTCTCGTTTTCCGCTTCATTGGGTCTGTGCTCAAGCAAGACATAGCCGCCACTTTTTGTCACATCGATCATCTGCAGAATAGCCGCCTCCGGGTTATAGGAGTGATCAATGCAGTTCCGTGCAAATACGAGGCCAAATGTATTTGATGGGAATTTCTGCGTGAGGTTCTCGGCGGTCAGTTTCCGGGTCCTGACGAGCGGTTCAATTTGGTATTTATCGAGTATTTTGTCGTATTCATCAGCCAGGGGATCTACAGGCGTTATATTTATGCGTTTCTCCTCATGTTTTTTGCCAAGCCAGGTCAGAGGCCCGGCCCCGACATCCAGAATGTGAATTTCTGTTTGCGAGGGAAGCAAGGCGGCAGGTCTGGGCTGTAAAGGAAGGTCAGGGTCAAACCTGAGTTTGTAAGTGTCAGCCCACTGTAGCCCCTTAGTACGGAAATAGGCATCCCAGTACTGTATTTCCGATTTGATTCCCGCTTTCCACTTGGATTTTTTACTCTGAGGAATGGGCAGTGAATATTCGGTTGCCAGGATAAAGGCTATTCCATTAAAGCCGTCTTCCCTGAAGATCCTGATGGCATTTTTTACTTTGCGCAGTATATTCATTATATCCATGCAGCAGTCATTAATGACTACAGAAGCACTGTCTTGCCTACATTGAGTGTTGTACCCGGATTGTATCGAAAAAATTGAGCGATAGATTTTTCACTGGACTGGTGCTGTTTCTACAGTCAACATGCCCGGCCAGTATGATGCTTTGTGCTATTAGCACAATTATTTGAATAAAGGGAGTTCCTCAATGTCCATGAGTCTTCGCATGCGAAATATAGTTGCTCTCTGGTTTACTTTGTTGTCTGTTCTGATCTCCGGATTATAAAACTCCCATACAATCTCTCCGTCTTTTGTGATTTCAAAAGCGCGTCCGTTACGGCTGTCGGCTATCAGGATATTTCCGTTGGCCAGTTTCTGGTTTGAGCCCCGAGTTTCCGAGAAAAATTCCTCGGGAGGGTCGGCTTTATATTCCCACACAACTTTACGTTTCGCCGGGTCCAGTTCAATAATACGAGAGAATTTTCTCTTGTAGCCGTTATCGAAAATAAGCATATTCCCATTGTCCAGTAGAACGGGATCATGAGGGTGTTGTAGTTCATCCTGACCCCAGCTCCAGATGATTTCTTCCTCTTCGATATCGACTATGGCGATCAGGTTCTGATTCCTTATACAAATCAGAATAGTGCCTGGTCTGAAAAATTGTTGAATATCATCGGTTGCAGTATTTTTGACAATATTGATGGTGTTTGTATGGAAAAAATCCTTGGGACGTGAAAATTTATCGTAGTAATGTTCAATTTTTCCCAAGCCGGAGGCCAGAAAAGAGTCTCCAGCATCATTTTCTATGCCTGTGATGAATCGTTTAAGGTTTGTATCTCTCGGATAGTCTGCCTCTATGTCTTCATGAATGATTGGAATGTCAGCATCGAGAAGCAGTTTTGCGATGGATATTGATCTTTTAATTTCTCCTGTTTCACCTAAAATTGTTATGTAGTCATTGGCAGTCAGATGAGTGAGGCTCAGCTCAGGGATGTATTCAGTTTTCTTTACGAGAGCATAAATATCCTTGTTCTCCGCTATGGAAAGATCATGGTGAAATCCCAGATTTTCACTCTGCCACAGAATATTAGAATCCCAATCGAGCCGCATGAGCCCCTCATAATTTACAAATACAATCAGATCGCCATGACTTGAGATCTCTATATTGCTCCAGGTGTCATCTTCTGCGGTTTTTACTGCCCATGTATGCAGGGTATTGCCGCTCATATCCATAAGATATGCTTCCGGGGCGTCTCCGGACTTGTATAAATTGATACCCGGGAGGGTTCTCTCCCGGTCAAACAGGGTAATTCCCGATATAGATGCATTTTTTGTTGGCATCCAGGAGAGGTAGGGTAGTGCCCTGAGTCTCTCATTGGCAGATGGCTCCGGACTTGCCTGGTTTTCTGCAGGATCTTCCCGGAATAGCAAGAAACCAATAACAATGACGCCCAGAAAAAAGTAGGTCAGCAGGCGCTTTCTATTTGGCCCTTTGTTTAGACGCTTTTTATTTGATCTTATGCGCTTGGTTTGCTTGCTTCTCATTCAGCCCTGATTCCAGAATGCACTATATTGGCAGATGATATCGAGGAGGGCGGCCTCCTGACTTGATGCAGAGAGGATAATTGAAATTCCATGTTTATTCAGCACCGGCTCGATTCTTCTGTGTGACTTCGGGTACATGCCCAATTTGGCTGGGCAGGTCTCGGTTTGGAAGGTGTCCCTGAGCTATTATTAGGCTCCTTTGAAATGCAGTGTCTGCAAAACGCTGCATTCACAGTCATCAGGTTGAATCGGGCGTCATGATGCAGTTCATAAAAAATGCGGTACGCAAGATCAGATACGGTGATCCGGTTTATGTCGTCTCCGGGTTGCCGCGCTCCGGTACGTCTATGCTGATGAATATGCTCGAAGCAGGAGGCGTGCCGGTAGTATCCGACGCGCTGCGAGAGGCGGATGACGATAACCCGCTCGGCTATTTTGAGCACGAGCGCATCAAGAATCTGGAGAATGAGGCCGATAAATCCTGGTTGCGGGAATCGCGCGGCAAGGCGATCAAGGTGATTTCGCATCTGTTGCGGGAGTTGCCGAATGACAATATGTATTATGTTCTATTTGCGCGTCGCGATTTGCGCGAAGTTGTTGCTTCGCAGAACATCATGCTGGAACGCCGTGGTGAGGCAAATCCGATCGCTGATGACAAGGCGATCGATCACTATCGTAAACACCTGGTCAATATTCGGGTGCTGGCGCGGCGCAGACCGAATCTGCGGCTGCTGGAGGTCAGCTACGCGGAGGCTGTGGGAAACCCGCGCGAGACGGCATTGCGGATTAGCCGCTTTCTGAGCCGCACGCTGGACATCGACGAGATGGCCGGCATCATTGACAGCAAGCTATATCGAAACCGCGCCAACTAGTTCATTTTGGCCGGGATTTAGCTATTTGGCCCGGTGCACGTATGATTGAGGTTTATTCGGTGACGCCATTCGCACGCGCCGATGGAACCGGGTTACTTCATCCAGGAGGGATAAAGGTGTGCGGTAGTCAAATTCGCATCAGGCTCTGCTTGGCATTATTGCTGCTGTTGCCTGTTATCGCGCATGCCTATGTCGGTCCCGGTGCAGGCTTTGCGCTGCTGGGTTCATTCTCCGCGGTTGTCATCGCTTTTTTTGCTGGTGCGTTTGCATTACTGCTCTGGCCCTTTCGCTATGTCATTCGCTCGATTCGCCGTCGCAAGGCACTGCAGAAGGCGAGGGTCAATCGGATTGTCGTTATTGGCCTGGACGGCCTGGATCCGGGCTTGGCCGAACAATGGATAGATGAAGGGTATCTGCCTAACCTCGCGCGGCTGGCTAAAAACGGTGGTTTCAAGCGATTGCGTACCACCTACCCTTCGATCTCCCCGGTGGCCTGGTCTTCGTTCATGACAGGTGTCGATCCGTCGCGGCACAATATTTACGATTTCCTGGATCGCGATCTCAAGACCTATATGCCGAAGCTGTCGAGTTCCGAAATTACGCCGACAACCAAAACGATACGGGTCGGCAACTGGATAATTCCGCTCGGCAAGCCGTTGATTCGCGCCATGCGCAAGAGTCGGGCGTTCTGGAGCATCCTCGGCGAACACGGTATTCCGTGCAATGTGCTGCGTGTGCCGTTGACCTTTCCGCCCGAGAAATTTGCGGGTGCGATGCTGTCTGCAATGTGCGTGCCCGACCTGCGCGGTACCCAGGGGTCATTCTCTTATTTCACGACGTCGCCTGATGAGGTCGGTGCAACAGAAGCCGCCCCTGAGTCCACCGGCGGCTTGCGTATCCTGGTCAAGGAAGAGGACGGCGTGATAGAGGCCTCATTGCCCGGGCCGGCTAACACAATGAGTGCCAACCAGGACTCGATGGATATTCCCTTCACGGTCAAGCTTGATGCGGAAAAAGGCACAGGTATTCTGAAGATTGCCGGGCGGCGCTATACGTTGAAAGAGCGCGAGTATTCTCCGTGGATCAAGCTGGTATACAAACCAATGCCGGGCATCAAAGTTCATGGCATTGCACGATTTTATATCACCAAGATGTCGCCGAGCTTCGGTTTGTATGTCACTCCCATAAATGTTGATCCGGGTGACCCGGCATTACCCATTTCCTGGCCGGCATTTTACTCGGTATATCTGTCGAAACTGATCGGTGAGTTTGCAACTCTGGGCCTGGCCGAAGACACCTGGGCCCTGAATGAACGGGTGATTGACGAAGGTGCTTTTCTGCAGCAGGCGAACGACCATCATGATGAGCGTGAGAAAATGTTTTTCAATGCGCTGGAGAAATCGAGAGAAGGCGTCGTCGCCTGTGTATTTGACGGCACCGATCGTGTGCAACATATGTTTTACCGCTATCTCGACAAGGATCATCCGGCCAATCGCGGTAAGGATATCGAGATATACAAGAACACGATTCGCGACATGTATATCCGTTGTGATGACATGGTCGGACGGGCGATGGAGTACCTGGGCGAAGACGACTGTCTGATGGTGGTCTCCGATCATGGCTTCTCGTCATTTCGCCGCGGCGTCAATTTAAATACGTGGCTGATGCAAAACGGCTACCTGTTCCTGAAAGAAGGCACCGACGGCTCGGGTCAATGGTTGGCCGATATCGACTGGAGTCGCACGAAGGCTTATGCAATAGGCCTGAGCGGTATCTATATCAACAGGAAGGGCCGTGAAGTGCATGGCATTGTGGCGCCCGGAGAGGAAGCCGAAGCGCTGAAGTGCGAGATTATCGCCGGACTATCGGGTTTGCGTGATGAGGAAGCGGATGATATTGCGATCATTGAAGTATTCAATGCCAAAGATGTTCATTCTGCCGGGCCATACCAGGAAGGCGGCCTCGATTTGATCGTCGGCTACAATCGTGGCTACCGGGCCTCCTGGCAGGGTGCGGTGGGCCAGGTCATGGCGTCGGTATTGTGGGATAACACAAAGTCCTGGAGCGGCGATCACAGCGTCGACCCGCGCCTGGTGCCGGGCGTCATTTTCTCGACGCATCCGGTGACGTCGGAGGATCCGGGCATCATGGACCTGGCGCCGACGATCCTGACGATGTTTGGTGTCGATGTGCCCGCCCATATGACCGGCTGTGTGCTGGATGTAGCACAGCCGGCAACGCAGGAGGCCGGCGCATGATGCGGCTGGCGCTGGTTTGTTTGCTGGGATTGTCACTGGCGGTACCGGCCGGCGCCGATGCGGCGCGCCGGATGGTGCTGTTTGGTGTGGACGGCATGGATCCGGTCATGCTGCAGCAGTTCATCGACGATGGCGATATGCCGAACCTGGAAAAACTCGCCGCAGCCGGCGGATTCATGCCGTTGGGAACCAGTGTTCCGCCGCAGAGCCCGGTCGCCTGGTCGAACTTTATTACCGGCATGAACCCAGGCGGACACGGTATCTTCGACTTCATCGCGCTGGATCGCGAGACGATGCTGCCGTACCTGTCGTCGGCGCGGGTCGAAAGCGGCGATCGCGAGCCTCTGGCAATCGGTCGCTGGCGGATTCCGCTCAGCGCCGAGGAAACCGTACTGATGCGCGACGGGCAGGCATTCTGGGAAGTCCTGGACGAGGCCGGCATCCCGGCGACTATTTTTCGTGTGCCTGTGAACTATCCGCCGATCCCGGCCGGGGACAGCGCGCTGTCGGGCATGGGCACTCCGGACCTGCGCGGCACATCCGGAACGTTTACTTTTATTACCACGGATACTTCGCGGCGTTCCGAAGAGGTCTCGGGCGGCGAAATCGTCGTGGCCGGACGCACAGGCAATGTAGTATCCGGGGAGCTGACCGGCCCGCCGAACGCCTTCCTGGAGGATGCGCCGCGCAGCGTGGTGCCGTTTACCGCGCATGTGGATGCCGAGCATCCCGTCGCATTGATCGAAATTGGTGATGAACGCGTATTGCTCAATGCCGGTGAGTGGAGCGACTGGGTAGCGGTGCGCTTTCCGATGGTGCCGGGACTGGTCGATGCGCCCGGCATGGTACGGCTGTTTCTGAAGCAGGTATCCCCGCATTTCGAGTTGTACATGAGTCCGGTCAACATCGATCCTCGCGATCCGGCCCAGCCGATCGCAAAACCGGCGGAGTATGCGTTCGAGCTGGCCGAGGCCGCCGGCCCTTTTTATACGCAGGAAATGCCGGAGGATACGAAGGCGCTATCGGCCCATGTGCTGACGCCGGAGGAGTTTCTCGACCAGTCGGGCCTGGTTATGGACGAGCGCCGGCGGTTGTTTCGTCATGAACTGGCGCGGTTCAAGGACAATCCCGGCGACCGTTTCATGTTTTTTTACCTGAGCAGCGTCGATCAGCGTAACCACATGCTGGCGCGGCAGATGGATGCGGAGCATCCATTCCACGAGGAAGACACGCCGGCACGCCAGGCCAATGCGATGCGCACGATATACCGTGAAGTCGATGAGATGGTCGGTTGGGCGATGGAGATACTCGACGATGAAACCACACTGATGGTTATGTCTGACCACGGTTTTGCACCGTTCCGGCGCCAGGCAAATCTGAACAGCTGGCTGGAGCAAAACGGCTACCTGGTGCTGAAGAATCCCGAACAACGCGACAAGACCGAGTGGTTGTTCGGCGTCGACTGGATGCGTACGAAGGCTTTTGCGATCGGTCTGAATTCACTGTACATCAATACGCGCGGCCGGGAGCGCGACGGCATAGTGGAGCCGCAGGACCGCGAGGCGCTGGCGCGCGAGATTGTCGCCAAACTCAAGGGCTGGAAAGACCCGGAATCCGGCGAGTATGTTGTCACGCAACCGCTGGTTCGCGAGGATGCTTATTCCGGCCAACATCTGTCTGAAGCGCCGGATGTTATCGTCGGGTATGCCCGCGGCTATCGCGCGTCGTGGGCGACCGGAACCGGTAAAGTGCCGTCTGTTTTGCTGGAGGACAATGATCAGGAGTGGAGCGGTGATCACTGCATGGACTCACGAACCGTGCCGGGCGTGTTGCTTTCAAATGAACAACTGACGTCCGATCAGGGCAGTTTGCGGGACATGGCGGGAACCATATTGCGTTATTTTAATGTTGAGCCGCCACCGGCGATGCGCAATCGCGATTTGCTTTGACATATCAGCCAATCGAAAACAGTTAGACGGAGACGGCAATGCTTGGAAGCAAGAAAATAAAGATTGATAAAGATCTGTGGGAAAAAATTAAAATACTTTCTGAGGTGGCCGGGTATTCCTCGCCGGACGAATTTGTTATCCACGCACTCGAGAAGGAGCTTGCGGAGTTTGAGGATGCGGAATCCGACGATGAGATTCGCAAGAAACTGCAGGGGCTGGGCTACATCAGCTGAACTCGATGACGGTCTGGTCTGCAATTAATGCGGCGTACAACGCCGTTTTTGACACATGGTTCAGCCTGCTCGGGCCATTGTCGGCGTGGCTGCAGATTCTGATCACCGCATTGCCTGTCACGGTGCTGGCGTTGCTGGTGTTTCGATATGCGTCGAACCAGGACGGGATTCGGCTCGCCAAGAACCGTATCAAGGCCTATTTGCTGGAATTGTGGCTGTACAAGGATGACCTGGGCGTGATGTTGCGCGCCCAGGGGCAGGTCCTGGTGTATTCGCTGCGGTATATGGGGCTGGCCCTGGTGCCGATGGCCGTGATGATCGTGCCGCTCGGCCCGGTGATCGTGCAACTCGAGTCACAGTTCGCGTTTCGGGGCATGCAGCCCGGCGAGACCACGCTATTCACCGTGAGCATGGAGACCGGCCAACCCGTCAGTGAATTGGATGCCACGCTGGTATTGCCTGCCGGCGTTGCAAAAGAAACACCGGCTATGCGCATTGATGAGGCCGGTCAGTTGCTATGGCGGTTGCGTGTCGATGCGCCCGGCGAGCATGACATCACGGTGAACGTCGGCGATCAGCAATTTGACCGGCGGCTGCTTGCCGGCGCCGAAATTCGCGGCTTGTGGCCGCTGGCCTATAACGCCACTGACTGGCGCGTTCTGGGCAGTGCGGCCGAGCCATCGTTGCCGGCCGGTGCCGCGGTTATCAGCACCGAGATTGAGTATCCGCGTGCCCGCGGTGAGTTTCTCGGCTTGTCCAGCGCGTCGTGGTTATTGCTGTTGTTTACGCTGATATTCGGTTTTGTATTACGCGGTTTCTTCGGCGTGACATTTTGACGCCTTAGTCCGGCCGGGTTTCTGACTCGTCATCTTCGCGAGTAAACTCCTGTGCTTTCAGGCGTGCAAGAGTCATTTCCAGTAGTTGGCGGTTGAACTGAATCAGGTCCGCGACCAGGCCGATTGTGAACGTCATGAATCCCATCATCATCAATGCGCTGCCGACAATGAGTGACTGTATGTGACCGTCGCCTTCACCCGAGAAATAGAACCACAGAAATCTCAGGATGGGATAGGCGCCGATCAGAAATAGCGCACTGCCGATCAGGAAAAAAACTTTAAGCGGCTGGTACATTGCATACATGCGCACGATTGTCGTGACCTGTTCACGAATAAACTGCGTAACGCTACGGTATAGTCGCGAGTTTCTTGTTACAGGGTTTGTTGCCACGGGCACAGATGCGATGGCCATGTGGCGTTTGCCGGCCTGAATCACCATCTCGATCGTATAGCTGAACGGCGATACGATATTGAGCTGAATCGCGGCCTCGCGGGAGATCGCGCGAAAGCCACTGACAACATCCGGTACCTCGGTGGTCGATATTCTGCGCACGATCGAACTGCCCAGCCTTTGCAGGATCTTTTTCAGTGGGGAGAAATGCTCGATTCGATCGGTCTGCCGATCACCGATGACGATCTCCGCCTTACCTTGCAGAATGGGTACGCAGAGCTGTGGTATATCCAGGCCGGAATACTGATTGTCGCCGTCGGTATTGACGATGATGTCGGCGCCGAGCCGCAGGCACGCATCGATACCGGTTCTGAAGGTTCTGGCCAGACCCTGGTTACGCTTGTGATGAACGACGTAGTCGGCACCGCACTGGCGCGCGATCTCGACCGTCTTGTCCGTGCAGCCGTCGTCTATGATCAGTATTTCGACGCTATCGATACCCTCGATGTGCCTGGGTATGTCGGCGAGGACTGCCGGTAACGTAGCTTCCTCGTTGAAACATGGTATTTGGACGATCAGTTTCATATTGTGCAGTCGCGATGGCACGACATAATAATTTTCAATGGCAACGATATACGCTGGACAGTTGGTTGGGCAAGGGAATTCCGGTCGAGCTGTGACTCGTGCACGGTTCTCCTGAAGGATATTTTCCGGCCTTGCCGGTCTGGAATTGTACGGTCGAGAGCTACTGGCCGGTTGTAAGTATTTGTTTTAATGGAAATAGCAGAGGAATGCGCACCTGGTGTCTGGCCAGTCTCGATGCTGCAGTGATTCAGCAAGCTGCTGACTGATGCACAGCATTGCCCGACTGATTGGTCAGGCTCGCGAAGATGTACACCAGGAATGCCCCCGGGATAAAAATACCAACCGGTTGCGCATATCGATATAAAGCCGGCTCTACCAAAGCGACAAGAATCAGCCCCGAAAATAAACACCCGCCGGCAATAATTGCCGGCCCGTGTGTCGGCGCAGGAATCGGTACGATATTTCCTGTGACTTTTCTGAAGATTCTTATCGCCACGGCCATCACCAGCAAGCAGCCGAGCCAGAAGTTCTGTCTAAGGTCAAAAACAATTCGGTAGGTACCATAAATAATCTGAAATGCGACCCATTTGAAATAATAGACCGGCTCCATGATTATAATTTCTCGCGCCAGCCTGGTCAGCTTTTCATTAACGTAGGGCGTGTTGGCAATTTCCTTATTCAGTTCAGCGTATTTTTTGACTGCCGGCACGGAAAATTTATAGATATTATCTTTGTATTCATCTCGCCAGGATAAATATATCCGAGGACCATTGTCTGCAATCTTTTCCTGAATAGACTTATGGCCCATTATGAGTCGATGAGAGTAAATGTCGTTGGCAATGTCTCTGTTTTCCTCTGCGAGTGAGTCAATAACCTTAGGGTAAATCAATGAAGATGTGACTCCGGTGATGTTATACCCGCCGAAAGAAACAAGGCCGAATTGTCCGATAATAATGAGGCGGAGCAGGCAGAAGGCTATCAGTGGAAGAATGCATACGGCACTGACGTTGAGCAGGCCTTTGCCGATATCCGTATGATCTTTTTTTATGGTGCGAAGTACGAAATAAATACAGGGTGCCAGTATGACCAAAAACAGATAGGCAGGCCTGACTTGATAGGTCAAGAACAGTGATAACCCCAGTGCAAGTAAAGCAATATTTTTCTTGTCAGCAGCGCAAAGAATAGTAAACGACAAGGTGCAGATCATCATTGCACAGCCGAGCGCATCACTTGACATTACATCATAGTGCTGAAAAAGAAATCGCGTATTTAAAATGGGTAATGCTGCAAATAATGCTACCCAGGATGAGGCGGTATACTTGCGAATGGCAAAAAAGTATAAAAATATGCCAAGCAGAAAGAATGAGAGTTGAATTGCCGGTAGTGCATCAACGCTGCCGGTGTTAACCCATATGACTCGCAATAAGACCGGGTAAGCGATGGTTCTGATGGATGACAGCATGGCGTGCATGCTGGAGAAGTCAAAATATCGATAGGTGTCGGTATCCGGGTTCATTCGTACCGGATGCTCGCCGAAAGAGATCAGTATTAACCAGATGAATACTGCAGCCGTTATCAGAATGATAACCGGGATATCTATGAGTTCACGGATTCTGGTTGATTGCTTATAGCGGTTTGAATGCACTTCTTTCATGGATGTACGTCTGCATTTATTAAGTCAAAACGGAATATCTTTGGTAATCTCATTGGACTCTACTATATCCACCTGTTTTTTATACAGCTATATGCCTCATGCTTTTGACCGGGTATGCAGCACTATCACATCGTACTCTTCGAATGTGTAAAATCAGAATGCGAAAGGATGAGTTAGAACGCATTAACCGGGCCAATGGAATACTCAGTGTGCCCCTGACAGGGATAGTCGTTTGCAATCTGTGCAGATGTTAGAGCAACATGCAATAAATCCCATGGCCGCTGGCCATTATCGGCATGTGTGTGTGTGATGTCTGATTCTGGTGCAGAGCGAATACAGCGGGAAAGAGAATTCTTTGCCGACTGGACTCTAAACCCCGCCGGCGATCGTTTGCGCTGGCAGCGGGAGCTGCGTCTTTTGCGCGCAGCGCGAGGAAGCGACAGCCTGGGTCACGTACTTAGCATCGGTTGCGGGCGAGGTCAGTTCGAACAGATGCTAGCCCCTCACGCCAGGCAAGTGCTTGGAATAGATCTCTCTCCGGAGACTGTTGAAGATGCCCGGCGAGAGGCGGACCGCGCAGGTGTCACTAACATTCGATTCGAGTGTGCTGATGTTGCAGGCTTCGAATTTGACCAGATGTTCGATACGGTAGTATGTATTGGTTTTCTTCACCATCTTTCTGATCCGGAGAGTCTGGAACTGTTGAGCCGCATCTATCGACATCTGCACCCTGGCGGGCTGGTTCATACACAGGATCCGAATATCCATGGAGTGTTAAGGCACTTGGGACGTCTGTTGCTTGGTAATCGTTACAACGACTATCACACTCCTGATGAGCGAGAGCTGGATCCCGAGAGTGTTCGCAACATTTTCTTGCAGGCCGGCTTCGGCGAGGCACGGGTCCGGCACATGGATTTGTCACTCATTCCCGGGATGCAAATGTTGCCGAATGCTCCGCAATGGATAATGCGCATCCTCGATCTGCTTGATCGGGTCTGGTGTGCCGGCCCGGCGGCGCGCTGGGGCAGCGGATTCGTCATAGACGCGGTGCGATGAGCGAGAATATCGAAGTCAGCTTTGTAATGCCCTGCCTCAACGAGGCAGAAACACTGGAAGGTTGTATCCAGGCCGCGCAGCGTTGCATCAGGAGCAACGATCTTAAGGCAGAGATTATTGTTGCGGACAACGGTAGTAATGACGGATCACAAGAGATAGCCCGGCAAGCAGGAGCGCGGGTGGTGAATGCGCCGGAGCCTGGCTATGGCGCCGCCCTGACGGGCGGTTTCGATGCAGCGTGCGGTGACTATATGATCATGGGTGACGCCGACCAGAGCTACGACTTCGAAGAGGCGATAAAAATGATCCGGGTTCTGCGTGAGGGGGCGGATCTGGTAATGGGTTCCCGCTTCAAGGGTCGAATCATGCCCGGTGCAATGCCCTGGTCCCACCGCTGGATTGGCAACCCCGTTCTAAGCTTCATCGGACGACTCCTGTTTCGCACGCCAATCTCCGACTTTCACTGTGGATTGCGAGGCATCCGCCGACAGACATACAAAAAGCTGGGCCTGCGCACGACGGGTATGGAGTTCGCTAGCGAAATGGTGGTCAAGACCGCTGTCCACGACTTTACGATTCGCGAGGTACCGATCACGCTTTATCCCGACAAGCGCTCCCGGCCGCCGCACCTGCGGACCTGGCGAGATGGTTGGCGGCACCTGCGTTTCATGATGACTCTTTCGCCGCGTTGGACATTAGGAATTCCTGGTCTGTTGTTGTTGCTGCCCTCTGCGTTGCTATTGGCACGGCTTGTCGTTGGGCCGTTGGAGGCAGGCAGGATCACCCTGGACATCCACACCATGCAGATAGCTGCGCTCATGGTGCTGACAGGCTTTCAAGCGATAACAATCGCGATGGCCGCGCGAATCTATGCCGTAACCGAAGAAATTGGTCCCGCCGCCCCATGGATGAACAGAGCTTTCAAAACGTTCACCCTGGAGCGTGGTCTGATTGCGGGTGCGCTGCTCCTTGTAGCGGGCATTTTGATAATCAGCGGTCCTGCGTGGCAGTGGGCGACCGGCGGTTTCGGCCCATTGGATCCCGCCGTGTCGATGCGGCCGGTGATTGCAGGTGTAACGCTCTTTTCATTGGGCATTCAGACCTTGGCGATGTCCTTCCTCTATAGCATGCTGGGTATCGCTCGACGGCGTGGTAATTAGTTCTTGTGAAGACCCTGGATCGTTTCTTGCAGCAGTGGAGGGTTCGCAAGGTAGCGCCTTTCGTACGAGTCGGGGACAGGCTTCTCGACATTGGATGTCATGATCGCACCCTGATCAATGAGGTTCTTGGGCGAATAGCATCGGCCACCGGCGTTGATTCACACGTAGAGCCTTTAGAAGATGACAAAGTCAGGTTGCTGCGCGGCAAGTTTCCGGATGACTTTGACTTCGATCATGATGCCTTCGATTGTATTTCCCTGCTCGCCGTTCTCGAACACGTTCAGGATCCGAAACTTCTGGCACGTCAGTGTTGCCGTGTTTTATCTCCCGGAGGACGGGTGGTGCTCACGGTTCCGCATCCCTTTGTGGACCGAATCCTGGAGCTATTGATGTTATTGCGCCTGGTGGATGGCATGGCGGCAGAGGAGCATCATGGATTTGATGTCAAACAAACGATCCCAATATTCGAAAATGCGGGACTGACGCTGCGAGCGCATCGCCGCTTCCAGTTAGGATTAAACCAGCTCTTTGTGTTTGAAAAGTGCGCAGGCAGATCAGCGACACGCTGATGTCACATCTTCGAATTCTTATCACTGCATCCACACTGCCGCGTTGGACGGGTGATGCAGTACCGTCTTTTGTCCTGGATCAAGCAGTTGCGCTGACTCGTAGTTTCCCCGGTACTGCCGTGGAGATCCTCGCACCGCACGATGCCGGGGCAGCTCGTGACGAGATGCTGCAGGGGATTCCGGTACACCGATTCCGGTATTTCTGGCCAGCGCCTCTGCAACGGCTCGTGTATCCGGCCATACTCCCCAACATTCGCCAACGTTGGTGGCTCGCGCTGCAGGTGCCCGTATTCATGGTCGCTGAATTCTGCGCGATCCTGGCGCATGCGCGACGCTTCCGGCCGACGGTGATTTACTCGCACTGGTTCACGCCGCAAGCGCTGGCCGGTAGCCTGGCCGCGTGGTTTCTGGGAATTCCTCACGTTTTTACGACGCACTCGTCCGATGTCGAAGTCCTGCGGCGCATACCGCTGCTTGGTCCGGCCCTGGTGCGTCGTATCACGCGGTCCTGTCATGCCTGTACGGCGGTCAGTCGGCGCACGGCGGGTCGGCTGCAGGATTTCTTCAGTGCGGCTGACTGGCTCTCGGTCGGTTCGCGGCTACAGATCATTCCCATGGGTGTGCACGTAGCCGAATTAGCCGACCAGGGGTCACCACATAAGACGGCGGCTCGTCAGAGCATGGATCTCGATGATGCGCCCGTGCTGCTATTTCTCGGACGACTGACAGAGAAAAAGGGTTTGCCGGATTTGTTGCAGGCTGTAGCCGAACTGCATCGCGACAATCATCGCTTTCACCTGGTGATTGCCGGCGATGGAGAATTGCGCGCTACGATTGAAAAACAGGTTCGGGAACTGGGTCTGAACGAGCAGGTCCGACTACCGGGTTTTGTGACCGGGGAACTGAAACAAGCTTACCTGACGGCGGCAGATGTGGTCGTGGTTCCGTCGATTGTGACCGCTGCCGGGGACGTCGAGGGGTTGCCGGTGTCACTGATGGAAGGCATGGCGGCCGGCAAGCTCTGCGTGGCAAGCAATGCCAGTGGTGCGGATGATGTGATTACAGACGGCGTGGACGGTTTTATCGTTCCGGAGGGCGAACCGGCTGCGTTGGCCGCAACCCTGATCAGGGTGCTGGGATTTGATCCGTCAGCGGCTGCAGCGATCAGTCAACATGCTGCGATGCGCGCACTTGAATTCGACTGGGCTCACATTGCCGTGGCTCACTACCGGCACCTGTTTGCCGATCTGGATCCGAATACCGCCGCAGGCGATTGATCTCAGGGCGCGAGTCTTAACAACCGTCGCAGCCGCACCCGCCAGGGGATGCGTCTGGCCCGTTGCATGGTGTCCCAGTGGCGCTCCAGTTCGATTGCCTTGATCTTTGCGGCGGATACTTCGTCATTTGGCTGTTGTAATTCTGCTTCCTCTGCCGGCGGGCTGTCGTACTGCTGCTGCTCATAAAAGTTATAGGGGTCGTGGGAGATCCAGGTGTCTCCGCGACGCAGAATTACCGATTGTCGTGGCGGCCCAAAAGGGATGTTGGAGTAGAACGAAATATTGGTTCGGCCGTCCCGCTTCAGACCGCTCTCGCAATAGCCGTTGGCAATGGATCGGTAACGCGGAAAGTAGCTGGTTACCTGCGACATTCCGTAAGAGGAAAACAGCTGGCCCCAGCCGGCCTTGTTGACGCACCAGTCCGTCGCGCTGATTAACAGCGGACGGTGTCGGGCAGGTCTCAGCAGCGGAGCAAGATCACGGGCGCTGAGCAGGAACGGCGGATCGATAATGATCATCCCGAACTGATCCAGGTCCGGCACTGACCGGGTCACATCGCCCATGGTATAGCGCTCGGAGCCTTCGAATCGTTCGTCCGCATCGAAAACCCAGACATTCGGATACTGCAGCAGTGACGGCGTAAATACGGCGCCTACGCGTTCCGTGCGAGAAATCAGGTCGCCGAGCCATTCAAATGTCTCGTCCTCGAACCAGTACTGTTCTCGACTCTGATTTTCTTCCATGGTAAATCCTGCAGCAGCAAACAGCGTCGAAGTATAAATCAATCGCGGGCGATGATCTGTCGGCACCTGCGGAGTATGAAGCGCAGGTACAGGGCCGTCATGAAGGCGATGCATACCCGCATTATGTTGCCTCGCGGGGTTGGCTGGAGGCGTTGCTTCATTGTGTCTTTGATCAGCCAATGCCAGCGTTTCGGCAGGTGGCCAAGCCCGTATTCCGCGGCGCCGAGTTTGGAGGTGATGTCCCGCTCCGAGAGCGTGTAATAAGTTCTGAGTGTGCCAAAAACTATCCAGTCCACGTCAAAGGCGAGACGGAGCTGGAGTAGTTTTTTGCCAGGTTGCGTCCACTCGGGCCAGTAACTTTCGACAAGGTACCGGCTGGTTGCGACGATATCGGTTGCCGAGGTTCGGATTCCGAGCATGTCCGGTTCCGGGCCGAGCAGGGCAATGCCGCGTGTCTTGACCATCCACCACAGGTTGGCGGACCAGAGCGGAGAATTGAAATCGAAGATACCACTGTCGAAAAATACACCTTCCTCGTGATAAGGGTCCTGATGATGATACGGGTGTGGAGGCCTGGGTTCTGCTTGCGGCAGGCTGCAGTCTGCTTTCGGTATGTAACTGACCTCCAGTTTTTGCCGGGGCCATGTAATTCTCAGATCAGCATGTATTTGCCTGAGGTGCGCCAGATCCTCCGTATTGCATGTCCTGGTCGTGACAACCAGCATATCAATGTCGCTGACCTGTTCACAGAAAGCGTCATACGTGGTGGAGCCGTGCAAATACACGCCCAGCAGCAAATCGGGGGCTGCCGACTGCAGCCGTTGCAGGTAGTCCTGCAGCGGCGGTCGAATTGAGTCGGGAATGCGGGGATCGGTTATGGTCACTGTGGTTTTATTTGTCCGGGGACTGAACATATTCGCTGTAGCGATGCAAGGACGCAATAAAGTGCTTGGTTTGCGGGATAGTGATATTTTAGCTTAAGCAAATACATGAACAGACTGTACCAGCCTGCCGATAGACTTGTACTCATGGATACAGGATCTTCGGTTTTCTTAAAGGATCCGGGCCAAAAGAGCTCGAAGCGCATATTGAGTTGACTATTTTAGCCTTCATTGCCGTCAATCTGCTCATTTTTCTGAGCTGGCAACTCTGTGTTTCCGTGCTGCGAAAACTCTCCGTGAGTGAGAGTCTTGTCTATGCAGGGCTCCTGATGGCGGTACAGATTGTTGCGACGGAATTACTGCTCGGCATAATTGGGGCCCTTACGCTGAAGGCATTGCTTGTATTTAATTTGAGCCTGAGTGGCGGACTGCTGATTCTCGTTCTTCTGCTCCGTCGTCCACTGGCCGCTGAGCGAATGACCGGCATGGGTCGGAATGTCGCTTCAGGCTTTCCGGGTATTCTGACGCCGGTCAATGCGGCGCTGATTCTTCTGGGTGTATTCCTGACGATCTGGATCTGTACAGCGGCCTACTTCTTGCCTCCGCGTGGCATCGATGATCTTGTCGCTCATCTGCCGCCCATCTATCAATACGTTCTGGATCACGAGATTTCTCTGCTGCCGATCAAGCTACGCGATCAATTCGCCATGCCTCTGAATGGAGAGTTTCTGTTCCTCTGGCCGATGATTTTCTTTCATGCAGATACTTTCATCGACCTTGTTCAGTATGTTGCCGCTATTTTCGGTACGTTGGTCATATTCGCGCTGGCGAGAAGATTCGAGGTGGGGCGCAATGATGCTGTGTTTGTTGGTCTGCTATTCCTGTTTACGCCTCTGGTATTGGGGCAGGCCGGCAGTAACTATGTAGATTTGATCGTCGGCGTTTGCTATCTGACGTTGTTATTTGCGGCCGTGAGATTCTGGCAAACCGGTGCAGTATTTCATTTGATCATGGCAGGCATTGCAACGGGCCTGGGACTGGGTATCAAGCACAATCTTCTGGTGGCGGTCATCGCTGTACAGCCCGTATTAATTGCGCGCTTGTGGAGTGATACAAAACCGGGCGCTGCAATTCGAGCCTATGCTGGTTATTTTCTGGTTTCGCTGCCGCTCTGCATCTTCTGGTTTGTGCGTAATTTTCTTGCGACAGGTTATCCGCTTTATCCGTATCAGCTCGACCTTGGCGGTTTGCATGCAGTGAAGTGGTCAATGACCGTCAACTCTCCCGGGAATAATTCTCTTTCTCTGCCACCTTCCAGCAAAGCGCTTACGGAATTCTTGCGCAATCCCGTTGAGTTTTTTCTCAGCTATATGTCTCAGGACCCCGGCCTCGGCAGTTTTCATGGAGGTTTTGGAGTTGTGTTCTGGGGCCTGGGAATCCCCGCTATCGTATTTTGTTTATACAAAGCGGTGCAGGCGGCACTGCGGCGAGATTTCTTTCCCGCTCTGTTCTGGGGCCATGTTCCACTGACTTTCTTTGTGTATTTCCTGCAGATCTCCAGTTCACGCCTGCAGTTTAATCAACGTTTGATCCTGGTCGTGATTGGATTTGGATTGCTGGCACTGGGAATTGTTTTAAAAAAGCTGCGCACAGAGCTTCCGCTATCCGTGCCCGTCATCCGGTCATTTTGCCTGGCCGTTTCAATGTTGGCGGTAATACATCTCGCCGGTTATAACTGGCCTTCTTATCAGGTCAAGCAACCCGTAGCGGATTGGATCAACGACGAGCAAACCACTGACTATAAATATTTCGCACAAACAACCTGGGAACTGCCGTTACTAAGAGCGGCATGGGAACCTTTGGATTTTCTGACGAAGACAGGTGATGGCTGGAGTGTCTATGCGGCTGCGCCCTGGAGTCTTTCCTGGACAGCGCCGGTTTTCGGTAGCCGTATTCAGAACCAGGTCTGGAATTTTCGGCAAGATCCGGTAGGGTTTTTCCAGCAAGAACCGGTGGGGTTCTATCAGCAAGAGTCGGCGGATAATCCTGATGCATTTATTTTTCATCGCATGAACGATGCGCCCCTGTTTTATCTTGGAAGAAAAATTACTCCGGAGCATGTTTGGTCAGACGGACATTTCGAGATAGTCACGCAAACACCGACGACTCAATTCTGGGCAAAGAGCAGCCTGCTGCTGAATCCTGAAACCAGGGAAAGACTGGTTACATGGTATGAAAGGACGTTTAAATCCGACATCCACGCGTTGGAATTCATTGTCGGGCGTCTGCCGGATGATGGTGCCCTGGTGACGGCATCTCCCTGGGGCCATGGGCTGAAGTACATGTCCCTGACCGGTGCGCTACAGATGCCCGTTCATATAGTGCCACCCGGAAAGGTCAGGCATCAGGCGCGACGGCTGAAGGCAAAGAACATCATCACCATTGAAAAACCACTCATCGGATATCAGTCAAAATTATTGGTACGGCTGAAAACTTCCGACAAAACTGTCGTCTTCTACGAGAACAGGATCCGTTAGTGGATACTTCGGTCACACAGAAAGCTGTTACGAAGAATATGTCACTGCAGCTTATTCCGTGCTTCGGTTTGGGTTCTGCTGCCGGTTTTCTGCTTTGGATTATTTTCAGTGGTACAGGTGAATTACAGCAGGTGCAGGTTGGACTTCAGCGCTATCTTTTCTTTCTCCTGCCGGTTGGATTGGCTGCAGCCAGCGTGGTTTGCGCATTATTGTGGCTTGCCGGAGCCTGGAGTTTTGCAGTAAGTTTGAGCTATGTTTCCTGCGTATTCTATTTCAGCTTCTTAAAGGTTCTGGGGTGGGATTTTATTCCCTGGGTTCTGATGGCTGTGGCGGTTATTGTCGTCTTTCGCAACAGGAAACTTGTGATTGAAGCTCAATCGTCACTGCTACTGCTGCATGCGATGGGAAGTTTGGCCGGTCTTTATATGGCTTTTAATCTTGGTAAGTTCCTGCAGCCGTGGGAATTTTTCATGGAAACTGTGCAGAGCTTATGGTTACTGGTTATTGGATAATGGCGTTGATGTAAGCTAATTATGCAAAAGGACAATCAAATATTTGCAATGCTCAGGGCACTGCGGCCGCATCAATGGTCTAAAAATCTGCTGCTGATCGTTCCGGCCATCGCGGCGCAGATCTGGATGCAGCCCGATGTCATCCGGGATCTGGTCTTTGCCTGCATCGCTTTTTCTCTGAGCGCATCGGGTGGTTACATCGTCAACGACCTGATCGACCTCGACGCCGATCGTCATCACCCCGACAAGCAGTCACGTCCGTTTGCAGCGGGCCAACTGCCGGTGTCCCTGGGGTTCGTGATGGGCCCCGTACTCCTGTTGTCAGGTATTGCAGTTGCATACAGCGCCGTGAATATTCAGTTCAGCATGGTCGTCGTGGTCTATGCTCTGCTGTCGGCGGCCTATTCGCGCTGGATCAAGAGGCGCCTGTTGCTGGATGTCATGGTGCTGGCGGGATTTTATGCGTTGCGCCTGGTGGCCGGAGGAGCGGCCGTCAGTGTGGAGGTTTCGTCATGGCTGCTGGCCTTTTCCATGTTCTTTTTTCTGTCGCTCGCTTTCGCCAAACGCCTGATGGAGTTTGATTCGGCGGAGATAGAATATTCGTCTCCGGGTTCGGCGCGTCCTTATACTGCTGTAGACCGTGATGCTTTCCGCACCATCGGTCCGACCTGCGGGCTCTTGTCGATTCTCGTGCTGGCCCTGTATATAAGCAGCGACGCCGTGCGGGTGGTCTACGGACAGCCGCAGGTACTCTGGCTCGTGTGCCCCCTGCTTTTGTACTGGGTTCTGCGCGTCTGGTTTATCGCATTGCGCGGCGACCTGCATCATGATCCGGTCGTCTTCGCGCTTCGTGACCGGGTCAGCTACGCGGTCGCCGGCGCCATCCTGGTGGTTGTTTACCTGGCGTCCCGATAGCGTCCCGTTGTGTCGAGCGGAAAACTCAAATTCTTGCAGTCGGCCGATCGACGATTTGGCCCCTGGTTAATTCGTCACTTAACGCCCATGGCGAAAGCATTGAAACCGGCCACTGAAGCCGCAGGCTCGATGCGACATTCCGGGCCAGTGGCTTTGAAAGAGGTGAGGCGGATTCTTGTTATTCGGCCCGGTGGCCTTGGTGATGCCGCTTTGACGGTGCCGATGCTGCAGGCGTTGCGACAAGGATTCCCTGAGGCCGGTATCGATGTGCTCGTCGAGCGGCGAAATGCCGGGGTTTATGAGATCAGTGATGTCGTTGACGAGATCTACCGTTATGACTCCGGTGCGTTGTCTGTGCTGCGGCGTTTGCGCAATGTGCAATACGACCTGGTCATCGACACCGAACAGTTCCATCATTTCAGTACCGTCTTCGCCAATCTCTTGCGGCCGAAATTTTTGTGCGGATTTAATACGCTTGGCCGGAGTCATTTGCAGACACATTCCGTGCCGTACAGTGACGATGCCTATGAGGTTTATTCTTTTCTCAGGCTCGCAGAGTCCGTTCTCGGCTCGTCGATTAACTTTGATCCGGACCGACCCTTTATCGACGTCATGCCGGAAGCGCAGGCATGGGCCGCGCAGGCAATGGAGGCGAAGGACGCGCGGGCGGCAGCGGTGATTGCGCCGGTCGCCGGCGGATCTTCGCGCCTGTGGCCGGTGGCGCGATATGCGGAAGTTGCCGAGTGGCTGATCGGCTGCGGTCATTATGTCGTGTTACTGGCCGGTCGCGACGGCATCGAAGCGGCAAGCAAAATTTCACATCACTGTCGTCCCGGGGCGGTACTGAACCTGGCGGGAGAAACAACCCTGGCACAGAGTGCGGCGGTGCTGCAGCAGGCGGGTTTGTCCGTCAGCGCGGATACTGGTGTCATGCATCTGGCTTACGGCGTGGGTACGCCCACCGTTGCATTATTCGGTTCGGGTTCCCACCTGAAGTGGGGTCCGCCGGGCCGGGATCATCGTATTGTCCGTAACGGGCTATCCTGTAGCCCATGCATACGGTTTGGCCGTTTGCCGTCGTGTCCGCATGACTTCGCCTGCATGCGAGAGTTGCACGCCGGGGATGTCATCGCCGCCATCGAGGACTTGTTGCCCGGGTAACTGACGGCCTGTGGACAGTTGGAAAGTCCCGGTTACGTCAACAGGCCGAAGTTTGCCCGCAGGGGAGTGATACTATCGGCGCACCAGATTTCCGGCGTGAGAGGCATTTCGAGGAATGAGTTCCGGTGAGCCCGAGACCAACAAGGTCTATGACGAAGAGTACTTCAAGGAAACCTACGGCTTTGACGGGCTCAAGCGGTTCGATATTCATTGGTGGTCGATACGCTGGTATGCCGACATGGTCGAGCGTTGCCTGCGCGCGATGGGCGGCCGCCGTATTCTCGAGATTGGTTGTGGCCACGGCTTTATGCTGGCACGCCTGGAACGGCAGTTCGAGACATACGGTGTCGATATTTCATCCTACGCCATAGAGCAGGCAACCCGCTTCGCGCCAAACTCGACCTGCCAGGTGGCTGATATCGAAGCAGGGTTACCGTCACAATTCGAACCCGGCAGCTTCGACCTGGTCGTCGCGAAATATGTTTTCGAGCATCTCGAGGATCCGCTTCAGGCCATGCAGACTGCCGCATCGATGCTTAAACCCGGTGGTGAGCTGTTCTTCTCGGTACCGAATACCGAGTCGATCGGCGCGCGTTGGAAAGGCGAGGCGTGGTATGCCCTGCAGGACCCCACGCACTGTTCATTGTTGGCGCCGGAGGACTGGCTGAAAATAACGCAGGACGCCGGTTTGCAAATCTACAAAGAGTCTGCGGATGGTTTCTGGGATTTTCCCTACCTTCGCTGGTTGCCGGTGTGGGCGCAGTTCCCGATATTCATCGGCCCGACCGCACTGTCGTGCCTGAGCCGACGCGCTATTCTGCCACCTCGATTCGGCGAAAACGTGCTGGTATTCGCGCGCAAGCCTCATGCATCGGATGCGTTGCAATGAGGCGCTGGTTTTGGCTGATCCCGCTGCTGCTGGCACTCGGCGTCTATGCGCCGGCACCCTGGGGCGAGCTGGTCTGGGATGATCCGCTGGTATTTGAACGGCAGATAGTCGCGTTCAAGAGCATCGGCGATGTGTTCTTCCCGCCGGAGAATATTTTCCAGTGGTCGGATGATTATTACCGGCCGATCGTCATCCTGAGCTATTTGCTGGATGTCGGATTATACGGCGATGCGAAGGTTGCCGGTCTGCATATATCCAACGTGTTCTATCATGTGGTCACGACATTCTTTGTCTGGTTATTGGCAGTTCGATTGTTCCGACACCTGCCGAACGGTTCACTCGGTGCGTTGATGGCCGCCGCTGTTTTTGCTGTGCATCCGATTCATACAGAGTCAGTTAGCTGGATCACCGGGCGTAGTGATGTGCTGGCGACACTGTTTTTTGTCCCCAGTATCGCGCTGGCGCTGCTATGGCGTGACACCGGAGCCAAGTGGGCGCTGGCGCTTGCCGGCGCGTCTTATATGCTGGCGCTATTATCCAAGGAGGTGGCCGTAGCGGCGCTGCTGATCGTACCGGCGGCATTGCTGCTGACACCAACCCTTGGCGACACGCTGCGCAATGCTGACGGCGCAGCGAACGGCAAGAATTTTTCGCTGCAACAGCAATCATCATTTGCTTTTCCTTTTCGAGCCAATATCTCAAAGTGGTTGTTGATAGCAATCCTGTTTCTCGGCATCACCGGACTCTACCTGGCATTACGCCACACCGATGGTGTTGCTTATGGCAATTCATTGAATGTGGCCTGGTCAGATTATGTGCTCCGGTTCGAAAGATCGATTGCGTATTATCTCGTCAAGGTATTTGCACCCTGGCCGCAGTCCAACCATGTTGCATGGGAATCGACGCCCGGATCCATCGTGACCAACGGTGTCTACCTGATCACGATCGGCCTGGTAGTACTGAGTGTCTCGTTCTGGCGACAGCATCGTGACGGAGTCTTGCTTCTCGCCTTGACGTGGTTCGCTGTCACGCTCGCACCCTCTATCGTGGTTGCCGTCCGTCACATCTCCGGGACACCCCTGGCCGAGCGTTACCTTTATTTGCCCTCCGTAGGTCTGGCCTTGCTGCTGGGAATTGCCTGTTGTCAGCCCTACTTCAGCAAGTGGTCAAGGCCTGCTGCCTGGGCGGTGGCTGTGCTTATCATTGCCTATGCCGTCTCGACCGTCGAGCGGGGCATTGTCTGGACCAGCAATCTGACACTGTGGACCGATACGACACAAAAGGTGCCGACTCATGGTGAGCCCTGGAACCTGTTAGGTATCTCTTATCTGGAGCAGCGTGATTATGCGAACGCGCTGGATGCTTTTCAGCATGCGCTCGAAGGGCAGAATAATGCGGACGGGCGTTCCTATGCGAAGCGCAATATCGCCATCATCTATCACTATCAAAATGATTTACAACGAGCCGCGGAATACTATTCCGCGGCACTCGATGAAAAACCGGACAATCCAGAGGCGCTTCATGGCCTGGGTGTTGTCTATAGGACAAAGGCGCAGAATATCCAGAAGGAGGGCGGCCCAAAGGCCCGGATCGATACCAATTTGGCTCGGGCGGTCACTTATTTTGAATCGGCTCTGCGCCTGAATCCGTTTCACGGTCAGGCTCGATGGGGTTTGGCGACGGTCCTTGCCCACCAGGGCCAGCGCCATGAAAGGAAAGGAGAGCCGGATCAGGCCGTGGCTCGCTATCGTTCTGCCCTGGTCGAGATTGACACATTGATTGCGCAGGATCCGGCATTTCAGTCTCGCATCGAGGTCAGGGACAAGCGTGCGGGACTTCGGTCCGCCCTGAAGCGTCTGGCCGGCTAAGAGCTTTTTATTTAGTGATTGTCAGTAGTCCGCGATTGCTCTGCAGCTGTGTCATCAACTGTCGAGTGGCGAGTCACAAAACGCAGGAACGCGAGTCCCAGTAAACCGAGGACAATCAGCACACTGGCTTCTACCGCCCGGTCAATCAGGGCTGCGGACATGCTGGCGCGCATATCCATGTCGAGGCTGGAACTCAATCCGCCCAGTTGCCCGCCGATGCCGATCAGCCATTCTCGCAGCCCGATGCCATTGGCCGGTCCTGCCGTGATCGAGACCATGTGGATGATTGCAGCCATCCACGCATCGGCCAGTGCGATGGGGCGATCCAGTATCTGGAAAACCAGCCACCAGCGAATGGCTGTGATGCACAACCCCAGCAATTGAGCGGCGAAGCAGGGCAGCAGGTATGCGAATGACCCGCCGATAGAGCCGCGCAGACGGGGGTCCACGGTTGTTTCGGTCGGTATCAAGATGCGCAGTATCGGTGCGGCGATGCCGGCCAGGATGATGAGTCCGATCAGTGTAGTTGCCCACCAGACGATGTCGAAGTTGCCGCGCCAGACTGTGACCAGGATGGTGAGCAGGCAGGTTGCACCGAAGACACCCGCAATAACCGCATGAGTCAATGCTGCGGCTTTGTAACCGACGCCATGGAAAATCTTCAGATAGGTAATGCGCCCGATCAGGCCCGCCTTGAAAGGTGTGTAATTCAACAGGCCGCCGCCGGCAGCAAGCGCCTGCATGCTGGCCATGCTCAGCGGGCGGCCGCTGACAAAGGGTCGCGTGACAAGCCAGAACAGGATTCCGGGCAAGATAACGCCCGACAGGGTGACCGTGGCGAAGAGCCCCGCAGTCAACCAGGGTTTGGCGCGCAGCAAAACCCACCAGTCTTCAATGCGTTGTCCCTGCATTGCATACCACAAGGACGCAGCCAGTAAACCGATGGCTAACGCATAGCCGCCAATCTGCATGGTTTTCCGCGCAAACTGCGGGCGCTTATTCGTTAGCATCTAATCATCAAGTCCACTGACGCAAATTTATGAAGATGCTAACTCTACAGTGATGGCGGCGAAAGGCCGAGTGTCACACACTCGATAATAAGTATTTTCCGATAATACTCCGGGATCATCTGCTCGCCGATCAGACATATGGAATCGACCGGGTCGCCATCAAGTACAATGCCGGCATGGAGATAGTGCAAACGGGAGATTGCCGATGTTCATGAGTTATCGATTCACAGGGTGCGGCATCCTGGTTTTGCTGCTGACACTCATTTGTAGTGCCGCCAGTGCCGATAAGCTCACGATCGAGCGCATGTTCTCGGCGCCGGGTCTGTCGGGTCCGAGTCTGCGCTCGCCGAAAATTTCCCCGGATGGTCGGCTGGTGACCTACCTGCTGGGCAAGTCCGAGGCAAAGGGTCAGCTCGATTTGTGGGCCTATGACATAGCCGCCGGCAAACATCGCCTGTTGGTGGATTCCGCGAGCCTCGCCTCGGCGGGACGCAAGATGTCCGCAGAGGAAGAGGCGCGCCGGGAACGGCAACGTAGTTCGGCCTTCAGGGGTATTGTCCAGTATGACTTTTCAGCCGATTCACAACGGTTGCTCGTGCCCCTCGGTGGAGATCTGTACGTCTATGACTTGAGTGCCGCACCCGCCGACGCGGTGCGCCGGATTACCGACACGCAAGCCTACGAAACCGATGCACGTTTCTCGCCGGGCGGTCGCTATGTAAGTTTTGTGCGTGACCGGAATCTCGTTGTCTACGATTTACAGACCGGCGCGGAGACCGCGGTCACCACCGGTGGCAGTGAACTGGTCAGTCATGCAATGGCCGAGTTCATTGCTCAGGAAGAGATGGGTCGTCGCACCGGTTACTGGTGGTCGCCGGATGACCGTCGCATCGCCTACACGCGGGTGGATGAATCGCCGGTCGCGGAGGTGGAACGCTTCGAGATCAAGGCCGACAGCGTTAAAGTTGTCACGCAGCGTTATCCGGCGGCGGGCACGCCGAATGCCCGGGTGCAGTTGTTTGTTGTTGAACTTGCGGCCGATGCAAGCGAGGGTCCGGAACCGGATACCGCCGTCGAGATTGATCAGGGCGCCGATCCGGATATCTATCTGGCACGCGTGGACTGGTTTCCCGATGGCGAAACGCTGATGGTCCAGCGGCAGAGCCGGGATCAGAAAACCCTGACATTGCTGGCCGCCGACGCAACATCCGGCGCAACGCGCCAATTGCTGCAGGAGCAATCGGCGGCCTGGGTGGAACTCCATGACGAACTGGTTTTTCTCGAGCAGTCACAACAATTTATCTGGGCGTCGAGCCGCAGCGGATTTAGGCATTTGTATTTATATGAAAACGACGGGCGGCTGGTGCGGCGACTCACTGGCGGGAATTGGAGTGTCATCGGTAACGGCTTTACGCCGGCTATCAAGGGAGTAGATGAGAAAGGTGGTCTGATTTATTTCATGGCGAATGTCGATACACCGTT
>CAZVQW010000009.1:0-112729 GCA_964629475.1 uncultured Chromatiaceae bacterium | reverse complement strand
GGAAGCCGCTCCGAAGACTCCCAAGTACAGCCGTACACAGAGATAGATAATGAAAATCCACGTTATTCTTGAGCCGGATATTACGCCGGATCAGCTGGCCGAAATCGGCCTGCTGGCGGAAAGTCTGGATATCGCCGGTGTGTGGGTGCAAAACTATGCGGCGGGCGCCGACCCGTTCATGAGCCTTGTGCCGCTGGCTCGCAAGTCCGGCCGAATCCGGTTGGGCGTCGTTATCGTCAGCCCTTACGAGATGCATCCGGCCAAGATGGCGACTTCCCTGCTGACACTCAATGAGTATTCGCAGGGCAGGGCCTCGATGGTCATCGGCGGCGGCGGTGAATGGCTTGGCGTTATGGGTGTCAAACGCAGCTGGCGCGTGAGCCGGGTTCGTGAAGCGGTAGAGATTGTCAGAGCAGCAGCGCGGGGTGGCGGTGTCGGCGGCATGATTAATTACCAGGGCGAAGACTACCAGGCGAACTACTTCCGCACGCCGTGGGTCACCGAAAAGACCCCGGCGACGGTGTA
The DNA here is from genome assembly GCA_964629475.1 of uncultured Chromatiaceae bacterium. Classification (GTDB taxonomy): domain Bacteria; phylum Pseudomonadota; class Gammaproteobacteria; order Steroidobacterales; genus SMWD01. The sequence continues at coordinate 112,204 of CAZVQW010000009.1, read as the reverse complement.
TGCCGGCGTGACCCTGGACAACATGCTGCGCATGGGTGCCAATAGTGCTGACGGGATTATGCTGGCCGACCTGGGGCTGCCCTCGGTTGTTGCCGATCGTGTCGATTTCGCCGTCAAGGCGCTGGAAGAATCCGGGCGACCCCGAGAGGAATTGCGCATCAATAATTTCCTGGGCTGGCATGTCAAAGAAGATGCAGAAGAAACATATCGGGAAGCGCGCCGTGAACTGCTGATCCGTGCGTTCCTGATGAAAGACTGGCTCACACCTTTCCTCAGCGAAGAAGAAGCGGATTTCGTGCAGGAGAACAAAGGTGCGTTTGTGAAGGCCTACCAGGAACGCACGGGTAATATTGAGGGCATACCTCAGGATATCGTTGACCGGATTATCGACTCGCTGACAATTACCGTACCTGCCGCCGATTCCGGCAAAGCCATTGAGCGGCTGAAACAACTGGAAGCCACCGGTCTGGATGAGATATCGCTACGTCTGCATGACGACCCGGCCGATTCCATTCGCCTGATCGGTGAACGTGTGATCCCGGAGTTTCATAGATAAAATAGCCGGATGAGTCAGGCACCCCCCCGGCTGTTGCTGATCGACGATGACGTCAGCCTCGCCAAAATGCTGCACGAGTTCCTGGAGCTGCACGGCTTCCGGGTCGACGTCGTTCATGAGGGCGAAACCGGATTGCGATGCATTGCCGAAAATCTGCCGGACCTGGTGATCCTCGATGTCATGCTGCCGGATATCAGTGGCTTCGATGTACTCAAGCGTTTGCGTGCAGATTACACCGTACCGGTTGTCATGTTGACGGCCCGGGGCGATGAATCCGATCGAATTTTTGGCCTGATGGAAGGCGCCGACGACTATCTGCCCAAGCCGTTCAACCCGCTTGAACTGTCGGTCCGCATTCAGGCGGTGCTGAAACGTTCGACGAGTGATGCTGCCAGCCAGCCTGACCGGGATATGCTGGCCGTTGGCCCATTAACCATGGATCTGAAACGCAGGACGATGATGGCCGGTGACAAACCGATTGCTTTGACTGCCGCTGAAATGCGCGTACTCGAACAGTTGATGCGTCGACCCGGCGAGGTTCTGTCACGTGCCAGCCTGACACAGAAGGCGCTCGATCGACCGATCGAGGCGTATGACCGCAGCATCGATACACTGATCAGCAAGATTCGCGGCAAACTGGCTGCCGCCGGTATCGAGAACCAGTGTATTCGAGGATTGCGTGGTCATGGCTACGTGCTCGATGAAGACGTATTTAGCGAGGGCTGATGCATGGATCTGCCATATCCTCGATTGTATCTGCGCGTGGCCGTTTTTATCGGTGCGACACTGGTTTTGTTCGTTCTGGTCGGTGCGGCTATCCTCGCGTTGATCGCCTCGTATGAACTTGAAGGCTACGTCGCGACTCGCCACAGCACGCTGGCCCACGAAGCCGCCGATGTCCTCGCAGAAGGGGGGCGGCCGGCCCTGCAAAGGTGGCTGGCAGAAGATACTCGCATCCCGACGGACGTTACGATATACATCCTGGATCGGGACAGCCGGGATATTTTCGGACGACAATTACCCGGTGAATTCACCGAGTTCGTCAGTAAATTCGTTATCACACCGGCCGACGAGACCGAATCCAACTATCGCCCGTTACGCCTTGCACCTCATTTGGTCGGGCCCGACGGTCAGGTCTATGCATTTCTCGTCCTGCCCAAGACAATCGGTCTCTGGGGCAGTCCGGCGACACTTCTCGGTTTGCTCATCGTCGCATTGCTCATCATCGGCTCCGTCGCCTGGTTGATTGCCGGCCGTTTTGGCCGGCCGATCGGTGAACTACAGGCCACGGTCCGGCAACTCGCCTCCGGCCGCATCGACGCGCGGGTACCGGCAGCAATCTCAAACCGGAATGATGAACTCGGTGTACTGGCCGCGGACTTCAACTCGATGGCTGATCAATTACAGAGCCTGATAGACAGCCGCGAACAATTTATGCAGGAAATGTCGCACGAACTCAGGTCGCCGCTGGCACGCCTGCAGGCTTCATTGGCGTTGACCGCGCATCGGCAGAAACTTAACGATACCGAACGCGAACAAATCGAATGCGAGGTGCGACGTATCGACCAGACCATTGGCGAGATGCTGCGCTTCTCCCGTCTCGACGCGCCCGCTGCTATCGTGCATCGGCTGATCAGGGTCGGCAAGCTGCTGCGGGATCTCGTCGATGTTGCAGATGTCGAGGCGCAGGCGCAGGGCTGCCGGATCGAACTGACGAGTGAGCATAATTTGCAGGTCATCGGTGACATCGATTTGTTGCGCAGCGGGTTCGAGAACATACTGCGCAACGCAATTCGCTTTGCGCCGGCCGACAGTTGCGTCGAACTGACGGTGCTCAGGAAGGGCGCCAGTATCATCGTAGAAATCAGTGACCGCGGGCCGGGTATTCCCGAGAAATATCTCGACAGGATTTTCGAACCCTTCTTCCGGGTCAAGAACGGCATTGCCGATGCAGGCGGCAGCGGGCTCGGCCTGGCCATCGCACAGAGAGCTTTCGAAGTAATGGGTGGCTCGGTCCGCGCCGCACCGCGAACGGGTGGCGGGCTGACGTTTACGATAACGCTGCCGGCCGCTGACCTGACCTGAATATAAGGCGCTAGACGACGGCCCGTATTCCACCGATATCCAAATGCACATCGCGCATTGCATGAAAAGCCAGCTTGCCAGTAGTCAGTTTTAACTGGCCGGCCTCTTTGCGGTATCGAAGTAATGTAGCATGACGTTTTATAGCTGCATGGTGACGAGGATAGCAATGTGGGTGAGGGTTCAACCGGTTCATTTCAACGTGTCTGGAACGTCGTTGAAGCGATCCCCGAAGGTTGTGTGGCAAGTTATGGTCAGGTCGCGGAGCTGGCGGGCCTGAGCGGCGGCGCGCGGCGTGTCGGCGGTGCATTGGCCAAGGCACCTCATCGCAGCGGTATGCCGTGGCACCGCGTTATCAAGGCCGACGGCAAGATCGCTTTGCCAGCAGGCAGCCCCGGGCGGCAGGAACAAATCAAGAGGCTCGGGAACGAAGGGGTGACCGTCGTCAGCGGCCGTGTCGACATGCAGCAGTTTCAGTGGCAACCGGATATGGATGAATTGATCTGGGGGCCAATGGCGTTTAGCGAGCCGACAAAGGACATCGATTCATGACCATTAAGGCGGTGTGCTTTTCGCATGGACAGGAGAGCGGTCCGTGGGGCACGAAGATTCGTGCGATGGCAGATATTGCACGTGCCGAAGGCTGGCAGGTCGAGTCACTGGATTATCAGGGCATCGCTGATGCCCGGGAGCGAGCCGACAAACTGATCGAATACTGCCGGGAGCAGGGCGAGCCGATCGTGCTGGTCGGCAGCAGCATGGGCGGTTATGTGGCCACGGCCGCGGCAGCGCGCATGGGTGCGCGTGGCCTGTTTTTATTAGCGCCGGCATTTTTCATGCCGGGTTACGGAGAATACATGCCCGATCCGCTGCCGAATGTCCCGACGACGATCGTGCACGGCTGGCATGATGATGTCGTGCCGCACGAAGGCAGCATTCGTTATGGACGTGAGGCCGGCGCAAGCGTCATGCTTCTCGACGGTGATCACCGGCTCACGGCGAAAATTGAGGCAATCAAATGCCTGTTCCGGACCTTTCTCAAAGATCTTGATGATGGCGTTGAATGATGTGCCGCACCGCTACGGGTCGATGACCGTATTTTTCGAGACAAGATTACATTCGGTGCGACTGTTGCTGATTGCGCTGGTATTACTCGGCATGTCCGCATGCGCCAGTTTTAACCCTGTGCCGCTCGAGGAACTGACGTTCAGGGAGCGGGCCGAGACCGAGGAGCAGGAAGGCTTGCGCGTTTCCGTGTCGGTTCTGGGCCGCGAAGAAGCGCGGCATGCCTTCGGCGTCAATCTGCAGAAGCGCGGCATTCAGCCGATCTGGCTGGAAATCGAGAACCAAACCGAAAAGCCATTCTGGTTCATGATGTCAGGGCTTGATCCAAACTATTTCTCCGCCCATGAAGCGGCGTACATGAATCATTTCCGGTTCGGCGGCCAGGCCAACAAGCAGATGGATAACTACTTTTCCGATATGGGTTTTAAGCAGCAAATTGAGCCGGGTAGCATCAACAGCGGATTTGCATTTACAAATGAGACCGTCGGTACCAAGGAGGTCCGGGTCCGTTTGTACAGCAACAAAGATGTCCGCACATTCGAATTATTTGTCTCCGTACCCGGAGTTGAGTCCGAATGGGATCGAAAGGATCTCAAGGTTATTGCCGAACGACCCAGGCTCGAGATAGAAACCGAGGAGGAGCTCAGGGAGGCTTTGCGCAGTCTTCCATGTTGCACGCAGAGATCGGATGGGTCGGGCATGGGTGATCCGATCAATCTTGTGCTGATAGGAGACGTGCGGATATTGAAAGCGTTCATTACGGCAGGCTGGGATGAGACGATATTCGAGCAGGATCTTCGTTCGTTCTTTGGTACGGCCTATTTGTACAGCCGGCTGCCGGATGTGCAGTTTCAGAAATCACGCCGGCGCGTCGATTCGGTGAATCTCGTGCGGCTGTGGATCAGCCCGATTCGGTATAAGGGCAAGCTGGTCGTAGTCGGCAGCGTAGAGCGCAGTATCGATCCGAATGTCGACGAGGCTGTGCGCTATGTCGTCGAAGATCTGGCGACAGCGGAAATGGTCGAGCGCTATGGTGTTGTAGACGGTGTAGGGGTGGTCAGCAGGGATAAACCACGAAATAACTTGCTGAACTCGCCTTACTGGACCGACGGAAATCGTGCCGTACTCGAGATTTCCGACCAGCCGGCCGAACTCAGCAAGGTACGCTTTTTCGATTGGGACTGGCAGAAAAAGATCCGCAGAGGGCATGATGAATAATCCCGCAATGCTCCCGGATACGGAGGGCCGGGTGATCGCCGCACGAATTTTTGCCGTTCTTTTTTTCATCGTGTCTGGTATCAGCGCATGCACAAGCTTCGTGCCGGTGCCTCTCGAAGATCTGGATTACATGCAGCGTGCAATGACGCAGGAGAAAGACGGCCTGAAAATAACGGTTTCGGTGCTGACCCGGGACGAATCCCGTCGAGCTTTCGGTAAGAAGCTCGACAAGAAGCTCATTCAGCCGGTATGGATCGAGATCGAGAACAATACCGGGCGTGATTACTGGATGATGCTGCACGGCCTGGATCCGGATTATTTTTCGGCACACGAGGCGGCCTATGTCAGCCATGGTGTCGTCACGGCTGGCAACAGGGGAATCGACGAATACTTTGATGGGCTCAGCATCGATCCGTACGCGGGAGCGGGGACGACGACATCGGGTTTCGTCTTCAGCAATCTGAAACTCGGCACCAAGGAAGTGCGTGTTCGTTTATTCGGTGACCGTGAAGTGCGTGATTTTGAGTTTTATATCACGGTACCGGGACTGCGGGCCGACTGGCAGCGCGTGGATTTTAAGTCACTCTATGCGGAAGAAGAATTGGTCGATCTCGACGATCTCGAAGATTTTCGCCAGGTGCTCGAGGAATTCATGTGTTGCACGACGAAGAAGAACGGCAAGGGCTCGGGTGATCCGATCAACCTGGCTGTCATCGGATCGCCGCGCGCGTTGCAGGGTTTTATCAAGGCCGGTTGGGACGAGACGGAGATCATCAGTGTCGGTTCCTCGTGGCGTACGTTCAAGTCATTCATCGTCGGCAGCGAATACAAGTATTCACCGATCAGTGCGTTGTATGTGTTTCAGCGTCCGCAGGATATCGGCCTGCAAAAGGCGCGTGACACGATCAACGAACGCAATCACCTGCGTTTGTGGTTGAGTCCGATCCGTTTTCGCGGCGAATTCGTTTGGATCGGCGCAATCAGCCGAGACATCGGTGTGTTCTTCACGACGCGGGCATGGAACCTGACGACTCATGCGATCGATCCCGAAGTTGATGAGGCACGTGATTACCTCGCCGAAGATCTTGCCACGGCACAGGCCCTGGCCGAGATCGGCATGGTCGGCGGTGTCGGCAAGGTAACGCGCGATGCACCAAAAAAGAACCTGCTGGGTTCGCCGTGGTGGACCGATGGCCGGCGTACAGTGCTGTGGTTGACGGAAAGTCGGGTACCGCTCGCAGAAATCGAATTGATGGGTTTGAGTGGGCGTTTCGCCGAAGAAAATACCGGCAGGGATTAGCCGCGAGCAGCGGCCGCAAGGCCGATCAGCGTCGGGTGGTCGGAGGTGATCAGGTAGGTCGGTATAGACTTCAGGTAATCATCGTAGCGTCCTTTGGCCTCGAAGCGCCGGCGAAAACCCGATATTGCAAATTGTTCGGCATGGCGCGGAATAATGCCGCCGCCGATGTAAACGCCGCCGAATGAGCCGACCGTCAGGGCAAGGTTTGCCGCGACCGTGCCGAGGAATTCGTAGAAGGTGTTAAACGTTTCCTGTGCTTGTTGATCTCCGGCCTGCGCCAGTGCGCTGATCTCGGGTGCCGTAATTGTGCCGGATTCGTGCAACAGCTCGTGCAGCAGCTCGAGGCCGGAACCGGAAATCAGCCGTTCGGCCGAACAATGTTCGAAACGATTACGGACACTCTCGATCAGCGCGGCTTCTGTCAGGTTCGCTGCCGGCAGCGTCACATGTCCGCCTTCACCGCTGACAGGCTGCCAGCCGTCACGGGTGGGTATCAGGCTCGCGACACCAAGGCCGGTACCGGGGCCAAGCACGGCCTTCGGCCGATTCGGCACTGCATTGCCGCCACCGATCTGTCTGAGATCTCCGGGGTCGAGATCTGGCAGCCCTATAGCCAGCGCTTCGAAATCATTGAGTAACTCCAATCGTTCCATGTGCAACGATTGCCGCAATGATTCAGTCGAGAATTGCCAGTCGATATTAATCATCTGCACCGCATCGCCGCGAATCGGGGCTGCAACGGCGAACATGCCCGATGTCGGCTTGGCTTCGGTCGGCAGTCCTTCGATATAACGAGCTAGCAGATCGGACAAATCGGTAAAACTGCGATTTTGAAATGTGTCGATCTTATCCGGAACACCGTTTTTTCCAACGATGGCGCAACGTGTATTGGTCCCGCCGATATCGGCCAGCAGGCAGTTCATGCTTCGGCCATCACGTGGTCGCGAGCCTCCATCAGTGCATCCACGAAGCGGGTTCGCCAGGCCGTGATGTCGTTACGTCTGAGGATATCGATCATGCTGGCATGACGTTCTTTTCGTTCGTCGATTGGCATGGTTAGCGCCTTATGAATGCCTTCTGCGACACCGTCGATATCGTACGGATCGACAAGTACGGCATCGGTCAGTTCATAGGCTGCGCCGGCCATCCGTGATAATACGAGCACACCGGGATCTTCCGGGTTCTGGCAGGCGACAAATTCCTTGGCAACGAGATTCATGCCGTCGCGGACCGGCGTGACGAGTCCGACGGCGGCCTCGTAAAAAAATTCCATGATGATCGAACGGTCAAATGCCCGATTCAGATAGCGGATCGGAACCCAGTCGATGTCGGCAAATTCGCCGTTGATCTGTCCGGCCGCCTGTTCGAGCGCATGGCGAATATCGTCATATGCGCGTACCCCGGTACGGGTTTTCGGCGCGATCTGAATAAAGGACACATTGCCGCGAGTCTCCGGATAATTCTGAAACAGGCGCTCGACGGCACGAAAACGCCCTTCGAGTCCCTTGCTGTAGTCGAGCCGATCGACACTGATGATCAGGTCGCGACCGTGCAGGTGCTGAACCATGCGCGCCGTGTTATCGCCCCGGTGTGCGCCAGTGGCCAATTGGTGACATTCACCGACGTCTATGCCGATCGGGAATACACCCGCATGGAAGTACCGGTCAGATGATCCGTTACGGCGATCTGCCTTCTTCGCTCCGCCGATTTCCTCCTGATTGACAGCTTCATTGAAGGATGCGAGGTCGCTCGGCGTATGAAAACCGACGACATCGTAAGCGCACAGACAGCGGAGCAGTTTCTTGTAAACCGGCAGTACGCGCAGTACGTCGATATCGGGGAACGGTACGTGCAGGAAAAAACCTACCGGGTTGCTGACACCGGCGCGGCGTAACTCGGAAGCGAGTGGAATCAGGTGAAAGTCATGCACCCAGATGATGTCATCAGGCTGCAGCAATGGCACCAGTTTTCGTGCGAACAGGGCGTTGACCTTCCTGTATTCGTCGTATTCGCCGCGGTCGAAACTGAAGAAATCGAGCAGGTAATGACAAATCGGCCACAGCGATGAATTGCTGAAGCCGTTATAGTATTTCTCGTATGCAGTCTCGTTCAGTTCGATCGTTGCATACGTAATATTGCCAACTTGCTCAATATGCGGATCGCCGGGCTCACCCGGTGTCGTTTTTCCGCTCCAGCCGAACCAGACGCCACCGTGTTCCTGTAATGCGGACAGCACGCCAACGGCGAGCCCTCCCGCCGACTTGGATCCCGCCGTTGGTTGGGCGACACGGTTCGAAACAGCGACAAGACGGGTCATATGGCATCCTCCCACGAGCAACTGAGGCGTTTGGCGGCATTAATTATGCCGACAAGACTGTAGGTTTGTGGGAAATTACCCCACAGCTCTCCGGTAGCCGGATCGAGGTCTTCGGACAACAAGCCCAGATCGTTTCGGCAGCTGAGCATTTTCTCGAACAGTTCGCGCGCCTCTTCAATTCTGCCAATTGCCGCCAATGCGTCGATATACCAGAATGTGCAGATATTAAACGCACTCTCCGGTTCACCGAAATCGTCGGCGACACCGTAACGCATCAGGTGATCGCCACGACGCAATTCAGATTCGATCGCTGCGACGGTACTTAAAAACCTTGAGTCATCGGCGGCAATGAAGCCGAGGCTGTGTAACAACAGCATCGATGCGTCCAGTTCGGGGCGGCCAAAACTCTCGGTGAATGCCTGCTTTTTATCGTCCCAGGCCTGGTCGCTGATGTCGGCATGAATGCGGTTTGCCGTCGTTTGCCAGTATTGGGTCCGCTCGGGAATCTCCAGTTGGCGAGCAATCTTGGCCAGATGGTCGCAGGCAGCCCAGCACATCACCGCTGAAAAAGTATGTACCCGTGCGCGTCCACGATATTCCCAGATGCCGGCATCCGGCTGGTTATAGAGCTCTGCGGCGCGTTCGCCAAGGATTTCGAGTCGATGGAAATTGTCGATCGTGCCGGGATCGGGCACACGATGATCGAAAAAATATTGCGTCGCCGCCATGACGACGGCACCGTAGACATCGTTCTGAATCTGCATATAGGCCTGGTTACCGACGCGCACCGGCCCCATGCCGCGATAACCGGGCAGGCTGTCAACGATGTGCTCGGTCAGATCTGCTTTACCGGTAATGCTGTAGACCGGCTGTAATTCATTTTCAGCTTCGAACGAAACGTTGACGATGTACCGTAAATACGCGCTCATCGTTTTCGTCGCGCCGAGGCTGTTGAGGCCCCGGATCGTGAAATAGCTGTCGCGCAGCCAGCAATAGCGGTAGTCCCAGTTGCGCCCGCTGTCGGCCGCTTCGGGCACTGATGTCGTTATGGCCGCAATAACGGCACCGGTGTCTTCGAACGTGCACAATTTCAGCGTGATGGCCGCACGAATGACTGCTTCCTGCCACTCGTACGGTATCGCCAGTCCGCGCACCCACTCTTGCCAGTAGAGCTTCGTTGCACCGAAATGTTCGCGTGCAATCTTGTCGACAGACTCGGGAATGCTCTCGTCCGTGCCGAGTATCATGTGCTTGGTCTCGGTCAGCACGAAAGTATTCTCCTCGAGAATCGCGCTGAGTGACACGTCGGTGGTCATGCGCATGACCATATCCGGGAGTATGTAGCGAATGTGATTGCTGCCATGCGTGATCGTCGCATCCTGCGCACCATAGTTGCCGGTCGGGCGCACGCAAATCTTGATACGCGGCCAGCCGTCGAGTGGCGTCAGGGTTCTGATCAGCATGACCGGGTGGTAGGCGCGGCCGAACAGATCGAATCGTGGCGCATAGTCGGTGATGCATACGCCGCTGCCGTGTTTGTCGTAGAGCGTGGTTTTCACGATCGCCGTATTGCGAATGTACTCTTGCTCGGCACGTTCGAAATCGACCAGTTCGATCTCGTAGACACCTTTTTGGGGTGATGGTTCATCTGCCATCAGCAAGGTGCAGAAAGCCGGGTCACTATCGAATTGCGGCAGGCAAGCCCAGACCATGCGGGCGCGTTCGTCGAGTAGTGCGCCGATCTGGCAGTTGCCGATGACGGCGAGGTTCAGGGATGACACGAATGGAGTTCCTTCTTGCTTATGTAGTTCGCCTGATCAGGTCAGTGTCGGATCAGTTGTTCCAGCCAGATATGGACGGCCGCGATATCGTTCAGTCCGAATTGTGCCGCGGAATCGGTATCGGGTTTGCCGACTTTGGCCGATGTGCCGTGCATTCGGTTGACGACCACAAATGCATCTTCATCGGTAACATCATCACCGATAAAAATTGCGTGGCGGCCTGAAAAAGGTGCTTCTGTCATAAATTTCTCGATTGCGGATCCCTTGTCGATACCCATTGGTCGCAGTTCCAGCACCATTTTGCCATCCTGAAGCGAAAATTTCGGGCCCAGTGTCGCGGTTATATCGTTAAGTGCAGCACGGACCATCGATTCGAGCTCCGGCGCCTGTCGATAATGCAACCCGAGGCTATACCCCTTGTCTTCGAGGATTAATCTGGAATCGCTGGCAACCAGTGCCGCAAACTGCCTGCGGGCAACGTCGGGTATGGCCGCTTGGCATCGCGACTCTACGCACCCCGTACCATCACGATGTTCGATGCCATGGCCGCCGGCTGCCGGCAGTGTCAGGGGGGCCAGCAGCCGGTCGATATCGCGCAGCGGGCGACCGGATACTATGGCCAGCGCGCCATTCAGGCGCGCGTGGGTCTTGTCGAGCATCTCGATCAGATGGGGAGATGTCCGGGTCAGATCCGGGCGCGCAACGATATCGACCAGGGTTCCGTCGAAGTCAAGAAACAGGGCAGGCGAATCGTCGGCGGTTATGCCGGGTAGTTTAGTGCGCATGGCGAGACGATAACCGCTGCGCGGTGGATTGCAATGCCGTCGCGACGGAAAGCAAAAAAAAGCCGCCTGGGTGGGCGGCTCTGGAAGGACGTGGGGTACTGGGTATTATTTATTATTTTTATATGCCTGTTTATTGTTGTTTTTCAGGCGTCGGGTTGTGTTGTTGCTTTGGGTGTTACTACATATGGCTATGTTGCAGTGATAAATATTGCAGTTACCGTGCCGGCGCGGACCGATATAGCGTTCTTTTTTACAGAATGTCCGTAACCCGGAAAATTCTGTGACGTAGTTCGCAATAAATCTGGTGATTGAGTTAGCGGCTGCAGATTGATGTCGACCGGAAGATCGGATCGATCTGACCGTTTGTAAGAAGTCCCGACGGCCGGTCCTGATCCATCCTGTGATACGTGTCACAGGATTGAGATAATTGCTATATAGAACAATTGGTTGCCGTCGGCGAAAGATTGTAAGAAACACCGACATCCCTGTCGGTGATTTAGCACATACGCCACGCCCACGATCAATGCGTGTTTCTGATTGACGGAAGAGCCATGCCAGGAGCCTGGCTCTTTCGCGGTTCCATACTCAGTCCGGTAACTTCGTGGTCGTGCCGGTACTTATATAACCCGGGGCTATCAAGCGGGGGCGGCTAGGCATTCATATCCGGTATGAGTTCGCTTTCGAGTTTGATGATCATGTCTTTGAGGCGCAGCTTCTGTTTTTTCAGACGCCGTACCCGTAGTTGATCGACATGAGGAATATCCGCAAGCTCGGTGATGGCGATATCGAGATCCCGATGTGCCACGCGCAGCTCTTTGAGCTGAGTACGGTTGCCAAATGCGTCGGTAACTATATTGTCCATTAGCCTCGCGTTAAGATCCTGTTGGTTGCACTGGCGGTCAGTTCAGACGGTACCCGGTTTAATGATTTGTTATCCGAGCAAGTGAGGCTTGTTCGACATTGCCGATGCCTCATCGCTTGTCCCGACCCTGCTGGTTGTGGACCGGGCTATTGTAGCAAAATCGGCTTGCGGTGGGCAGGGTCCTGGCGAATGGGCGGGTTAAGACATGTTTTTGGTGCCGTCAGTCCAGTCTCTTGATGGGTCGCCGAATACGATAAAGAATGGATTCAGAACCTCGGCCTTGGTGTTATACAGGAGCCGCCGGCCGGACAAGTCAACGACCTGGCCGCCGGCTGCCTCGACGACGGCTTGTGCCGCGGCGGTATCCCATTCCGAGGTCAGACCGAGCCGCGGATAAATATCCGCATCGCCTGCTGCAACGAGGCACAACTTAAGTGAGCTGCCCATCGGCACCATGACGTGCTCACCAACCCACTCCAGGTAGGCTTCGAGTGAATTGCCCAGGTGCGATCTGCTGCCGACAACCCGGAGGGGAGATTCTGCGGTACGACTCACGGCGATCGGTTCGGGCTGGCCGCCGGCATCGATAATGAATGCGCCACCGCCTTCGTAACCAAGGTAATCGCGTTGTGAAACGGGAACATGAACAACACCAAGGACGGGTTCATTGCCGCGTATCAACGCGATATTGACGGTAAACTCGCCATTGCGCTTGATGAATTCTTTCGTGCCGTCGAGCGGATCGACGAGCCAGAATTGCGGCCAGCCGGATCGTTCTGCGAAATCAATCGCGGCAGATTCTTCGGACCAGACCGGGATATCGGGTGTCAGCTTCGTCAGCGCAGCGACGATGTGGTTATGGGATGCCTGATCGGCCGCGGTCAGCGGCGAATCATCGGATTTGGTTTCGATATCGAAATCCGTCTCGTAGATTTTCAGGATTTTGGCACCGGCCTGGCGGGCGATGTCGACGACCGGTCCGATCAACTGGGATAATTCAGGTTTCATGCAAGTGGTGTTGGTTGTGATGTACAGGGAATGTGAAATTCGGGACACGGCGCAGTATACGCTACATCGCGATCCTGAATGAACTCGAGTGACGGGAAGCAATGATTGACTGGCGACAATTCGAAACGATCCTGCTCGATATGGACGGTACGTTGCTGGATCTCGCCTTCGATAATTATTTCTGGCTGGAACTTGTGCCACGTTGCCTGGCGCGGACACGTAAAGTCGATCACGAGCAGATGCGTGCCGACCTGTTCGAGCGATATGCTGACGTTAGAGGGAGTCTGGATTGGTATTGTCTCGATTTCTGGTCCGCTGAACTCGATCTGGATCTACGGGCATTGAAATCGGCGAGCAGTCACCGGATCAGGTTTTTGCCCGGTGCGCGGGAATTTCTTCACACATTGTCGGGGTGGCGCAAGCGGACGGTCCTCGTGACGAATGCACACGGCGACACACTGGACGTCAAGAAAGGAGTCGCCGGTCTCGGCAGGTATGTCACTGAATTTGTGTCATCGCATGAACTGGGCTTTGCCAAAGAACATCCGGAGTTCTGGCCGTTGCTGCACGAGCGGTTGGGTTTCGATCCGGGCTCTACGTTGTTTGTCGATGACAGTGTGCCGGTGCTAGATGCCGCGGCTTCATTCGGTCTGCGTGGCATTGTGGCCGTGACCCGTCCGGATACGCAGCTGCCCGACAATGAGGCCGGCAGTCACCCAAGCGTGCGGCGCGTCATCAGTTTGCTTTAGCGGCGTCGGGATTTGCCTTGCTTGCCTGCACGGGACTTGCCCGGTGGTTTTCCGTGTCGGCCGCCGGGCCTGCGTCTCGGGACATAAGGAGGTTGCTTGATTTTCGGTAGCTCGGCGGCGGCGTATGAACCGGTCGGAATACGGTGACCTATATATTTTTCGATGTCCGGCAAAGTAAAGGCAAATGTCTCGCAGGCAAAGCTGATTGCGTCGCCGGATGCACCCGCCCGCGCGGTGCGTCCGATCCGGTGGACATAGTCTTCCTGATCCTGCGGCAGGTCATAATTGATGACATGGCTGACGTTCGGCACGTGCAGTCCGCGTGAGGCGACGTCCGTGGCGATCAATACCGGCAGTTCTCCGGACTGAAACTCACCCAGCATACGAATGCGTTTATTCTGCGGTACGTCGCCGGAAATGGCTCGAGCCTTGTAGCCATTGTGTTGCATCAACCGTTCCAGGTATTCAGCCTGGCGTTTCGTGTTAACGAATACCATCGTTCGGGTGGCATCCATTTTTTGCAGCAGGCTGATCAGTAGCGGGGCTTTCTCGTCGTTGCTGGGGAAATAAACGATCTGCGTGACTTTGTCTGCGGTCAGCTTGTCCGGCTCGATGCGGACGGCTTCCGGTTCGTTCATGTGCTCGTAGGCGAGTTCGAGGACGCGTTGATTCAGGGTTGCCGAAAACATCAGATTCAGGCGCTGGTCCGGTGGTGGCAGACGACGCAGTACGTAGCGTATGTCCTTGATGAAGCCGAGGTCGAACATCCGGTCCGCCTCATCGAGCACGATGACCTGGATGTGGTTGAGCGTGAATATTCCCTGCTTGTAGTAGTCGATCAGGCGGCCGGGTGTGCCGATCAGGATGTCGACACCCGATTCGAGCGCATTGCGCTGCTTGTCATAATCAGCACCACCGAATACGACCTGCATTCTGAAGTCCGTACCCTTGCCGAGCACCAGTGCGTCCGCATGTATCTGAATCGCCAGTTCGCGGGTTGGTGCAATCAGCAAGGCCCGTGGGCTCGAAACCTTCGGATCGGTTTGCACCGGTTTTGTTATCAACGCATTCATCGTCGCCAGCAGGAATGCCGCAGTCTTACCCGTACCGGTCTGGGCCTGACCCGCAATGTCACGGCCTTGCAGGGCCTGGGGCAATGTTTTAGCCTGGATCGGGGTGCAATACTCAAAACCGGCCGCGCGCACGCCTTCGGCGAGTGCCTCGGGCAAGTTGAGGTCGGTGAATGGAATCTTTTTTTCTTCAGTCATGGTGTTTTGGGTTCTTTCAAGGCGCGATAGTAACGAAAAAAGGTAGGTCAGATACTTGCAAAATGCTGCCTGACAGGGTCAAATTGGATGAAACCGGCGCGGGACAAGTCATTCCCGCCATAATCATTATCAGATCTCTGCATATTTATTTAGACGAAGGAAGCTTCAAAGGCCCTTCTGTATTAAGCATTGCTCAGTCGCCTGCCGGTCGTTGAACAGGCGCCATTCCGATAACCCGCGTTTGCGGTGTGTCGTTATAAACCCCTGAATATTATCTTTCATTAACTACTACGCAAAATTGAAGAATGAGCATAAAGCACATTACAAACGAAAACTTTGAATCGGATGTCCTGAAGTCCGAAGAACCTGTATTGATGGACTTCTGGGCGGAATGGTGCGGGCCTTGCAAAATGCTGGCACCTATTCTGGACCAAATCGCCGATGAGTATAAGGGCCGCGTGCAAATTGCGAAACTCGATGTCGAGGAAAATCAGAGTATCGCGATGCAGTTTGGCGTTCGAAGCATCCCAACCCTGATTTTATTCAAGGGTGGGGTTGTCGAGGCGCAGCACGTCGGTATGTTATCAAAAGAGCAGCTTACCAAGCTGCTGGACGAGAAATTGTGAGGGGATACTTGGGTAATTCAGCACGAAGTCGCACCAATAAATCGGGACGCGGCAAGGGAGGCGGGCAGCAGCATAAAAAGAAGCGCCCATATCAGCACAGACCGCAGCAGGAAGATCATTCTGCGTTTACCGAGAATGAGGTGATCTCCAAGGAGGAACTCGGGAAAGTCGAGAATCTGCTGAGTCTCACCGAACTCAAAAATAAACCGGTAGCCGATCTCGTTAGCCTGGCAGAGTCCATGGAAATCGAGAACATGAGCCGGTCACGCAAGCAGGACATTATCTTTGCCGTCCTGAAGGAGCACGGGAAGTCCGGCGGGAGTATCTCCGGCGAAGGTGTGCTCGAGATTCTGCAGGACGGCTTCGGGTTCCTGCGTTCGGCGGATGGTTCATACCTCGCGGGGCCGGATGACATCTATGTGTCACCGAGCCAGATCAGGCGTTTCAACCTGCGTACCGGTGATACGGTATCGGGACTGATTCGCCCGCCAAAGGAGAGCGAACGATATTTCGCATTGCTCAAGGTCGCCGAGATCAATCTCGATGCGCCCGAGAATGCGCGTGGCAAGGTCCTGTTCGAGAACCTGACGCCGCTGTTCCCTAATGAGCGCATGCAGCTGGAACAGGGCAACGGTAGTACCGAGGACCTGACCGCCCGGATCATCGACCTCGTAGCGCCGATCGGCAAGGGTCAGCGCGGCCTGATCGTGTCGCCGCCAAAGGCCGGTAAGACGATGGTGTTGCAGAACATTGCAATGTCGATCGCGGCCAATCATCCGGAGTGCTACCTGATGGTCCTGCTCATCGATGAGCGGCCGGAAGAAGTTACCGAAATGCAGCGCACCGTGCGCGGCGAAGTCGTCGCGAGTACTTTCGATGAGCCGGCCAGCCGGCATGTCCAGGTGGCGGAGATGGTGATCGAGAAGGCCAAGCGTCTCGCCGAGCATAAGCTTGATGTCGTGATCCTGCTCGATTCAATCACACGCCTGGCACGAGCTTACAACACGGTCGTGCCGTCATCGGGCAAGGTTCTTACCGGCGGCGTCGACGCGAATGCGTTGCACCGGCCGAAACGTTTCTTCGGTGCGGCACGCAATATTGAGGAAGGCGGCAGCCTGACAATCCTGGCGACGGCCCTGATCGATACCGGCTCGAAGATGGATGATGTCATCTACGAGGAGTTCAAGGGTACCGGCAACATGGAGATGCACCTCGATCGCCGCATCTCGGAGAAGCGCGTCTTCCCGGCCATCAACATTAATCGGTCCGGCACGCGACGCGAAGAACTCGTTACGGCTGAAGACGAACTGAAGAAGATGTGGATTCTGCGTAAGGTCCTGCATCCGATGGACGAGCTCGCGGCCATCGAGTTCCTGCTCGGCAAGATGCAGGATACGAAGACGAATGCGAAGTTCTTCGATGCAATGAAGCGCTAGGTGGCGGGGAGCGGCATAGTGAATGCTCGTACATTAGAACCCGCCATGAGCCGTAAAGCTCTGATTGTGCTTTCAGGCATGGTCTGGTTGCTGGCCGGAATAATACTTTTTATCCGCGCAATACAGATGATGGACGCCTGGACACCGATCGGTATGGCGATCATCCTCCTCGGGTTGGCAATCGGAGCGCTCAAAAGCCATTTCGTCCTGTCAAAGGTTGCCCGCAGAAATATTGACCGCGTCAAAGCCATGTCCCCAGGCAAGGACAAAATCTGCCTCTTCGCTTTCCAGCCGCCGATGTCCTATCTTCTGATTGCCATCATGATGGGCGCCGGAATTACATTACGCACTTTCTATCCGCACTCGATATATATCGTAAGTCTCTACTTCGCCATCGGTGCCGCGCTCTTGTATTCGGGAATCGAGTATTTCAAGAACGCCGGACGGGTCTAAGCAAACTTTACAGTGATGCTGATCAGATCCTGGCGTTATTTGCCGGCGCGTTCCCGTGCGACCGCCCGGTACCCGATATCGGTGCGGTAGTAAGCATCGGGCCAGTCAATTTGCCGGACGAGATCATAGGCGGCCTGTTGCGCTTCAGCCGTCGTGTCCCCGAGTGCCACAACGCACAGAACGCGGCCGCCGTTGGTCACGACATCTCCGTTTTGATCAGTTGTACCGGCATGGAAAACTTTCGATGCAGTGGATACCTCGGTCGGCAGGCCATCGATGCGATCGCCCTTGCGATAGGTTGTCGGGTAACCGCCGGCCGCCATGACGACGCCCAGGGAAATGCGTGAATCCCAGTCGGTCGTTTGCTCATCGAGTGTGCCGTCGAGCGCCGCTTCGATCAGGTCGACGAGGTCGGATTGCAGGCGAAACAGTACGGGCTGGGTTTCCGGATCGCCGAAGCGACAGTTGAATTCGAGGACCTTCGCCGATCCGTCGGCCGCGATCATCAGGCCCGCGTACAGAAAGCCGACATACGGTGAGCCGTCTTTCGTCATGCCGTCGACGGTCGGGCGCATGACTTCGATGATCGCGCGCTCGGTAATTTCGGGTGTCATGACCGGAGCCGGTGAATAGGCGCCCATGCCGCCGGTGTTCGGGCCGGTATCGCCGTTATCCCGCGCCTTGTGATCCTGGGATGTCGCAAGCGGCAGGATTGATTGGCCGTCGACAATTGCGATAAAACTGGCTTCTTCGCCGACCAGGCATTCCTCGATAACGACGCGGTTACCGGCTGCGCCGAAGGTGTTTGCCTGCAGCATGTCACGTACGGCCGCTGCAGCTTCGGCTTCGGTCTGTGCAACGATGACGCCCTTGCCCGCGGCCAGCCCATCGGCCTTGACGACGATCGGCGCACCTTGTTCGGCTATGTAGGCGAGGGCGGGTTCGATTTCTGTAAATGTGGCATAAGCGGCCGTCGGAATATTGTGACGCGCCATGAATTCCTTCGAGAATGTCTTTGAACCTTCGAGGCGCGCCGCCTTCTGTGCCGGTCCGAAACAACGCAAACCGGCGGTTGTAAAGCGGTCGACAATTCCGTCAACGAGCGGTGCTTCGGGGCCGACAACCGTCAGGTCGATGCCTTCCCGAGTGGCAAGGTTCAGTAATGCGTCGATATCTTCGGCCGCTATGGCGATGTTGCGAATACCGGGCTCGCGGGCCGTGCCGGCATTGCCCGGCGCGACGATGACTTCGTCGATGCGTGGTGATTGTGCAATTTTCCAGGCCAGCGCGTGTTCGCGTCCACCGCCACCGATCACCAGGACTTTCATCGCATCTTTCTCCGTCGGAAGTGTCGGGCTTAGTGCCGGAAGTGGCGCACGCCCGTGAACAGCATCGCCATGCCGTGTTCATTGGCGGCCTGGATGACTTCTTCGTCACGCATCGAGCCACCCGGCTGGATGACGACGCTGATACCGAATTGTGCAGCAACGTCGATGCCGTCGCGGAACGGGAAAAATGCGTCCGACGCCATCGCTGCGCCCCGGGTCGACAGGCCGGCTTCTTCAGCCTTCCAGGCCGCAATACGGGCGCTCATGATGCGGCTCATCTGCCCGGCGCCAATGCCAAGCGTCGCGCCGTCGCGGCAATAGATGATTGCGTTGGATTTGACGAACTGTGCCAGTTGCCAGGCCAGTATTGCATCCGTGCGTTCCTGATCGCTTGGCTTGCGCTCTGTGACGATCTTCAGTTCTGACTGATCCAGCTGCACGATGTCCTTATCCTGGACCAGGATGCCGCCTTCGATCTGCTGGACTCGCAACCCCGGTGTGGTTTTCGTCAACGTGCCGGTTTCGAGCACACGGATATTCGGCTTGCGCGAAAAAGCCTCGAGTGCCTCCGGTGCATAGCCGGGTGCGACGATGACCTCGAGAAATTGTCTGTCGATAATCGTATTGGCGAGTGTACCGTCGATGTTTTCGTTAATTGCAATGATGCCGCCGAATGCCGAAGTCGGATCGGTCGCATAGGCCTTTTCATAAGCCTCGCCGATTGTCATTGCGATACCGACGCCGCATGGATTTGCATGCTTGACGATAACGCAGGCGGTGGCCGGCATTTCCTTGACACACTCGAGCGCTGCATCGGCGTCGGCCAGGTTGTTATAGGACAGAGGCTTGCCCTGGTGCTGGTGTGCCGAAATCAGCGTTCCGGATGTTGCTTGCGGCAGGCTGTAAAGTGCGGCGCGCTGATGCGGGTTTTCACCGTAGCGCAATTCGTATTGTTTACGTAAAGGTAATGGAAAAGCCTCGCCGAACTCGCGCGGAGTGTCACCTGCGTCCATATAATTCCAGATCGCTGCGTCATATGCCGCCGTGTGTCCGAATGCTTTTTTGGCCAGCCGCTGTCGTGTCGACTCGGCTAGTGTGCCGTCCGGTCCATTCAGTTCTTCGCTGATTGATTCGTAATCCCCGGGATCGACGACAACGGCGACGAAGCGGTGATTCTTTGCCGCTGCCCGGATCATCGCCGGGCCGCCGATATCGATATTCTCGATGGCATCATCATGCGTGCAGTCGGGTTTGGCGATCGTCTTTTCAAACGGGTACAGGTTGACGATCAGCAGATCGATCGGGCCGATGCCATGTTCCTGCATCACTTCGGTGTCACAATCGCGACGTCCGAGCAGTCCGCCGTGAATCCTGGGGTGCAGCGTCTTGACGCGTCCATTCATGATTTCAGGAAATCCGGTCACGTCGCTGACATCCGTGACGGTGAGGCCGGCAGCACGCAGTGTGGCCGCCGTGCCGCCGGTGGAAAGGATTTCAATATCCTTATTAATCAAGGATTTAGCAATCTTCTCGACATCGGTCTTGTCCGCGACGCTGATCAGTGCTCTGGTATACCGGCTCATGAATTTATCCGGAGAGAGGGGCGGGGAACTGGCACGTCACCGTGTTACGGTTCAATCCAGCAGACAGTAATGTTTGAGTTTCTTATGCAGGGTAGCGCGGTTCATACCGAGAATTTCTGCCGCGCGACTCTGGTTGCCCTGCGTGTGGTCCATGACCGTTTTAAACAGGGGCGCTTCGACTTCACTGAGCACGAGTCCGTACAGGTCGCTTGCTGGGTGACCGTTAAGATCTCTGAAATATCTCTTCAATGCGTCTTCAGTGACGCAACTGAGTGGCCGGTTCCCTGTGTTGGTCAGCGGGTTTATTCCTGGCGGTCTTTTCTTATTGGACGACCTTTTTGTTGTCGCTTTCGCCACGTGCGAGTATCTCCGGAAGTCAGCATTTCAACCGTTGCCGATTAATTTTCGTTATGGCAACGATGAAAGAAATTATTTATTAGTCGCATCTGTGTACTGGAACTGTTTGCCCTTACAAACCTGAACCGGAATTCTTCGGCGCTCGGAAGCGATTCGCAGTACCAACTCAAATGCTTTTTTGTCACTCGAACGCCGATGTGTTCGCCGTAGAAACGATAAATCGCGTCAAAGTGAGTTTGGATAATATCATGTCGTGTCTCGATAGAGGGCATCGGCAGTAAAACTTTTTGCAAAATAAAATTTTCGACTTGCGAGAAGATCCATGGACGTCCTTGTGCGCCGCGTCCGATCATTACGCCGTCTGCTCCGGTTATTCTGAGAACATCTGCGGCAGCTTCGGGTGAGTTGATGTCGCCGTTTGCAAATACGGGAATGGTGACAGTTGATTTTATTTCACGAATGGTTTCATATTCTGCATGACCCTTATAACGACAGGCTCGCGTTCGACCGTGAACAGCCAGAGCCGCGATGCCGGCGGATTCGGCCAACTGCGCAATGCGTACGCCATTGCGATGGGCAGGATCCCACCCGGTGCGCATTTTCAGTGTCACCGGAACAGGAGATGCGGCGACAACGGCAGATAAGATTTGTGCGACCAGTCGTTCGTCCTTGAGTAGTGCCGAGCCGGCCAGTTTCCTGCAAACTTTTTTTGCCGGACAACCCATATTGATATCGATAATCTGTGCTCCGAGGTCAACTGCCTCGCGTGCCGCCACGGCCATTTGAGCCGGTTCGCTGCCGGCAATCTGCACGGCCCGCGGGCCATGCGTCCCCCGGAAATCCAGACGGCTGCCCGGGCCGGCCGTCCGGCTGATACCGTGGCTGGCCAGCATCATCTCCGTTGGCGCCAATGCGGCCCCAAACTGCTGGCACAGGTTGCGAAAGGGTGCATCGGTGATGCCGGCCATCGGCGCCAGTATGGCCGGGCCGGATAGCCGGTGCGGTCCAATGCTCGGGCCAGCCATCATTGGTCTATCTTCATTGGCCTATGGTCATTGGAACGGGTCTTTGGCTATCTGGCATTCGAGACCGGTTTTGCGACGCGGCAGACAGACATCGATGACGTAGCCCAGCGCCTCGGCGCCCGGATCCGCAACGCTGATCTCGACCGCAAGCGCGGTGCCGGGCATGACGAGTGTCTGTGTGGCATCGAAGTCACGCAGATATTCGTCCGGAGTAAAAACACGGGTTGCTACCGGATTCGCCCACCGATCACGCAACACGACGCGAATCAACGGCAGGCCGATTGGTTGCCGGCTGTTGACGACGACATTGGCGAGAATGTCCAGAGCGTTCTGGCTCGATCGCCCGGTGATGGCCTCCGTTCCGGTGACGTCGAAAGCATCGAGTGGCCAGTCAGGATACAGCGGCGCGCCAAGAAAAGCGTAGGCTTGCCGAATGGCGGCGCCATAGGTTGGGTGAGCCGCCAGTGTATCGCGGTTGTAATGCAGCAGTTGTCCGATGACTAACAGGGCCAACGCCGCACAGGCACTTATAACGGGCCATGATGGTCTGAATCCGCGGCGCTGCTCCGGCGGCGTTGTATCCGGCAATTCATCCGCCGTTTCATCGGACAGCCAGGGCGGGATGATCGGTATCTCGGCCTCGCTCGACGGATTGTCGGCGGTGAACTGATCAGTCAGTGGCTCGACAAGCGCAGGTTCGGCATCATTTGGTGAGAGGGGGTCAGCAATCTCAATATTTTTTTCAGTTTCCTCTTCTTCATCTTTTGGCGTCAACGGCTCATTTTCATCTACTTCCGTCAGGAATCTCTTCCATTCGTCTTGATCGGCGGTTTGTAATTCGAACGATCCGGTAGTTTCGTTGCTGGCCCACGGTTGATCGATGGAGGTATTGCCAACAGGGTGCTCTGCTTCCGGTGTCGCGTGGTCGGGTTCGGCTTCGAGGGTTGGCTCGCGATGATCGCTTTCCGGCGGTGCGGGGGAGTCATTGGAGATAAAAAACCTCGTCCAGGTTTGCTCCGGCGCGTCGAATTCCATCGAGTCTGGCGGCGGCTCGTCGATGGCAGGTTCAGGCTCATCGGGTTCAGGCTCATCGGGTTCAGGCTCATCGGGTTCGGGCTCGTCAGGTTCGGGCTCGTCGGCGTCAAATGCCGCTTCCGGTTCAATATCATCGTCTGGATGGTCGTCGTATTGTTCGTCGCTACTGTCATCAGCTTGCGTGTCGTCTGATTCGACAAGATCTTCGGCTTCCCGGTCTTCCCCGGCAGCCGTATAGGCATCGTCCTCCGCCTCTTCGTCCGGCTCGACGGTGATGCTATCGGTTGGTTCTTCATCGGCCTCCGGCACTGATTGTTCATCCGTCGTCACCGTGGTGTCGGAAGCATCAGTGGCAGCTATTGGCGCTGCAATCAGCGTTGTGATGTCGTCGGACAGCGAGTCGATCGCATTGAAGGGCTGCGCGCACGTCACGCAAGGTATGTCACCGTAGGTTGTGCGCAACTCCTCAGCGGTGACGCGAAATATCGTTGCGCAATGTGGGCAGCGCGTATACATCAGATTGCTATTACCGTGCCGGAAAGAAGTGCCCAGTCGTCACGTTCAATCGGTGCTTCGAATTTGACCCATGGTTGATAAGCTGCCGCGACGGCCTTTGTCTGGTCGGTCAGGATACCGCTCAATGCGATGCGAGTGCCAGTGCGACAGAAACCCCGCAGCTCGGCGGCTAATTCGATCAGTGTGCCGCTCAGGATGTTGGCGACGATGAGGTCAAATTTCAGATCACCCTTCGGATCACAATGTACCGTCTCCGGCCGGGCAATCGCAAGCTGCCCGGCGACAAGATTCCTGGCGGCGTTTTCGGCCGTTGCGCGTAGCGCCTGTTCGTCGAGATCGATGCCGAGTACCCGGTCGGCACCGAGCGCGAGTGCTGCGATGCTCAGGATTCCGGATCCACAGCCATAATCGAGTACTGTGCCACCCGGGCAAACATTATTTGCGAGCCAGTCGAGGCACAGTGCCGTCGTCGGGTGCGACCCGGTGCCGAATGCAAGACCCGGGTCCAGTTCGATCACAGTGCCGTCAGATTCCGGGCATGCCGTTCCGGTTGGACAGATCCACAGGTTTTGCCCGAATCGCATCGGCTGCAGGGTCTGCTGCCAGTTTTCGATCCAGTCCTGATCGGCAACCGGCTCGAAGCGCATGTACGGAACAGATGATCCGGCCTCTATTGCACCGGCGACGGCGAGTCTGATGATCGTGTCATCGATTGTGCTGTCGAATAGTGCGCTGATGCGCAGTGTTGGCCACAGCGGCGTCGCACCAGGTGCGGGTTCAAGAATCGGATCATCTGCTGCATCGCTGAGTTCGATCGAAACGGCGCCGAGTTCAATCAATGCCTGCTCGACCGGTGACGGATCGATTTCTTCCAGGTCGATGTGGGCCCTGAGCCAGTTCACCGGTTACAGGCCGAGTCGTTTCTCGAGGTAATGGATATTGGTGCCGCCGGTCTTGAAAGCTGCGTGCTGGCAGATTTCCTGATGCAACGGAATATTGGTCGTGATGCCGTCTATGACCATTTCCGACAGCGCTATCGTGGTCCGTGCGATCGCCGATTCGCGATCATCGCCGTAGGCAATGACCTTGGCGACCATCGAATCGTAGTACGGCGGCACCATGTAGCCACTGTACAGGTGGCTGTCGACGCGAATCCCGGGACCACCGGGCGGATGCCACAGTTCGATGCGGCCGGGCGATGGCGTGAATGTTTTCGGATCCTCGGCATTGATGCGGCACTCGATCGCGTGGCCGCGCAGCGTGATGTCATCCTGTGTAAAGCGCAGTGGCAGGCCGCCGGCAATTCGTAATTGTTCCTTGACCAGATCTATCCCCGTGATCAGTTCTGTGACCGGGTGCTCGACCTGCAGACGGGTATTCATCTCAATAAAATAAAACTCACCGCCCTCGTACAGGAATTCGAATGTACCGGCATTCTGGTAGCCGATGTCCCGGCAGGCCTGTGCGCAGCGTTCGCCGATATTGCGTCGCTGCTCCCATGTGATGCCGGGTGCCGGCGCTTCTTCGAGAACCTTCTGGTGCCGACGTTGCATCGAGCAATCGCGCTCGAACAGGTGGACGCAATTGCCGTGCTCGTCGGCGAGGACCTGGAACTCGATATGGCGTGGATTGCCGAGAAATTTCTCCATGTAGACCGTGTCGTCACCGAATGCGGCCTTGGCTTCGGAGCGCGTCAGCGAAATCGAACTGGTCAGGGATGCGTCATTGTAGACAACGCGCATGCCGCGCCCGCCACCACCCGCGGCGGCTTTGATAATAATCGGATAGCCGATGTCACGCGCCATGCGCAGGTTGTCTTCGATGTCGTCGCCGAGCGGCCCATCCGATCCCGGCACGCAAGGCACGCCGGCTTTTTTCATGGCCCGGATGGCCTCGACCTTGTCGCCCATCGTCCGAATCACTTCGGGCGGCGGGCCGATGAAGATGAAGCCGCTGTCTCTGACGCGCTCGGCAAAATCGGCGTTCTCGGATAAAAAGCCGTAACCTGGGTGAATCGCACCGGCATCCGTTACCTCGGCCGCACTGATAATAGCCGGCATGTTCAGATAGCTGTCCGCCGAAGCCGGCGGACCGATACAAACCGTTTCGTCGGCGAGCAGTACGTGTTTTTGGGTGCTGTCGGCCGTCGAATGGACTGCAACGGTCTCAATGCCCAGTTCGCGGCAGGCGCGCTGGATCCGGAGTGCAATTTCACCGCGGTTGGCAATAACAATTTTTTTCAGCATCTGGACTCTCGTGATCCTGCGGTCATTCTCTGCGGCGTGTTCGTGTCAGGCGATGACGAACAGGACCTGGCCGAACTCGACGGGCTCGGCGTTTTCGACCTCGATTGCCATGATGCGGCCGGCAACTTCCGCTTCGATCTGATTCATCATCTTCATCGCTTCGATGATGCACAGCGTGTCGCCGGCCTGCACTTCGTCACCGATCTTAACGAACGGCCCGGCGGTTGGCGACGATGCTGAATAATAGGTGCCGACCATCGGCGCGGTGACCTGATGGCCGTCGGATTCGGCAGCCGGCAAACTTTCTGGTTGCTCGACCGCTGCAGGTGCGGCGTGTAATACCGGGGCAATGGCCGGTGCGGCGTGTACTGTCGGAGCAATGGTCGGCGCTGTGCCCGTCGGGTAGCGGCAGATTCTGACCGATTCCTCGCCCTCGGTAATCTCGAGTTCTGCGACACCGGATTCTTCGACCAGTTCGATCAGTTTCTTGACCTTACGGATGTCCATGCAATGGTCCTCTGTTATGCCGGTGTGTTCCGGTGTTGTAAAAAGTGGTCGGCTGCAGTCAGTGCCAACTCATAGCCCTGCGGCCCGAGCCCGACAATGGTGCCGACCGCAATATCAGAGAAATATGAATGCTGGCGCCACTCCTCGCGTGCATACACATTGCTGATATGTAATTCGATGAATGGCACCGCTACTGCGAGCAAGGCATCACGTAGCGCAATGCTCGTATGCGTGAATGCACCCGGGTTCAGGATGATGAAATCGCTGGCGCCGGCGGCCTGTTGGACCCGGTCCACGAGTTCAGCCTCTGCATTGCTCTGAAACGCAGCAAAGCCGTGACCGAGGTCGGCGGCCTGATTGGCCAGGCGTTGCTCGATCTGGGCCAGCGTCGTGCTGCCGTAGACTCCGGGTTCGCGTGTGCCGAGCAGGTTCAGGTTCGCGCCATTGATGAGCAGGACATGCGCCATGGTTTATAAGGTTTTAGTGAAGATGGGCGCAAGTTTATACATTTTATCGACAAATACCAGATAATTAGCAGCGAAGTTTGACGCGTGAGTTGCTACTGCAAGGCGGGGATCACTCGTTCGCCAATGATCCGAATGGCCTCATCCGCATTGTTGTATATGCGCAGTGCGATGTCGGTCAGCCCGGCATCCCTGAACTGGCGCAGTCGTTCGATTTCGTGATCGAGCTCGCTGAGCGGTGACACCGCCGTGCAGCGGCGGCACAATTTGTCCAGCAGGTCGCGGGGCACTTCCGGAATATTCGGATCCTGTGCATAAAATGCCCGGTTCAATGCTTCGGTATTGTCCCAGATAACCTGCATCTCTTCGTCCGGCAGGATGCCGCGATGACCATAAGCCGGCCACGGTGTTACGCGAGCGGCCAGCCACATGCGGCACTCCGCAAGAGCCTCTTCGGGGTCTTCTTTTACGTGCCATGCCCAGAAATTGCGCAGGCAGAACGAGTTCTTATGTGGGTTGTGCTCCTGGATCAGAGGATCGATCACCTCCCTGACCTCGGCGACATGCTCAGGCAGGTGATCGCCAAGGAAGATGCCCTCAGCGTACTTTGCGCTCGACCGGAGCATCTGTGGCCCACCGGCGCAGACGAAAACACCCGGTTTCGGTTGTGTGATCCACGACGAGTGGTACCAGCGTACCTGGTACATTTCGCCCTGATACTGCACGAGTTCACCGGATGCTACCGCGTCGATGATATCGACGCATTCCCTGACTGCCCGCAGTCTTCGTTTCGCAACCTTGCCCATCGCGTAGGCTGTGCCGCCGTCACCGGCGGCGATACCTATTTGCGCACGGCCTTTGGAAATTTCATTCAGGGTCAGCAGTGCGTTACCCATCTTCAGCGGGTGCAGCTCATACGGTGATATCGCCACCGGTCCCATCTTTATCTTGCTGGTTGCCCTGGCGGCATCCACGAAGTTGACGAATGGATCGCGACCGTCGTGCATGTTGGATACCCAGAGAGCTCCGAAGCCATAACTTTCAGCCAGCTTTGCCAGTTCGGCCCAACGTTCCGGTGAACCATGGGGCTCAAGGATCAGATCAATATTCATGGTTAATGCCCCGATTCAAAATTCCGTTCTTCTTCAATCACTTTGTTTGCGATCGAGTATACGGGTACCTGAGGAATATTTTTCCTGAATGTTTGCACCCGGGTCTGGAATAATCGATATCGTTGCGCTGGCTTTACTCAGTGAGCCAGCCGGGCGCGGGCAGCCGCAACCGACAGACGCCCAACTGCAACATCGTTAACAACCGACAAGATGTCGTCGAGTTGCTCGCGCAGCAGTTCACCGGAATGCAACAGCAGGATCTGCCGGTCGGCCGACACGAAGACGGTGAATGGCAGACCGGCGAAGTCCGGCCCGAAACTGCCGGCGGCTTTCATCGCATCGGACTGGCCGACGAGGACCGGGTAGGTCACGCCGGTTTTCTCAAGATACTGGCCGACCTCTTCGATTCTGTCGATCGCGATACCGACGATTTGCAGGTTGTGGTTCGCAATCTGCTCCTGCCAGATGGCCTCGAACATCGGCATTTCGCGCAGGCATGGTGTACACCAGGTTGCCCAGAAATTGATCAGCAGCGGCCGACCGGTGAACTCATTGATCGATCGCGCCTCACCCGCGATATCGGTCAGGACAAATTCCGGCAGTGTCAGCGCGGGTTCGACGGTAGCGGGACCGGTTGTTTCGATACTCGGGACGGGCGCCGGTTTCGGTCGCAACAATACGCTCGCATAGAAACCGGCGAGTACAAATATCAGGGCCAGGGTGATCAGGCGGATGGTTTGCAGCAACTTCGATGGCACGATGTTAATTGCCGGTTGCCATGGCGACATGACGTGCGAATTCGTCGGCCGGCATGAAGCCGACGACCCGGTACCCGGGTTGTTCGATACCCCGGGCATTGAAAAATACGATCGTCGGTGGGCCAAAAATATTGAAGTATTTGAGCAGGGCCTGGTCCTCTGCGTCGTTTGCCGTGACATCGGCCTGCAGCAGCAGCGTGTTACCCAGATTTGCCTTTACCTGTGCGTCGATGAACGTGTAGTGCTCCATTTCTTTGCAGGACACGCACCAGTCTGCATAGAAATCCAGCATGACCGGACGACCTTGTTCGGCTGCAGCCGCCAGTTCACGCTCGAAATCGGTGACGGATTTGACGTGCCTGAACTCCAGCGGCGTCGCCTGATCCTGGCTGCCGATGAAACCGAGCGGCCGCAGTGGGTTTTCCTGTCCGCCGAGTGCGCCGATCAGCAGTGCCGCACCGTATAGCGCGGCCAATAGCCCCGCACCCTTGGCCAGTTTGCGGCCCGCTCCGGCCGCCGGGTCGAGTCTCGTGAAGGCACCGAGAAAAACACCGGCCATCAGAACCAGTGCAGCCCACAGCAGCATCGTGACGACTCCGGGCAAAATACGGTCGAGCATCCAGATCGCCAGGCCGAGCATCATGAAGCCGAACGCGCTCTTGATGCCGTCCATCCAGGCGCCGGCTTTCGGCAACAGGCGTCCGGCCGAGGTGCCGATGACGAGCAGCGGGAAGCCCATGCCAAGGGACATGGCGAACAGGGACAGCGCACCGCGCATCACGTCTCCCGCTTGTGCGATGACCGTCATCGAGGCGACCAGCGGTGGTGCGACGCAGGTCGTGACAACCAGCGCAGACAGGATGCCCATGATTGCCGTGCCAAGAAAAGTACCGGCACGCTGACGTCCGCTAAGAGCGGAGATCCGGGTCTGGATCGTGGCTGGCATTTGCAGTTCATAGAGGCCGAACATCGACAATGCCAGTGCGATGAATAGTGCCGCCACGCCGATGATAATCCATGGCTTCTGTAGTGCGGCCTGAATTTGTCCGCCCATCGCGGCGAAGGCGGCGCCGGCAAGCGTATAGGTCAGCGCCATGCCGAGTACGTAGGTCAAAGACAATGCAAACGCACGGCCGGTTGTGACGTCTTTGCCTTGTCCGGCGATGATGCCGGACAGGATCGGCACCATAGGCAGGACGCACGGCGTGAAGGCGAGCAGCAGGCCGAAACCGGCGAACGTGGCCAGTACGATAAATATATTGCCGTCGCGGATCAGTCGCGACAGCCGGTCTTGCTCGGAAACAGGTCCGGATGCAGCCGGCAAGTTGCGCGGTTGGTCTGCAGCTGTTGCAGTCGGCAGTTCGACGACAAATCCGGCCAACTGCTGTGGATAGCAGATACTGTCTTTCATGCAACCCTGATAGGTGATTTCTATCGGCAGCGTTCCCGCGGTGGGCGATGAGCGGGTCAGCGGTACTTCGAATGTGAGCGCTGAATAAAATACGGCCGACTCGCCGAAATGCTCATCCGATTGCATTGTGCCTGGCGGCAACAGCAGCTTACCAGTGTCTGCCGTGTTGCCGGTGGTGGTGACGGCTATGCTGTCCCGATACAAGTAGTAGCCTTCAGCAATCGCGAAGTCGACGTGCAGCGTGAACGGATCGGCAACAGTAACCTGTGCCCTGAAAGCCTGTTCCGGCGGCAACGGTTCGCCCGGTTTAGTTGACCGGGGTCCGCCGGCGAGCAAGCGGGACAACTTTGATGACGAGGCTTGCGCCGGTAGCACGACCGACGACGACCAGGTTTGTGGCGGGTAGCACAAGCCAATGTCGGCACATCCCTGTGAGCGAATGGTCAGGTCGAGCGTGCCACCGCCGGCCGGTTGCGTAGCGATGGGGATCCGGACCCGGATTGTGCCGCGGTAGATATGCATGTCGCCGAAGAATTCATCCGCGTATTCCTTGCCCGGCGGCAGTTCGGCTTCACCGAGTGCTGCGCCCGGTGTTGTCGTGGCGAAACTCATGCGCTCTTTATATAGATAGTGGCCCGGTTCGATCGTCCAGTCGACGAAGATGGCGCCGTCACTGCTCGATACGGCGTAGCGAAACGCCTGCTCGGGCTTCAGGATTTCTTGTTTAGCCTGGGCCGAGAGGGCCAGCAGCAGGCTGACCGCAGCCAGCAATGTCGTTCGGCACAGCCTGGTCATTTGGTCGATTCTCCGATCCAGCGCAGATATTCGACGGACCCGGCGATGATTGGCACGGCAATAATTTCCGGTGTTTCGTACGGATGGCGCGACCTGATGGCCTTCTCCATGCGTCCGAACAGGTCCGCCGTGGTCTTGATCAGCAGCAAAATTTCGTCATCGTGCATCACGCGGCCCTCCCATCGATACATCGACTGGATGCCGGGCAATCGGTTGACGCATGCCGCCAGGCGTTCCTCGAGCAGGGCTGTCGCAATGGCATCAGCCACGGCCTGCGTAGGGCAGGTGCAGAGCGCGAGAATATATTGATTGTCTGTCATCGCAAGTTCCGACTCGAATCTGACCCGGATGGTTCCGGGCCCGGCCAAGGATAGTCCCGGTTTGCGGCGCTGTCACCGTTCTG
Organism: uncultured Chromatiaceae bacterium; assembly: GCA_964629475.1. GTDB lineage: Bacteria > Pseudomonadota > Gammaproteobacteria > Steroidobacterales > SMWD01. The sequence goes on along the minus strand of CAZVQW010000009.1, from coordinate 81,158 downwards.
GGCCACAGTTCGGCCACGCCTCAGAGCTGCAGCACAGCAGTTGTGGGAGCGGCTTTAGCCGCGATTGCATTATCTGGCGGGCTTTTCGCGGCTAAAGCCGCTCCCACAGTCGTCCGAATCTGCAGACCCCCCTTGTTTTTTGGGTTTTCGACCCTATGATTAGCACTCCTCCGGGCGAGTGCTAATAAATAATCTGCCCGGATTCAGTTTTTAAACCACTTTTCAGGAGGTCAATACCATGAAGATTCGACCACTTCATGATCGAGTCATCGTTCGTCGGATGGAAGAAGAACGTACATCACCGGGCGGCATCGTGCTTCCGGACAGCGCTACCGAGAAGCCGATCAAGGGCGAAGTTATCGCCGTCGGTAACGGCAAACTGCTCGAGAGCGGTGAGTTGCGGGCTCTGGACCTTAAGGCCGGTGACCAGGTTTTGTTCGGCAAGTACAGCGGTACCGAGGTCAAGGTCGAGGGCGAAGAGCTGCTCGTCATGAAAGAAGACGACGTCATGGCCGTCATCGAGAGTTGACATTCATTGTCGGATTCACCGATCGATCCTTGTTGATCGAGACACAAAGGAATTTAGAGGAATAGATAAATGGCTGCTAAAGATGTGAAATTCAGCGATGACGCACGTCATCGCATGTTTGCCGGCGTTAACCTGCTGGCGAACGCGGTAAAAGTGACGCTGGGCCCGAAGGGTCGCAACGTTATCCTGGACAAGAGTTTTGGTGCTCCGACCGTTACTAAAGACGGTGTATCGGTCGCCAAGGAAATCGAGCTCGAAGATCATTTCGAGAACATGGGCGCGCAGATGGTCAAGGAAGTGGCCTCGCATACGTCCGATGTTGCCGGTGACGGCACGACGACTGCGACGGTTCTGGCGCAGGCTGTTCTGCGTGAAGGCCTGAAGTCGGTTGCCGCCGGCATGAACCCGATGGATCTGAAGCGCGGTATCGACAAGGCCTCGGCCGCAGTCGTCGCTGAGCTCAGCAACCTGTCGAAGCCTTGTGAAGATGAAAAGGCGATTGCGCAGGTCGGTACGATCTCTGCGAACTCCGACGAAGCCGTCGGTGCAATTATCGCTGAATCCATGAGCAAGGTCGGCAAGGAAGGCGTCATCACGGTCGAAGAAGGCTCGGGCCTCGAAAATGAACTGGAAGTCGTTGAAGGCATGCAGTTCGATCGCGGTTACCTGTCGCCTTACTTCATCAACTCGCCGGACACGCAGAGCGTGGAACTCGAGAATCCGTATATCCTGCTGTTCGACAAGAAGATCTCGAACATCCGCGATCTGCTGCCGTTGCTCGAGAACGTTGCGAAATCCGGCCGTCCGCTGTTGATCATTGCCGAAGATGTCGAAGGCGAAGCACTCGCTACGCTCGTCGTCAATAACATTCGCGGTATCGTCAAGGTTGCGGCCGTCAAGGCCCCTGGCTTTGGTGATCGTCGCAAGGCCATGTTGCAGGACATCGCTGTCCTGACCGGTGGCCAGGTGATTGCCGAAGAAGTAGGTCTGAGCCTCGAGAAGGCGACGCTGGATGATCTCGGCGATGCCAAGAAGATCCAGATCACGAAGGAAAACACCACGGTCATCGATGGCGCCGGTTCTGCCGCAGACATCAAGTCCCGTGTTGATCAGATCCAGAAAGAGATCGGTGATTCTTCGTCCGACTATGATCGCGAGAAGCTCCAGGAACGCGTTGCCAAGCTGTCCGGCGGTGTTGCCGTCATCAAGGTTGGCGCGGCGACCGAGATCGAGATGAAAGAGAAGAAGGCGCGCGTCGAAGATGCGCTGCACGCCACGCGTGCCGCGGTCGAAGAAGGCGTTGTACCGGGTGGTGGCGTTGCGTTGATTCGTGCAACCTCTGTGTTGGAAGGCATCGAAGGACTCAACGACGATCAGAACGTCGGCATCCACATCCTGCGTCGCTCGCTCGAAGAGCCGCTGCGCCAGATCGTGCAGAATGCCGGTGATGATGCGTCGGTCATCCTGAACAAGGTTGAGGAAGGCAAAGGCGACTTTGGCTATGACGCGGCCCGCGGTGAGTTCGGTAATCTGATCGAACTCGGTATCATCGACCCGACGAAGGTGACCCGGATTGCATTGCAGAATGCGGCCTCGGTCTCCGGCCTGCTGTTGACCACCGAAGCGATGGTCTCCGAGGCGCCAAAGGCTGATGAAGCTGCTCCGCCGATGCCTGACATGGGCGGCATGGGGGGCATGGGCGGCATGATGTAAGTCGCCCGGTAACCTCGTGTTATCGATAGACGGGGCTTTGGCTCCGTGAAAAAGCCTCGCCGGGTTCGGCGGGGCTTTTTTGTTTATCGTGCTCGTCGGTCGATGACAATCCGACCGTTCTTTATGACCATAATGATGTCGGCGAGCGACGCCATTTCAGTTGTCGCGTCTGCTTTGACGAGGATCAGGTCGGCCAGCTTGCCGACAGCGATGCTGCCCAGTTCATCTTCTTTTCCAAGTGCTCGTGCGGCATTGATTGTCATCGTATCGAGTAATTGTGAAGAGCCTAAAGGTATTTTTTCGAGCGCGCGGTGTTCACCGGCAAGACTTTGTGCGGGCGTAAACATTGCCGTGCCGGAACCGAATGCCAGTGGCACGCTGTGTTTCTGCAGAACGCGGGCATTGGCAAGGCCCTGGATGTGCAATCGGTCGAACGGCGGTCCGTAAGGTAATCCGAACACCGTTCGAAGTGACTCGTCCGGTCCATCGACCGGAGCATAGACACCCGCGGTTGTTGTGACGACAGTTGCCTGTTTCACTAGCTGACCGGCGACGTCCGCATTGATCTCGCCTCCGGATGGAAGATGAGCCAGAACATCGGCGCCGAGTTTCGTGACCTCGAGAGCGTCTGTAATGCTGGTTGCGTGTGCAATGACGGGTAAGTGAGACTTATGAGCCTCTTCGGCAACGACGCGGACGAGGTCGGCATCGAGTTTTTCTGCACGGGCATCGTCGTAGACGATCTTGATGGCATCGACGCCACCGGCCACCAATTCTCGCACGGTTTGCCGGGCATGATCCTCGTTGCGTAGTTCTACGGTTAGTCTTGACCGGCACCATGGATTATTCGCGCAGATCGTGACGGCCGGATAGCCATCGGGTGCGGTCAGAATCGGACCGGTTATGAGCAACCGGGGACCCGGGATTTCACCGGACTCGATTTTGGAGCGTAAGTCACGGACTGTGGGCCATGCGTCGCCCACAGAAAGAATCGTGGTGACGCCGTGTTCGAGATATTCACGTAATCGCGCGGGTAATTCGACCCGAATAAATTCTTCCAGTTCGGCATCGTCGTCGATTCCGGCATCCGAACCCATGGGGAACAGGTGGACGTGACTGTCTATAAGTCCTGGCAATACCCGCAGGCCATGAGCGCTGATCGTTGTTGCGGACTGTATGTGCGCGTGCGGGCTGCCGATTGCGCATATTCGTTCAGCGGAAATCTGAATCGATGTGCGGTCTGGTCCGGTACCCGGAAGCCGCACATCGGTGATCATCAGATCCGCGGTAGTCGTGTCATTGCACGTTGCGGCTACGGTCAGGGCAGGTGTGAACATTAGTGCCGCCAGAATTGCGGCAATAACCGTTTTTCCATCAATTTGATGTCGGCTGTGCCGGAGCATGGATAATACCGCCTGATTTCACGTCAATTTAGCTCGTCCGCCGGGTTAAAATTTCCTGTCTTTCATGATGCCGGGGGCGGTAGTTCAAGTCCACCGATCACCACGGATTCTCCTGACTGACTCAAGCTACATTCCTGTCCGGCCTTTTCTTATCACGCCGTCTGACGGAAACTCTCGTGTATGACAAACATTTCCAATCAACAGGATTTAAATCTTCCCGCTAGCCTGGCCGGTCCGGTCGATGACTGGCTGGCGCGTAATGGTGATCATGATGACGTTTGTGCGGCGTTGGCAGCCGATGCCGGTGTGTTGTCGATGTTGCGCAAGGTTCTGGCCTGCAGCCCGTATGCAGCGGACATCATCGAGCGGCGTCCGGACGTATTTCGCGAACTCGTCGATTCGGGGCGCTTGGTGCGGCCACTCGATGAAAATGAAGCGCGTGATCTGTTTGCCGCTACCGCGGCCGATGGCCCGGCCGAGCCGGAGTTTCAGCGACGGTTGCGCTGGCTCCGGCATCGGGAACTGGTACGGATTATCTGGCGTGACCTTGCGGGTCTCGCGTCCGTAAAGGAAACGCTGGTCGAATTGTCGGCCGTGGCCGACGCGGCAATTTGTGCCGGCATCGACTGGGCGCAGTCGATGCTGGAGGCACGGCACGGCAAACCGTGTTGTCCCGACGGATCGGTTGCGAACATCGTCGTGCTCGGCATGGGCAAGCTCGGCGGCCGTGAGCTGAATTTCTCTTCCGATGTCGATCTGATTTTCTGCTTCACGGATCACGGCGAGACCGATGGCGAGCGGCCCAAGAGTAATGAAGAATTTTTTCGACTGCTTGCACAACGTGTCGTCAGCGTTCTGAGCAAAAAGACTGCTGACGGATTTGTCTATCGTGTTGATATTCGCTTGCGGCCGTTCGGTAACAGCGGTCCGGTCGCGGTCAGCCTGCCGGCACTCGAGACGTATCTGGCGCAGCATGGTCGTGACTGGGAGCGCTATGCCTATGTCAAGGCGCGGGTCATAAACGATTGGGATGGTGCAGACGATTTCTATGAGCAGATCGTTCGCCCGTTCGTTTATCGGCGCTACCTTGATTTTGGCGTGTTCAAGTCATTACGCGACATGAAGCTGATGATCGAGGCCGAGGTGCAGCGCAAGGAGTTTAAGGACAATGTGAAGCTCGGCCGAGGCGGAATTCGTGAGATCGAATTTATCGTGCAGACTTTGCAACTTGTGCGCGGCGGGTCGATTCCGGATTTGCGCGGACGTGAATTGCTCACGATGCTGACTCGCCTGGTCAGGCCCGGCTGCCTGGATGCGGAAGCCGCCGATGAGTTGCGTGAGGCATACGGTTTTCTGCGCCGTTTCGAGAATCGGATACAGGCCATCAATGACCGGCAAACGCATGATGTGCCGGGCGATGAAATTAATCGGGCGCGCCTGACTGTGGCGATGGAAGCTACCGGCTGGGACCGGCTCGCACAGACCTTGTCGGATTGCCGTGACATCGTGGCCGGTCATTTCCGCAATATTGTTCTGCACGGTGACGAAGAGCCGGCCGATAGCGACGGCAACGATGAAATCGTACAAATATTTTCTCCGCGCGCATCAATTGAAGCATCCGAGGCCGTATTGGCTGAGCTGGGCTACCCGGACCCGGGTGCGGCCGTTGCCCGGTTGCATGCATTTCGTGACAGTGGTTTCTACCTGCGGCTCGATGAAGCCGGGCGACAGCGTTTGCTGACGATGATGCCCGCGGTCATCATCGCGGCGGCTGGTCAGCGAGATTCAATCGGTGCCCTGGTTGGCGTTCTGACTATCATCGAATCAATCGGTCGCCGTTCGGTCTATTTTTCGTTATTGAATGAGAATCCCGGTGCGCTCGACAGGCTTGTCCGTCTGTGTTCGATGAGTGGCATGCTCGTGACGCAGATCGCGTCTCATCCATTGTTGCTTGACGAGCTTCTCGATCAGAGGATTTTTCACGACCCGCCGACCCGCGTGGATCTTGAGGCCGATCTTGCTGGTCGGCTTCGGGGTGACATGTTTGACGATCCGGAGGCGAGCCGGTTTGCGCTGCGCAACTTCCAGCAGGCCGCGATGTTCAGGGTGGCTGTCACAGATCTCAGTGGCGCGCTGCCGCTGATGAAGGTCAGTGATCGCCTGACCGATATTGCCGAGATCGTACTCACCGGTGCGCTGGATCTGGCACGCTACGAATTAATGCAGCAGTACGGCACACCGGGTTGCACAGTCGGTGGGCAGAGGCGCGAGGCGCGGTTTGCAGTCATCGCCTACGGCAAACTCGCCGGGCTAGAACTCGGATACGGGTCGGACCTCGATATTATTTTCCTGCACGATTCTGCCGGCAAAGAGCAGCATACCGATGGCGACAGGCCGGTGGAGAATGCCGTGTTCTTCATGCGGCTGGCGCAGCGGATAATTCATATCCTGACGATGTCGACAACCACCGGTCCGTTATATGAGGTTGATACACGTCTGCGGCCGAACGGCAAGTCGGGCCTGCTGGTAACCAGCCTGGAAGCCTTTGATCGTTATCAGCGCACGCAGGCCTGGACCTGGGAACACCAGGCCCTGCTGCGGAGCCGGGCGGTGGCCGGCGATACACCGTTGTTAGCTGCGTTCGAGGAGGTGCGGCGCAGAGTGCTGGCCGAAGATGTACATTCTGATTCGTTGCAGGCCGATGTTCTGGACATGCGACAGAAAATGCGGGCCGAGTTGAACAAGGGTACCGATGCGTTGTTTGATCTGAAGCAGGATCTGGGTGGTGTGGCCGATATCGAGTTTATCGTGCAGTATCTTGTGCTCAAAGAGGCATGCAACGAACTTGGTTTGACTGTCTGGCCCGATAACATCCGGCAACTCGAGGCGCTTGCTGCAGCAAACATATTATCTGCCGCCGATGAGGAACTGCTGGCCGCCGCCTACCGTGAATTTCGCGTCCATATGCACCGGTTGGCATTGGCCGGAAGGGCACGCCTGATTCCGCGCGATGAGGTTGCGAAGACGGCAGTGAAAGTCCGGAATATCTGGGAAAAGGTATTCGCCGCAATCTGAAGTCTGTCGCCGCACTGCTATAATCCGCGGTTCGCCAAATTGAATTGTCAAATAGAAACGTGGAGTCGAACGCCGATGGGCAATGCAGGCAGCGTTGAGCAGAATCTGGTGCAACCGAACGCGGAGAGTAGCTACGAGGTGAAACGTTCGGATTTGCCGCTGTCATGCCCGATGCCGGGCATGTCCCGGTGGAATTCGCATCCCAGGGTATTTTTGCCGATCGAAGCGACGGGCAAGTCAAAATGCCCCTATTGCGGCGCCCGCTTTACGCTCGTCGACTAACCGGACATTCGAGGCCATCACATGATTATCGTCACCGGCGGCGCTGGATTTATCGGCAGCAATATTGTCAGGCAACTGAACCGTGCCGGAATGAGCGATATTCTGGTAGTCGACGATCTGACTGACGGGCATAAGATTTTTAATCTGGCCGACTGCGATCTCGTCGACTACCTGGATAAAGACGATTTTCTGTGCCGCATCGTTGACGGGGAGTCTTTCAGCGCGGGTATCGAGGCTGTTTTTCATGAGGGCGCGTGTACGACGACGACCGAGTGGGACGGCCAGTACATGATGGATACGAATTATGAGTATTCCAAGCGTGTATTGCATTATTGCCTGGAACGGCAAATTCCCCTGATCTATGCCTCGTCGGCTTCCGTCTATGGCGCCGGGACAAACTTTGCCGTCGAACGCGCTAATGAGCGACCTATCAACGCCTATGCCTTTTCGAAGCTGATGTTTGATCAATATCTGCGGCAGCTTCCGTCGCAACCGAAGTCGCAGGTGGTTGGTCTGCGGTATTTTAACGTCTACGGTCCGGGTGAGCAGCATAAGGGTGCGATGGCAAGTGTCGTGCATCACTTCAATCAGCAGTTGCAGTCCGGCGATGAAGTGCGGTTGTTTTCCGGCAGCGACGGTTACGGAGACGGAGAACAGTTACGCGATTTCGTTTATGTCGATGATATAGCCGCCGTAAACCTGTGGCTGCTCGAGCATCCGGATGTCAGTGGAATTTTTAATCTCGGTACGGGCAGAGCCCGGACCTTCAACGATATGGCGCGCGCCGTTATCGACTGGCATGGACGAGGCAGGATAGAGTACATCCCGTTCCCCGAGAACCTGCGCGGCAGTTACCAGAGCTTTACCGAAGCTGACCTGTCCGGCATCCGGGCGGCCGGTTATGAGGCGTCATTTATTGATATAGAAGAAGGTGTCAAACGTTACCTCGACACTCTGGATTCAGAACAAGATCGAGCTTCTCGATGACGTCATCGATGAGTATCAGGTTCATGGCATTCGGGTCGCGCACGCGTTGCCCCCAGCGTAATTCCTCAACCGGCTTGCCGAACTCTTTCTTGATTGCGTCCGGGTAACGGTCGGCAACCAGTTGCTGGCTGCAATAGGGGCCGGTTCTGTGCCGGTTCGACGTCGCGTACAGGCCGACGACCGGCGTGCTGACGGCCGTCGCGATATGTGCCGGTCCCGAGTCGGGGCAGATCACGACTGCAGCATGATCGATCAAAGCCAGCAGTTCCTTCAGAGTCGTGGTGCCGGTCAGGTTTGTTACGGATCTGCCGATACCGGCCTCGATGCGCTGTCCGTATTCCATTTCAAGCTCGGAGCGTCCCCCGGTCACGATGATCTGTGCGGCATATTTATCGACAAGGTATTGGCCGATTTCGACGTATCGTTCGACGCTCCAGTTGCGAAAATTGCGAAATCTCTGGCTGCTGCACGGACTGATGATGCAGGTTGGTCCCGGCCCGGCACAGATGTCCCGGGCAAACTGTCTGTCCGGTGCTGGAATCGGAATGTCCCAGCGCAAGTCCCGGTCCCGGAGTCCGAGGTGTTCGTTGAATGAAAACATGGCATCCAGCACATGCTGTCGCGGGGTTGCGGGAATGCGCTCATTGGTGAACAGCCATTGATAATCACGCGCCCGGGCACGGTCATAACCGATAACCCGGTCGGCATCGATGACGCGCGTCAACAGGTTGGCCCGCATCGAGGCATGCATGTGCAGAAGAACCGGAAACCGTCGGCCCCGGAGCTGGCGCCGGACATCGAGGTATCCACGCCAGCCGGCCGATTTGTCGAAGATGATAAACTCGACGTCATCAACGCCTTTCATCAGCTGGTATTCCAATTTGCCGATGATCCAGGTGAGCCGCGTTTGCGGCCATGCGGCCTGGATTGAACGTATGACGGCAAGGGTATGGCAGCAGTCACCAATCGCCGACAAGCGGATCACGCAGATCGAGTCGGGTGGTGTCGTGTGCATGATTCGGAGTCAGCTTTCGGTATAGGTTTAGTGGCCAGACAAACAACAGAATGCGGCCAGAGCGTGATCGTATACGATGACGCTCTGATCAGCCATATCGATGCATCACTGTTCGATTCGGCGCGCTGGTCCGGGGCGGTATCTCCCGATGGCCTTGGTGCCGGTCGCGGCAAGGTGTTGTTCATCGAAGTCGATGATCAACACTGGGTGTTGCGTCATTATTGCCGGGGCGGGCTGGCGCGGCGTTTGTCAAACGACGAATTCCTGTGGGCCGGCCTGCGCCGGACGCGGGCATGGCGCGAATGGTCGTTGCTCGACCAGCTGTATCGCCTGGCATTACCGGTTCCGCGACCCGTTGCAGCCCGCGTCGAACGACGCGGCGCAGTCTATAAAGCCGACCTCATCACCGTGCGGATTCCGGATGTCATGACCTTGTCCCAGCGCTTGTCCGGCGCGGCGGAGAGTGCGGCTACATGGGTTTCGATCGGGCAGCTGATCGCCCGATTCCATGCCGCCGGCATCTGTCATGCGGATTTGAACGCGCACAACATTCAGATCGATTCGAATAATCGACTGTACCTGCTCGACTTTGATCGTGGCCGTGTCATGGAATCGCCCGGTGGATGGATGCAGAGAAACCTGGATCGCCTGCATCGTTCGTTGATGAAATTACTGGATCAGGGTGCGATCCGGTTCAGTGAGGATGACTGGGCAAGCCTGCTCGAAGGTTACCGCGGGGCATTAACCGATGCGGCACAAAGTGATACCTAGATATCCCGATACACATCCGGCAATGGCGCAGGTCGGTTCTTGAAGCGTCGGTGGACCCAGTAATATTGTTCCGGTGCCTTGCGAATCCATTCGGCCAATAATTCATTGACGCGCTTCGCATCGGCGACCGGGTCATTGGTCGGAAAATCTTCGAGTGCGGGCAGGAATACGCATTCATAGCCGCTGCCGTCTGCTAGTCGGCGTGGAAAGAAAGGTACGACAAGAGCCTTGCCCATTTGCACGATATTGGTCAACGCTGTGTTGGTCATGGCCGGTTCGTTGAAAAAGGGTACCAGTGCGGAGTTAGCGCGATCGTAACTCTGGTCGGATGCATACCAGACCGGCACGCCTTTTCTGATCAGGCGAATCATCTGGCGTACACCGTCTTTGGGGATCAGTGTCGAGGCGGCCTTTCCGCGGGCACGGCGCAGCAACTGATCGATCAGTGGATTCTTCAGCGGCCGATACATTCCTGCCATGTTCGGGAAGCTTGTCTTGATCACGCGACCGATCAGCTCCATGGCCGGAAAGTGCCCACTCAGTACGACGACACCGTGGCCATTTTCGAGGGGTGTGGTCAGGTTTTCGAGGCCTTTGATTGTCATGAGTTTTTCAATGCGGCTATAGCTGCCCCATAGTGCCAGACCGATTTCGAGCGCTGAAAATCCCAGTGATGCGCCATGCGCGCGGACGAGTTTGCGCACCGCGCTGTCATCGAGTTCAGGAAAACAGATTCGTAGGTTGATTTCGGTAATACGGCGACGTTTGGGCGCGATGGCGAACAGTAGCCTGCCGAGCACGCGGCCAATTCGCAGCTGGACTCGAAAAGGCAGCAGGACCATCAGTCGCAGCGCACCGATGCCGATCCACAGGGGCCAGTAGCGCGGTTGCCAGAATCGGTACAGCGGGATGTGGTCCGGGCCTTGGCTGGCGTCAGGTGTCGAGGTCATTGTGAGCTGGCCGGCATTGGTAGTCGGGTAAGAGTCGCAATAGTAGCGATATTACTGTTTCTGGAGGTGTAGTAGGGCTATTTGCAGCCGCGAGTTATTCTTCCGAAGCTTCTTCGATATCGCTGTTCGCCACGTCAGGCGAGGTCTCGAGTGCCTTTCTTTCCGCCAGGGGCGTCTGCGTCTCGATGCCGGCATTCCGGTCGAGCGGCAGTGTATCCGGATCATCCGGCAGTCCATCTGTTTTGATACCGATACGAAACGCGGCGAAGCCGGGCATCACGACCTGGTTTAGTGCCATGCCGAGAATGCGGCCATTCTCCGGCGAGTAAACCAGGTTTTGTTCGTTGGTGATCGGGTCCGTAATTGTGCCGAGCACATCACCGGCTGCCACTTCCTGACCGAGACGGACGACCGTGAACAGGATGCCGCCGTTATCGGCTCGCACCCAGGTCGATTCGTAAAACACCGGTTCGGGTTGGCCCAGAAGCTGGATACGGTTCACCATTTCGAGTGTGTCGAGCAGATTGAACACGCCGTTGACGCCCTGGTTGACCTTGGCGGATTGCAGTCGTAGCGGTTCACCGGCCTCAAGCGTGATGCTCGGGATACCCGCATCGGTCGCTGCGCGCCGCAGGGTGCCGGGTGCCGCTACACTGTGCAGTACAGCGATACCGCCGAACCCGTGGGTCAGTTCCTTTATATTCGGGTAGCGCAGATCAGCTCTTAATTGCGGCAGATTGGTGCGGAAAAACGATCCGGTATGCAGATCGACGAGCGCATCACAGTGGCGAATGATTTCCTCGAAAAATGAATAGGCGATTCGGGCCGCCGAGCTGCCGGTCGGGTTGCCTGGGAAATAGCGATTCAGATCGCGACGGTCCGGCAGGTATCGTGAACCGCGGCGAAAACCCTGCAGGTTGACGATCGGTATACCGATGACCGCACCGTTGAGTTTGTCTGGCTCGAGGTCATGCAAGACCCGGCGCACCATCTCGATGCCGTTCAGCTCATCGCCGTGGATCGCAGCTGTCAGACACAATGTTGGCCCGGATTGGCGGCCGTTGATGACCAGCACCGGTGTCTCGGTCGATACGCCTTCGAAGATTTCACTGGCCGACCACATCAGGCGTTGTGATGTGCCGCGCGGCACAGTCTGCCCGAGCAGGACCAGGTCCTGATCGTCGCTGGAGTTTGCTGTTTTCTGCAGCTCGGCTGCGGGTGCCGGGTTTGCAGGCGCTACGGCAGACGGTTCCGGTGCTTGTTCGACCGGCGGTTGTGCCATGACACTCAGTTCTGCAGCCGGGCCAGACGATGCCTGTGCCGGCTCGGGTTCGGGTGCAGTCGCAGGTGATCCGGTTGGCAGTGAATCTTGCGCTTTGAGGGCCCGGGAGGCGGGTGACGGGTCGCAACCGCTCAGCTGCACTGCAATAAGGATCAGGCCCAGAATGCCAGGCAATATCGGGTTCCCGGCGCATCGGCGACGGCCACATTGTGTAGTCACCTGAGATTTGACTTGATTCACAACGGTGTGGGCAGTTAGCTTTGATTGCAGAAAGTTGCTGGAATGCTCAGAAATACCTGAGAATTTCGGTGGGCGACAGTAGCAGGTTTGTTTTGTTAAAAGAAGGATCTATGTCACCCTTGTCGACCGTCGCGGGCAATTCACCGGCGGACTGTTAGTTATGTGAAGCGAGTCGGATCCTCGCGGACGGCTGTGGCCTTATGCTGTAATTTTTGCAGCGGCCCCCGTTTTCGCCTGGTTAGCGCCGGTTCTTTATTGTTGCAAGGATGCTGATACATGTTGTTTAAACGCCTGATCCTCGGGCCGGTCATACTGTTTTTTGCGTTGTCGGCGGTGGCCGCGGATTTTCAGCGGCCCGCCGGTCTTGAACCGGATATTCGTTTCTGGATTCAAATATTTACCGATGTTCCATCGCAGCAGGCGCTTTTTCATGACAATCGGCGGCTCGATATTATCTACGCGCGGCTCGATCTGCCGGACGATGGCGACTTTCGTTCGAAACGACGATTCTCGGAGCAGATACATAAGAAATACAAAGCCATTCTCAAAACACTTGCCGCCGGTAAGCGAGACGGCCTGACGACTGAGGAAGCCCGGGTGCTTGCGCTGTGGCCGCAAGACGTTACTTCCGCCGAATTACGCGCGGCAGCCGGCCGGATCCGTACCCAGCAGGGGTTAGCCGACGGATTTCGCGCCGGGCTGGCCCGTGCGGCGCGTTGGGAGCCGTTTATCCTCGATAGTTTGCGTGCGGCCGGGGTACCTGATGAGCTCGCAGCATTGCCTCATGTCGAATCTTCGTACAATCCCAAGGCACGTTCACATGTCGGCGCAGCCGGTTTATGGCAGTTCACGCGTTCGACCGGGCGCCGTTTCATGCAGATCGATCATGTCATCGACGAGCGCCGCGATCCGTATCGGTCCAGCGAGGCGGCAGCAGCTTTGCTGCAATATAATTATTCGATCCTGAAGTCCTGGCCACTGGCGATCACAGCCTATAACCATGGTGTCGGCGGCATGCGGCGTGCCGTGCGCACGACCGGAACGGATGACATCGAGACGATCTTGCGCCAATACAAGGGTCGGTCCTTCGGTTTCGCATCCCGAAACTTCTATGTTGCTTTTCTTGCGGCCGAAGAAGTCGCCAGGAATGAAATCACGTACTTCGGTCTGATCGAGAAGGACCAGCCGGACGACTCGGTCATCGTTAAGTTACCCGATTACCTGTCCGCGACATCGCTCGTTGATGCATTCGGGGTTTCCCGTCGCACGCTGCAAAAAAATAACCCGGCGCTGTTGAGCTCGATCTGGTCGGGCCTGAAGTACGTGCCGAAGGGATTTGAATTGCGGTTGCCGGCCGGTGATCTGATAGAGCCGGCTGATCAGTTGCTGGCAGCAATTCCGAATGAACAGCGCTTTAGACGCCAGACCCCGGATCTCGAACACAAGATCCGGCGTGGTGACAGCCTGTCGGTGATCGCCGCTCGCTACGATACGACCGTATCGGAGTTGATGGCCGTCAATAACCTGAAGAGTCGCCACCGGATTCGTGCCGGGCAGGTGCTGAATCTGCCTTATAAGGGTGCGGCGACGCAGGCGGCGATTTCACCAGGTGCGCAAACCTATACGGTGCGATCCGGCGACACATTGAGCCAGATCGCGCGACGTTCCGGGGTTCCGGAACGTGAACTCCTGGCACGCAATGGACTCGCTGATGGCAATCGTATCTATGTTGGCCAGAAGCTACGCCTCGTGGGCACGGATGTGCCTGTCGTAATAGCGTCAAGTTCGGATGATCACATTATTACCGTAAGACAACCCGAAGAACCGCCTGTCCTCGCAGCAGAGCCGGTCCCGGTTCCTGCACAGGCGTCACTGTCATTGGCTGTGCCCGACGACGTGGCGATCGATGTTATTGCGACTGATGACGTTGTCACCGACGAGGCTGTAGCGGCGAGTGCCGGTGCATCAGCCGGGCAGGGCGCAGATGCAGTGATGCTGGCTGATCCGAGTGACTATCTCGTAGCGGCCGACGGCACGATCGAGATTCAGGCTGAAGAAACACTCGGTCACTACGCGAGCTGGTTGAATATTCGCACACAAAAACTTCGCGATCTCAACGGTTACGCTTTTCGCAAACCAGCCGTGATCGGTCGGCGCTTGCAACTGGACTTTACAAGAGTTACGGCGGAGCAGTTCGCGGCGAAACGAGTTGATTATCATCGGGAGCTGCAGGAGGCTTTCTTTGTCCGCTACCGGATTGCCGATACTACGGTTCACGAGTTTCGTTCCGGTGATTCGTTGTTCGTGCTTAGTCTGCGTCGTTACAAGGTGCCTGTCTGGCTGCTCAGGCAATATAATCCTGATCTCGATCTGGATCACATCAGGCCCGGCACCGAGATTGTTATTCCGCATATCGAACGGGTTGATGGCAGCGTCTCTCAGACGCCTGTCGCCGACGCATGAAGCGGCGACAGGTCAAGTAATTCATCCGGTTTGCTTGCACTCGGCTAAGGAATGACTTCTACTTTGTATAAGCTAATTAATATCATTTGTCCGGATTGCCAGCTGTGAAACTCGAGAAGCTGTTTACGAAAACTCTGATTGTCGGCTGCCTGTTTGCCATGTCGTGTGGCGCTGGTGAGTTTGATATGGCCGACCGGGTGATCATCAGGAAAGCTGATCGTACGTTGCTGCTGATGAAAAATGACAGTGTACTGCGGACAATGAACATTGCGCTCGGCTTGTTGCCGAAGGGTGACAAGAAGGCAGAGGGTGATTTTCGTACACCCGAAGGTTCGTACAAGCTGAGCAAACGCAATCCGGCCAGTGATTTTTTTCTGTCGATTCAGATTTCCTATCCGGATGCGGAAGATATTCGCGAATCACGTAAGCTCGGCATTGATCCCGGTGGGCAAATCATGATTCATGGCCAGCCGAATAATCCGAAATATGGTCAGGCATATTATCAGCAGAACGACTGGACGAATGGCTGCATTGCGGTCTCCAATGCCGACATGGTCGATATATGGCTGATGACGTCGACCGATACACCAATCGAAATTTCTCCCTGATACGCGTGTCGAATCACGGCTGAAGTCTGCGGAGTTCGCGACGACAAAAGATTATGTCGCATCTCGATAAACTGTTGTCTGCATTTATCCATCAACAGCGCATGTAGCTGGAAGGCGCAACTTGCCAGCTGTGTTAATGAATCGTTATTTAAGTATTGGTGAAGTGCGTCACTAAACTTTTTATATAATCAACAGGTTAAATGAATGTGTCTGTGATGCAGTTCATAGCTCATCTTTGCTTTCGTCTCTAAGCTGTAACAACAGTAACAGCACAGGCAAAACTTGATGAGCGAGCAAAAATATAATTCATTAGCACAAAAATACGCGAACGGTTTTCCGAGTCGAAACGTACAGCCAAGTTACGATAAAGTTACCAGTGATCGGCGCGAGAAAGGGCTGGTATCCGCCGATGGAAAGGATGTCAGTGGTTGGGAAGCCTACCGTCGCTGGTTAACGCGAGTCCAGGCGCCGGAGAAAAAGCGTGCCCCGTTGGATCCCGGACTGTATACTTGGAAAGGTTATCGGAACTGGTCAGAAAAAGTTCGACGCGATTGGCATTCGGACGATTAAAAAGAATTAACTGTGACCACCAGTGAATTTTTATTCACGACATGTTTGGGATGAGGTAGCAATATATTGATACCTGGTCCCTGGCAAGATTGAGATAAGACAAAGACTATGTCCAAAATTAAACATAGCGGAACCGAGTTTTCCAATGAACATACCGTACGCCGACGCGAATGGATCGCGGAGGCACTGGATAGTGTTCGTGGCAGATTCGATCATGGGGCGGAAGACATTCATACTTCGGAAGAACCTCTAAAGCCGCATCTGTACGTTGTAGAAACGGACGATGCGTGTTGATGGAGTGGATTCCGAAATGTCTCGACAACCTCGATAGTTCCATACTCGCCCTGCATCAGTCCTGGGCCGGCTACTTTCGCTGGGTTTTCCTGCGACTCATGGTGACGATCGTGGCCGTCACGGCCATGGTATTCAGTCCTGTTGTGCGATGGCTGGCGATCGTCGGCGTGACGACCTATGTTCTCTTCGAGTTAATCAGCTGGGTGCGTTCGCGGCGCAGACAGTCCCGCGTCGCCCGGCCACAGGTTTAGCTCCGCTCCGAATCCTGCGCCCCGGCTTCCGCATGGAATAATCGGCCATCACGGGGTTGAATTTTCACCGACCGATCCCCATATTCTGCCCGCACCCTGACGCGGTTCGACCGGGAACGGGTTTCATTCAGATGAATCCGGTGAAAAAAACATGACGACAACAGCAACGGCCAGCGAAACCCATGGCTTCCAGGCAGAGGTTAAACAGCTTCTGCACCTGATGATCCACTCCCTGTACAGTAATCGGGAGATCTTTCTGCGTGAATTGATTTCCAATGCCTCGGATGCAGCGGACAAGTTGCGTTTCGAGGCCATCGCAGATGAAAAACTGCTCGAGGATGGTGCGGATTTGACGATCCGTATCGATGTCGACCCCGAGGCCAATACGCTCAGCATTACCGACAACGGCATAGGCATGACGCACGATGATGTCGTGCAGCAGCTCGGCACGATCGCGCGCTCCGGAACCAGCGAGTATCTGCAGGCAATGACTGCCGACTCGAAAAAGGATGCGAATCTGATCGGCCGTTTCGGCGTCGGGTTTTATTCCGCATTCATTGTTGCCGGAAAAGTCGAGGTATTCACGCGCCGGGCCGGCGTTCCGGCAGGTGAAGGCGTGCACTGGATGTCCGATGGCGATGGTGAATTCACGGTCGAAACCATCGACCGTACCGAGCGCGGTACCACGGTTCTTTTGCATCTGCGTGAGGATGCCACGGAGTTTGCCGACGACTATCGTCTGCGCAACCTCGTCAGCAAGTATTCCGACCATATTGCATTTCCGGTCGAGATGAAGGCCGCAGCGGTACCCGTTGAAGAGAAGGCGGATGATGAGGCCGAAGGCGCCCCCGAGCCGGAGGAGGCCCCGGAGTATGAAATGGTCAACACGGCCAAGGCGCTATGGACGCGGCCGCGTGGCGACATCGAAGATGACGAGTATCACGAGTTCTATAAGCACATCGCGCATGATTTTCATGAGCCGCTGCTCTGGAGTCATAATCGTGTTGAAGGCAAACGCGAATATACGAGCCTTCTCTACCTGCCGACCAAACCGCCGTTCGATTTGTGGAACCGGGAGTCACCGCGTGGGTTGAAGCTCTACGTCCAGCGTGTGTTCATCATGGATGAGGCAGAGCAGTTCCTGCCGCTCTACCTGCGTTTTATTCGCGGCATTATCGACTCGAATGATTTGTCTTTGAATGTGTCGCGTGAGTTGTTACAACAGGATGCGACGGTTGACGCCATCAAGAGCGCGCTGACCAAACGAGTGCTGGATATGCTGGGCAAGCTGGCGTCCGGGGACGCCGACAAATACCAGGGTTTCTGGGATGAGTTTGGTCGTGTCATCAAGGAGGGCCCGGCAGAGGATTTTGCGAATCGCGAAAAGATTGCCGGCCTGCTGCGTTTCGCAACGACGCACACGGACAGCGAGAAACAGGATCAGTCGCTGGCTGATTACGTGTCGCGCATGAAGGAAGACCAGGACAAGATCTATTATGTGACAGCAGATAGTCACAAGTCGGCAAGTGCAAGTCCACACCTCGAAGTATTCCGCAAGAAAGGCGTCGAAGTGTTGTTGCTGTCGGATCCGATCGACGAATGGGTCATGGGCCATCTGACCGAGTTTGACGGTAAAGAGCTACGCGATATTCGCCGCGGTGAACTGGATCTCGGCGCCAGGGATGATGCAGAGAAGAAAGAGCAGGACGACGGTGAGCACAAGGCGTTTCTCGAACGCTTGCACGAGCAACTCAAGGATGATGTCGAAGAGGTTCGCCTGACCGACCGCCTGACCGACTCGCCCGCCTGTCTTGCGATCGGCGAGCATGATATGGGCGCACAGATGCGCAAGATTCTCGAAGCATCCGGTCAGAGCGTTCCGGACAGCAAGCCGGTTTTTGAGATTAATGCCGATCACCCGTTAATCAATCGGCTCGACGCAGAACAGGATGAGCAGCGCTTCGGCGACCTGGCGGCTGTATTGCTCGATCAGGCGCGGTTGTCCGAGGGGCAACAGCTGACCGATCCCGGGGCCTATGCGACGCGCTTGAATCGGTTGTTGCTCGAACTCAGCGGTTAGGGCAATTGTGGGAGCGGCTTTAGCCGCGATTCACGGCCGCCCCTCCCCGTCACACCCGTGATCAATTTCACCGCGCTCGACCTGAATGGTTGCATGTGCAATCCGAAACCGGTTCATCAGCTCATCGGAAATGCGCTGCAGAAATTCATCCTGACCATTACCGTCGGGCATGACAAGGTGTGCGGTCAGCGCGGTTTCGGTCGTGCTCATGCCCCAGATGTGTAAATCGTGAACGGTACTGACGCCCGGCAGACCGGACAGGTAATCACGAACCTGTTGTGGATCGATATCGCGCGGTACCGAATCGAATGCCAGATCGAGTGAGTCGCGCAATACGCCCCAGGTGCTGATGAGTATGACCACGACGATGATCAGCGTGATCACGGGATCTGCCCAGTACCAGCCAAACAGCAGAATGCCGATACCACCGAGTACGACGCCGATCGACACGCCGGTATCGGCCGCCATGTGCAGGAATGCGGCTTTGACGTTCAGGTCGTGTTTGCTGCCGGCGGCGAATAGCCATGCCGTGATGCCGTTGATGACGACGCCGATCGCGGCAACGATGATCACGATCCGGCCGTCAATGGTGACGGCAGTGGTGAATCTGTCTAATGCTTCCCACGCGATACCGCCCATGGCGAGCAGCAGCAGGATCGAACTCAGCAGAGCCGCCAGGTTGGTTGCGCGGCGCAGGCCATAAGTTCTGCGTGGCGTTGGTTTCTTCTGGGCCAGCACGTTTGCACCCCAGGCCAGCAGCAGGCTCATGACATCGCTGAGGTTATGGCCGGCATCCGCGAGCAGCGCCAGGGAGCCGGCGACGAGCCCATATGCCGCTTCGATAATGACAAAAACAATATTCAGGATAACGCCGAGGGCAAAGATCCGGTTCATGTCCGTCGGGACATGATGATCGTGGCCATGTCCGTGCGAATGTGTGTCTGAGTGCGGCAATAGACTGGGTGAAAGTAAAATGAATGGTTAGCCATGATAACTGACCCGGGTGCAATATTCGGGCTAGAATCATGATCTGTAGTTGATAGTGGAGACGGACTATGTCCGGTAAGAAAGACAGTTCAACAGAAGCATTGCGTGCGCGTCTGACACCGGAGCAGTTTCATGTAACGCAGCAGAAAGGCACGGAGCCTGCATTTACCGGTGTGTACCATGACTGCAAGAAAACGGGCATGTACGTCTGTATCTGCTGTGGTGCTGAGTTGTTCGACTCGGAAACAAAATTCGACTCAGGCTCGGGTTGGCCAAGTTTTTTTGAATCCGTCGATCCGGCGCGTATTCGGATCGAGCGTGACACGAGCCACGGCAGAATTCGTGATGAGGCCCTGTGTGCAGCTTGCGGCGCACACCTGGGACATGTTTTCCCCGATGGTCCGCAGCCGACAGGTCAGCGCTATTGCATCAATTCGGCGTCGCTGGATCTTGAAGATAAAGATTGAGGGAAAGGCGCTGAAGGTAACCATCTGTCCATGTCGCCGCTATAGATTGTTGCGATGCTGAACAACATCATAGGGCGCTGAGTAATATCACCCTGTATAAAAAGCTGGCGAAAGCTACACGATCCCTGCTTCCGAATGCTGCTGTTATTCTAGTATATTAATTCCGCGGATCAATCAGTTTGATTCCGTATTTCGGTATCTCGGGATCGACTGTCATGATCTCTAGTCCCTCTGCCTGAGCCTGTGCGACCAGCATTCGGTCAAAAGGATCGCGATAAATCTCTGGCAAGTCTCCCGCTTTCTCGCCGTGAAACAGTGAAACAGGCAATTTACTGAACCCCTCATCTTCAACAATGCGGTCCATATCGTTAGGCGCCTCTAACAGGCCCTTGGCTTTCTTGATCGCGATCTCCCATGTTGTCGCTGCACTGATGAAAACTTCATTGCGAGTGTCGGCAATCATTTTCTTGGCCTGCTCGCCGAGATTTTCGTCGTCGGACAGCCACCACAACAAAATGTGCGTATCGAGCAGCAACCGCCGCATCAATCGTTTCCTTCAAAGGCATCGATGATGTCGACAGGTGTTTGATCGAACGCCTTCGACATCTTTATTTTGCCTTTGAATCGGCCTGGTTCCCGCGGTTTGCGTTTGCCCTTATGGGGGAATAGATCCAGGTAGGGCTTTCCTGCCTTGGCGATCACAACTCTTTCTCCTGCCCATGCTTTTTCTCCCAATTGGGAGAGTTGGGATTTTGCCTCGTGCATATTGACCTGAATCGTTGACATCAGACACCATTAGTTTAGCTAAACTTAGCTAAGTATGGGTTGTGCTGTTCCGCGATGTCAATAGGCCAGTTTGCCTATATTCACTTTCCGCCAGTCGTTGCCGCAAGCGATGAATCGACCGCAACAGGCGGGATTAACAGTGAAAGTTATTGATTCTGCGCGGCGCCATGAGTTCAGCCACTAAAACAGGGAGCCGGAGGTTTCTATGCCGGCACGTCCGGATTCAGGCTGTATGTGCCGATTAGTGTCACTGAATCAATGATATGAGCCTCGATAGCCGCGAGTACATCAGACGCCGTGAAGTGTTTGGCAACCGGTAATTGCTCGAGATCGAGCGCGTATAACGTGAAGTGATAGTGATGCAGACGTTCGTCGTTCCAGGGTGGGCACGGACCGTCGTAACCGTAGTAATCGCCTTCCATATCCGGATCACCGGCCATGAAATTCGTATAGTCATTGATGCCCTGGCGGGATCCCGCCGGTCCGGTCGGGTTATTCTTGCCACTTGGCACGATACCATCTGAGCAGGCGCCTTCATCGATCGAACCGGCTTGTGCGGGTATGTCGATCATGACCCAGTGAATAAAGTCCACGCGCGGCAGATTTAATTCGATTGTCGCCCCTTCCTTGTTGAAGTTTTCTGCCGATGACGGCACGTCCGGATCTATGCACAACAGTACGAGCGAATTTGCATCGGGTGGAACATCGCCCCAGCTGAGTTGGGGATTCCTGTTCTCACCGAGCTTGAGGTGTTCATCGGTATCCGGAATACCGAATGCGCAGCGTTCCGGGATTATTCCATTGTGTTCGAAGGTTGTGGATGTAAGAAGCATGATGGTCTCCCCGTCGTCGTGCGTGTTCCATGATATGCCATTCCATCGATTCTCGCCCATTACCTTATTAACCAGAGGTAGATGTTCGATCAGTCGATAGCCTTTACAATAGCGCCGGCTATTAGAGTCGGTAAGTCTTCGGGAGTGTGTTTGGTGAGTAGTAAGGCGCTGCGCAGAGATGCGCTGACGATCGGCGGGCCGGTTGGGCAGATCGAGGCTCTGCTGGAAGCGCCGCGGGTGAGCGATGACCGCCGGGTTGCGATTGTGTGTCATCCGCACCCTCTGCATCAGGGCACGATGACAAATAAGATTGTGCATACTTTGTCCCGCGCGATGAATGAGCTTGGTATACCGGCGATTCGTTTTAATTTTCGTGGCGTTGGTGCGAGTGAAGGCGCTTTCGCCGGCGGCATCGGTGAGACGGACGATGTGCTGGCCGTGGTTGACTGGGCTGCACAACGTTATCCGGGCGCTGAACTGTGCCTGCTCGGGTTTTCTTTCGGCGGTATGGTGGCAGCCCGCGCCGCGCTGTCAGCCGATCCGGTCCAGCTCGTTACGGTCGCGCCCGCCGCATCGCGCATGGCTGAATTGCTGGGTAACCGCCAGCCGGAGTGTCCATGGCTGATCGTGCAGGGTGAGACCGATGCGGTTGTGCCGTGTGATGAGGTGATCGAATGGGTTAACGGACTGACGCCCGGGCCGGAACTCGTAGTTGTGCCCAATACCGGGCATTTCTTCCATGGTCGGTTAACGAAGTTGCGAACGATTGTTGTCGACCACCTTGTGGCTCAGTGGGGTGATGAATGATCGATCGTTTGCTGAGTTTATTCGGCTTGTCGGAGGAAGAGACATCGGCCGACATTGGTGAGGCCAGGATCGAGCACGCGACCGCGGCTCTGTTGGTCGAGATTGCCGCTGCAGATTATGAGCGTCTGGCGATCGAACATGACACGATGCTTGCATTGCTGAAGGATAATTTCAGCCTGTCAGCTGTCGGTGCAGAGCACTTGTTGGGCCGAGCGGAGCGTGCGGTTGAAAACTCGGTGTCATTACATGAGTTCACACGTATCTTGCATGCCGAACTCAGTTATGCCGAGAAAGAAAAGATTATCGAAATGCTCTGGCGCATCGCGTTGGCGGACAAAGTACTCGATAAGTACGAAGACTACATGATCGGCAAGGTCGCCGATCTGCTCTACATTGCCCGCGGCGATGTCATACGGTTAAGAAATCGGGTCTATGAATCTCTGTAAAAATTAATTGATGCCTGACACCAATTTTCCACCTGGTCACAGTAATTTTGTGATCGATCCGCAGTCCATGCCGGCGGTCATACGATCGAATTGCAGCAGTATCATCAATGCTTGGATCGCGATCAGCGCAAACAGCGCCGACAGATCGAAACCGGCTATCGGCGGGATCAATCGGCGGAACGGTTTCAGTGCCGGTTCGGCCAGACTGGCCAGAAGATTGGTAGCCGGATTATAAGTACCCGGATTGATCCAGCTCAGCACCACGTAGATGAGGATGACGAAGAAGTATATTTGCAGCGTCATGTAGACGATACGCAGTAACGTCAGGCCGATTACCTGGGCAAAATTTGGTGCGTTCATGCAGTTCATGTTGATCAGGACGATCATGACGGTGAGTTCGAGCAGCAGAACGATAATTATTAACGCCGTATCGAACCCGCCGACCGATGGAATCAATCGCCGCGCCGGAATCACGAGTGGGTTCGTGATGCGGACGAAGAACTGCGTAATCGGGTTACGAAAATCAGCACGCACCCATTGCAGGATGAAGCGCAGAACGAACGTAATGATATAAAGCTCGAGAAGAGTCTTGACGATGAAAGTCAGCGCATCCTGTATATTCATATTACCGTTGCCGTTTTGAAATCTGGCGCACCATCAGTCCCCTTTGCCGAGCTCGATTGACCGGTCGCGGGCGGCGCGCAACGCCCGCGCGACAATAGCACGAAATTCCGATTGCTCCAGTGCATTGAGCGCAGCAGCTGTCGTACCACCTTTCGATGTCACGCTCGCGCGCAGGGCGTCGAGCGGCAGGTCGGATTCTGCCGCAACACGTCCGGCGCCGAAACCGGTTTGTCGCACCAGCTGGTGAGCGAGTTCCGGTGACAGGCCCATGTCTCGGGCGCAGGCCTCGATAATTTCCATAAACAGGTAGAAATATGCAGGGCCACTGCCCGATACGGCAGTGACGGCATCCATCAGTGCCTCATCATCGACCCACGCGATGTCGCCCATCGCCTCGGCAACATACTGCGCCGAGGCTTTTTGTTCACTGCTCGTTGCCGCCGTTGCGATCAGTACTGACATACCGGCGCCGACCAGCGCCGGTTGGTTTGGCATTACGCGTACGATTGCCTGCGCCGGGTCGAGCATCGTCTGCAGCGAGCCGAGTGTGGTGCCGGCGGCAATCGACAGGAAAATACGCGAACTCTGTTCGGTGGATGCCGGCAATCCGCTGACGACGGTGGGCATGATCTGTGGTTTGACGGCCAGAACGACGATGTCGGCGGCAACGGCCGCATCATTATTATTGTCACTCACGTGGATGCCGGCATTGAGCGCGTGTACACGTTCACGTTGTGCCGGATCGGGTTCGGCTACGGTCAGGCATTGAGGATCGTGGCCAGACCGGATTAGTCCGGCGATGATTGCCCGGGCCATGTTGCCGCCGCCAATAAAGCCGATGTGCAGATTGTTGTTATCCATAATCCCTGGTTCCAAACAAGTCCGTGCCGATCCTGATGCAGGTGCTGCCTTCTATTATCGCTGCTTCGAGATCGGCTGACATACCCATCGACAATGTATCTACAGCGTAACCTGCGTGGCCAAGTTCATCGAATAGCCGGCGTGCACGCGCGAATTCGCTGCGCGTGGCGGCTTCGCCGCGATCTGGCAGCGGTATCGTCATCAACCCGCGTAATCGCAGATTAGGTGCAGCGGCGATCACGGCGGCAAGACCGGGCAGGTCATCCTCGCTGACACCATTGCGTTGTTCTGCGCCCGGTGGCCGCAGCTGGATACAGATTTGCAGATCGTTACGGTCCATGGGGCGTTGTGCCGACAAGCGTTCAGCAATCCGGCGACTCGTTACCGTTTGGACCCAGTCGAAATTTTCCGCAATGAGCCGGGTCTTGTTGGATTGAACCGGGCCGATAAAGTGCCATATGGCGTTGCGACCAAGCGCCGGGATCTTGCCCAGCGCCTCCTGCAGGTAATTCTCGCCAAAATCCCGCAAACCTGCTGCATAGGCCGCGACAAGGGCTTCGATGGGTTGTTTCTTGCTGACGGCAAGGATCCGGACCGAATCCGGGTCTCGACCTGCGGATTCGGCAGCAGATTCAACACGTCGTCGGAGGTGCGCTAGTTGTTCCGTGATTCGCGTCACGATCCCTTTCTGGTGGCCCTATATACTTAACTTCCGCCAAATTTACCGCTTATGGTAAATGCAGGCGGGATGCTTGTGGGTAAGTTATTGATTTGGGGCTAAATAATGGCTGTCGATATCGCTCAGTTACTGACATTTTCCGTAAAAAACAATGCGTCGGATTTGCACCTGTCCGCCGGAGTGCCACCGATGATTCGCGTCGATGGCGACATAAAACGAATCAACATGCCCGCGCTGACGCACAAAGACGTGCACGGCATGATATACGACATCATGAACGACAGGCAGCGCAAGGACTTCGAGGAGTACTTCGAGACTGACTTTTCGTTCGAGATTCCGGATCTCGCGCGTTTTCGTGTCAATGCCTTCAACCAGGCGCGTGGCGCCGGCGCTGTATTTCGCACGATTCCATCCGAGATCCTGACGCTCGAGGACCTGATGGCTCCGGCCATTTTCAAGGATATTTCGATGTATCCGCGCGGGATTGTCCTGGTAACCGGGCCGACCGGTTCGGGCAAATCGACCACGCTCGCGGCGATGGTCGACTATATCAACGACAACAAACCCGATCATATTCTGACCATTGAGGATCCGATCGAGTTTGTGCACGAGAGCAAGAAATCGCTGATTAATCAGCGTGAGGTACATCGTGACACGCTGGGCTTTGCCGAGGCGCTGCGCTCGGCGCTGCGTGAGGATCCGGATGTTGTCCTCGTCGGTGAGATGCGTGACCTCGAGACGATCCGGCTCGCATTGACCGCGGCCGAGACCGGCCACCTTGTATTCGGCACGCTGCATACGAGCTCGGCGGCCAAGACGATCGACCGTGTCGTCGATGTGTTTCCGGCAGCCGAGAAGGAAATGGTGCGGTCGATGTTGTCCGAATCATTGCGCGCCGTGATTTCCCAGTCGTTGCTCAAGCGTATCGGTGGCGGCCGCGTTGCGGCCCACGAGATCATGATCGGCACATCGGCAATCAGGAACCTGATCCGGGAGGGCAAGATTGCGCAGATGTATTCGGCGATCCAGACTGGCCAGGCATCCGGTATGCAGACATTGGACCAGAACCTCGCAGAAATGCTGGCCAAGGGTCTCATCAATAAGGAAGAGGCCCGCTTCCGGGCCGCTCATAAGGAGAACTTCTAATTTCGGGCGCACTGGCGTCTTAAATTAATCAGAAAGGATATTTCGTATGGAACGCGATCATGCGACACGGCTCATGCAGGGTCTGCTCAAGAAGATGGTGGCCAAGAATGGGTCTGACCTGTTCATCACCGCCGGATTCCCCCCGGCGATCAAGGTCGATGGTGAAATTCATCGTGCGGCCGAGGAGCCTCTGTCGCCGGATCAGAGCGCGGTTATCGTCCGTGCCATCATGAGCGACAAGCAGGCGCGCGAGTTTGACGCTACGAAAGAGTGTAATTTTGCGATCAGCCCGCAGGGAATCGGCCGGTTTCGTGTCAGTGCATACATTCAGCAGGGCGCTGTCGCGGCGGTGCTGCGGCAGATCGTCACGACGATCCCGACGGTCGACGAACTCGAGCTACCCGATACGCTGAAAGAAATCGCAATGACGAAACGCGGGCTCGTGATTCTCGTCGGCGCGACCGGTTCGGGTAAATCGACCACGCTGGCAGCGATGGTCGGTCACCGCAATGAGAATTCGCGTGGCCACATCGTCACGATCGAGGACCCGGTTGAATATGTGCATGCGCATAAACGCTGTGTCGTGACTCAGCGCGAGGTCGGTGTCGACACTGATTCATGGTTCGCCGCCCTGAAAAACACCTTACGCCAGGCGCCCGATGTCATCATGATCGGTGAGATTCGTGAACGCGAAACGATGGAGTTCGGTATCCAGTTTGCCGAGACGGGTCACCTGTGTCTTGCGACATTGCACGCGAACAGCGCCAACCAGGCGCTCGATCGAATCATCAACTTTTTCCCCGAGGCAAAACGCGATCAACTCCTGATGGATATGTCGTTGAATGTTCAGGCGCTGATCTCTCAGCGCCTGTTGCCGCGCGAGGGTGGCAGTGGACGTATCGCGGCGATGGAAATTATGCTGAAGTCGCCGCTGATTTCCGATCTGATATTCAAGGGTGAGGTTGCGCAGATCAAGGAAGTCATGGCAAAGAGTAATCGTCTGGGCATGAAAACATTCGATCAGGATCTGTTTGATTTGTTTGAAGACGGCAAGATCAGCTACGACGACGCAATGCGTAATGCAGACTCGAAGAATGAATTGCGTCTGCGTATCAAGCTCGAAGGCAAGCGTAGCACTGACAATGCAGAGGAACGGGCCAAGGGTCTGTCACTGGCCGACGATGAAGATGAAGAAGGTATGCAATTCGGTTGAATTTTATCGTCGACGACAACTAACTGAACTTGAATGAGTAAATGCTGAGATGAATGTAGAGCCCCTGTTTAACCTGATGGTTGAGAAAAAGGCATCGGATCTTTTTCTGACCTGTCACGCCCCCGTCAAGATCAAGATCGACGGCAAGATCATGCCGGTCAACAAACTCGATCTGACGTCGAAGATGGTTCGTCAGGCCGCGATGGAGGTCATGAACGAGGAGCAGATGGAGGAATTTACCCAGGAGCTCGAAATCGATTTCGCGATTTCAAAGCCGGGTCTCGGCCGTTTTCGGGTTAACGTATTTCATCAGCGCAACACGATTGCGATGGTCATGCGCTATATCACCACCGAAATGCCAAAACTCGAGGATCTGGGCATGCCGCCGATTCTCCAGGAACTCGTTATGTTTCGGCGTGGGCTGATTCTGATGGTTGGTGCGACCGGCTGCGGCAAGTCGACGACACTGGCGGGTATGATTAATTATCGTAACGAGAAAACATCGTCACATATCATCACAATCGAGGATCCAATCGAGTTCCTGCACAAGAACAAGAAGTCCATCATCAATCAGCGAGAAATTGGTACTGACACGAAGAACTATTCGCGTGCCTTGAAGAGCGCGATGCGCGAGGCGCCGGATGTTATCCTGATCGGTGAGATTCGTGATCGGGAGACGATGCAGGCAGCGATTGATCTGTCCGGTACCGGCCACCTCGTTATTGCCACGTTGCATTCCAATAATGCGCCCGAAACTCTGGATCGGATCATTAATATTTTCCCCGAAGACCAGCATCCGCAGGTGTACATGGATATTTCCCAGTACCTGCGGGCGATTATCTCGCAGCGACTGGTGCGCGGTGTCGGTGGTGATCGCCAGGCCGCAGTCGAGATCATGCTGAACACACCGCGTATCGCCGAGCTGATCCAGCAGGGCGATATCAGCAAGGTCAAGGAGTCGTTCTACGATAGCACCGAGCAGGGCATGCAAACATTCGACGAGTCGCTGCTCAAGCTTTATCAGGAAGGCAAAGTTTCGATGGATGAGGCGCTGGCGAACGCCGATTCACGCGCCAATCTCGAATCTCAGATTCATTTCGGCTAGGGCAAGAGTCGTCGGGATTCTTCAGAGTCCGGAAATTCACGATCGTGCCACCCGCCCGGCGGCAACTTGGCAACGTACTCCAGTTTAGCCAGGGTAAATCGCGCCCCCATCAAACACCGGCCCATCGACGCAGACTCTTTTCATCGCCGGTCCCTCGTCCGTCTGCACTTCGACGGCACAACCGGCGCAGCCGCCTACGGCACAGGCCATGTATTCCTCGAGACAAAGTTGTGTCGGCAGGTTGAACGAGCGAGCCAGCTTCGCGACGGCCTCGAGCATCGGCTCGGGCCCGCAGGAATAGAACATGATTTTCTCGAGTTCTTCATCCGGCAGCGTTGCGAGCCATTCGCGGGCCAGTTCGGTCACGTAGCCCGCGTAACAGCCCGCGAATCCGGCCGTCGTGGCCAGGCGAGACGGTATGTCCTTTTTATCGAGCAGTGCAATGGCCCGATTCGCCTCGATCGGTGCGCCCGGTAACGTGACGGTTGTGTCGACGAGTTCGAACGGGAACGGAATTTCCGAGCCGAAGAAAGCAACCGATCGGGTATTTTTCCGGCCTTGTGCGTGAATGGATTCGGCCAGAAAAATCAGTGGTGGAATGCCGACTCCACCGCCGATCAGCACCGCGGTCGGGCGATTGCTGTCCGGCGCGAAGCCGTTGCCGATTGGGCCCATGATGCTGACAGTTTCGCCGGGCTCGGTGGTGGCCAACTGGCGCAGTCCGTGGCCCATGACCTTGTACAGTATCTCAATCCAGCCGTCAGCCGCATTAACCCGCATGATCGACACGGGTCGACGCATCGGAATGTCATCGGCGCACCGAATATGCACGAAGCTGCCCGGTTGCGCGCGTGCGGCGCATCGTGGCGCCGTCAGGCGCAGCACATATTGATCGTCGGCATGCGCCGTGTGCTGCAGAATGCCTGCATTTTCGACGCAGATCGCGTTGCGGTGATTTTGGGTCATGCTCCGGCGATCGTTGCGAGTAAGGCCATGCGTACGGCAAGACCGTTGGTGACTTGTTCGGTGATGACGCTGTGCGGCCCATCGGCGACGCTGCCTTCGATTTCGACATCCCGGTTCATCGGTCCCGGGTGCAGGACGATTGCATCGGGCCTGGCCAGTTTGAGTCGCTGCTCGGTGAGCCCGTAAGCCTCCAGATATTCGTGATCCGTCAGCAGATTCGATTTTTCTATGATGCGTTCTTTTTGTATGCGCAGCGTGACGAGTGCATCGGCGCCGGCAATTGCACCGTCGATGTCTGTGGTGATGTCCATTCCCGGGTAGAGCGCCGGGTCCGGCGCCAGTCCCGGCGGAGAGACGAGGCGAATCGTGTTGTCACCGAGGATGGCGAGCCCTTCGGTCAATGAGCGTGCTACCCGTGAGTGTGCGATGTCGCCGATGATCGTGATCGTCAGGTTGTCGAGTCGTCCCTTGTGTTGGCGAATCGTCAGCATGTCGAGCAGGCCCTGTGTGGGGTGCGAGACATCCGACTCACCGGCATTCAAAACGTTGATGTGCGGTTCGACCTTGGTTGCGATCAACGCCGGAATACCGGCCGAAGCGTCGCGGACGACGAAAATACCGACACCCATCGCCTGCAGGGTATAGATCGTGTCGAGAATGCTCTCGCCCTTTTTTCTCGATGACATATTAACGTCGAGATTCAGTACGTCGGCGCTCATTCTTTTGGCGGCGAGTTCGAAAGAGGCGCGCGTTCGCGTACTGGCCTCAAAAAACAGGTTTGCGACAGTTTGCCCGGCCAGGCAATCGTCGCGAGCGGGTACCGTGCCTATCGGTCGTACATAATTTTGTGCGCGGTTCAGGATATCAACAAGAATACTGCGGTCGAGTCCATGGAGTTGCAACAGGTGCCTTAACCGACCCGACGGTGTGAGTTGCTCGATGTTGCTGGCTTCCTGATCCATTGTTTTGTCGTTATCGGTTCTCGCGCAGCCATGTCTCGGCGATTAGCTTCGCCGACAGGCTATCGATGTCTTCGCGGCGTATTTTGCGGCGTCGCTGACCGCTTCGGCGTTGTTCGGTCAGCATCATTCTGGCTTCCATCGATGTCAGGCGCTCGTCCACCTGATCTACCGGTAAGCCATATCGGTTGCCGATCCGGGTCCCGAATTCCACGGCCATCGTGGTCAGTCGGGATTCCGTGCCGTCGGTATTATAGGGTACGCCGATCACGAGTGCGCCGGGTTCCCATTCCCTGATCAGTGCCGCAATTTCGTAATGCACAGCTTCGGCGTCGCGGGTCGGCAAGGTTTTCAGCGGGACGGCCGAGCCGGTTACCCGGTTGGCAAATGCCACGCCGATGCGTTGTTCACCGAAGTCGAACGCCAGCGCGGAGTGTTTGTGAGTCAAGTCGTTTATTGTTGAGCAATTCCAGGGTCAGGCGTGGCCGGCTTCCGGGCTGATCATGGACAGGTCGATGCCGAGCAGGTCAGCTGATTGTTGCCAGCGGTCTTCAAACGGGGTGTCAAAAATAATTCGCCCATCGGCCGGCGTATTGAGCCATGAGTTTGCCGAAATTTCTTCCTCGAGCTGGCCGGCGCCCCAGCCGGCGTAACCGAGTGCGACAGTGGCGCGTTTCGGTCCGCGCCCGTCGGCCATCGCGATCAGGATGTCACGCGAGGTTGTGACCTGGATAGAGTCCTTGACGATCGTCGAATTCTCCCAGCAATCTTCGGCTTCATGTATAACGAAGCCACGTTCCATATGTACCGGACCGCCATGCAACACAGGCCGGCTGGACATTTCCGCGTTGCAGTTTTCCAGCTTCAATTGCGCGAATACGTCGCCGAGATCGATATCGAGCGGTCGGTTCACGACGATTCCCAGCGCACCCTGGTCGCCATGTTCACAGATATAAGTGACGGTACGCGCAAAGTTTGGATCCATCATCGCAGGCATTGCGATGAGCAGGTGTCCGGTCAGATTATTCGATTCATCCATCAGTCTGACTTCACTGTGCGCCGGTGGTCGACAGTCGCGACGAGATAAGCCCGTCGGTGAATCGCCACTCGTAAGCGAAGCGCAGCACGTCGTACTCGGCACGCAGAAATTCGGGGAACGGGTCGAATGGCGCTGAGATCGTAACGATATTCAGCGCAGCCTGATCGAGGGCGCGGATACCCGACGAGTTACGCACAATGACCTCATTCAGGTTGCCGTCAGAGTTAATCGCGACTTCGAGCGTCGGATAGCTTGCCAGACCGGTGCTGTCGGCGGCATTCGGGAAGTTCAGCGTACCGATGCGCTCGATGTGGTTTTTCCAGCTGCTCAGGTAAGCGGCGATCCGCGCTTCGCGGGTATTCGCGCTGATGATCAGTTCACGTGGCTCAGTATCGCTGATTAACGTTTCCGGTTCGGGTTTATTGACGATTTCAATCGCATTCGTTTCGCCGACAAAAGACCGCGCCTGTCGTTGTTCGTTGTATTGGCGATCATCCTGCCGTTCCGGAATGGCGAGTCGGCTGGATAGCGACCGGGCGACAATGGTCGGTCGGTCGTGCAGCATAGATGGATCGAGCTGGCGACGCTGTTGTTGGCCGGCCTGCTCCGGTCCCAGCTCTTCGGCGGGCTGTAGTTGATTCATTGCGGTCTGTAGTTGCATCGGAATGTCAGTATTTCCGGCGCCGATCATGTCCTGTTGCGCGAGTAGTTCGGCATCATTTTGGGTGGTGTGATCGGTCGATTCATTGGTGATCAGCACGACATCGAAAGAGGTTGCCGTCGGTTCCGGGGGTGCGTATTCGCTGGTAAATGTCACGCCGAGCAGGATGATGCCATGGAGCAAGCCAGCGAGGAACAGGGTCGATGAAAGGCGGTCCCGGGAGGCGGTTTCTGACCATGGCAGGAAAAGTCGGGGATCCACGGCACGTGACATGCCTTGACGACCGGTATTGCCTGTTGATGGGCTCATGGGCTGGGATGGGCGAATATGGATTTCCGTTTCGGTCGCAGCTAGCAAGGGTCCTATTATACCCGCCGCCGCCCGTAAGGGTTGGATCAGGTCACAAAATGCGGGTTTCTGTGTTGTGGTGTCTGACACCAATTTCACAAGCGGTTTTCAATGGCCTCAATGAGTTCCCGGGCAATGTCGAGGTCGGCCAGTTTCGCGAGTTCGCGAATCCCGGTGGGGCTCGTGACATTGATTTCGGTCAAATAGTCACCAATGACGTCGAGGCCGGCAAACAGGACGCCGCGCTCGCGCAGCACCGGTCCGACGCGTTCGCAGATCCAGCGATCACGCTCCGTCAGTTCACGGGCCTCCGGCTGTGCGCCGGCGACGAGGTTGCCTCGATTGTCGTCCGGCGGCGGGATCCGCGCCAGTACGCATGGCGCGGGTTGGCCGTTGACGAGCAGGATGCGTTTGTCACCGGTGGTGATTTCCGGGATATATTGTTGCGCCATGGCAAATTTCGCATCGTAATCCGTCAGCGTTTCGAATATGACGTTGGCGTTGTTGTCGCTGTGATCGACAACGAATATCGACCGTCCGCCCATGCCGTCGAGGGGCTTGATGACGATTTTCCCGTGTTTTTTCAGGAATTCGCGCAGCTGCCGCATCGAACGCGTGATCAGTGTCGGCGGGCAGCATTCGGGGAACCAGGCCGTGTATACCTTTTCGTTGATATCCCGCAGGCTGTTGGGCTGGTTGACGATCAGCGCGCCGGCCAGTTCGGCGCGTTCCAGAATGTAGGTTGTATAGATATATTCGGTATCGAAGGGCGGATCCTTGCGCATCAGGATGACATCGAGATCGGCGAGGCTCTGATCCGTTGCGGCGCCGAGTTCGTACCAGCCTGCTGAATCGTCGGCGACACTGAGCGCCCGACCGTACCCGCGTGGCTCGCCGTCGTCTAGGCGGAGGTCGGATAGTTCGAAATACCGGATCTCATAGCCGCGCGCCTGGGCTTCCAGCAGCATCGCCAGCGTACTGTCTTTGGCCGGGGTAATTTGACCGATAGGATCCATGACGACCCCAAGCCTGATTTTACTCATTGTTTTCTCCACGATACCTGTGTCTCAATTCTGTCGCAGACCTGCTGAAATATCACCTGTGGGCAGGTATTATCTCGTAGGTACTGGAGTGGGTTATTGGGTAGTGCCATTCATGGTCGGATGGTGGCTCCGGCGTATCTGGAACTCATGGGGACTACCGGACATCAATTTGTGCGGATTCAACAGCGGTACCGTCTTTGTGTATTGGATTCATTATGTTAAAGGCTTGTGATGACTGAAGCGACCGAGATGCCAGTGGTGGCTGACACGGCCCCGAAACTGAGTGGCCTCAAGATACTGGTTATCGACGATAGCAAGACGATCCGGCGCACTGCTGAGACGTTGTTGTCGAAAGAGGGCTGTACCGTCTATACGGCGATCGACGGGTTCGACGCCCTGGCCAAGATCGCTGACCATCAGCCCGATATTATTTTCGTCGATATCATGATGCCGCGTCTGGACGGTTACCAAACGTGCTCGTTGATCAAGCACAACAAAACCTACAGCAATACGCCGGTCATCATGTTGTCCAGTAAGGATGGTCTGTTTGATCGGGCCCGGGGCCGGATTGTCGGTTCGGAACAGTATCTGACCAAACCGTTTACGAAAGACGAGTTGCTGGGGGCAATAGCCAACCAGGTTTCTCGATGACACACGGGAGTGGAGCCATGGCGCTCGTGTTGATTGTTGACGATTCACCAACGGAACAGCACGTTATTTCAACGGCGCTGGAGCGGCACGGTTTCGAGACCGTCGTTGCGAGTGACGGGGAGGAGGCGATTACGGTCGCTGAATCGCGGTTGCCGGACCTGATTCTCATGGATATCGTCATGCCGGGTATGAACGGCTTTCAGGCCACCCGCCAACTGTCAAAAAACCCGACAACGGCCGCAATCCCGGTCGTCATGGTGACGACGAAAGATCAGGAAACAGACAAGGTCTGGGGGTTGCGTCAGGGCGCCGTTGAATACCTGATGAAACCGGTCGATGACGCGGCACTAGTCGCCGCCGTGCAGGCGAATCTGAACTGATGACTGAAACCCCGGGTACCGAATTACGCACCTTGCGGGACCGGCCGTTCGATTTGCTGCGTGAGCTCGAGCGTCGCAGCAAGGTTGCATTGGCTGGCGCGTCAGGCGATGACGTGAACCTTGATGCCGAGGAATGGGTCGGCATCGGTTTCCGGCTCGCCGATGAGCAGTTTATCGTCGCCCGCGATGATATTCGCGAGGTCTTGATGGTGCCTCCATTGATTGCGCGTGTGCCCGGCGCGAAGCAGTGGATTCGCGGGTTGGCCAACGTGCGCGGGCAATTGTTACCGATCATCGATTTGAAGTTGTTTCTCGACGCCGGGCGTTTTTCCGGTCAGCGTGATGCGCGTGTACTCGTCATCAAGGGCGCCGACCTGTCGGCCGGGTTAATCGTGGATGAGGTATTCGGCTTCAGGCGCTTTCTCGATACTGAGCGATCCGATGAGGTGCCGCAGACGCTGACGAGCTGTGAACGGTTTCTGGAGGGCGTGTATGAACGCGGCCTGGAGAACTGGCTGATTTTCAGCGTCGGGCGTCTGGCAAGCAGCGATGAATTTCAGCGTGCGGCGGCGTGATTAACGGACAGGTGCCTGATTGCCCGAAGTTGATTTGGTCGGCGATGCGTTTTAAAGAAGGGACCGATAGATGACAAATAAAGCCAGTGGATCCAACCTGATACCGGTAATAGCGGTGCTTGGTGCGCTTCTGTTACTCGGCGTTCTGGCATTGCAATATAAAGGACAGCGTGACGTCGCCGCACAGCCGGGGGCTACTTCCGCTGCCACGTTGCAACAGGCGCGGGCAGCATTACTGGTTGCCAGATCGGCATTGTCATCAACCGATGCGGATACGCTGGAGTCGTTGGGTGGGTCACGTCAGTCGCTTGCGCAGCTAAGTTCCCGGGGTTTAACCACCGAGCAGTCGAAAGCGCTGCGTAATTTATCGACCAGCCTCGAGACACTCGAAAATAATTGGCGGGCACGCGAAACACTGGCATTTGTCAGTGCCGAGCTTGAATTTTTATTGCCCCAACTCGACGATGCGGCAAATGGACTCGAGGAGTCCGTCGTGATTCAGGGCAAGCCGGTCGTCATCGCCCAGCTGGAACGATTGCGCTTGCTGGCGAACGGGTTACAGGAAAATGTGCGGAGTCTGTCCGCAGGATATGCGGTGCTGGCCGACGTTACGCAGCAGATGCTCGACCGGGAGATGGCACTGACGCAAATTGTTCGCGGCTTCGAGAATGGCGATCCAGGTCTCGGGTTGCGTGCCGTATCGGGTGCCGAGTCGGTGAGTGCATTGGCGGCAGTAGTTAATCAGGTGTCGCGTATCGGCGACAATATTCGTAATGTTTTGGCAGTCACCGAGGAGCTCGCTGCGCTCAAAGCTGTTGGCGGGCAGCTCAATTCACTCGATGCCGCATTGAGCTCAGGCGTTGTAGTTCGCAGTAGCGGCGTCGCTGACTCGGCCTGGCAGGGTAACGCCGTGTTGGCATTGACTGCTCTCGCGATGCTCCTGTTTCTTGTCATGGTCGGGCTCTGGTATCGGCAAAGGGATGTACGTAAAGCGGCTGATCTACAGACGGAACAAACGGAACAAAACCAGGCGGCAATCATGTGCCTGCTCGATGAACTCGGCAGCCTCGCTGACGGTGATCTGACGATTACCGCCACCGTGACCGAAGACATCACCGGCGCTATCGCCGATTCGATCAACTTTGCTATCGAGGCGCTGCGTGAACTCGTCGTCACGTTGAACGAAGGTGCGATACGCGTCGACGGTGCGGCCCGGCAAACCGATATGACTGCACAGCAACTCGCCGAAGCAACGGCCGAGCAATCCAAGCAGATAGAGGCCGCATCGCAGGCGATTCGGCAGATGGCGGCATCGATCAAAGAGATCTCGGGTAATGCCGAACGCTCATCGGACGTGGCGAGGCACTCGGTGGATGTTGCTCATAAGGGCGGCGACGCCGTGCGGCGCACGATCGAGGGTATGAATACTATTCGTGAGACAATTCAGGACACGGCAAAACGCATCAAGCGGCTCGGCGAGAGTTCGCAGGAGATCGGTAATATCATCGAACTGATTAATGATATTGCGGATCAGACGAATATCCTCGCATTAAATGCGTCGATTCAGGCGTCGATGGCCGGCGAAGCCGGACGGGGTTTTGCCGTCGTGGCCGACGAGGTGCAGCGGCTCGCCGAACGTTCGGCCAATGCTACGAAACAAATTGAGGTACTCGTGCGCACGATCCAGGCCGATACGAACGAGGCTGTTGTATCTATGGAGCGCAGCACGACGGATGTCGTCGGTGGAGCATTGTTGGCTGAGAATGCCGGTGCTGCACTCGAAGAGATCGAGCAGGTTTCGAACCAGATTGCATCGCTCGTACAGAATATTTCCGGTTCGGCCCGCGGTCAGTCCACTGCGGCTGCGGCTGTGACCCGCAATGTCGACATGTTGCAAGAGATCAATTCCCGAACCGAAGCCGGCACACGTGCCACAACTGATTCTATTCGCGAATTTGCCGAACTGGCTGCTCAGTTACGGGAGTCGGTCTCCGGCTTCCGGTTACCGGGTGATGAGTTGCCGGACGAGCAGCCCTTCGAGGACGAAACCGACCATGAACAGGGATTGGTCGAGGATCCGCTGGATCCGGAGTCCGAAGAGGTCGAGTTTGCAGACCAACAGACAGCCTGAACCGGATTAATACGGGCCATCGGCCGCTGCCAGCATGCAAGAACTTGTTTCTGAATCTCTGAACATCGTCGG
This sequence comes from uncultured Chromatiaceae bacterium, assembly GCA_964629475.1. Classification (GTDB taxonomy): domain Bacteria; phylum Pseudomonadota; class Gammaproteobacteria; order Steroidobacterales; genus SMWD01. The sequence goes on along the minus strand of CAZVQW010000009.1, from coordinate 43,866 downwards.
CGAGGAACTCGCGGTCACGTTCGATGAACTCCGTTCGACACTAGAGCGGTACGCGGACGGTGGTGCAGGTCCGCAGGCGATGGAACACTGCCTCAAGCTGCTGCATTCGGCAAGCGGCGTACTGCGCATGACCGAAACTTACGGCGCCAGTCTGCTGACAGAGGAAATGGAAGAGATCTGTCACTACCTCGACAAGGTACGGCGCCAGGATGGCAATGCGGATGAGGCGTTGGAGGCACTGAGTCGTGCAGCGGTTCAGTTACCGGCCTATGTTGAATTGATTATCGGCGGTGGGCGCGATATTCCGTTGGTATTGCTGCCGCTGCTCAATGACTTGCGCGCTGCGCGTGGTCGCCCGTTGTTATCCGAAAGCACGCTGCTGTTACTCAACCTGTCGGCAAATGATGCCGAAATGGGTGAAGAGGAATCGATCGAGCCCAGCGGTGAGGATGTCGTTGTGCTTTGCAAGGAGTTGCGCCCTCGATTTCAACTTGCGTTGCTCGGCTGGATCAAGGGCACGGATGTCAATGAGAATCTGGAAAAGATCGCGCAGGTTGCCGAACGTATTCAATGTGCAGCCCAGACTCGCACCGTGCATCAATTGTGGTGGGTGGTAACCGGCGTTATCGAAGCGCTGCTCGATGGCGGACTGGAGCCCAGTGTTTCGCTGAAACGCCTGATGGGCCAGGCTGATCGTGAGATGAAGCGCCTCGCACTGGTCGGCGAGGACAAATACGCTTTGCAGCCGCCGACTGAGCTCGTCAATAATTTTCTGTACTACATAGCGCGGGCGACGAAGGCCGGAGAACGAGTCGCAGCCGTTCGCGCGATGTTCGATTTATCTGAATTGGTGCCCGGCAACGAGCAAGTCGCCTTCGTGCGTGAAAGCCTCGGTGCGCCAGGCGCAAAGCTCATGAAGACCGTCTCGCAGGCAATTTGCGATGATCTTGCGCGCGTTAAGGATGTTCTGGACATTTATGTACGCACCGGCATGGAGCATGTCGAGGAGCTTGTTCCACAGATTGAATTGCTGAAAAAAATCGGCGATACGCTCGGTGTACTCGGACTTGGCGAACTGCGGGAAATTATTCAGACCAAGCGTGCGGATCTGCAGACCATTATCGATACCGGTGTGAATGTTGAAGAGTCGGCACTGATCGAGATGGCCTCGGCATTGCTCAACGTCGAAGACCGGCTCGAGGAAGACCTGTTCGGTCTCGTGCGCCCGGAAGAAAGGGTAGCCGAGGTGGACGGCGAAGACAAAAATTATGATGCCGTCATGCAGGCCGTTATGCGTGAATGTGTCGTCAATCTTGCCCGCATCAAGGATGCCGTTGCACAAATACTCGAACAGTCGGAAGATGGGTCCAAGCTCGACGCCGTGCCGGCCCATCTGAGCGGCATTATCGCGGGTCTGATGATTCTTGAAAGGGATGCTGCCGTTTCTGTCGTCGAACAGATCGGTGAGCAAATCAGCAGTTTCATACGGGCCGAGCCGAATTCGATCGGCAGCAACCAGTTCGATTTACTCGCCGATGCGATCGTCAGTCTCGAGTACTACCTGGAAACGGTACAGGCTGGCCGCAAAGAGCCTGATTACATGCTCGATAACGCACGCGATTGCCTGGAAGCGTTGCGCGAGACAGAGCGACGCTCGATGCCGGAGATCGGGGACATCGATGTCTCCAGTATGACGGCGACCGTGCAGGCGCCGGATTATGAGCCGACGATGGTGGTCGCCAGGACCGAGATCATGCCGGCCATGTCGGTTACTCCCGGGGATGGCGTGGATCCCGAGCTTCTCGAGCTGTTTATCGAGGAGGCAGGCGAAGAAATAGAGTCGATTGGCAAGCACTTCCCGCTGTGGGAGCAAGATGACAGCAATCACGAAGCGTTGATTTCAGTCCGGCGGTCCTTCCATACGTTGAAAGGTAGCGGCCGGACAGTCGGGGCCGAGTTGATCGGTGAGTATTGCTGGTCAGTCGAAGACTTGTTGAATCGGTTGATTAATCGCACTCTCAAACCGCAAACGGCCATCATTGATTTCCTGCATCGCGCTTTCGATGCATTACCCGAGTTGCTCGAGCAACTCGAGGTAGGCGAAGAACCGCAGGCCGATATTGGGGCGCTGATGCGTGAGGCTGCCGGATTCCTGAAACCGGAGGAGGCGCCGGCTGAGATAGCCGAAGACGTATCAGAGGTCGATGTCGAGTTTGAGGCGATCCCGGTTGGTGAAGATTTGGCTGGTGACCATTTAGACGACGCACCTCTTACCGCCGACACCGAGCCACAACCCGTAGTTGGTGGCGAAGCCGGGATAGACGAGGTGCTGCTCGAAATTCTGTCGAAGGAGACCAATACGCATCTCGAGGTTATCGACGCCTTCATCGCCCAGTGTAGCGAGGGCTTGCCGCCGTTCGTCGTGACTGAAGAGTTGTACCGGGCGTGTCACACGCTACACGGTAGCGTCACGATGGCCAACGTCGAGGTCGCTGGTGCCATCACGCGACCGCTGAACAATGCAATTCGACGGGCGTACGATCACGATTTATCGATCGATGAGCCGGCCGTCAGTGCCTGCGCGGACGCTGCACTGGCCATGATTAAAATTATTGATTACCTGTCCGGTGCAGCTCCCGAACTGCCGGATATGGATGATTTGCAGGCCAGATTGCACGCACTCGATGAGGAGATCGAGGCACGGGTTGCCGAGCAGGAAAGCCTTGCCGAGGAGACGTTGCAGCCGGTCGCCGAAGCGGACATTGTCGCCGCCGCCGAATTGGCGGGTGCCGATGAAGCGCCGGTCTTCGACACGGAGATCGCGGAGATATTTTCCGAAGAAGCCGCAGAAATTCTCGAAGCCGCGGATGCTGCATTGGAAAACAAGGCCGATGGCAAGCTCAGCGAGACGACACTGGCGGAGTTACAGCGCTACCTGCATACATTTAAGGGTGGCGCGCGGATGGCCGGTCTGATGGCGGTCGGTAATTTCAGCCATGACATCGAAACTTTACTGGCACGAATGTCCGGCGGTGATCTCGATCAGGATGCTGATCGACTGATACTTCTGCAGGCGTCCATTGATGAGTTGCATCATCTGCGTGATCAAATCGAGCAGGGTATCTGTGCCGAACCCACAGACGATGTGCACCGGCAACTGCAGGCTTCTCTCGGTATGGTCAGCGATGAGTCCATGGTGACAGGCGGAGCAGAAACAGTCGTCGCTGATGATCATGCGGCAGAGATCGTTAGTCCGGCTGAAGAAACCTATGCGTCGGTGACCGAGGCTGAGGCTGAGGCTGAAGCAGAAATCGAAGTTGAAGCCGAAGCGGAAGCCGAAGCGGAAGCCGAAGCTGAAGCCGAAGTTGAAGCCGAAGCCGAAGCCGAAGCCGAAGCCGAAGTTGAAGTTGAAGCCGAAGCGGAAGCCGTGTCTGCAGATGAGTCGCGCGATCTGCCAGTCGAGGATCAGTTGCCCTCGATACCGGCCGCCGACCAACTCGGCCAGCTGGCACGCGAGCTCGATGAACCGGCAAAGCCGGGGGCCGGGGATCTCGCTGCCCTGATGCCAGCCACGTCGCGCGAGCCGATTGTTCGGGAGCGCCGCGAGTTTGCCCGGGTCGATCCGGGTGTGCTGGAGAACCTGTTGAATGCTGCCGGCGAGGTCAGCATTTTTCATTCCCGACTCAGTCAGCAGCTTGGTCAGATCCAGTTCAATCTCGAGGAGCTTGCCCAGACGGTTATCCGCTTACGTGAGCAATTGCGTAACCTGGAAATGGCCACCGAAGCACAGATTATTTACCAGCACCAGTCTGATGCGAGCCCGGACGAGCCGTTAGACCCGCTGAGTCTCGAGCGCTACTCGAAGATTCAGCAGTTGTCGCGGGCGCTCGCTGAGACGACGAGCGATGTCTCCAGCATCAAGGATCTGCTGCAGAATCTGACCGGCGATACCGAGGCGTTACTCGTGCAGCAGGCAAGGACTGCAGCGGAGTTGCAGGACGGACTGATGCGGACTCGTATGGTGCCGTTCGAGCAGCATACCGGTCGCCTGTCGCGACTCGTTCGACAGATGGCAACAGAGCAAGGCAAACATGCCGAACTCGTCGTGCAGGGTAGTGGTGAGATCGATCGCCAGGTGCTGGAAAAAATGGTCCCGGCCCTCGAGCACATGATCCGTAATGCCATGATCCACGGCATCGAGTCGCCTGACGAACGTGCAGCAGCCGGAAAACCGGAAGTCGGGCAGGTCTCCATCGATCTGCGTCGCGAGGGTTCGCAGGTCGTCGTGGAAATCAGTGACGATGGCGTTGGTATGAATGTCGATTCGATCAGACGCAAGGCTACTGACCTCGGTCTCGTCGCCGAAGATACAGAGTTGACTGATGAAGAGATCATGCAGTTTGTATTGCGCTCGGGTTTTTCGACAGCCGACCGGTTGACGCATGCGGCCGGGCGTGGCGTCGGCATGGATGTTGTCGCCAGTGAGATCACGAAGCTCGGCGGGACATTGCAAATCGAAACGGAGGCCGGTCAGGGCACGAAATTCATCGTCTACCTGCCATACACGCTGGCCGTCACGCAAGCGTTGATCGTGCGGACAGAGTCGGAATTCTATGCAATTCCGTTGCCTACCGTTGAAGGAATTATTCGCATTTCGCGTGCGGAATTCGAGGAGAAGCAGGCCGAAGACAATCCGTTCATCGAGTATGGCGGGCGCAATTATCAGCTGCGGCATCTCGGTCGGTATCTCGGCCTGGGTCCGGTGACTATTGCCGAAGATCAGGATCGTATCTCGATTATCATCGTGCAGGCCGGGGATAACTCGACGGCACTGGTAACCGATGAGATGCTCGATAGCCGCGAGATTGTCGTCAAGCCGGTCGGCGGCCAGCTCGCATCGATTCGGGGCATCTCGGGAGCAACGATACTGGGTGACGGTCGCATCGTTGTGATTCTCGACGTCGGGGCGTTGGTGCGTATGACGCCCAAGTCGCTCGAAGAATGGGAACCTGCGGTCGAATCCGAGCAGGATGAACCTCTCGCGCTCGTCGTCGATGACTCGATCACGATGCGGCGTGTTACACAGCGCCTTCTCGAACGCAATAACATACGCGTGATAACGGCCAAGGACGGCGTCGAAGCCGTCGGCATATTGCGGGATCATTGCCCCGACATCATCCTCCTCGATGTCGAAATGCCGCGCATGGATGGTTATGAATTTGCGACGTTTGTGCGCAACAACGCCGATACTGTCGAAACGCCGATTATCATGGTCACATCGCGGGTTAGCGAGAATCACAAGGCGCGTGCGATTGAGCTCGGCGTAAACGATTACCTCGGTAAACCGTACCAGGAAGATGCGCTGCTCAAGGCGGTCCGGCAATTGCTTGACGGAGAATCAGCGCACGACCCGAGCCAATAGAGTCGACGTTATGAATCACTCAATAGAAGAACTGTACAGTTTACTCGTGCCGCTGCATCAGGCACGCCTGATCGTGCCGCGTTCGTGCGTGGCGGAGATTGTGCGTTATTCGCTGCCGCAGGATCGAGATACCGACGCACTGGATTGGTTCCGTGGGTTCATCGACTGGAATAATAAACGGGTTCCGCTCGTCAGCATCGAGGATCTGATCGGGATGCCATCGACTGAAGCAGGCGGGCGCACACGAATAGCAATTTTTAACGGTTTGTCGGGAACCTTGGGTGGCCGTGTTTTCGGAATATTGACCGAAGGATTTCCACAACTGGTGCGTGTGAATCGTGAGGTCATGGAGTTGCATGACGAGCATGAATGGCCCGATGACGGGCCGATCATCTGTCAGATTCGCATGATCAACGAGTATCCGTTGATTCCCGATCTAGACAGACTCGAATCGCTTGTGCAGGAGCAGGTAGCGGTCGCAGCTTAGTACTCCATCAATACTACCTTGACGGAGTACTAACGCTTGTTCAAATCGCCTGCCAGGAACTGGATGATACTCAACGCGGTAATCGGCGCAGTCTCGGTTCGCAGCACTCGCGGACCCAGCCGGATTCGCCTGAAGCCAAAATCTGTCGCGGCTGCAATTTCATCTTTCGTCAATCCGCCTTCCGGACCGATGAACAGAGCCACCGGCCTGTCGGGGTGCAGCACTGTCTCGAGCGCGTGTTGGCCGACAGGATCCAGCAACAGCTTTGTCGCATCAGCCGACACGTGTTGTTCGAATGCGACGGCGGGTTTACAGGGTGTGTCGATTGCCGGAATTCGTGCCCGTCCGCATTGTTCGCATGCACTGACTGCGATGTTTTGCCAGTGTGCAAGTTTTTTCGTCGCGCGGCTTGCTTCGATGCGGGCGACGCTGCGCTGGCAGCTGACCGGGACGATTCGATGAACCCCCAGTTCGGTGGATTTCTGAATCAGATTATCCATGCGCGGGTTGCGGCAAATTCCCTGCAGCAACGTGATGGGCAGCGGCGACTCGGTTGCCGGATGCAGGCGTTCGCCGATGACGACGACGATCTTGTTGCGCTCGGCCAGAGTGATGCGCCCCTGGTAGTCGAAGCCATCGCCGTTGAACAGTTGCAGCTCGTCATTTTCGGTCAGCCGCAGGGATTTGCCGACATGTACCGCCGCACTGCTCGTCAGGACGACCGAAACGCCCGTGGCCAGTGTTTCGGGATGGTAAATTCTCGGCTTCATCACGGCATTATAGAATCGCTAATGACATGATTCATGTTGACGTAGAATCAGGGTTGATCAGGGAGGCGCGCCAGGTCGCTTCGCAGAATTTCGATGAGCGTCCGGCCGAATGCTGTGCGGAATTGATTATCGTGCATGGAATTTCATTGCCACCCGGTGAATTTGGCGGCGAGTGGATTGATCGGTTATTTATGAACTCAATTGACCCCGAGGCGCATCCTTATTTCCGCGAAATCGTCGATCTGCGGGTATCCAGCCATTTTCTGATACGCCGTGACGGCGAACTCGTGCAGTATGTGCCGTTGAATAAGCGCGCCTGGCACGCGGGAATTTCGTGTTATCGGGACCGGGAACAGTGCAACGACTACTCGATCGGCATTGAACTCGAAGGAACAGATGAAATACCGTATACGGACGTGCAATATGAGGTCCTGGGTACGGCGATTCAGGCGTTACGGACTGCCATTCCGTCGCTGGCCGATGCACCTGTCGTCGGGCATTGTGATGTAGCTGCCGGGCGCAAGACCGATCCCGGCCCGTCCTTCGATTGGCGGCGTCTTTTTGCACGACTTGCAGCGGCAGGGTGAGCGAATGAATTTTGTAGCATTGTTACTGGGCCTCGGCATTGAGCGTCTGCTGACACACCTTTTTCATTTGCGCGAGTTTCGCTGGCTCGATCCCTGGATCGACCGGATGTCGAGTCAGCTGTCCAGTGCCTCACTGCCCACAGCGATCATCGGCATTTGCGGCTATGCATTGGCAGCGATATTGCCTGTTGCGATCGTTGCCGGGCTGTTATCCGGGACCTTGTTTCAGATACCGTACTTCCTGCTCGCCGTGGTTGTCCTGCTGTTTTCGCTCGGGCCTCGCGATCTGGCGACGGAGATCGAAGATTATTGTGGCGCCGAATGCGATGGGCGGGCAGAGGATATTCAGCGCATTATTCGCGAATTGCGTGAACGGGATGCGCCGCAGGATACTGATGAGCAAATCGTCGCAGTTCGGCGTGCCGTCTTTGTTCAGGCGAATAATCGAATTTTCGGGGTTGTATTCTGGTTCATTGTGTTCGGTCCGACCGGCGCCTGGATGTTTCGTGTTGTTGATCTGATGCGCCGCCGGCTCGCCTATGAGTATTCACGTGACGATCAGATTGGGCCGCCATCCGCGTTCATCCGTGCCGTGCGAACACTGCACGGTATTCTCGCGTGGCCTTCCGCGCATCTGTTGATTATTGGCTATTCACTCGCGGGCAGCTTCGAAGGCGGCCTGACGGCCTGGCGCTCCTATACAAATCAACGCGCAAAGGATTTTTACGTTGCGACGAACGATTTACTCGACCGGGTTGGCAACGGTGCATCGTTACAGCAACCGATACCCGATGGCATGTCAGCGGGCGTCGTTCGCGTTGGTGAAGCCATGGAATTGGTAAAACGTACACTGTGGCTGATCTGGGCTCCAATCATTGCCTTGCTGACATTGGCCGATTGGCTCAGCTAAGGAGCAAGCTGTGGGGCCTGTTACTGGCCCTGGTGATTGTGTCGTGCGACGGCGATCGGCCACCGGATTCAGCGCCTGCTGCGCAGCGACCGGCCACTCGTATCATCACGCTCGCACCACACCTGACGGAGCTCGTCTTTTCGGCCGGCGCCGGTGATCGACTTGTCGGTGTCGTTGAATACAGTGATTTTCCGCGTGCGGCGCTCGAATTGCCCCGCATCGGCGATGCGTTTCGCCTGGATCATGAAGCGATTGCCGAACTCGATCCCGATCTGATCCTGGCATGGGGCTCCGGGACGCCGCGCGAGGTGATTGATCGGCTCGGGCAACTGGGTCATCGTGTCGTGGTCCTCGAACCCGGAAGTCTCGTGGGCGTGGCCGACGATTTGCGGACGATTGGTCGGCTTGCCGGTACGGAGCAGCAGGCCGAGGTTGTGGCAGTTGCCTTCGAGCGTTCGCTCGATGAAATACGGGTGGCCCAGGCTGATCAATCGTCCGTCACAGTGTTTTACCAGGTCTCGGCGCAGCCGTTGTTTACGATTTCGCGTCGGCATGTCATTGGTGAGGCGATTGAGCTATGCGGTGGGTACAACCTGTTCGGCGAGTTGGCCGAACTGAGCCCGTCGATTTCACCCGAGGCGGTTATCGATGCTGCACCAGAGGTCATCATCGCCGGGCATCTGACAAACGCCGCATCTATAGCGAATCCTCTGGCCGTCTGGGAACAGTGGGCCAGCATTCCAGCCGTACGTGACGGTAACTTGTTTCTCGTCGATGCGAATCTGATGACGCGGCCGAGTATCAGGATTCTCGCTGGTGTGCGTGAACTGTGTGCGAGACTCGCTACGGTGCAGGAAAAGGATAAAAGGGGTCAGGATAAAAGGGGTCAGAGTAAAAAATAAAATAGGGTCAGACACCAATTTTCAATAATTAAATCCATATTTCAGACTTGGTTCAGTGAAAATTGGTGTCTGACCCTATTTTATTTTTTACTCTGACCCCTTTTATCCCATAACGGCTCGTCCTGCCCGGCCTGCCGGTTCAGTACGCGTGCAATGACGAATAGCAGGTCAGACAGTCGGTTCAGGTATTTGAGCGAATAGTCGTTGACGGTTTCGGTTCTCGCCAGTTGCCATGTGTGGCGTTCGGCCCGGCGACAGATCGTGCGCGCCAGGTGGCACGTTGCGGCCTCCGGGGTACCGCCCGGCAGAATGAAATCCTTGAGTGGCGGCAGATCGGCGTTTAAATCGTCGAGCATCTCTTCAAGCTTCCTGACCGAGTCACTGGTCATGACTTCCGTATCCGGCATGCATAACTCACCGCCGAGGTCGAATAGCTGGTTCTGTACGCGAGTCAGGCACTCGATAATTTCAGGATGCAAGTCTTCGGCCGCCAGTATCAGACCAATCACGCTGTTCAGCTCATCAACGGCGCCGAACGCTCCGACGCGCAGGCTGTCTTTCGGTACGCGCTGTCCGTCACCCAGGCCGGTCGTGCCGTCGTCGCCCGTGCGTGTGTAGATTTTCGAAAGCCGGTTACCCATCGGTCCATCATACCTCAGTAGCATCGGGGTCAGAATAATAAGTTCTGACCCCGATACAACATTGACGTTAGTGTGAGAACTTGACGCGTGCACCGAGGTACCCGCCGATGCCGGGTGCCGCGAAGCCGTATACATTCTCATAGGTTGTATCGAACAGGTTCTCGATGCGGGCATATACCGAGACACTGTCGGTGATCGCGATGTTGCCGGTCAGATCAACGAGCGTATAGGCGTCGAGCGAGACAGTTTCCGCTGATGCCGGGAATGGCGGAAAAAAAACATCGGTCTGTTCGCCGGTATAGGACAGATTGGCATTGACTTGCGCCCGGCCGAGGAGTGCATAGTTCAGATTCAGCGCGGCCATGTGCCGCGGCCGACGAATTTCCCGCTGTTGCTGCCCTGCTGCGTCAGGCTGGCTCGCATCCGTATAGGTATAGCTTGCCGTGGAACTCAGGCCATCGAGGATACTGGCGGACATCTCGACTTCGATGCCTTTGCTTTTGCTTGTGCCATCACGATTCACGGCTGTGAACATGCCGAACGAACCCAGAGATGGATCGAAGAAGAAGCCATCGATCTCATCGTCGAGCCGCTCGCGAAAGTAGGTCACATCAGCGGTAACTCGTCCATCGAGAATGCGTTGCTCGTAGCCGATATCGAATCCTTTTGATGTCTCTGGTTTCAGGTCGGAATTTCCCTGGAACTGATCCGGGAAGAAGCCGAAGCGCTCGGTGAATGTCGGTGACTTCTGCCCGGTGCCATAACTGGTGTGCAGTCGGGAATCGAGGTCGGTAAAGCGCCAGGCTGCCGTCGCCCGGTAGGTGGTGACATCGTCGAACTCGCTGTTGTCGTCATAGCGAACGCCGAGGCTGAATGACAGGCTGCCAATATCGGTTGCGCGGTATTCCCCGACGATTCCGGTATTGCGCATGTCCTGGTCCTGATTTGGGTCACCCCAAGTCGTTGCCGTGCCGCGCTGTTCGAAATCTTCTTGCTCAAAGTCGATGGCAAGCGTGACTTGCTGCGCAGATTTTTCGGTCGGTCCGGCAGCAAAATTTAATGTGTTCTGATAATAAACACCGACTTTGTCTGCGGAGGTTTTGGTGTCTGGAGTACCGTCGCTGAAGTTTTTGTTGTCTGTCATCATGCCGGTCAGGCGTAGTGACTGGACCCAGAGATTATTGAATAGTGCCAGCTTGCCACCGACACCGAGCATCGACTGCGTTGTGTCCGATTCGCGGTCGGCATCGGCGGGCAACCCGGTTGAAAAGTCGATTGCGTCGAATTGCTTGGTTGCGTCGCTATGTCGAAGTGATGCATCGAACCGAAGATCAGGCGTGATGTCGATATCCGCTCGCAGATTGGCGGTCAGATTCTTGTAGCCGTCGTCTTCGGATCCCGAGCGTGAAATATTCGTACCGTCGGAATCCAGATAGGAAGCAGTCAGATCAATGCCGGAGTTCGTGTTGCGTGTGCCGACATGCATACCGCCGTTCAACGTGTCGAACGAGCCGGTTTCGATAAACATGTCGCTGCTCAATCGGTCCGTTGAATGTCGGGTCGTAATGTCGATGACCCCGGCCAGAGCATCACTGCCCCAGACTGCGCTCTGTGGCCCTTTGACGACTTCGATGTGCTCGATGTCGTTAGCGGTCAGGTGGGCAAAGGCAAACGAGTCATCGGCCGCCGGATCATTGACTTCGATACCGTCGATACGGACGAGGACATGATTGGCTTCCGCGCCACGAATCCGGATCGCCGTTTGCGAACCGAAGTTACCGGAGCGGCTGGCGGCAAGGCCGGGCAGATCCTGCAGGACATCGGTTGCAAACACTGTTTGTCGGTTTTCCATGACCTGTCGATCAATAGTCGATACGGTGCTGCCGACTTCAAGTCGTAGCGCCGACGTGCGGTATGCAGACACGATGATGTTGTCCTTCGGCACGGGTTCCGCCGCGACGTTGTGCATGACGAAGATGCCCGCTACCAGGGCGGACAGATGGATTGAATGGTTCATGATGCTCCTCCGCTGCGCTACCCCGCGCAGGCCGGTGACGTTAAAAATCGGAGCGGACAGGAGAGCTAATGTCGGGTGATCATTCGCTGAGTGATCAGCCGCACCAGCGCCCACCGCACCGTCGTTACTGTCACTAAGCCGGTCTCCGGACTTACGAGTGGACTTGCGTCCCGGCTGAATCACCTTCCCGCGTCATGCGCAGTGGTTTCGGGTCCTGGATGGCCCGTAGATTCAATCTTTACTCGATCACCGTTGCGGGGGCAGTGCCGGAATGGCCGGACCCTTGAGTTCATCTCTGGGGGTCGCAGCGCACCGGCTTCCCGTTATTCCAGCCTGACGGCCGGAAGCACCTAGCGAGGGGCGACTTTATTCATTTGGTGTGCAGCGTGTCAAGCCGGGTTCCGGATTCAGGAGTTACAACGTCGGCAGCAGAACGTCCTGCCCGTTGCGGGAAAATGCAGCGAATGGCGTGCCGTACAGGCGCTCGAGGCGTTCGGCTGTCAGCATCTCGGCAGTTGGCCCGAATTCCCATTCACCTTTGCCGAACAACAACAGAATCTGGTCGGCAAAGCGTGCCGCCATGGCCGGGTCATGCAGACTGGCAATCACGGTTCTTCCCGCGCTAGCCAGCGCCGCTAATTTGCTGAGGACCTGCAGTTTGTGCAGTGGATCCAGGTGATTCATTGGTTCGTCGAGCAGCAAGATGTCGGGCTCCTGAACGAGCAGTGTGGCAATTGCCAGCCGTCGGCGTTCCCCGCCCGACAAGGTTGACGTCTGGCGTGCGGTCAGGTCGCCGAGGTCCATCGTGGTGAGTGCATTTGTCGCGACCTCGATATCAGCCGCCGATTCCCATTGCCAGAAATCCAGATGTGGGTGGCGACCCATCATCGTGGCTTCGAGTACGGTCATCGGGAATGCATCATCGTGAGTCTGCAGCAGCAGTCCGAGGTGTTGTGCGATCGTGCGGCGATCGAGTGTGGCGATATCATCGCCGTGCAACAGGATGCGGCCAGTCCAGGTATCGCGAATGCCGGCCAGGGTATGCAGAGTCAGGGTTTTGCCGACGCCGTTCGGGCCGAGAATACAGACGAATGTGCCAGGGCCCGCAGTCAGGTTCAGATCCCGGATCAGAATTCGTCCGTTGACGCCGACCGTCAGGTCTTCACAGGCCAGGGTCATGGGTGTGTCGGTGCGCATGGCGGCCCATTGTACGGACAAATTGGTCGGACAAAAAAAACCCCGCGTGGGAGGCGGGGTACGGGTTATTGTTGTTGTCGCGTGTTCGGTTTCTACTTCATCGACGAGGCTGTGCTGGTTTTGTTGTTATATTTATAGTTGCTTTTTCTGCTTCTAATTATGATTATTTTTCTTCTTATTCCGCATCTTCTGGCTTCGATGTCTGGTTAGAGATGTCGAATACACCACCGCCTGTAAAAACCTTTTTTTGTGCGCAGGTGATGTATTGCAAGACGCGTGCCATAGTATTAATTAATCATCATAAACAGTGGCTTGTAATCATTAATTGCTGCGACATCCGAGGGTAGTGTCGAAAAGTGTAATAAATTCCGACGGTCACTTGGGCTGGTTTTCTGGTGAGCGACCTGAGTAATTTATGTTAAATGCACGCATTGACAGGATTTTTTTACCCGTTTCTTGCAGGTAGTGCGGTACGACACGTGGCAGCAAGCGCTTGCGTTAAATTAATTTCTGACTCAAATTCAGGTTTTTGCTGATCAGGGCCGTACAGAATTGTAAAAATTTCCAACGATTGGCCCGCTTAGCCCCCTGAGTCCCGGGGTTGTCAGTTCTTTGCGCGAAGTGTACCGGCCATTGACGATCGTACCGACCACGTTCACTGCCGCGTCGATGTTCGCAAGCGGATCGCCGTCGAGAATGACGAGATCCGCCTTTCTGCCAACGCGGATCAGACCCTGCGATTCGCCATTGCCGAGAATATGGGCTGCATCCAGGCTGGCCATTTTCAGTATCTGGAACGGTTGAATGCCGCCTGCGCTCAGCTGGCGCATCTCAGTGTGTAATCCGAGGCCCTGAGGCTGAAAGGGTGCTTCGCTGCCCAGCAGGATGCTGCCGCCCGCGCCCAGGAATTGGTTTGGGTCAGCCAGCGGCGCCATCACCCGGCCACGCTGGCTGGTTGCATCGAATCGGCGGCGCTCGGCAGCCGTAAAGATCTGCCGATATTGCCAGCTCGTGTTCAGGCCGGCGAATACCCGCTCGTCGGACGCAGGGGGGGCGATCAGGCGTGACGGCAAAGAGGCGGTGGTCATGGTACTGAGCAGCAGAAAATCCCGCCAGATGTCCAGGTTCGCGAGTGGCTCGCCGTTTGATAACAGGTTGGCGGGGCGCATTTCGTCAGCGCCTGGTGCAATGCCGGGCACCGGTGTTGTGGCGATGACGGATAGCCCGTGTTCGTGAGCCTGCCTGATCGTATCGGCCAGCACCTTACCGGTGAGGTCAGTGCAAAGTTCGACCGCAACGATATTCAGCGCCGCTGCATTCGCCAGCATGTGCTCGAATAACCGGGCATCGAACCGGTCGGAGTCGTTATGGCACGGGCGTACGGTCAACATCAGTCTTGGTCCGATGCGCCGGCCGCTGCTCCAGCTCTCGAGCCGTTCTATGGCTCGATCGAAGTCGGTGACGGTTTGGCGGATTGTCGTGACACCGGCAGCCAGCCATTTGCGGCCGTTCCGCTCGTCGTCGACCGGTTCCTGGTACGTGGCCAGATCGATCAGCCCGGGAATCACGGTATGTGCAGTGGCGTCGATGATCGGCGTGCCCGGATTTGTGCCCGACCATGGGCGTATGGCAATGATTCGGTCGCGTTCGATGACGATTTCCTGTCGCGCTATATAGTCCGGACCAATGCCGTCAAAAATCCGGCCGGCGCGCACGATGTATCGCTGGCCGGCGGTCGCCGGTCGCCAGTTGAGCGGCATCGTTTGTAGCGCTTCGTTTGCCAGTACGTTGTGCCGCACACCCCGGTCAGCACCAATCGTCCATGTGCCGTCTGCGAAGACAGGTCTGCCACGGTGGCGGGCTGTAGCAGCCAGCGCCTGCGACCGGCGGCTCGCGATGTTGGCCAGTTGCAGTCGGTAGCCGTCGTCCGCGGCTACTACGTAGGCCACGGCCGCTCCGTCTGGCTGCCAGACCGGGGAACCGATGACGGCGTTGGTGCGCGTCAGGCGCCGCATGTCTCTGGAGGCATGATCCATGATCCAGACCTGTAAACTGCCGCTACGGTCCGAGACGAATGCCAGGTGTTCTCCGTCCGGTGAGAAAGTCGGCTGAGCATCGACAAAGGCATCATTCGTCAGCTGTCGGACCAGTTGTAATTTGTCGTTACCATCACGCTGGAATTCCCATAAATCACTTAGTGCAGCGATAATCATCCGGCCGTCGGCGCGCTCTGTTCGTCCGGCAAATCCACGCACGGACCGATTCTCATGACCCGCCGGTGAAGCATTACGTGCCGCACGTGCATCGCGCTTAATCGCTATCGAGACACTGAACGGGATGTCGTCAAAAGTCGGCAGACCAAGCACGCGGTGTCGTATTTTGCCGTCGGCGGCATACACGAAGCTCGTTCGGTCGAGCCAGTGTGCGGGGCGTGGCGACACCTGTTCATTTTGTGTGATCGGCTTGGTAACCGGCGGTACCGACAGCAGCAGCATGCGTAGTTGACTCGCCAGTCCTTTCTGCCGCGTATAAGTCAGTAATCCGCCGCCCGGTCGCCATGCCGGTGCCGACAGGTGTTCGCGTTCATGCAGCACGCGTTGTGGTTTTTCACCCGGCGTGAGGATATAGAGTGACGAGCTATGCGCTGATGTTGCGACATACGCGAGCCGGGTGCCTTCATCATTCCAGGCCGGGTCATGCTCATCGCCGGACATGAACGTCAACTGGTGAAGATCCAGGTTGTCGATGTCCACTTCCCAGATATCGAATGTGCCGCCGCGGTTCGATGATATGACGAGCCGGTCCTGGGGAGAGTTCATCGGTGACCAGGCCGGGGCGATGTGATCGAATGGGCCGAATGTCACCTGGCGGGTCACGCCGCTGTCGATGTTGGTGACGAAGATTTGACGAAAGCCCAACAGCGAGGACTCGTGGGCGACGTGCCGGCCATCACGGGAAAAAGCCGGCCGCTGATTGAATGCTCCCGGTTTCGTCAATGGTGTTGCCGGTTTGTCATCGCCATCGCGCAACCAGATTTGGCCGGCCAGATCGAAGGCCATTCGGCCGGGTGCGCCTGGTGCCGTAACCGTGATATTTGCGCCTCGATTCAGCGTGATCGATGTCTCGGTCGCAACAGCGAGCACACCAGTCAGCAGGCTGGCCGTCAGCAGGCTCGTGGTAATGGTAATCGCCCTGATAGTGACAAGATGCGGGGATCGTCGCCGGTGCATTCCGGGCAACATCAGGGTCCGGACCATGTGCCGCCCGTGCGCCGCGGATCTGCGGCGACGGCAAAACCGGATTCGGGCGACCATGAGACGGCGCCGACACCGCCGAAATACATCGACAACGACTCAAAACTGCGGCTTGGCATCGTCAGTGCATCGATGGGCAGGTCCGGTTCGCATGCTGCCGTGGGTTGGTCAGCGTCAAATTCGACGTGTGCCCGCGGGTAGGCGATGGCTTCGTTCAAGGGCATGCCGAGGTGGATGTGATTGACGAGTACCTGCAGCGTCGCGGTTGTGATGCGGCTGGCGCCGGGTGAACCGATCGACAGGACCGTGCCGCGTTCGCTATGGGCAACCGTCGGCGCCATATTCGACGGCAGGCGCGCACCCGGTGGGCCGATCGAAAGGCCGCGCAGGTTCAGTTCGAGTTCACCCAGGCAATTGTTCAGCCAGATACCGGTATCCGGCGGCATGTCACCGGAACCATAGCCTGAAGACACGGTCAGTGAGCAGGCCAGGCCACTCGCATCGACGGTCGATATATGACACGTCGATCCGGATTCGAGCACCGTGGCAGGCGCGTGCCGTGTGGCGAGATCGAGCAGGTGCCGGGCGTCTTCTTCGATGCGGTCGCTGAGATCGAGGTGTGTTTTACGGTAGCCGAGTGCCGCACGCTGCACATCGAGCAGATATTGAAACGACTCGTCGTCCCAGCGCTCGATATGACGCTGATTCATCATCTTCAACATCGCGCCAAGCACAACGCCGCCGACGGCTGGTGGCGGGTTCGTTGCAATCGTCCACTTTTCTCCGGCCCAGTGGTCGCCGGACGGTGATGTACCGCCGATCTGCAGGCTTGGCCGGCTGATGATCTCGTAGTCACACATGTCGGTCTGGTTCAGTCGCCCACCATTTGCGTCCATGTAATGTGTGATTGCCTGGCCGATATCGCCGCTGTAAAAATCTTCAGGTCCGTGCGCGGCAATATGTGCGAGTGAATCGGCGAGATGTGGAATTTGGATGGTTTCGCCGGCCTGGCGGAGTTCATCGCGCTCGTTATACAGCGCTGTATGGCCGTCCGGTGAGCGACCGAATATGGGTTTGCCGGAATAGACGAGGTAGTTATAACTTGCCTCCGGCAGCGGGAACCCGCGCCGCACGATGTCTATCGCCGGCGAGAACAGTTCTTTCCAGGGCAGTACCCCGAACCGTTTCGATCCGGCGCCGAACAGTGCGACGCCGCCGGGTACGCCGACTGAATCGGGGCCGATAATCGTTGCAATGCCGCCGCCGTATCCGAGGTGGATGTCTGTCGAATTGCGCTGCGCCTCGTCGAGTGTCGTGCCCGCACCCGGAGCGGCGACGTATCCGTCAAGCGTGACGGGTTTCCCGCCGGGATGCCAGACTGTCATGTAGCCGCCACAAGCCAGTGAGCAGACGCCCGGCTCGGTATTGACTGAGACAAGCATGGCCGCAATAGCGGCATCCACCGCATTGCCGCCTGCCCGGGCAATTGCTTCGCCGGCAGCGGCAGCCAGGCTGGACGTTGCGGCTATTGCGAGTGGAGTCGTCATCTATGGCATATAAACAAGCGGCATAGTCTCGAATTGTAGACGCCGTTGCCGCTTGCGGAAACCGGCGCGGCTCTGTGCAAGAATGTCGATGCTGTACAGGAAACACATCCCTTGATTGCTATGGAACTCGAAGAACTCAGAAACACACTTTCATCACTGGACCGTCAGATTCTAGAACTGGTTGCGCAACGTCAGGCTGTGGTCGAGCGTATCGGCGAGGTCAAGCGGCAAGATGGTCAGGCGACGCGTAATTTTGCGCGTGAAAAACAGGTGCTCGACATGGCACGCGAGCACGCAGTCGAGCTCGACATTCCGCCTGACCTGGCTGAGGCATTGCTGGAGCTACTGATTCGCTCGTCGCTGACGAAACAGGAGCGCGCCAGGGTTCGTGCCGACCGGCACGGGCACGGTCGGCAGGCACTGGTGATTGGTGGCGGAGGAAAGATGGGCCTGTGGTTCGTCGATTTCCTCGATTCGCAGGGTTTTGACGTGACGGCCGCAGATCCGGTCAACCGGGCCGGGGGATTCAAGCACGTCGACGATTGGCGTTCGACCGACGATCACTTCGACGTCACCGTCATCGCGGCGCCGATCGGTGTTTCGGCGGGCATTATTGACGAGATGGCGGTGACCGGGCGGAACGGCCTGATTTTCGATATCGGGTCATTGAAATCGCCGCTCGAGGCGGGGTTGCGAAAACTGGCGGCTCAGGGTCTGAATATCACGTCGGTGCATCCGATGTTCGGCCCGGACACTGAACTACTGTCAGGCCGTCATGTCCTGTTTCTCGAAGTTGGCGCGCCTGATGCCACGCAGCAGGCCCGTCAGTTGTTTGCATCGACGATGGCGCGGCAGATCGAAATGGATATCGGCGAACACGATCGGCTTATCGCCTATGTACTGGGTTTGTCGCACGCTTTGAATATTGCCTTTTTCACGTCGCTGGCCGAAAGCGGTGAGAATCTGCCGAGACTCGCTGATTTGTCTAGTACGACGTTTGATGAGCAGCTTAAGGTTGCGGAGAAGGTCGGCGCCGAGAGCCCGCAGTTATATTTCGAGATTCAGCGCCTGAACCCCCATGGCCTGGCGCCATTGCGGGAATTGGCCGCTGCCGTGCAGAGAATCATCGCTCTGGTTGAGACCGGTGATGAAGCCGCGTTTGTCGAAATCATGCAGCGCGGGCGCGAGTATCTGGCACGGCGCGCGTAGGGGTGAATGTTAGTCTTCGTTCGAAGCCGTGCGGCTGAGCAGGAACAGGAACAGTGGTACGCCGATGATGGCGGTGATTGCGCCGACCGGTAGCTGGCGTGGCGGAATGATGCTTCTGGCGACCAGATCGGCGACGACGAGCAGGATACCGCCGGCCAGCGCGGCGCCGGGAATCAATGTGCGGTGATCCGAACCGCTGACGAGGCGCACGAGATGCGGTACGACGAGGCCGATAAAGCCGACCGTGCCAGCGGTCGTGACTGCAATCGCCGTCAGCAATGCGCTGAGCACATACACGATTGTGCGGACCGGCCGCACGCGCAGGCCAAGCAGGGCCGCCTGCGCATCACCGACCGACAGTACGTTCAGTGACCGCGCCAGTGCGACACCAGCAGCTACGGCGAGTGTGGCAATGATCAGTGTCGGCCAGGGATTGTCGGCGAAGGCGAAATCACCCATGAGCCAGAACAGGATACCGCGCAGGTTCGTCTCCGCGGCTGTTGCGAGAATCAGGCTGATGACGGCGCTCCAGCCCGCCGCGATCACGACACCGGTTAACAGCAGGCGGCCCGGTGACCAGTTGCCGTGATACCGCGCGACGATGAAGACCAGCAGTGTGCTGCCGAGTGCGCCGCCGAATGCCGCTGCATCGATCGCGAGACTGGTGGCGCCAGCAAGCATAGCGGTCAGCGCGGCTACGGCCGCACCACCTGACGTGCCGAGAATATATGGATCGGCTAGCGGGTTGCGCAACAATACCTGCATCAACACACCGGCCAGCGCGAGTGAGGCGCCGGTGCCGAATGCAGCCAGCGCTCGCGTCAGTCGCAACCGGAGCAGAATATCGCGGGTACCGGGTTCGGCTTGTCCGAGCACAACATCGATGACATCCATTGGCCCTGCCTGACCGCTGCCAATACTGATTGCCGCAGCCAACGCGGCAACCGTGCCGATCATGAGGAGGGCCAGTAAGCGACCGGGCGCAATTCGATGATGGCTCCGAATCATGTTGTGGTTTTGCGGCAGATCATCAGGCACGAATTCTACTTGTCTGGGAAAGAAATGGGTTCGAAAAGAAATGGTGTCAGACACCAATTTTTATCGAATACAGGTAAAATATTTTGCTCTAGTTCGTGAAAATTGGTGTCTGACACCATTTCTTTTCGAACCCATTTTTTCCGAGGCCCCAGATGGATGATATCGATGAGAATGGATACCGGGCGAATGTCGGCATTGTTCTCAGCAACAAGGATGGTTCGGTGCTGCTGGGCGGGCGTAAAGGCCAGGGAGGCTGGCAGTTTCCGCAAGGTGGAATCGGCGCTAATGAAGATGTCGAAGTGGCGATGTATCGTGAATTGCATGAGGAAATAGGGCTCGATGCAGGCGATGTCGAGATCCTCGGGCTGACGAGTTGCTGGTTACATTATGACTTGCCGAAGAAATTTATTCGTCACAATACGCGACCACTGTGTATCGGACAGAAGCAGCGCTGGTTCCTGTTGCGGCTGGTCAGCGCGGAGCAGCGTGTACGACTGGATGCAACCAGCCTGCCGGAATTCGACCGCTGGCGCTGGGTTGATTACTGGCGGCCCGTCAAGGAAGTAATCTACTTCAAGCGGCAGGTCTACGTGCAGGCGCTGCATGAACTTGGGCCGATACTGTTTCCTGACGGCATGCCGCCACGTCCGAAATGGTGGCCCGCGGAATGGGGCCTGGGTCATACCAAATGAGTATGATGCAGGCGAGAAAATTTCAGCAGCCAGGTGGCGATCGGCGCAATCTTGTTTTCGTTATCGGGGGGGTTGTCTGTGGCCTGGTAGTCATTTGGGTCGCCTACGAACTAGGCCAGATCCGGGCCGGCCACAATCGGCTCGAGGCGCTCGGGCGCTATTCTGAACTCGAAGCGCAGCTCGATGTGGCCCGTGAGCAATATGATGAGGCGCGCCGGAAGATTGCACTCCTCGAGACTGGCAGGAAAATTGACGAAGAAGCCTATAGCCAGGTCGAGCAGAGATTGGTTGAATTGCAAAATGAGATTCTCACGCAACGTGAAGATCTCGCGTTTTACCGCGGAATCGTTGCGGATCAAGAGGCTGAATTGCGGATTCAGGATCTTGAGTTGTTGGTCGGTGACGACCCGGAATCCTTCAGTTTGCGGCTTGTACTGGCCCAGGCGATGCGTGCATCGCGGCGTATTTCCGGATCGGTCGAGCTGCTGGTTGTCGGTGTTCGTGACGGCGAATCGCTGTCGCTCGGGTTGACTGAACTCGGTGTCATTGCCGAGCAGAGAAAATCACTGACAGATTTTTCGTTTCGGTACTTCCAGAATCTGGAAGCCGACCTTGTGCTGCCCGAGGGATTCTCACCGGAGCGTGTGATTGTTAAGCTGACGCCAAAGGGTCAACGGGCAAAATCGATCGAAAAGACCTTCGATTGGGTCGTCAGGTCCGGGTAGAAGCCCTTGCGGGCCGTGTGTTTGACGTCATTGTGACGTATTTGGGGTTTTGCTGAGCTGTGACCCGTTAAACTGTCAGTCAGGTGCGGATGCGTTCGTGAAGTGGTTAAAAGGAGAAGCGCATGTTTGGAAAGAATAAACGTGGCGGCGGTGCGATTAATACGCTGGTCGGTGACGGTACGAGAGTCAAGGGTGATGTGCGCTTCTCAGGTGGTTGCCATATTGACGGGGTCGTTGACGGCAGTGTCATTGCGGATCGTGATACTGATGCGTTCCTGAGCCTGAGCGAGCAGGGCCTCATCGACGGTAGCGTCCGTGTGCCACGGGTATCGTTGAACGGCAAGGTGCAAGGCGATGTATTTGCCAGTGAAATCCTGCAGCTCGGTGCGACAGCCAAGATCAACGGTAATCTGCATTATGAGTTGCTCGAGATGACCGCAGGTGCGGAAATCAACGGCAAGCTGATTCATGAAAGTGCGCAGGAGCCCGGGCCGGACGTACCGCGACCATCGGCCGTCAAGACGCTGGGTACGGATTCGGAGCCCATCGCAGAAAAGGTGTAAGCCATAATTGACTGCCAGCAGTTTATTCGGCTGGTTTTATGAGCCGAACATCCTGGCCAGAGAAATGACTCGGCCTGTTTTTAATCATTTCTCTGGATTCATTTTTGATTTGTTGAAAACTGTCCGACCGCACAAAGTCACCAAATTCTGCCTTCGTTTTCCAATTCGAGTAAATCATCATCGAATTGGGTTGTGCGACATCCATAAAAAGCTTCGTTTCAACGTGGCCGTCACAATGCTTCATCTTGTCGATCAGATGCATAAGAGTTTTTTTAAACTCTTCGGCACATTCAGGTTTTACATCGTAGTTGAGACCAAATGTTTGCATGTCCGCCCCTTTGCATCTTGCATATATTGATTGGTGACTATTCTACCTTCTTAAGAAGGCCGTCTTTTGTGCCGGGCAAAAAAATATGTATTAATTTTATTTGCCAGTAAAACATGGGGTTAAGAATGTAAAGGAGATGATGTTGGCCTGGGAACCATCCTGAGGGGCTGTTGCCGGAGATGATGGCTGGTTCATGTCAGTCATTTGACGGATACTTTTTTTACTTTCAAGATATATAAATATCGAGCATCGAAAAACTGCAGTGCACGAAATCAACTTTGGCGGCTCATCTGATTCGTCGTAAGTCAGCCATGAACCCGGACAAGTTATTGCGAGCCCGTCAATGCCCTTTGTTGTCACCGAAAACTGTATTAACTGTAAACACACGATCTGTGCGGATGTCTGTCCGGTGGATTGCTTCTATGAAGGCCCCAATTTTCTGGTGATCAACCCGCAGGAGTGTATCGACTGCGCACTTTGTCCGTCGGAATGCCCGGTGGATGCCATCATGGAGGAAAGAGTTGTTCCGAAGGATCAGCGGGGATTCATTAAGTTGAATGCGGAGTTGGCCGCTATCTGGCCCAACATCTCGGAAAAAATATCGCCGCCGCCGGATGCCGAGGAATGGGACGGGGTGCCGGATAAGCTGAAGCTTCTGGAGCGCTAATAGTTCCTTTGTTCTTTCAGGCGACCGTTTTCATCGAAGTACTCCCAAAGACCATCTAATAAACCGTCTTTGTAATTCTCCCTTTTCCCAAGTTGGCCATTGTCGTAGAAAAATTCCCAGTGGCCGTCCTTGTCACCGTCTTTATAGTGTCCTTTTTTTCTTAATTGACCATTCTCGTAATAAGCCTCAATGAGGCCGTCCAATTTACTGAGACCGTCCAGTGAGCCGTGTACATAGTTTCCTTTGGCTTTTAGCCGGCCGTTTTCGTGGTATCGCTCGAAAGGCCCATATTGTTCTCCGTGTCTGTAGGTTGATTTTTCTTCTAATTGGCCATTTTCGTAGTATCTCTCGAAAGGCCCATCAGGCCGGCCGTTTCTGGAGCCACCCCTGACTTTTATTCGACCGCTCTCGTAGAACATCTCCCAGGGGCCATGCCGCCTCCCATTTTTATAGTGCCCTTTAAATTCCAGCTGACCATTTTCGTAGAACATCTCCCAGGGGCCGTCTCGTTGCCCGTCTTTATAGTTGCCCTTGGATTCCAGTTGATTGGCTTTGGCAGCCCATATCCATGGGCCATCCGGGAGCAAGCTTACTAGTTTGTACAGCCAGCGATGTTTAGTTTTCATGATTAATCCTCACACCGACAGAGGTGAGTATTTTCAAGCAGTTCTCGACTGCTCTGATTGAAGGACTCCGTCTTTATACAACTCATATGGGCCTTCCAGTACACCGTTATTGAAAACTCCTTTGGCTTTCAGTCGACCTTTTTCGTCGTACGATTCGTAGAGACCATCTTGTTTGCCGTTTTTATAGTTCTCCTTAACTGTTAATTGGCCACTTTCACCGAATTCCTCGAATGGACCCTCTTGCTTGCCGTCTTTGTAGTTACCTTTGGACTTCAACTGACCACTTTCATGGAATAACTCCCAGGAAGCGTCTTGTTTGCCGTCTTTGTAGTTTCCCTTCGATTTTAACTGGCCATTTATATGGAAAGTCTCCCAAAAGTCATCGCGTTTACCGGCTCTGTAGTCTCCCTTAGATTCCAGTTGACTGCTTTCGTGGTAAGACTCGTAGTGTCCCTCTCGTTTGTCGCCTGTGTGATTTCCCTTGGATCTCAACTGACCGCTGTTGTAGAAGATCTCGAAGGATCCCTCCCGTTTGCCGTCATTATAAGTTCCTGTCGATTTCAACTGACCATTTTCATGGCAGAACATCCAGGGACCGTCTTTTCCTCCATCTTTATAGGCCTGCCTTTCCCTTAAATGACCATTATTGTGGAACCATTCCTGAAGACCATTCAATTTGCCGTTTTTATAGTCGCCCTTGGATTTTAGTTGACCGTTTTCGAAGTACGTCTCCCAGTGACCATCTTGCAAACCATCTTTGTAGTCTCCTTTGGATTCCAATTGACCGTTTTCGAAGTACGTCTCCCAAGGTCCAGCCTGTTGCCCGTCTTTGTATGTTCCTTTACCGCTCAATAGTCCATTGTCGTGGTGTGACTCATAGGGACCATCTGAGTGAACCTCTTTTGACAGAGATTTGAACCATGAAAAAATGTTGAAGTTCATCTTGTTTGTGCTCTTAAATTCACCATTGCTGCACCACAGCTATTTCTGGCAGAGGCAGTGCAACAGCCAATTTTTATCCCGTTATGGGACGTCTTTTCAACGTAAGACAGCTTATATCCTACCTCAGACCGTCATTTGTGGCCGTCATAGATTGGGTGTTCAGCCGCGTGGCATCGCATACAGTGCCCGGAATTACTCAGGTGGGTAAATAGACATACGTATAATTACGTACTCATGGGGACGCTCTACGAGCTAATACTTATATACGTGGTTATTTGTGCCCTGTATTTTTTTGCGCATATATAACCGTAACTATTTACTGATATGCGATGCTGAATCCTGCTTCATACCGCAATATGTTTGATAACACTCGTCCCGTAGTCATTGCCGGGGGAGACGGTAGTGTTATTGCCCAGAACAAGCCGGCGCGACGATTGTTGGGGCCCGGAGCTGGGGAATATTGCTGGGATGTCATGGACCGGCTGGACGACACCGAAATGTTGCCGTGCCGGGAAGGGTGTGTCGTCAAGCTATTGTCGGTCGGCATGGATTGTTCCCAGAACACCCAGTTCAAGCTGGGAGGTCAACGTCATCAACTCAGCTGTGTCCCCGTCAATGGAATGGTGGTCTGCACGATGAGCCCCATGGGCAGTGAGGCGCCGAAAGCCTGGCAGGCGCTGAGCCCCAGGGAGCAAGAGATACTGCTGTTGCTCGCCGAAGGCGAGACCACGTCCTCTGTAGCAGAACGCCTGGGTGTCGGTGAGTCCACGGTTCGTACACACGTCGAGAGAATGCGCAGCAAACTAAACGTTAATACACGTGCGGCAGTGGTCGCAGAAGGATTCCGACTGGGATACCTGGACTAATTTATGGCGTCCGTCATATGACGGACGCGGGGTAATGGGAGTCTGATTAAAATGATAAATGTCAGGAAGCGAACCTTAATGGCGTCTGCTATGAAGCCGTTAAATCGAAGGAGTAGAAAATGAGTAATTCAAGCGACCAGAATCTAGCGCTTTGGCTAGTCAATAAGAAAAACTGGTTAACACATTTCATGATTGTCGCCGCGATTTGTATCGCCGGGCTGATTTATCTTGGCGGGGCCACGTATATGGGCGCGCCACCGCTGGTCGATTATGTATCGGCTACCGGGGAAACAGTGGTTACCCAGAAACAAATCAAACGTGGCCAGGAATTGTTTCACCTCAGAGGCCTGATGGCTTGGGGCTCTTTCTGGGGTGACGGCGCGGAACGCGGGCCGGATTTCACGGCCGATGCGCTCCACCGAACTGTCCTGGGAATGCGAGACTTCTATGCCCAAGAGCTGAAAGACAGCGGTGCTGTTCCATCTGTATATGATGCGGATGCAATTGCAGAGAGGGTGAAAAAAGAGGTTCATGTCAACACGTATGACGAGGAAGCCGGGATTATTGTCCTTAATGATGCCCAGATTTCTGCATTCGATGTTTTGAACGATCATTACACGCGAATGTTTACGGATCCCACATATTATGAGGCGTTTCATTCGTCTACATTGATCACCGATCCAGAAGACCTCCGGTCCTTAACAGCATTCTTCTTCTGGGGAGGCTGGGTTGCCGCGGCGAATCGTCCGGGTGAGACCTATAGTTACACCCATAACTGGCCGGGCGATAAGGATGCCGGTAACAGCCCCACTGCTGCGACATTCTTCTGGAGTGTTTTCTCGATTTTCGCCCTGTTCTGTGGCGTCATGGTGGTCCTGTACGCATACGGCGAAATGAAAGAACAGCCCGTTGATGTGTTTGAACAGCACAATGCGAACGGCAATGGCGTACAGTCACTTACGACATACGACCTTGAAAATGAATACGTTCGACCCACTCAGAGGTCTACGTATAAGTTTTTCGTTCTGGCCATTATCGTGTTCGGAGTGCAGATTATTGGTGGCGTAATCGCGGCCACTGATTTCGTTCGTCCCGGTGGCGTTTCTTTGAATGAGATCATCCCGTTCCAGGTTGCCCGGAGCTACCATGCTCTGCTGCAGATTTTCTGGTTCTTTATGTGTTGGGTCGGTTACACGATCTTTTTCCTGCCCAGGATTTCAAAGGTACCGCCTGGTCAGAAGACACTGATCAACGTGCTGTTTTTCCTCTGTGTCGTCACAGGTGCCGGTGCACTGGTTGGCATTTACATGGGTCAGACAGGCATGTTGAGTGACACCATGTCGTACTGGTTCGGTAGCCAGGGTTGGGAATTCATGGAACTCGGTCGATTCTTCCAGTTCACTTTACTGGCGGCATTTGCCCTGTGGATCTTCATCATTTACCGCGCCGTTAAGCCGTGGCTGACCAGGAAGAATCTCTGGTCCGTGCCGTCATGGCTTCTGTATGGCAGTGGCATCATGGTGATGTTCCTGTTCTTCGGCCTGCTGGTACAACCTGAGATGAACTTTGCCATCTCGGACTACTGGCGCTGGATGGTCGTGCATATGTGGGTTGAGGTCACTTTCGAGGTGTTTACAACCGTTATCGTCGGCTACATGCTCGTTCAGATGGGTCTTATCACCCGGATGATGGCAGAGCGCGTTATTTTCCTCGCTGTGATGCTCTTCTTAATCACCGCGACGATTGGTATTTCCCATAACTTCTATTGGATTGCCAAACCGACGGGAATCATCGCGCTGGGTAGTGTGTTTTCCACCCTTCAGGTATTGCCGCTGCTCCTGCTGACGCTGGATGCATGGCAGATGCGCCAGGAAGGACTCAAGGCGAATAAGAGCCTGATCGAAGGAAAACAGACGATCGTGATGGAAGGTGTCTGGTTGTTCATCCTTGGCGTTAACTTCTGGAATATTTTCGGTGCGGGCGTATTCGGCTCGGTCGTAAACCTTCCGATCGTTAACTACTATGAACATGCAACCTACCTGACCGGTAACCACGCTCACGCGGCCATGTTCGGGGTCAAAGGAAACATTGCACTGGGCGGAATGCTCTTCTGCTGTCAGCATCTGTTTCATAAAGAAGCCTGGAATCCGAAACTGGTCCGGACATCGTTCTGGTCTATGAATATCGGCCTGGTTCTGATGATGTTCCTCGATCTGTTCCCGGTCGGCCTGTACCAGACCTGGATCGCCTATACGGAAGGAACCTGGGCTGCCCGTTCAGCAGAATTCGTAACGGGTCCGGTGTTCTCGTTCCTGACCTACTGCCGCACCATCGGCGGAATGGTATTCATCTGGGGTGGCTTAATACCCATGATGTGGT
The DNA here is from genome assembly GCA_964629475.1 of uncultured Chromatiaceae bacterium. Lineage (GTDB taxonomy): Bacteria > Pseudomonadota > Gammaproteobacteria > Steroidobacterales > SMWD01. Next base: position 16,097 of record CAZVQW010000009.1, on the reverse strand, counting down.
TCATTCTGTCGAGAGGCACCAAGCTTCGCCGCAAGGAAGAAGATGTTGCTGAAGGCGAGTGGACAGTCTACGAGAATGACTGGGCTGAGCAGAACGATCCGTCACTTGGTGGATAATAGAAGCTCAGATACATAAGGGTTATTAGAAACCCGGGGCCCTGTAGGGGTCGTTCAACGAAGTTGGATGATTCTCTGCAGGGCCCCTTCTTTTTGTCGGCTATTTCACTATGAAAGACTCTGGCATGATCCGGGTCTTCCGGTCAGGTTGAAAGTGGAGCAGACTCTGGGGTAAAAAGGCCTGCACTCGCAGCCAGGGAGGAAATGCTCGGGGGTTTTCTCAGGAGATGAGCAATGAAATATTTTGGCGATAGATGCGCTTCCCGGAACTTAACGTTGATCGTTATCGCAGGGTGCTTATTGATGTTTTGGTCGATGGTGACGGCCTCTGAAACTGAAACGATGGCTCCTGAGAATCAGTCGACACAGGAAGAAAATCGGCCAGGACCGGTTGGTTTGTCTGTCTCCGGAGCATTCGCAGGCATTACAACGGATTATTTCGAACAGGCTGTCTCCGATGCTCTTATCGCCAGTAAAATATTTTCCGGTATCGATGTATCCGGATCATCGGAAATAGTCATGCGCATGATGCGAGTCGATGGCTCTTTTCCCAGCACTGAAATCAGTGCTAATACACCGTATTTTTTGAGTATTCGGGTCACCAAAGTCGAGACACCGTCATTTAGCATATGGATGACCGTCGGTATGAATACAATCTGGACGTTATATCGCTCCGCCGATAAAGCTGAGTTGATGAGTGAAAATATATACTCGACTTATACTGGCGGTATGTTCGAAGGTGGTATTGCCGGTGCCAATCGTGTGCGAGTCGCGATGGAGGGCGCGTCGCGAGAGAGTATCCGTATCGGCATAGGAATGCTCGAGTCTCTGGATTTCGAGCATATTGAGGCTCGGTTTGAAGAGCCGGAAGCAGAACGTACATCGCCGATGGAGTAGCCGTATCCAACCGGTATCGAGCGCTAACATATTTATGATAGAGAAGAAGGGAATTCATGGCCGGGTCAAATAAAAAATTTAATTACACTGTCGCTAAGACCCTGCATTGGGTGGCAGGTTTTATTATTGCGTTCAATTTGTTATCCGGGTGGAGACTTGAAGACTTCCCGGAGCAAAAACATGTGCTCATTATGATCCACTCGGGAATTGGCACCACAATATTTCTCATGATGCTGTTTCGCTGGTGGTGGCGGAGATCCCATAAGCTCTATGCACCGCCAAGGTGGTGGAAAAGGCCTTCCATGGTTCTTCAGTGGATATTTTATCCGCTGCTGCTGATACAACCGATTCTAGGAGTGGCATTGGCGGCTTTTATTAGCTATGAGGTTCTCGCGTTTGGCTTTATCAATTATTCGGCTCTTGCTGCTGACAACGAGCATTTGCAAAATGTATTCCACCAGTTACACGGCTCCATGGCTGTGCTGCTCATTGTTCTCGTTCTTCTGCATGGATTGGAAAGATCGAGAAAAGCCTTTGTCTGACTTGGTTGGATTAAAACGCAGAGTCCCATGTGATGGCTAACCTGGAGGTACCGGCCGCTTAGGCTCAGTATGGCAACTTCCAGAATCATCTCCCTTCTCCAAGTCTCGCCATTGTATGGGCGTCAACATACTCTCCGTCTCGGAATGCAAATTTCCGGAGCGTACCTTCCACCCTGAACCCGGCGCGCTTGTATAACTTGATTGCCGGTGTATTGTCGGTAAAGACGATTAATTCCAGCCGCGATAAATTCAGCCACCGCTCGGCGGAGGGGAAAGGGAGCTGGAGAGTGCCCCAGATCGCCTTGGGCTGCGCATGAATATCCTGGAGTGCCAGATAGTCTTCCGGCTCACAGCTTCGGATGTTGATTTGTTGGTGCTTCATAGCAAAAAACCCTGGTTAAGGCGGCTGCCTTCCAGGGTTTCTTGGATAAGCAGTCGCCGACTGGAGACTGCCTGAACGCGCACACGTCTAGACAGCCCACCTCCGGTAGGTCGTCATAAGTACGATAATGGCGCTATTAAATTCCATGGCGCGGATCTTAGTAGCCCGTCCAGCGGGTTGCAACCCCTCAATCGTGACTTTGCACAGGGCGGCTCCGGTGGGCCATCCCCGGCCGGTGGCCTCTCAACATGAGTTGATTACTGACTGCGACCCGGCATGGGCCTCATTGAGGCATTTGCTGTTGCATCTGTGATGACAGGATCTCGGAAAATTCCCAACCACTACCTGAATCCCGATACAACCAGATATCTTCATAAACCTGTTCACTGTCAGGCTTCTTGTAGGATACGTGACAATGAACATTGCCCGCTGATCCTTCTCCGGCCACCGCTTCTTTCCCGGCTCCGGAAAACAGGATTTCATAGTCCGGGTACTTGTTGGTGAAATCTGTCGTGAACTGTTTATAGCAAGGGTCCTGAAGAAAAATATAGTAGAGAACGATTCCCACAACAGCAAACAGAGCAATATAATATTTAAACATTTATGACGCCTGTTTTTTCAGGTATGCGCTTTTTCCGGTTAAAAAAAACAGGAGCCGAATTCAGGTTTTACTATTGAAAACCCCGGTTCGACTCCTGTTCTACCAGATCGACGCAGGATATTTCCCGACTATCTGACATGCTGCACAGGGGATACTGGCGAAGCGCCTGACCCCGTTAATTAATGTTGCTAACCTCCGGCCGGCAACCCCGCGTAATAAGCGGCGAGATCCTGGATCTCCTTGTCGCTCAGCATTTTTGCCATGGGCGACATGGTTGGATCCGACCTGCTGCCTTCCCGATAATCGGTCATTGCCTTGGCCAGATACTGCTCCTGCTGTCCGGCGATATTCGGCCAGAGAGGATTCATGCTGACGCCATTAGGGCCGTGACAACTGGCGCAAAGCGTTTTGGCCTTGTCTGCCGCCGCCGCCGCATCGCCGGCCTGCGCCACCGAAATGTTTGTCATCGCTACCGCTACTGCAGCAATAAAAATACTAATTCTCACCTTCGCACCTCCAAGTGCTTATAAAGTTAAAGTTAATTTCTGAGGCATCAGGAGATTAAGCTGACGCCTCAGTTGTTTCCTGGCCTCCCGGCGGCAAAACTATCGCACGTGTTTCATTTCGCCCGATAGTCAGCAGATCCCAGATCAGGATGACCAGTCCGGCTGCGGTGACCCAGCCCCATACTTGACGCCACCACATGCCCTGTAAGAACCAGACCTCATCTTGTCCATCAAAAAAGGCGGCCCAGGTCGCTCCGCCCATGGCACGTTCGATAAATGCCTGGTCGTAGCCGCTGATCAGCAGGGCCATCGTCATGCCCACGACGCCCACATTGAGCAGTCCCAGCGCCCATTTCCATTTCCAGCCGTTGCCCTCCAGGCCTCCCGACATATAGACATCACCCCGCCATTTCTGCAGCGCCATATAGAATACCGCGATACAGATGGTGGCATAGGCACCGAAGAACGCAAAATGGCCATGGGAAGCGCTCCATTGGGTTCCGTGGGTGTACAGGTTGATCTGGGGCAGTGTATGCATGAAGCCCCAGACGCCGGCACCGAAAAAGTTACCGAATGCATGGGCGATCAGCCACGCCAGAGCCGGGTGATTCGAATTTTTGAATTTATGTACACCCGAATCGTAGACCGCGTGCACCACCATCGCTACCAGTGGTATTGGCTCCAATGCCGAGAAGAATCCGCCGATTGTTAACCAATACTCCGGAGTACCGATCCAGAAATAGTGGTGACCCAGGCCCAGGATGCCCGCACCGAACATCATGGCGACTTCAATGTACAGCCATGTGGTGACAATCTTGCGGCGGGCGCCCAGGGTTTTCATGAGGCCCCAGGCCATGATGCAGCCGACCAGGACTTCCCAGGTTGCTTCGACCCACAGGTGAATGACCCACCACCACCAGTATTGCTCTACCGAAATATTAGGCGTGTAAAACATGCCGGCGACGTATAAACCGGCGACGGCGACCAGGTCCAGGACCAGCACGCCGGAAATGCCGCTCCACTTGCCCTTCATGAAGGTAGCGGCGATGTTATAGAAGAAGACCAGTACGCAGACGACGATGCCGATATCGGCCCATCGCGGCGCCTCGATATACTCACGTCCTTCGTTGATCAGCCAGATGGTCGATTGCTCTCCGGGTCCTTGCTGGATGAACAGATAGACCAATACAACCACGGTGACGGCGGCGGTGAACACCCAGAAGGCCAGGTTGCCCAGCTTCAGGCCCACGAGTTCGACACCCGCTTCTTCTTCGACCAGCCAGTAGACGGCACCGATGAAGCCGAACAGCATCCAGACTACCATGGCGTTGATATGAACCATTCGGTTCACATTGAAATCCAGCACTTCATAGCCGAATTCCGGGGCAAGGTACTGGTAGCCCGCTATGAGTCCGAAAACGATCTGTGCGGCAAACAGTATGACGGCCACTGAAAAGTACTTGACGGCCAGTTTCTGGCCACCGGTCAGGTGCGAAGTATCCAGAGTACGGACATTCATCGGTCACCCTCCTGAGGAATTGGTGTGAAATTGCGGGGGAATCCGTTGGTATTAATGGAAGACATCCATTTGAGAAAAGCGATGATGCCTCGCGCTTCCTCTTCGGTGATGCCCAGATTGGGCATCTTGCGTCCGGAGCCAAAACCCCGGGCATTGGTTGCCGGGTCCATCAAGAAGTTGATCATCAACTGTTCACGAACAGGCTCGGCACCCCAGGCAGGGTCCAGCCAGGCTTTCGTCAGGTCCGGGGCATAGTAGGCACCGTTACCGAGCAGCGTGTGGCAGTTCATGCAATTTTTAGCCTGGGTGGTGAGTTTGCCCTTGCTGACCAGAGCTTCAGCCTCTTCATCTGACAAGTGGGCGCCAAACAGCGGAGCCGGATCACCGATAACGGGGACCTGCATGGTCTTGTCCTCGTTCCACCGATAGTAAATCCGGTGATTGATGACGTTGTACCCCGGAACCCGCTCCGACCCGGCGTCGATTTGTTTGAGGGTGTCGAAGGTCAGCACGATCAGCACAACAACCATAAAGGCGGTTATCCAGATGGTTATTTTGCGCCATAAGTCCTCACTAGCCCACCAAGGTGTAGTATTCATTCTCTATTCCCTCTCTCTAATATCTTTCTGTCAGCTCATTCCTGATCGGAAACTTCGTGAGTCCCGACGGATAATTTCCAGATTGCCTGTGGTGCCAACAGATAGCCAAGCAACATCGTAACGGTCACGACCCACCACCAGCCGTTCAGGTTCAGAGCCTGCGCCAGTACCAATACGCTGACACTGAATCCGGCATAGATGGCGTAGGTAATGACAAGGAGTAACCGATTCTTGTTTAACTTGGCTATGGCGAATGTGAAGGCATACAAGGCACCGAGCAGGACCACCATGGCTCCTGCGCCGACTGCGATCATAAAATCTTGCAATTCAACTGGTTCGTACACGGCGCTTCTCAGCTCTAATTTCAGCCCAATTTTGGGCCAAAATCAAAATCACTAATTCAGTAAATTCCTGAGTTTTTTGAGATCCCGGACGCTGTATCTGTCAGGGACACGGAATAATGCCTGAAGAGCCGCGCCGAGGATAGTAGGCATTCTAAATGTTGGCTAAGTACAAGTACTTATCGACTGTCAGACCCTAAGTGTCCGACAGGATGGGCATTAACTTTTGAGAGTTTGATGCTTAATCTCTGGTGAAACTCTAATGATTCAGTATCCGTCATATGACTGATGCTAACGATTCCGGTGGCTCGCATGGCGGGGGGGTGCTAGGGTATGGCAGGTGAGGGTGAGCGCAAAGTTCAAACGAGTTCTGATCAAGGGATAGAGAGTTAAGAGGAACTCATTAGTCTTGCGATTATTCCGAACCCATCCCAAAGATCCAGAGATTCTGGCGGCCGTAGATCTCGGCTCGAACAGTTTTCATATGGTTGTCGCGCGGTTGTCTCACGGTCAGCCTACCGTGATCGATCGTCTGCGCGAGATGGTGCGTCTGGCCGGCGGCCTGGATGCGAACAAGAACCTTGACCCCGAAAGACAGGAAATTGCCCTCGTGTGTTTAGCGCGGTTCGGAGAGCGGCTGCGTGATTTCAAGGCGGACTCGGTTCGCGTCGTTGGCACGAGTACATTGCGCCTGGTCGGGCAACATTCGGATTTCCTGCGCCGGGCAGGGAAGGCTATCGGTCATCCGGTCGAGATCATTTCCGGCATCGAGGAAGCTCGGCTGATCTACCAGGGTGTATTTTATAGCTCGCCATCGACGCCGGGGCCTCACCTCGTCGTCGATATCGGCGGTGGCAGTACCGAAATTATTCTTGGTCAGGGTGCCGATGCCGATGCGATGGAGAGCCTGAGTATTGGTTGTGTCGGCCTCAGCCAGCGCGCTTTTCCGGAAGGCCAGTTGTCCAGGCGGCGATTCAAGAAGGCGCGGCTGACTGCGAGTCTGGAACTCGAGCCGGCGCGGGAATTTTTTCGGCGCACTGAACTGGAACGTGTCAGCGGCGCATCGGGTACGATTCGTGCGGCGCATGCCGTGCTCAATGAACTGGCCGGTGAGCCGACAACGATCACGATTGCCGGTCTGCAGGAATTGATCGACAGGATGATCGATGCCGGTCATGTCGACAAAATTCGTTTGCCTGGATTGTCCGCACAACGTACACCGGTATTTGCCGGTGGCGTGGCTATTCTGATCGAGATCATGTCGGGCCTCGGGCTTGAAGAGATGCACATCTCGGACGGCGCCTTACGTGAAGGACTTCTGTATGACATGGTGGGCCGCCTGTCCAACGAGGATGCCCGTGACCGAACCGTCCGATCGATGGAAGGTCGTTTTAGTGTCGATGAACGTCAGGCCGATCGTGTGGAGAAGACGGCGCTGACGCTGTTGCAGAACGTTGCGGTGGACTGGTCACTGGATGAAGAGATTTTCGCACAAATGCTCAGATGGGCGGCACGCCTGCATGAGGTTGGACTGCACATTGCGCATTCTTTGTACCATCGACATGGTGCTTACCTGCTGGAGCACGCCGATATGCCTGGTTTTCCGACCGTCGAACAGCGGGTATTGGCACGCCTGGTCGGTGAGCATCGTGGCCGGCTGGGTCGCCAGATTTTCGCAGAGATCCCCGATGACTGGGTGCAACCGACACGTCAGCTAACGGTGCTGTTGCGCTTGGCCGTGTTGTTCAATCGCAGTCGTACCGATGCACCGTTGCTCGACATCACTTGTGCGGGAAAAAGTCACCGGTTTTCGCTGACCCTGTCGGGAGACACGCGCGCCGCCAATCCGTTGACATGGACCGATCTCGAGCGGGAGCGGGACTACCTGGCTGCTGCCGGAATCAGCTTGCAGCTTGTCGAGCCCACGGCTGATTAAACGGTTGACTTTGCCGTGGTGTCGGCCGTGATCCGGGTGACTTACGAGTTTGCGGAGAGGGTGGTTAACAGGCGTGTTTGGGCCGCCATCGGTTCCTCGTCTGCATCCGGATGGACCTTGGCATACTTACCGTCACTCCGAAGCTCCCACGCCTGAACGTTATCGTTCAGGTACAGGTCGAGGTCGGCAATCACCCTTCGCTTTAATTCATCGTTTTGAATCGGGAATGCAGTTTCGATCCGGCGGAAGAAATTTCGATCCATCCAGTCCGCACTCGCGCAGAATATTTTTTCCTGGCCGTTGGAATGGAAATAGTAGACCCTGGTATGTTCGAGGAATCGACCCACGATTGAGCGTACGCGGATGTTGTCCGAGACGTCCGCAAGGCCCGGCCGCAGGCAGCAGATACCGCGCACGATCAGGTCGATGAATACGCCGGCGCAAGAAGCCCGGTACAGCGCTTCGATAACTTCCGGTTCGACGAGTGCATTGAGTTTGGCGATGATATACCCGGCCCCGCCCGCTTCGACATTGCTGATCTCGGTTTCGATATGCTCGAGAATCTTATCGTGCAGGTCGAACGGCGCTTCATACATCTTGTTCAGCGGCGGCGTCGGCATCATGTTGGTCAATTGCATGAAAATTTCGTGAACGTCGATGCCAAGTTCCTCGTCGGCACTGAGCAGACCGTAGTCGGTATAGGCTTTGGCCGTGCCGGGGTGATAGTTGCCGGTGCCCAGGTGTACATAGCGCCGCAGGCGCCCTTGCTCGCGGCGGACGATCAGTGCCATCTTGCAGTGTGTCTTGAAACCGACAATGCCGTAGACGACATGAGCGCCGGCTTCCTGCAGGCGATTGGCGAGCCGTATGTTGGCGGCTTCGTCGAAGCGTGCCCGCAGTTCGATACTGACGATGACTTCTTTACCGGCTTCGGCAGCCGTTACCAGCGAATTGATGATGGGTGAGTTTGCGCCTGCACGGTACAGCGTCATCTTGATGGCCAGCACATCCGGGTCTATGGCGGCCTGACTGATCAGATCGACGACCGGCGTGAATGATTCGTAGGGATGGTGTAGCAGCACCTCGCCGTTTGCGATCGTGTCAAAAATCAGTCCGGCTTCATTCAGACTCGGTGGCAGGCTGGGTGTAAACGGCGGATCCCTGAGGTCTTCGCACTGGGCAAGGTCGTAGACCGCCATCAGGCGATTGAGATTTACCGGCCCGTTAACCTCATACAGGTCCCGCTTGTCCAGCCCGAACATGTCCAGCAGGTAAGCAGTAAGATCATCGGCGCAATTATGTGCGACCTCGAGTCGTACCGCCGCACCATAGCGAGTCGACATCAGTTCGCCTTCAATGGCGCGCTTCAGGTCATCGGCTTCCTCCGGATCGACGTACAGGTCACTGTTGCGCGTGACACGAAACTGGTAACAACCGGTAATTTCCATGCCGCGGAACAGTTCATCGACAAAGGCGTGAATGATGGCCGACAGAAAAACAAAATCATGTTCGCCGCTGCCTTCGAGGTCGTCGGGCAACTGGATCAGGCGCGGCAGCGAGCGCGGGGCCTGAACAATCGCCTTCGTGCAGGGTCGGCCGAAGGCGTGAATGCCCTTCAGGCCGACGATGAAATTCAGGCTCTTGTTCAGGGTTTTCGGAAACGGGCGACCCGGGTCCAGGGAAATAGGACTCAGTACCGGTGCGATCTGTGTGAAAAAATGCTCTCTGAGCCATGCACGCTGGCCATTCGTCCAGTCATGCCGGCGAATGAAGCGCAGGCCGTGGGCCTCCAGTTCCGGCAGGATTTTGTCATTGAGTAACTCATACTGCGCATCGACGATTTCATGTGCTCGTGCGCTGATTTCTTTCAGGACGACATGTGCACTCAGCATGTCCGGTCCACCCGGGCTCGCGCCCGATTCGAGGCGTTGCTGTAGTCCACTGACGCGAATCTCGAAGAATTCATCGAAAATTGTCGATACAATGCACAGGAATTTCAGGCGCTCGAGAATCGGTAGCGATTCATCGCCTGCCTGGGCAAGTACGCGACTGCTGAATTCAAGCGCGCTGAGTTCGCGATTGATGAAATACTCGGGTCGTGTCAGGTTCGGTTTGTCCACTGCCGTGGCCTTCTTGCTGGACCATTCAATATAGCAGTGTAGTCATTGTAGACATTGTCGGAGTGCGCATTTTTCATAATGTGTAGTCTAAAAAGGTGCCGGCATGGCTGGTTTTTCCCCGGCCGATTAAAAAACTGATGAGGGATGTAGAATAATGAACAATCCGATGCCGGCAGCCGGTCTTCCTCAACTCACGGTAAAAGCGGTTCTGTTGGGCATTGTTCTGTCTGCGGTACTCGCCGGCGCCAATGCTTACCTCGGTCTTTTCGCCGGCATGACGGTCTCGGCATCGATACCGGCCGCTGTTATCTCCATGGGATTACTACGATTGTTTCGACAATCGAATATCTTCGAAAACAACATCGTACAAACAACTGCATCTGCAGGTGAGTCACTTGCGGCCGGTGTAATATTTACGATTCCTGCCCTGATCATCCTCGGCTACTGGGACATATTCGATTACTGGTGGGTGACGGCCATCGCCGGTATCGGCGGATTATTAGGCGTGTTGTTTACCATTCCGCTGCGCCGCTCCATGATTGTTGAACAAAAACTCATGTATCCGGAAGGTACGGCAACAGCGGAAGTGCTGAAAGTAGGCGAAAGCCCTGGCAAGGGGCTACGTTACTTGTCTATCGCCGGTATTATCGGTGCATTAGTCAAGTTTGCTGAAACCGGGCTCAGCCTGTGGCCCGGCACCGCACAGGCAGCAACGTATCTTGGTAAAAGCACGATTGCCTATGTCGGGACCAATCTGTCACCGGCATTAGTAGGCGTGGGCTATATCGTCGGACTGAATATCGCCATTTTGATTTTTCTCGGCGGGGCAATCTCATGGTATGTCGCCATCCCCCTATACAGTCATTTTGTACTGGCATCAGACCCTTCGCTTTCAGGACTGTTCGCATCCGGCATGCCGGCGACGGACCTGGCATTCGAGATCTGGACGAAGAAAATCCGCTACCTGGGTGTCGGTGCGATGCTGGTGGGCGGTATCTGGGCATTGATCTCAATGCGCGCATCGCTATTATTGGGAATAAGAACCGGCCTGCATAAGCAATCCGGCGAATCCGGCCAGGATATTCCGGCGACGGAACGAGACACGCCGATGCAGCTTGTGCTGATCGGGATCGCTTTGTTCGTGATTCCGATTTTTGTTCTCTACCAGTCTATTGTCGGCAACCTGGCAATCGGCCTGGCGATGACTCTGATTATGGTCGTCACCGGTTTTCTTTTTTCTGCGGTGGCTGCCTACATGGCCGGCATGGTGGGTTCATCCAACAACCCGATCTCGGGTATTACCATTGCCACTATATTGTTTTCCGCACTATTACTGTTATGGCTGATGGGAGACAGCAGTATTGGGCCGGCAGCGGCCATTTTGATTGGTGCTGTCGTCTGCTGTGCAGCTGCTATTGCGGGTGACAATATGCAGGATCTCAAGGCAGGTTATATCGTCGGGGCAACACCCTGGAAACAACAGGTCATGCAGGTAGTCGGTGTACTTGCTTCTGTGATGCTGATGGCGCCGATACTGAACCTGCTGCTGCAGGCGTACGGCATCGGCGTACCCACGATCGAAAAACCGGACTCATTGCTTGCTCCGCAAGCTACGCTAATGGCTTCCGTCGCGCAGGGCGTGATTTCAGGGGGGCTGCCATGGGCGATGGTTGGTATCGGCGCAGTGATCGGGGTGGTAATAATTGGCTGGGATGAGTGGCTGCGGGTGCGCAACAGTTCATTCAGAGCTCCGGTACTAGCCGTTGCGGTTGGAATCTATCTGCCCCTGGAACTGGCGGTACCCATTTTCGCCGGCGGATTGATCGCCCACTTTGCAGGCAAACAAACGGGCAAATCTACTGGAACTGGATTCGGTATGCTGTTTGCAGCCGGTCTGATCACCGGCGAAGCGCTGGTCGGCATCCTGATGGCTATTCCCATCGTCATGACCGGTGACGCTGACATGTTTGCGGCACCTGAGCAATGGCAGATCGGCAGCTTGCTTGGACTGGTGGTCGTTGCATGGGTCGCCTGGCGATTGTATCGCGCAGGTACAGCCGATGCTTCCGGGCCGGCCTTGTAAAAGGACAGGTAATTCTATCGTGTCCCCGATCAGGAACGATATCCGGGTGGCAGATACAGCCCGCCAAGGCTAATGCCGGTTGCCGCACCGGTGACCGACGGCAGGTTCGATGCGAGGCCATGTACGCGTTGGCGGGCAAGCCAGGCGAATGCGGCGGCTTCGACCCAGTGCGGATCGATACCCCAGTCAGCCGTCGTTTGAATATTGCAGTCCGGCAGCATCGTGCTCAGTCGTGCGATCAGGTCACTGTTAGCTACGCCACCGCCGCAGACTGCAACTTGTCGCAGAGTCGGTAGCGCGGACAGGGCATCGGCAATCTGCCGTGCCGTCAGTTCACTCAACGTTGATTGCACGTCCTGCGATTCCGCCGGTTCGGTCAGCTTGTCGAGATAGCGCTGTAACCATGGCAGGTTGAAGTATTCCAGTCCGGTACTCTTCGGCGGGGGCCTGGAGAAATAGTCATCACCGGCCAGTGCATCGAGCAATGCTTTGTTGACACGGCCACCGGCCGCCCAGGTACCGGCATCGTCGTATGGGCTGTGGCGATGTGTCGCGATCCAGCGGTCCAGCAGCGTGTTGCCGGGTCCGGTATCGAAGCCGGTCGTGTCGCCGTCTGCATGGAGTATGGTGACGTTTGCAATGCCGCCGATGTTAACGACCGCGCGATCTTCATCATCGCGGCCGAATATCCAGCGATGGAATGCGGGCACGAGCGGCGCGCCCTGGCCGCCGAGCGCGATGTCCGCATTGCGAAAATCTGCGGCAACTCGAATGCCTGTTGCAACAGCGATTGTTGCGGGATCGCCGAGTTGTATCGAGTGAGGCACACTCGCATCGGGTGCGTGCAGGATTGTCTGGCCGTGACTGCCGATGGCTGCGATAGCTTCGGGTGGGTGGCCGGCAGCATCGAGCAGGCCGAGTGCCGCGTTCGCGAATTCATGGCCGAGTTTGATATGCAAACCGGCGACGGATCCGAGCGCGGCCTGCTCGGGTTGTGTGACGATTTCTTGCAGCTGCTTTAGTAAGTCGTCCGGCCACGGAGCGGAGCGCGCGTGCAGGATCGTGCAGGTAGCGGTGTCGATCTCGACCAGGGCGGCGTCGATGCCATCCATGCTCGTGCCCGACATGAGCCCGATATACAGCTCTTTCGTCATGCGCCGAATGGCCGGTTCACTTTGATTACGGCGAGTCGGCCGCGACTAGATTGCGTTCGTTGTCCAGCTGTTGCAGCAGTGGGCCGGCCGCCTCTTTGAACGCGGCCAGATAGGCTGCGTCGATCGGTTCTGCATCCGGCAATTTGACCGTGCGTGGATTCATGTGTACGCCGTTGCGCCGATATTCATAGTGCAGGTGCGGACCGGTTGCCAGCCCGGTCGAACCAACATAGCCGATAATGTCACCCTGGCGCACCCGGCTGCCGAGGCGGGCCCTCGAGAACCGGGACATGTGCGCATATAGCGTTGTGATATTGCCGCCATGCTGGATGATGACAGCGTTACCGTAGCCGCCCTTGCGGCCGCGGTGAACGATCTTGCCGTCGCCGGCGGCCTTGATGGGGGTGCCGGTCGGTGCGGCATAATCGACGCCTTTATGGGCGCGAATCGTATTCAGTTTTGGGTGGCGGCGATTCGGATTGAAGTTCGAGCTGACGCGCGAGAACGAAAGCGGTGCCCGGACAAATGCTTTACGCACACTGTGACCTTCAGGCGTGTAATAGTCGATGCGGCCCGATGCGTCTTTGAAGCGAACGGCACGATGCCGTTTGCCGCGATTGTTGAATTCAGCGGCGAGAATATCGCCCTCGGCAACGCGCTCGCCATCCTGCCAGAATTCTTCGTAGACCAGTGAAAATTCATCGCCCTGACGAATGTCGAGTACGAAATCGACGTCCCAGGCAAAGATACCGGCCAGGTTCATGATCGTGCGGTCTGAAATGCCGGCTTCTGCGGCGGCCAGGAACAGCGAGCTGTCGATCGTGCCGGTGGTACGCACGCGTTGAGCCTCGAGTTCGTGTTCGACCATTTGAGCTTCGAATGAGTCATCCACGCGACGGATGCTCAGGACTTCGGAGAGGCTGATTTGCCTGTCCAGTTGCAGGATATTGCCGGCGGATTCGCGGACCAGTATTTCGTCGCCGGGTTTGATCAGGCGCAGATGTTTGCGCGCCGATTCAAGTGTCATGATGTTGGCCAGATCAGTGCGACTCAGGCTGTGGCGCTTGAACAGGCGATCAAGGCTGTCGGCGCGCCGGACGGTCAGGGTCAGGCTGTTGCCAGGTGGTTCGGCTTCGGGTTGCGGCTTTAATTCAGGGGTGCTGACCGGAGTGGCAAGGTCATTGGTCGTGGCAATCGCCGCGGCTGCTTCGGTGGTCGGACTTTCAATGGCGATGGATTCGGATTGTGCAGTGGGTAGTGTTGCGGTGGTCTCGGCAGATGGGTTTCTTGCCAGAATAATGGCAACACAGATCAGGGGCACGCCGACGCCGGCAATAAACCACGGTGTTCGCCGCGTTGGCCGCCGGTCGTTCAGATCCAGAATTTTGTAGTCTTGCGTGAAGCGGTGTGGTGTACCCACAGCGGCCTCCGTGAAATCCGCCGACCGGTCCACCCCCACGGTCGCCGGACTAAGCGGAATTATGAGCAATGTCAGGGGTCTGGGTCAACATAACCATGTGCACTCTGAAGGATTATCAGCGACTTATTTGCTGGGTTGGGACATGTGTCGCATTTTTTGGCCGTTTTGGTCACGGATGGTTTATCCTTCGCGCAAAAAGGTGCCGGGTTTATTTTTTCCACACCTTTAAATACGTTTAAATCAAAGGTTGCCGAAAAATAAACCCGGCACCTTTTTGTAGGAAAGATCATGGATCCCGTTGCGGACCAAATGACGGAAATCAGGCGCGGCGCAGAAGAAATTCTCGTCGAAGCCGAGCTTGTTGAGCGCCTGAAGGAGGGCAGGCCGCTGCGGATCAAGGCCGGCTTCGACCCGACAGCACCGGATTTGCACCTCGGGCACACGGTACTCATTAATAAGCTGTGCCAGTTCCAGAAGTTTGGCCACGAGGTCATTTTCCTGATCGGTGACTTCACGGGGATGATCGGCGACCCGTCGGGCCGCAACGCAACCCGGCCGGCCCTGACCGAAGAACAGATCGCCGAAAATGCGGCAACCTACGAGGCGCAGATCTTCAAAGTCCTCGATCCGGACAAGACGCGAATCGCGTTCAATTCAGAGTGGATGAGTAAGTTTTCGGCAGCGGACCTGATCAAGCTCTCGGCACGGCACACCGTCGCTCGAATGCTGGAGCGTGATGATTTTCGCAAGCGCATCGATTCGGGCAAATCGATCAGCATCCACGAATTCATCTACCCACTCGTGCAGGGCTACGATTCGGTGGCGCTCGAGGCGGATGTCGAGCTGGGCGGCACCGACCAGAAATTCAATCTGCTGGTCGGGCGTCAGCTGCAACAGGCCTATGGCCAGCGTCCGCAAGTGGTTTTGACGATGCCGCTGCTCGAGGGGCTGGACGGCGTCAATAAGATGTCGAAATCGTTGAACAATTACATTGGCATCACGGACGTGCCGGAAGACATGTTCGGTAAGCTGATGTCGGTGTCGGACGAATTGATGTGGCGCTATTTTAATTTGCTGAGCTGCAAAACAACCAACCAGATTGATGCACTGCGACAGCAGGTTGCCGATGGCGGCAACCCGCGGGACGTTAAGTTCGAGCTGGCGCTCGAAATGGTTGAACGGTTCCATGGCGACGCGGCGGCGTCAGCTGCACAGGAGTCGTTTATCAGGCAGTTCAAGAAGAATGAAATTCCGGACGATATACAAGAGGTCACGGTGCAGGCGCCGGATGGCGCGCTCGGCATCGCTAACCTGCTGCGCGAAGCCGGGCTCGTGGCGAGTAATGGCGAGGCCTTCCGGATGATTCAGCAGGGTGCAGTTCGCATTGATGGTGAGCGGATCGAGGACCGGGCGCTTGAGATTCCGGCCGGGTCAACGCAGGTTTACCAGGTCGGTAAACGCAAGTTCGCCAGGGTGCAATTGGTGTAGAAAAAAGTAATTCGAAAAATATTGAATTTTTTTTCACCTACCCCTTGCTCGAATCAAAACTCTCCGTATAATTGTCCGTCTGCCCGCCATATGGTGGGCGTTTTAGTTTCGCTCTTTAACAATTCGGAAAATAAGTAATTTGTGTGGGCGCTCGCGTCAGCATGATTGGAATTATTCTTTTTGAATGCTTTTGATTGTGTGGCCTTTGTAAGGACGACGCGAGTGACCAAGAATACTTGTTAATTTTCTTTAGCAGTAATTTTGGGATCTCGCTTTTTAGCTCATAAATATGAACTGAAGAGTTTGATCCTGGCTCAGATTGAACGCTGGCGGCATGCCTAACACATGCAAGTCGAACGGAAACGATGGGAGCTTGCTCCCAGGCGTCGAGTG
>CAZVQW010000008.1:0-114099 GCA_964629475.1 uncultured Chromatiaceae bacterium | reverse complement strand
GTCCCCGGAATTAGCCGGTCAGTTTGCCCTCGGTCACGCGTGCATGGCCCTGCAGGTCGCTGTAGGCGAACACAGACCTGAATCCGGCCTCGCGCATCAGGATTTCAACGGCCGGACCCTGTCGGTAGCCATGTTCGATGGCGAGCCAGCCGTCTTTGAACAGATATTTTGGTGCTTGCGCGATGATCGTCTTGATGCAGTCCAGGCCGTCTTCGCCGCCGCGTAGTGCCAGATCCGGTTCGTGTTGCAGTTCGTAGTGATGTACGACGTATTCCATGTCGCTAACATAAGGCGGATTGGCGACGATCGTTGAGAATTTGCGTCCGGCGACCGGCCGGAACCACGATCCACGCTGGAATTTAATGTGTTTCAGTTTTAATGCCGCTGCATTGTATTGAGCGACGGCCAGCGCCCGGTTGCTGATATCGATTGCCGTAACATGGATATTCGGGCGTTCGCTCGCAACGGCGAGTGCGATGGCGCCGCTGCCGGTACCCAGGTCGAGAAAATCCGCCGGCTGGTCTTTGGGAATATGCGTTAACGCGCACTCTACGAGGATCTCGGTTTCGGGCCGCGGTATCAATGTGTCGGTAGTGACGGTGAGGTCGAGAGACCAGAACTCCCGTAAGCCGACGAGCTGCGCGACCGGTTGGCCTTCCTGGCGTTTGCGCACCAGGTTGGTAAATAAAGCGGCGCTGGCCGGCTTGACCAAATCTTTGCCGGCCGTAATCAGTTCGACGCGCGTCTTGCGCAATACGTGGCCGAGCAGCAACTCGACATCGAGCCTGGCTGACGTACTGTTTTCCTTGAGCTCCATGGTGCAACGACGCAATAAATCGTCGACCGTGAATTCCGAAGTTTTAGGGTCTGTGTGCATATGCCGCCTTATGTTAGCTTGGTTATTATCGTCCGGCACGAACTCTGTAAACATACCGCTTTATGGCCCGAACGGCGAGCGGTTTGCGACTTAATGAGCATATTTGGCATGGTTGACGGCAATAATAAACATAAAACAACGACCCGCTGTATCCATGCGGGAAAATCGGTCGATGATCTTGTTCAGGGTCGAATTTTTGGTCATCTGCTGCATCGCTGCCACTGCTTCGTTAGAATATTCCGGCCGGGTCGGGTCCTGGTGGTAATAAGTTCCGGTTTACCAGAGTGAGGGAAAGGTTATGAGCAGAATGAACAAATTGGCATGGGTTGCAGTTGCAGTCAGTCTGCCGGGATTGCTTGTCGGTTGTGGCGATTCATCGAAACCGGTCGAGCAAACGGCCGCGCCGGCTGTTGCTGAAACCAGCAAGGCGCCGGCACGCGATTCGCGGCTGAGCATGTTTCCCCCTTTGCCGGCGACCATGGAAGCGGAGAGTAATCCGATCACGCCCGCCAAGGTCGAGTTGGGGCGGAAGCTCTATTACGATGAGCGTTTGTCAAAGAATCATGACGTCGCTTGTAACACTTGCCACCTGCTTGATAGTTACGGCGTAGACGGTTTGCCGACCTCTACGGGCCACAAAGACCAGGTCGGTGGCCGTAACGCACCGACGGTGTACAACGCGGCCGGACATATTTCACAGTTCTGGGACGGGCGATCGCCGGATGTCGAAGATCAGGCCAAGGGACCGCCGCTGAATCCGATCGAGATGGCGATGGTGGATGAGGCTGCCGTCGTGACCGTGCTTGAGTCGATTCCAGGCTACGTGTCGCTGTTTGCAGTTGCGTTTCCGGATGAACAGGATCCGGTTACTTTCGATAACATGGCCAAAGCAATCGGTGCGTTCGAGCGCGGGCTGGTGACACCATCGCGCTTCGATGACTACCTTGCCGGTAATGATGATGCATTGAGCGAAACGGAAAAGGCAGGACTTACGGCATTCCTCGATGCCGGCTGTGGTTCCTGCCATTCCGGTCAGTATCTCGGCGGCAACATGTATCAGAAGCTCGGGCTCGTGAAGCCCTGGAATAAAGATGCCGATCAGGGCCGGTTTGACGTGACAGGTGTCGAGGGAGACCGGCAGGTATTCAAGGTACCTTCGCTACGCAATATTGCCGAGACCGGACCGTATTTTCACGATGGTTCTGTGGCGACACTGGAAGAGGCAGTGCGCCTGATGGTGGAGTACGAGATGGGGATTCCCGTCGATGAGTCGCAGATCAGCTCGATTCTGGCTTTTCTGACCTCGCTGACAGGTGAGGTCGATGTGGCTTACATCGCCAGGCCGGAGTTGCCGGAAAGTTCCGCTACGACGCCGGCGCCGGATCCGGGCTGATTCAAGCCTCCAGCGCCGCGAGCTGATCGGCCTGGTGTTCGTTGGTCAACGGCTCGACCAGGTGCGACAGGTTGCCTGTCAGCACGTCGTCGAGCTTGTACAGCGTCAGGTTGATGCGGTGATCGGTCACCCGCCCCTGCGGGAAGTTATAGGTACGAATCCGCTCTGACCGGTCGCCGGAGCCGACCAGGCTTTTTCGTTCGGCCGCGCGTTCGCGATCCTGCTTCTGCTGTTGTTCGTCGAACAGCCGCGCCTTGAGCAACGACATCGCATGGGCACGATTCTTGTGCTGTGACCGTTCGTCCTGGCATTCGACGACGACACCGGTCGGCAGGTGGGTCAGGCGCACCGCCGAGTCGGTCTTGTTGACGTGCTGACCTCCGGCGCCGGATGCGCGATAGGTATCGACGCGCAGATCGGCCGGGTTGATATCGATCTCGTCGACTTCGTCGGCTTCGGGCAGTACGGCGACGGTGCAGGCCGACGTATGAATGCGTCCCTGGGTTTCGGTTTCCGGCACACGCTGTACGCGATGCGCGCCGGACTCGAACTTCAGCTTCGAATAGGCGCCGTGGCCGATAATACGGCTGATGATTTCCTTGTAGCCGCCGTGTTCGCCTTCATGCTCGCTCATAATCTCCAGTTTCCAGCCTTGTGAATCGGCGTACTTCACATACATGCGGAACAGGTCGCCGGCAAAGATCGCCGCTTCGTCACCGCCGGTGCCGGCGCGGATCTCCAGGTAAATGTTGCTGTCGTCATGCGGGTCTTTCGGGATCAGCGCTTTGCGGACCGCTATTTCGAGTTCGCCCATCGTGTCTTTGAGCTGGTCGATTTCTTCCTTGCCCATCGCCCTGATATCGGCGTCGGTATCGTTCAGCATTTCTTCGGCCGCCGTCTGATCCGCCTGGGCCTGCTCGTACCCGTTGAACAGCGCGACGACCGGTTCGAGCTGCGCATACTCCTTCGACAGATCGCGGAAGCGATTCTGCTCGTTGATGATATCCGGATCCGACAGCAAGGCTCCCAGTTCCTCGGAACGGGCGACGAGTTGCTGCAGTTTGTCGACGAGGCTCTGTTTCACGCGGGTGCTGCCCTGATTAATGGCTGAGTCGGCTGGTCAGGGTGAGTTCATCACCGGACCATGCTTGACCGAAGCGCAATTGTCCGATGCCGGCTGGGTGGTGACAAGGACCGTGGAGCATTCATGGCCACAAATTTTGTTTTTTTCTCCGGTGCATGGGCGGGTACCCGGATCGGTCCCGGTCAGGCAGTATTTTCCATTATCATGTCGGCGCATGAACCGTTTGCTCCGCTGTATTCATTCGGCCCGGCCGCTGCACCGACTTCCCGGGCTGGCTTTGGCGACTCTCATGGTAATGCTCAGCGCCTGTTCGGGCGCGCTGCGCGATAGCGCGCCTGAGTCGACCTATATCCCCGACACGAATTATTACCTGCTGATGGCGGAGATCGCTTTGCAGCGCCAGGCATACGTGACAGCCGCCGAGCAGTACCTGAATGCCGCAGAACTGAGTGTTGATCCGGAACTGGCCGAACGCGCGACGGAGTTCGCAATTCTTTACGGATACGAAACATTCGCGCTCAGCGGTGCGCGGCGCTGGCTGGAACTCGAGGCGGAAAACCGCGTGGCGCATGAGCATGCCGGGCGGCTCTATTTGCGGCGCTACGATAACGATCAGGCCTACACGCATCTGCACGCGTTGCTTGGCGAGCTTCCGAATGATGAGGCTTTCCTCGCACTCAGCGCGGCCCTGGCGAGTGAGGGCAATACGCTCGGTGTCACGACAGTCTTCAAGCGCTTCGCCCGGCAATATCCGGATTCGGCCGGGCTGCAACTGGCGCTGGCGCGAGCGGCCATTCGTTCGGGTGAGTATGAGCTCGCATTATGGGCAGCCCGCAAGGCCGACGAGGCAATGGACGGGGCCGATTCGCCGGAGTCTCAATTACTCGTTGCCCAGGTATTGATGGCGCAGGGCAGTGAAGTTGAGGCACTCGATCAAATCGAGGATCTGCGCAGCGCAACGGCATCGATTGCGGTCGAACTGGAATATGTGCGCTTGTTGTCGGTGAGCGGTCGCCTGGCGCAGGCCAACGAGCAGTTAGCGAACCTGGCCAAAACTTATGGTGTGCAACCGGATTTTGTTCGCATCCATGCACTGATCAACCTGGCGGCCGGCGATCTCGATACGGCTGAACAGGATTTCAGCCAGTTGTTGTCGGCCGGCAAGAATGTCTATGAGAATCTTTACTACCTCGGTCGAATTGCCATCTCTCGCGGGGAATATGATGCCGGTATCGATTATTTTGCGCGCGTGCGCGGCGGTCCTTACCTGCTGCAGGCGCGGATGTCCGAAGCCCTGGCATATCAACAGCTCGGCGAACCGCAGATCGCGCTGGATAAACTGCAGGCCTTCACGCAAACCAATCCGCGCCATGCTTTGGCCGTATTACCGACGCAGGCGCAATTGTTGTTCGGGCTTGGCGAAACACAACAGGCGCTGGCCACCTTCGATGAGTTGCTGGGCTATCAGCCCGATTCGATCGACATATTACTGGCCTACGGCGGGATGCTCGATCAGGCCGGTGAGCTCAATCGGTCACTCGATGTCATGCGCCATGCGGTGGAACTCGCGCCAATGGATGCGAATGTCCTGAACACACTCGGCTATACGCTGGCCAACCGGACCCGGCACCATTCTGAGGCACACCGGCTGATTCGCCAGGCACTCGAACTCACGCCGGATTCACCGGCGGTCATCGACAGCATGGGCTGGGTGTTGTATCGGCTCGGCCGCAAACAGGAGGCGCTCAGTTATCTCGAGCAGGCCTATGCATTGCTGGACGATCCGGAGGTTATCGCCCATCTCGGGGAACTGTTGTGGGTGACCGGTGAGCAGGAAAGTGCCCGTGAATTGCTCGAACGCTCACTCGTCGAATATCCCGATCATGAATTGATCGTGGAAACGCTGGAGGAGCTGTTGTGATGAGTATGGCCATGAGCGTGGCCATAAGTGTAGCGAGGGGCTGGTTGCTTGTCGCCATGGTCGTACTAACGGGCTGTGCCTCACGTCCAACTGTGCCTGGTACCGGAATCGACTGGACACAGCGTGCCGAAATCTTGTTGCAACTGCCGGGTTGGGAAGCGAACGGGCGCATTGGGGTCAAATCCGGTGCGCAAGGTGGTCAGGGCAACATCCGGTGGGTTCAGAAGGGTGGCGATGCGCGTATCGGTCTGCGCGGCCCGTTCGGTGTCGGCGCTTACCGGATCGACTGGAATGACGGCAATCTCGTGGTGACCGGCAAGGCCGGCGAGGTGACGATGGCCTATGCCGGACCCGATGCGGTAGAGCGTTTCCTGACGGACCAGCTCGGCTGGTCGTTTCCGGCCCGCAGCACACGCTACTGGATTCTCGGCGTCGCCGACCCGCGCTTCTCCAGTCACACTGAATTCGATGCCGGCGGCTGGCTCGTCTCGCTGGAACAAAACGGCTGGGTCGTGTCCTACGATCGCTTCGTCGAGGCGCAAGACTACTGGATGCCGCGAAAAATCGTCATGGAGAACGAGCGCGCCAGGGTAAAATTGATTGTCGATCAGTGGCGCTTCTGATTTACGTTGCTGGTTTGACACTCATGGTGTGCCAAATCACAATACCCGCGCCTTAGCCGTTGGGGCGTAGCCAAGTGGTAAGGCATCGGGTTTTGATCCCGTGTACCGCAGGTTCGAATCCTGCCGCCCCAGCCATTTTTTATCCGCAGCTAACAGGGCTGATCGAGTGAACAACGAAAACAGTTTTGCCATCCCGAACATGATGATCTTCACCGGGAATGCGAACCCCGGGCTGGCCTCCCGTATTGCGCGGCATCTCAGGCTGCCGCTGAGCAAGATTCAGGCCGGGCGGTTCAGCGACGGCGAGATCGCTATCGAGATCATGGAGAATGTACGCGGACACGATGTTTATATCGTTCAGTCGACATGTCCGCCGGTTAACGACAATTTGATGGAATTGCTCGTCATGGCTGATGCGCTGCGTCGCGCATCGGCGGCCCGGATCACGGCCGTGATCCCGTATTATGGGTATGCACGTCAGGACCGCCGGCCGCGCGCGGCTCGTGTACCGATCACAGCACGCCTCGTGGCCGGCATGATTGCGACGGCCGGTGTCGATCGTGTCTTGACGGTTGATCTGCATGCCGACCAGATTCAGGGCTTCTTTTCTATCCCTCTTGATAATGTCTATGGGTCGCCGGTCCTGCTGGGCGACCTGTGGAAACAGAAGGACGAGGACATGGTCGTCGTGTCGCCGGATGTCGGCGGCGTCGTGCGTGCCCGTGCCCTCGCCAAGCGAATGGACGATCTGGATCTGGCCATCATCGACAAACGCCGGCCGCAGCCGAACCAGGCTGAAGTCATGAATATCATCGGTGAGGTCGAGGGCAAGACCTGCGTGCTGATCGACGACATGATCGACACGGCCGGTACGCTGTGCCTGGCCGCCGCTGCATTGAAGAGCAAGGGCGCCAGACGCGTCCTTGCCTATATCACGCACCCGGTTCTGTCAGGGCCGGCAATCGATCGCCTCAGCAGCTCCGAACTCGACGAACTCGTCGTAACCGATACGATCCCGTTGTCCGAGTCTGCCGAGGCCTGTGGCAAGATCCGCCAGCTCGGCGTCGCGGAACTGCTGGCTGAAACCATGCGGCGCATGGCGCTGGATGAGTCAGTGAGCCAGTTGTATCTGGATTAGTTAGCACCGACTCTGCTATGCTCCGCGGCCCTTAGACAGACGCCGTGTATCCGGTCGCAGGAGCACGGTTGATTATGTTAAATCAGGAGACCAATCATGGCTGTAGATTTTGATTTGGTCGCGGAAGAACGGACAGATTCAGGGAAAGGTGCGAGCCGCCGCCTGCGTCGAGCCGGGAAAGTCCCCGCGATCGTTTATGGCGCAGGTCGCGCCCCGCGTGCGGTGTGTTTCGACCGCGATCCGTTGATGCACAAGATGGAAAACGAGTCATTCTTTTCCAGCGTGTTGACCGTCAGCGTTAAAGGCAAGGCCCGCCAGTGCATCCTCAAGGATGTGCAGCTGCATCCGGCTAAACGACTCGTTCTGCACATCGATCTGCAACGGATTGTTGCCGATGAGAAGATTCGCATGACGGTACCGATTCACTTCCTGAACGAAGATACGGCCCCCGGCGTCAAGACCGGCGGCGGAACCGTTCAGCATACCGTGTCCGACATCGAAGTCAGCTGTTTTCCGGCCGACTTGCCCGAATACCTCGAGCTTGATATCGGCGACCTCGAACTCGATCAGTCAATGTCGTTGTCGCAGATTTCGTTGCCGGAAGGTGTCGAGATTCCCGAACTGACCGAAGAACATGACCCTGCCGTTGTATCGATTCATATCGTCAAGGTGGCTCCGATCGAAGAAGAGCTCGAAGGTGAAGAGATCGAAGGTGAAGAGATCGAAGGCGAAGAAGGCGCAGGTGAAGGCGAAGAGGCCGAAGGTGAGCCGAAGGAAGATGACTCCGACTGAGTCTGTTGTCGGGTTTTCCACTGCAAAAAGGCCGCGCAATTGCGCGGCCTTTTTTTTCGCATGTTAAGGTCGTGAGTCAGAAGCGGAGTGTGCATGACAGATACACCAACATTGATCGTTGGCCTTGGCAATCCAGGGGCTGAGCATGAGCGCGACCGGCATAATGTCGGTTTCTGGCTGGCTGATGAGATCTCCGGCGGTGTCAACTTCACCGGCGAACAAAAACTGCTTGGTGACGTATGCCAGGTTTCAATCAATCATCACAATGTGCGCATTCTGAAGCCGACCACATTCATGAATCGTACCGGCCAGTCGATGCGCCAGACGATCGATTACTTCAAGCTAACGCCTGAGCGCGTACTCGTTATCCATGACGACCTGGACCTGCCGCCCGGTACGGCTCGCCTGAAGCGCGGTGGCGGACACGGCGGACATAACGGGTTGCGGGATATCATCGCGCACTGTGGCCGTGATTTCCTGCGGCTCAGGATCGGCATCGGACACCCGGGTCGAAAAGAACAGGTGACCGGCTACGTTCTGCGCCCGCCGGGCAAGGATGAATTGATTGACATCAGGCATGCGATCGACGAGGGATATCGTGCAATCGATCGCCTGTACACGGACGGGCTCGAGGCAGCCATGCAATATCTGCATACGGCGACACCGCCCCAGGATATTACTCGGGATCTCGGTCCGGCTGGCTAAAAAAGGTACAAAAAAGGGACCGGGTTTAATTTTCCTCGTCGAAAAATAAACCCGGTCCCTTTTTTGTACCTTTTTAATTCCTTAATCAGAAAGGGAAACCGGTGTTCAGAATAATCGAACTCGTCACGTCACTGAAGCGATAAGCGAGGCCGATACGATCGAATTCAAGGCCGAGCACCTCGAACGGAGGATCGCGGCCGAGCGCCAGGCCAAATTCAATTTCAGTCGTGGTCCTGTAACGTTCACGATCAATCTTTGGGAACCTCAGACTGACAGGGTAATAAAACCCGATCGCATGCGTCCCGATGAACATAGAGTTATCGCCGGTCGACCAGCTGGTCGGTATTCGTGCATCGAGACCGACTGAAAGGCGCACGATCGAATCCGCTGGTCCGGTGTCGGGGCTGTAGCCGGCATAGAGCGCTTCGCTGCCGAGTGTCAGTGCGGGTTTCGTCGTGTCGAATGCGTATCGTGAGCGGACGTTGGCACCCCACAACAGGGATGAGTCATTGTTGGTCATGTCGCGCCCGTAACCGATATGTACGGCCGGATCGACGGCCCATCGGTCGTTGATCTGATAATTGAATTCGACGCCGGGCATGATGGTCGTGGTGACGAGATCATCGAGACGCAGCTCCGGTATATCTTCGATCTCGAAGTTATGCAGACCGATCGTGACCGGGATCTTGAAGCGGATACCGGGTCTGTTCGAGTCATCTGTCTCGCGGACCCGGCAGGTTAATCCCGCGGTTGTTCGTCTTCATCTTTCCTCTGGCTCAGGTACATGCCCACGAGCGTGCCGATGAGGATGGCGATGTAGAACTGTCCGGTAATCGCCGCGAGGTAGGCCAGTGTGCGCGCGATCGATCCATCGGGAGTAATGTCGCCGTAGCCGAGTGTCGTCAGAGTGACGAAGCTGTAGTAGATCAGGCTGATGCCGTTCGAAGGATCACTTGCATCCGACAGTCCCGAGAATGAATGTGGAATAAAACGGAAAACGAGCATATTCAGGATGCCGATCGAGACGCCGAGCAACAGGTAGACACAGATGCCGCCGATCAGGCGATTCAGATCCATGCTTCGGTCAAACAGGACATAGCGTAGCGCAATTGTCAGGCTTAACATGCAGAAGGCCAACGCCGTCAACAGTCCGATGGTTTCCACGACTATTGATGGCCGGACCAGCGTGCTGATCGTACAGGCAATTTCCACTGCGACCAGGAGCATGCCGATCATGAACCACCGGCGTGAGTCCATCAGACTCCAGATGCCGACGATCAGCGTGCCGGTAAATGCTATTTGCGTGACAACGGTAAGTGACTGGTCGGTGAGATCTTTAAATAACGGCCCGGCGATCAAAACAATCAGCAGCCCGGTCAGCAGATAGCCGAAATTAGCTTGTCGATGGTGCGCCATTATCAGGACTTGTCGGTTCGGCGCCTCGGTGCAAATTGCCAGGATCCGTCATCGGCCCGGCACAGGCGATAGATGCCGCCGCCCTCACGACCGGCCGCACTCGTATGTGTGCGTATGGTGCGGCAAGTTGTATCGTAGTCCTCGTGGGTGTCCAGAATTTCGATCCAGCCGTTGTGCCCCGATTTCGGGTTTTCCCAGGTAACTCTTTCGTCGTCGTCGCTATCCTCGAGTGCCTGATTCAGTGTCTCGGACAGCAAGGCCTTATCATCATCGTTGAGGTATGCGACCGGACCCTTGCTCAGAAAGCCGATGTTTTGTGCTATCGCTGTTGATGACAACAGGGCCGTGATGGTCAGGATGATGAGTTGGTACTTCATGTGGGTTGTTCGCCTGCCGCTGAAAAGTTGACTGTCGCATGATAGCGCAGGCACCGTTATCGCGCGAAAGTCATGCATTGTCTGCGACTCAGCGAGAAATTACGTCCGCCAGTTGTGCGCCCCACTGTCCGGAGTCGCTGGAAAGATCGAGAATCGGTAATCCTGCCCGCGCTGCCTCATTTTCCACGATTGCGTACCATGGACTGTCGGGGGCAGCGCACAGTGTGACCTTGTCACGGCAACCTTCGAGCTTGTCTGTGAGCGGGTACTGCAATTGTGCAAGCAACAGCGGTTGCCATGCACCTTCAGCTTTCAGGTGCTCGTATACCTCAAGCTGAATACGTTGCTCATCGAGATCCGGTTCCTGCCAGTGAATTCCGGCCTGATCACGCTGAAACCACGGGAAATAAAGTCGGTTGTCCCTGACCATGTGCCAGCAGTGCAACAGGTGCCCGCCGAACCAGTCCGGCTCGAACGAGGGTATGCCCGATGCGTGAAATGCTTCGGTCTGCTCGACACCTAAAACCGGCGGATGAATCAGTGCAATCCGGCCGACGCGATCGGCATGAAGACTGGCCAGATCCACGGCAACGAATGCACCGCACTCGACCCCGATGACATCGACAGATTGCAGATCGAGTCGATCCAGAACGGAGGCAACCTGTTTCGTGCAGGTCTCGATGCCCGGTCCTCCCGGTTCCGGATCACAGTCGGATTCGCCGTGGCCCGGCAGGTCGATGCAGATAACGGAATGTGTTGCGGTAAGTCCTTCGGCGATACACGCGACAGACGCGCTCGATCTTCCAGCGTCGTGCAGAAGGATCACTGGCACATCTGCATCTTTGCCGCCACGAATCAAAGATACCGTTCCCGTTACGGTCTCGACCAGTTGCTGCCATAACCTGCCCGGAACGGGAATCGTGACCGGTGGTTTCCCCAGGCCGTCGCCCGTGTTCGCAAGGAGCAGGGCAAGACTCTTTTCCAGTGCTGCCTCCGGTGAATCGGAGCCAGCCACTTGCACACAGTCCGGTGCATCGACAATGCGCGCCAGGTGGGGCAGCAACGGATCCAACCCGGTGGCCGTGATGAGCCCCGGTACTTTGAGTTCCGGTACGACCTTTTCCGCGTGAAACGTGAATGCAGCCCGGTAGCCCACCGAATAATGATCACCTGCGTTCAGAAAATCGAGCACACCGTCTTGTTGCTGTTCGGGTGACGGCATCGGAAAATCCATGCGGCCCGCGAGCGTGTGATTGTGCCAGGGGAAAAAGATCGTCTGTTCACGCGTCTTGGCCCAGAGCCAGGCCAGATGACCGCCGTCCCAGCGCGGCTCGAAAGGCGGCAGATAATTAACGAGGATATCCTCTAGTTCTTCGTCGGTCGGTATCGCCACCCCGTTGGATGAAAAGCCTGCAACCCGATCGGGATAACCCTGCGCCAGGGCAATACCGATCATTCCACCGGTATGAAAACCGTAGACTCCGAATCTGCCGGCGCCGATGGCATTCATGAACTCGATCGTCGCATCGGCAAAATCGCCGAGTCTGGCGTCGGCAATACACAACGGATCCGACAAGCCGTAACCCGGTGAATCCGGAGCAACGACAGTGAAGAATTCAGACCACCGTTCCATTAGCGACAAGAGTTCCCGGGAAGACCGGGGAGACTGGTGCAGCATCAGCAATAAGGGACCTCTGCCGGCACGCCGATAATGCACCTGGCGGATACCCCGGCGCCCTTCGAGTGTAACGAAATACCGTTTGATCTTTTTCGACACTTCAGATCTGAAAACAACAGGCTAATAAATGAGCATACCGCATCAGTATTCTGCCTGCGGCGTTCGGGCTGCATTGTTGTACATCAATAGTGCAGGACGGAGGTTACGGTCGATAGAAGAATGGGCGGAATGCCTGAAGGACTGACCGGGTTAGCCGCCGCCGAGCAGGGACACGATCCAGCCGACGCCGACAAATGTGCCGATGCTGCTGCCGAGATTCGCCAGCACGACGACGAGTAAAACCTTGATGACGCGATTGGACCAGATGCCGCGTATGGTCGTCAGGTCATCCGCGATGTGTTCCAGGTCGACGACGCGCGGTTTGCGCAGGTAGGCCTCGCACAGGCCACAGACCCAGCCGGCCGCTATCGTCGGATTCAGCGACGTAATCGGCGCGGCGACGAAGGCGGCCAGGATCGTCAACGGATGAGCGAGCGCAACCATCGTGCCGATCGCGGCCGAGATGCCGTTGGCCAGCACCCAGACAATAACCATCTGCTCGCTGGTTTCACGCCCGGAGACGATGAACCCGGCCACGACCAGGGCTGCCAGCAGCAGCGGTACACCCCAGCCGATGATCTTGAAGATCTTCTTCGGTGGTGGGATCTCGTCGAGTTTCGCGACATCGATGTCGGTACCGAACACTTTCTTGATACCCGGCACATGCGCGGCACCGACGACAGCGACGACGGTATCACCGGATGAGGCGTGGATCTTGGCCGCCAGGTATTGATCGCGTTCGTCGATCAGCGCCGTCTTGACGCCCGGCAGTGAGCCGGCAAATTCATCGATGGCTGCCGCGAGATCACCGCCGCTTTTCAGTTTCTCGATTTCTTCCTGTGATATTTCCTGTTTTTCGAACATCGATGCGAACAGCGAAAACATGAGCTTGAGCATTGTGAAGAAACCGGCGCCGTCCCAGGCGCGTTTCAACGTCGTGCGGACCTCGCGGTCGACGAGCGAGATATTCGTATCCGTCTCATGGCTGACCTGCATCGCACGGTGCATCTCCTCGCCGGGCCGGATGCCGAATTCGTCGGCGAGCTTCTTCTGAAACGTCGCCAGCGCGAGCTGGGCCATCAGGACATAGGCGCGGCCCGACTTGATGACCGTATAGATGTCGGTCTCTTTCCAGCGCTCGGGATTCGACAGCGTCTCGTAGCGCGAATCGCACAGCTCGAGCGCAACCGTATCCGGCTCGCGCTCGCGGATGGTCTTCTCGACGAGATCGGCGCTGTCCTTGCTGACATGCGCGGTGCCGACAATATAAAACTGCCGGCCGTCGTGCTCGACCAGGTCGACGTTGGGTTCGATTTCAGTGATCTTGGGCATGGCGGCGCATTATAGGGCCAGAAAAGGTGCCGGGGAAAAGGTGCCGGGTTTATTTTTTGCAAAAAAAAATAAACCCGGCACCTTTTTCCCGTAGAATCGCCGCCCTTATGGCTATTCGATGCGGAATCGTGGGTTTACCGAACGTCGGTAAATCGACCTTATTTAATGCGCTCACGGCGGCGGAAATCGCGGCCGAGAATTATCCATTTTGTACGATCGATCCGAATGTCGGGATCGTCCCCGTACCCGACCCACGGCTCGAGCAGCTCGCCGCGATCGTCAAGCCGCAGAAGACCCTGCCGACAACGATGGAATTTGTCGATATCGCCGGCCTGGTCGCCGGTGCTTCGAAGGGTGAAGGGCTGGGTAACAAATTTCTCGCCAATATTCGCGAAACCCATGCGATTGCGCATGTCGTGCGCTGCTTTGACGATGACGACATTGCGCATGTATCGGGCAGTGTCGATCCACTACGTGATATCGGCATCATCAACACCGAGCTGGTCCTGGCGGATCTCGAATCGATCGAGCGATCTTTGCAGAAAGCCGAGAAGCAGGCCAAGACCGGCAACAAACAGGACATCGCCCGACGCGATCTGCTCCAGCGCATACATATGCATCTCGATGGGGAGCAACCGGCGCGGACCTTCGATTACGGTAACGACGATCCGGTGCAGCTGAAGGAATTTAACCTGCTGACTGCCAAGCCGGTCTTATATATAGCTAATGTCGATGAGGCCGGGCTCAGCGAAGGCAACGAATGGCTCGAGCAGGTCAAGGCGCTGGCTGCCAACGAAGAGGCCGAAGTCGTCGTTATCTGTGCCGCACTCGAGGCCGAGATCGCATTACTCGACGCGGACGATAAGAAAATGTTCCTCGATGAAATGGATCTGACCGAACCGGGCCTCGATCGCGTCATCCGCGCGGGATACAAACTGCTCGGCTTGCAGACCTTTTTCACCGCCGGTGAGAAAGAGGTACGCGCCTGGACTGTCCACGTCGGCAGCACGGCACCGCAAGCGGCCGGCGAAATTCACACGGATTTTGAGAAGGGCTTCATTCGCGCCGAGACGATCGCCTTCGAAGATTTCATCGCCGGCAACGGAGAGCAGGGTGCTCGCGAGGCGGGCCGGTTGCGATCAGAGGGGAAAGACTACGTTATGGCCGAGGGCGACGTTGTTCACTTCCTGTTCAACGTTTGAGTTCTTAAATTAGCAGTACGCTTTCATTTCTGCTCTATCACAGGAGCACGATCATCCTGTTTATAGCCATGAAAACAAAGGCTTGGATGGCTTTATGGTGGAATGTCGAGCAGAAAATCAGCTTGACACCAGTGGGGCCGACAAAGAAAATGCCCGTCCCCACCAGTGTGGTGATGTAGCTCAGCTGGTTAGAGCACGGCACTCATAATGCCGGGGTCGGTGGTTCAAGTCCACCCATCACCACCAATTAAATCAAGCACTTACTTACCCCTGGAAAAATTCAGAACTGTCAGTGCGGGAGTTTTGCGGGACCTGGTTACAAGGCCCGCAGCTTCGATCAAATTGTCGATTTCAGCTGCGTTGCAATGGGTCGTGATGCGTCCACTCTTATGCCCTAACAAGTCCTGACGATCCTCAAAACTCACTCCAGCAGCTCTCAGACGGCGCCCGAATGTGTGTGGCGGGTATTTGGCGAGTGTGAATTAGCGTTCAAGTCGTTGCTGGCCGGCTGTCCTTGGATTTAATCCAATCCCAGGAGTGAGCCTCGAATCCACGGTAGCAGTTTTTCGTAGTCACAATCATTGCGTTCTAGCGCACCTGTCAGAAATGAATGGGCGGCTGTTGCGTCCACAGAGATCTTCCAGCCATTCAGGCGAAGGAAAATGTCTGTAGCAAAAAAAGCCACTCGCTTGTTGCCGTCCACAAACGGGTGGTTGAGCAGCAATGATTCGAATTGTGCTGCCGCCATCCCGGATAAATCGTTGTAGTAGCCAGATTGCGGTCTGAATAAAGCACTTTCCAGCAGACCCATATCCCGCACGCCGGATGTCCCGCCGAATTGTTCTATCACGCGTTGGTGGATGGCCAATACCTCGTCGACCGAAAGGAATTGGATGCGGTTACTCTGCAAGGCGGCGGCCTAATTCCTCGTTTTCAACGATGGAGTCCTCAAGATGCTTGAGGACAGTCGGGCGCAGGCGTCGTTTGCGAACAAAGTCGGCAATTGCCTCCGTTAGCAGCCCGGAGATACTCTGGTGCGACTCTTGAGCGAGATCCTGCAACGCGCGCCATTCTGCTTGCTCAACTTTTGAGCTGATCTTAATAGAGGCCATGCCGCGCAGACTATCAAGAAGAATCATGACATGTCAAGTTACGATTGCATGATCATTCTTATGTAAAGTCCATGCCATCGCAGAATAGTCAAGGCTATCTTACGATGGCATGGACTTAGGGGCGTACTATGGGTGACACCTGTTTGTTCAGGCTATCCGGCGGGAGTGTAGTACGTTGGAGAGGCCGGGCCGACCGGCAATCCAAGAATGAATGTCCAGAGAAAAAAGAACAGGGACCAACAGATCAGGAACGCTACCGAGTAAGGCAGCATCATTGCAATCAGCGTGCCCACTCCGGCTTTGGGCTGATACTTCGCGACAAACGCCATTATTAACCCGAAGTAGCTCATCATCGGCGTGATGATGTTGGTGCTTGAGTCGCCGATACGATACGCCGCCTGGATCACCTCAGGCGAATAGCCCAGCAACATAAGCATTGGCACGAAGATGGGTGCCGTCACTGCCCATTGTGCAGATGCCGATCCCAGCATCAGGTTGATGAACGCGCATATCAGGATAAAGAAGAAGAACAGGACGGGACCCGTCATGCCGATGTCCTGCAAAAAGTTAGCGCCCGTCACGGCGGTGATGGAGCCGAGATTTGTCCAGCCAAAGAACTTGACGAACTGCGCGGCAAAAAAAACGAGCGCGATATATAGACCGAGCGTGCTCATGGCGTGCGCCATAGCATTGATAACATCTCGATCAGACCTGATCGTACCAACAGTGCGGCCATAGACGACCCCGACCATCATGAAGTACACGAAAATGATCGCCACGATGCCTCTCAGGAACGGCGAGCCGGCAACAGCGCCCGTCTCCTGATTGCGCAAAACGGCGTTCTCGGGCACTACAAGCACAGCGATCACGCCTGCGAAAATGAGTGTCGCCCAAAGAGAGCGCCAAAGGCCTTTCTTTTCCTGGGCAGACAGCGGGTCCATTCGGTGCGATTCGTTATCGCCGAGATCGGCGGGTGTTCCTTCGTAGCAACCTAGCGAGGGTTCGACAATTTTGAGACTGATAAAACTGCCGATGGCCGTAATCAGAAAGGTACTGGCTACCATGAAATACCAGTTGGCGCTTACATCTACCTCATATCCGGGATGGATAAGGCGCGCTGCCTCGGTCGTAATCCCGGACAACAGCGGGTCTACGGTTCCGATGAGCAGGTTGGCGCTGTAACCGCCGGATACGCCGGCGAACGCGGCTGCCAGCCCCGCGAGTGGATGCCGTCCGAGCGAATAAAACACGACAGCCGCGAGCGGTACGACAACGACGTAACCCATCTCGGACGCCGTATTCGACAAAACGCCTGCCAAAACGATGATGACGGTAACCAGCTTGGGTCGTGCGTTGAGTACCATGCCGCGAATCACCGCCGTCAGCCAACCCGATCGCTCGGCCACGCCAACGCCTAGCAGTGCCACCAGAACAGTGCCAAGCGGTGCGAACTCGACGAAATTCCTGACAAGATTCAGGACGATCATTCTCAGACCGTCGGCATTCATCAGACTGACGACCTCGATAAGGCCGTTGTCGGCCCGGCCCCTGGCGCCTGCGGGGCGCGGATCGATCACCGCAACGTCAAAAAAACCCAGGATGCCGGACAGCACGACCACGCCCGCCGCGAACAAGGCGAACAGCGTGACCGGGTGAGGCAGCGCATTGCCCAGCCATTCGACGACGTGCAATAAGCGGGTGATACGTGAGTTGTTTGGCCGGTCTGTGGATTCTTCGTGCATGTCGGGGAATTCAGCTTGGGGTGAAACAGGGACATAGCAAACGGCAAACCACACTCGCGGTCAAATCGACGGCTGGCTATATCCACCTGACAGGCGCTCCAAATAGGCGTTCGAAAGAATTAATGCTATGTTCGCCGGACCCTGTAGCAACAACCATCGAACATTGCAATGAAGCAGATTAACGCCCTTGCCGCATCGCTGGTCCTCGTTTCCGGTTTTATGACCGCGCAGGCAGCTCCGCTGACACTCGACGATGTCAACTCACTGAAGCAGGTCACTACCGTACGCATGAATCCTGCGGGAGATCGGATCGCCTATCTGCTGCAGGTACCGCGCGAGATTTACGAGGATGACGACGGGCCGCCGTACCACGAGCTGCACGTTACCGACCTCAACGGAAATTCAACGCCTTACGTTACCGGCGATGTCGATATTACCGATGTCGCCTGGGCTGCCGACGGAGAGGCGGTTTTCTTTCTCGCGCAACGCGAAGAAGAAGCGGATTTCAATTCACTGTACCGGATAGCCGTGGCCGGGGGCGAGGCGGAGCAACTGTTCACGCATGTGAACTCGATCGGTCGGATCTACCCCTCGCCGAATGGCCGCACCATTGCCTTCACGGCAACCGACGCGCCGCCCGAGAAGACGAAGGAACTCGAGGAGAAGGGCTTCAAGGCCGTCGTATACGAGGAGTCGGTACTGCCAGCCAAGGTCTGGATGCTCGATCTCGAAACACTGGAGGCGGTGGCCCACGATCTTCCCGGCTCCGCATCCGATTTCACCTGGTCTTCAACCGGCAGCCGCTACGCCGTGGCGTTGGCACCCACACCACTTGTAGACGACTCGTTTACGTCGCGCGATATCTACGTGGTCGACACCGCACGCGCAAAGGTGCAGGGAAAGATGGGCTCGGTGGGCAAGCTCGGCCCATTTGCATTCTCGCCGGATGGGGAGCGAGTTGCGTATGTCGGTAGCATGGATATTAATGACCCACGCGAGGGGCGGCTCTACATGGTGTCATCATCCGGGGGTGAGCGGCGAGAACTCGTTCCCGGGTATCTCGGGCACGTCAGTAATATCGTCTGGGCGGATGACGCTAACGTCCGCTGGCTTGGTAACCGCGGCGTGTACACGGACTGGGCAATCACGTCGGTCTTTAAGGCCGAGCCGCCCGGTGCGGCTCCATCGCCCGGGCCGATCGTGCGTACCGTCCACGGCAATCCGGGTCAGGCTGTCGTGGCGGCGATAGCGAATACACCGCGGCACCCGTCGGAGCTCTACCTGCTGCGCGACGGCGCGAAGCCGCTCAGGCTGACCGATTCGAACCCGTGGCTCGGCGAGCGGGAGTTTGCGCGGCAGGAAGCAATCACCTATACCGCCCGTGACGGCCTGGAAATTGAGGCTATCCTGATTCACCCGGGCGAGCGCGAGCGTGGCGGCAATCCGCTCATCGTGATTGCGCACGGCGGACCGGAGGCCAATTTTTCGAACGGCTGGATGACCTACTACAGCCAGCCCGGGCAGGTATTCGCCGCCAATGGTTACGCCATCGTCTACCCGAATTATCGCGGTAGCACCGGGCGCGGCGTCGAATTCTCGAAACTCGATCAACACGACTATGCCGAGGAAGAGTTCGACGATCTCGTCGATGCCAAACGACACCTGGTCGAGGAAGGACTCGTCGATGAGGCCCGTACAGGCATTACCGGCGGATCTTACGGCGGCTATGCGAGCATGTGGAGCGCCAGCGCCCTGACCGAGGAGTACGCGGCAGCCGTGGCCTTCGTGGGTATTTCCGATCAGATCTCAAAGTTTGGCACCGGTGACATACCCTACGAAATGTACAATGCGCACTCGCTGGCCTGGCCGTGGGATGACTGGATGTGGTTACTCCAACGCAGCCCGATCTACCACGCAGACAAGACGAGGACACCGTTGCTGATCATGGGTGGTGACATGGATCCGCGGGTGCACCCGGGCCAGTCACTGGAAATGTATCGTTTCGTCAAGCTTCGCACCGATACGCCGGTGCGGCTCGTGATCTATCCGGGCGAAGTGCACGGCAATCGCAACACAGCCGCGCAATACGACTATTCGCTGCGCCTGATGCGCTGGATGGATCACTACCTCAAAGGCCCTGGCGGCAAGCCGCCACCTTACGAGCTTGACCACGCCGCACGGCTCGAGGCGATTGCAGAAGAGTAGGAACGGTTGGCAGTAATAAGTTATGGAGAGCCGGTCTCGCCATAAGAACCGAATTGCAGGCGGTCCATTCCGGGTACATCGGTAACGCCTTCGCTCGGTGAACCATCTTGCTCATTTGAGAGAACCCAATCTTTAAGTCATGCTGGCGAGTCAATGACCATACCTGTCCAGAGTGTGTTGAAGTTCGTCCCCGTACACAGACGCCGTATCGCGATGGCAAGACGCACTTGATCTTCGAGCCCGAGGACTTCATCGCGCGACTCGCCGCGCTGGCGCCCAAGCCCCGCGCCCACCTGACTCGCTATTACGGCGTGTTGGTTGCTCTGGCTGCAACGATTGCCATCGAACCAATTCTAAGATAACTGGTCAGATGATTGAGTAAACTGATGGTTCATTACAAACCGGCTCATCGATGAGAAATATCGCTGCTTATATTCTGCTAAGCCTCAGCATTCTTTTCGTACCTTCGGCTGTTGCGGACAAGGCTATCCTCGCTGGCGGTTGTTTTTGGTGTATGGAGAAAGACTTTGAATCCCTGGAGGGAGTAAGCGATGTGATCTCAGGGTTTACCGGTGGCAGCGCAAAAAACCCTACCTACGGTGGTGACCACACCGGGCATTATGAGGCAGTAGAAATTACCTATGACTCCAATGTGGTTACCTATGAAGGTATTCTGAATCACTTCTGGGTTAACATCGATCCGTTCGACGCTAAGGGGCAGTTCTGTGACAAGGGGCCCAGCTACCTGAGTGCAATTTTTGTCT
The DNA here is from genome assembly GCA_964629475.1 of uncultured Chromatiaceae bacterium. Lineage (GTDB taxonomy): Bacteria > Pseudomonadota > Gammaproteobacteria > Steroidobacterales > SMWD01. The sequence continues at coordinate 93,639 of CAZVQW010000008.1, read as the reverse complement.
CTAATGCACAAGAACGAGTGATCGCAGAAAAGTCCAGGCAACAAGTAATCGATAAATTTCCTGATCAGAAAGTGACCACTCCTATTCTTGAGGCCAGTACTTTTTACCCCATTCGCGGCGCCGAGAGTCATCACCAGGATTTCTATAAGAAAAGTCCTATTCGCTATAAAACCTATCGCTGGAGTTGTGGGCGGGATAAGCGGTTACGGGAAATTTGGGGTACACAGACGACTCATTAGAAATCAATCAGTAAAGTTGGGGATATTGGGCGCTGCTATGTCCCGGACATGGTGACAAATGCGGAAGCGCATGCGGATACAAGATCGTGGATCAGGTGTTGATCGAATTTTATATTCATCCGTCCAGTTCAGGTGATTTCAGAACCAGCATCTTTTCGATTTGCATATCCGCAATCGTGTGGGGAATGCCTCCTACACCGAGCCCGGACTCCCGCAAGCCGGCAAATGGCATCCCGTCAACACGAAACGCTGAGTGGTCATTGACCATGACTGCCGACGCGTCAAGGCGTCGGAACACGCGCAGGGTGACATCGATATCGCGGTTGTACACGGCTGCCTGGAAAGCGACCGGTAAGCTGTTGGCAGCCGCTATTGCTTCGTCAAGATCATCGTAGGGGTAAACACAAACAACGGGACCAAATATCTCCGCGGTACTGACCTTCGCGTCAGCCGGCGGGTCCAGTAATACGGTGCAAGGGTAACAACTCGGACTTATTGGATCGCCACCACTGAGGAGTTTGGCGCCTCCATTCACCGCTTCCAGAACCCAATCGTGAATTCGAGTCACTTCCGACTCGCGAATCAGTGGCCCGACCTCAGTGTCAGGGCTGGTTGGATCGCCAATGGTCAGCTGGGCGGCTTGCTCAGCAAGCTCTGTAGCAAACTCCTCAGCAATTCTGCGCGGTGCATAGATCCGCTGTACCGACACACAGACTTGTCCGGCGTGATAGAAGCCACCTTTCAGGATCGATGCATAAACGATCTGATGGTCAAAGTCGTCGGTCAGAATGACGGGAGCAGCACCGCCGTGTTCAAGCACACAACGTGTTCCCGGCGCCAGCTTGGAGCGCAACATCCAGCCGACACGTGCGCTGCCAATGAAGCTGAAAAAGGAAACCCGCGTATCCGTGACCAAATGTTCTGCAGTTGGAATGTCCTTCGGCACGACGACCTGACACCAGGCGGGCGGCAACCCGGCATCATGCAGAACATGCACGAACCGCAGACAAGACAGCGGCGTGTCGTCGGCCGGCTTCACGATGACCGGACAACCGGCGGCCACTGCGGCGGCAACCTGATGGACGATCAGGTTCAACGGGTGATTGAACGCGCTGACGGCTACAACAACACCTATTGGCTCTTTTTGCGTGAAAGCCAATCGTTCTCCGCTCGCAGCAGTCGTCCCCATCGGCACGACACTGCCGGCCTCTGATCGGATTACTTCAATACACAAGCGTACACTGTCGATGGCGCGCGTGACCTCCACCTGTGAATCGCGCAGCGGCTTCCCCCCTTCTCGTGCAGCAAGCAGCGTTAAGTCGGCATGATTTTCTGTCATGGTGTTGGCCGCTCGTTCGAGAACGCCGATACGATCGGCCAACGAAATCCAGGCGTCTCGATCACGGAAAAGCGCATGTGCTGTTCGCAAAGCGTCGTCGATATGCGTCAAATTGCAGGTTTCGACTTCGGCGATTAATTTTTGATCAAAAGGTGCCGTCACACGGAGTATTCCCGCGGGCTTGGATCGCTCGGCGATCATCAATGGCTCATGAAGAATTCCGTCCTCATCGGTTCCGGTCAAATGTTGCATTCAATCTCTCCTGACTTGTAATTCAAGCCATGAAGCCAAAATAATATAATGGTGGTGAGGTAATACCAGCCATGAACATCGTAACCATTCCGGTTTTTCCCCAGAATCGATGGGTCCTGCTGAATTCATTTGGTTTTGGCGGGTTCTTGAATTTGATCAACGACGCGATGATCAGGGTCACCCAGATAATACTGGTTAGCACTGAAAAAAAGGTGTGAATATAGATGGTCCAGTTCAGAATAGCGGTACCTTCATAGATACCACCCTTTGTTAGTTCAAAAATACCGCCGGAAGCCGACAGGTCATATTCAAAAATGGCTACGACGATACCGAGTGTAATACCCAGCGTAAGCTGAATTTTCCGGTGGCTCGCGTAATTCTTTTTGGACCGGGCAAGCCACCAGGATGTAATCAAAACCGGCAGAATTACGATAAATGAAAGCGTAACAATATCGATAAGTATGTCGGCTCTTGTTCCAAGGAAGCCAGCTGGAAACATGAAAGATTCTCCTCAGTGCTGTTGAAGGTCAGGATTCATCGCCGGGGCAGCATGGATGTCTTCTGCATGGTAGCTGACTCTCATGTTGAAAATAATGCTTTCCAGGTATGAATGACCTGACTTGGATTCTGATGGTTGGAAATCACTGCTCGATTAAGATTCGGAAATGAGACCGTACGATTTAACGGTCGCCGATCTGGCTTAATGCCTCCTCACATTGCCGTTGAGAATTGGCATGGGCAGAAAGATGGCATTGCATCGTGCCGGGTTCTTCCTCGACAGCGCTGTGAATCAACACCGCGGATGAGGTTGAATGTTTTGTTGCCGAGAACAGGTCCTTGATCGTCCCTTTGAATCGAACGCTGGCAGCATACACTCCCTCGTGATGCCCCTGGTTCAGGAACTGTCTTGATGCGAGCAGGAATGGGGTGACACCAGTCAATCTCGGATTGAGATCTACGAGGAACTGATTGTTATTTTGGTCTTTCAGTATATCGATGCCGACCAAACCGAAGTATGAATGCTCGAGAAGATAGTCGGCGACCGGTTCGACAATATTTTGGAGCTCGGAGAAATGCTGGTCCTGTTCCTGCAATGAAAATGTGGCTCCCGCCCATTTTCGATTGATGTCAAAAGTTTGATTGGTGAAACCGAGCCAATGAATCGAGCGTGATTTTGACAGGTAAAATTGCACTCCAAAATCACCGACGATGTTATCGACGATTGTGGTGATGATTGTGTCAGCGTGCGGCCAGTGGCTGTCGATGTAGGTTTGAATCTCTTTCTTGTCTTGACTGGAATGAATAAAAAAATTGCCGAGACCGGCATATCCATGGCTCAGCTTTACAATGCAGGGCGGTGTGATTTTCTCGAGTATCCTGGCTTGTTCGCAGGCGATTTTGCCGATCGCTTCTTTTGAATGGAGCTGGTAGTAAACATCCGGATCGATTTCCTGTTGTTGCGCTGGCAGGGTTTCGAGTGGAAAGATCGTGGTGTATCTCTGCCGGTCATCAGAAGCTTGCCAGTCAGGGACCGCCTCGGAGCCGAAATGATCGGCCCAATGCCGGAGCAGGATGTCCGGTGGCCGGATTTCCGATGTTACCGGCAAACGGTTCCCCCAGCAGCACATCAGATGGTGTGGGCCGAGCACCTTCATTAAGAATGCCTTTGGCGGTGGAAAGGGGTCGTGAATGATGAACCTGGACTCGTTGTGAAAACGGGCTTCAGGGTTGTTGGAAGACGGGTATTCCGGCAACAAGGCAGTTTGGGGTGCATCTCGTTCATACAATTCCGACAGGAATTGAAACTCGGACAAGCTTGAACGGAAACTCATTGGTGATTCCTGATCCGATTCAGGGAAAACTCAGTCAATCTTTTTCCAGACGCTCATTTGCGAGATGCTGTGCTGAAAATTGCGTCGGGTTTCTCGAATGACAAACGGGATATCGATTGGTTTGCCCTGTAATTGAAAGGTGGGCTCCAGCGCATCGGCAATTCCTTCAAGCGTTGTGTACGATTCTCCCGTTTTCGACTTGTATCCTCCAAGCCATTGTTCGCGTGGCGTGAATGATTCATTCCACCAATAGGGCGATATCAGAACCAGTATTCCGTGACTGCGAATACGATCCTGAATGAGGTGCAAAAAACTGGCGGGATCATAGAGGCGATCAAGAAGATTACCGGCAAACACCAGGTCATAGCCGGTAAGTCTTGCTGCGAGGTTGCAAGCATCACCCTGGATGAAATTGATTTTATTCCTGACGTCATCGTAACCATCGAAATTCGATAACCTGGCTGTCTTGTAGAGGACCAGTTCGCCTTCATCGGCGATCACATATCGTTGCGATCCCGTTTCCTGCAAATTGATGGGTGCTTCGATAATCCGGGCCGAAAAATCAACCGCATCGACGTGGTCAAACGTTGTTGCCAATTCAAATGATGATCGTCCGGCGGCACAACCTATATCCAGTGCCCGGCGAGTCATTTTTTCATCCAGAAAATCTAGGGCCGTGCGAACGCAGGTGACCGGGAAGTTAGGAATGTCCAAATGGTCGTCACCGAAATGGCTCTCAATATACTGAGCAATTTTTGCATCGGTTTCATAGACGTTTACATGAGACTCCGGAAGACAATCGGCTTCCACATATCGCAGACCGGAGAACTGGAAAAAGTGCCGCCGAAACGCATATCGAGATTCGCTGTTGGCGAGGTTTCCCGTTGAGATCCAGCTTCCCCCTTTGAATAAATTGTGTTTTCCATCAAAGGTAGGTGTCGAAAAATCGTCATAGGCGGGGTGGGGCTCGAAACCTTCAAATCCGTCAATGGCAGTTTCGGTCCATTGCCACACATTGCCGCTAACGTCATAAAAACCGTTTGCGAAGACATGTCTTGAAACCGGACACGCCGACATCTCACCCCGGAGGTTGAGGTTCCCCGGTTCGTCATTCCCTTCAGGTTGGTCGAGAGCGTTCAGCGAATGAAAATGGCACCACTCGGCTTCGGTAGGCATCCGGATATGGGTTCCGGTTTTATTCGATTTCCACTGGCAAAATGCCTTTGCCTCCAGAAAGTTTATATCGACCGGCCAGTTCCACGGCATGTCGATCTCCTCGAGCATGGCGCGATAGCGGAATGTGCCCTCGTTATTGATCCAATAGACGGGGCAGGTTGCATTTTTATATTGAACCCAGTTCCAACCTTCATCCGTCCAGAAATTCTTCGTTTGGTATCCGTTGTCCTCAACGAATGCCAGAAATTCCTGATTGGAAACAAGGTACCTGGAGGCGCTAAATGATTTGATGCCCGTTTGGAAATGGCCATACTCATTGTCCCAGCCATAAAGTGAATCGTTCCGGGCTTTGCCCAGGTGAACCATTCCACTCTGGACAGGCAGCAGTTCATTGTCGGGTGCTTCTCCGGCCTCCTTGCAGATCCGGCCCCAGACCGGGTGCGGCTGAACCTGGTCCAGTGGCAACTCGCGGATTAATACCGCAGTGGTTTCCAGGTGAATGCGCTCATGTTCGATTCCCATCAGGATGATCCACATGGGGTCATCCCAATCGATGGGCATGGAAAAACTGCAATCCCGGATCAAACGATCGACAACTAAACGCGTCTTGTCACGGTAGGCTTTTACCTGCTCCGGCGCAGGCCATTCATAGTGATTTTCGTCGAGATCATCCCATGACATTTCATCGACGCCAATGGCCAGAGTCGATTCAATGGCCGGATCGATTCGTTCCGAAATCACATTAGCGACATTGAGTTTGTTGATAAAAAAGACAGCGGTATGCCCGTAGTAAAAAATCAACGGATGTCGGAGAGGGTTGGCGCGATAAAAAAACGTCTCATCATCACGGAGGCACTCAAAGAGACTTTCGTAGAGGTCAAAACTCTGATGGAAATAATTCAGAATTTCCTGCCGCTTTGTTTCAGCATCGCCTTGATTCAGAAGCGGTGACTTTGGAACGGTTACATCACACAGAGATTGCGTCGGTGTATGGTTGTGGGCTGGGAAAGTCACAGGGATGTTCTCATTTTGGAAGGTATACAGTTGGTGTCGTTTGGGGGCTTGTGTGAGTTGATGGTTTCCATCAATTCTATACGAGAATGACTGCCTGAGTTGTAGCTCCCTTTTCACATCGCTGGATGAGGCTTCCACTGTATACTCAGTCACCATGAGCCCGCTTTTTTCCGCTGAGCAACTGGCCCAGGCGCGTGACGTCGTCGGTGCGGTAATGTTGCCGACACCGCAGTACAAATGGCCGCTGCTGCAATCCCGTTGCGGTGTGGAAGTATGGGTCAAGCATGAAAACCACACGCCTACCGGCGCATTTAAGGTTCGCGGTGGCCTGGTGTATATGGACGGGCTCAACCGCAGTAACCGCATGCCGGCGGGGTTCATTACCGCCACACGGGGCAATCACGGTCAAAGCATTCCCTTTGCGGCTTCCAAGTATGGCGTGCCGGTCACTGTTGTAGTCCCGGAAGGTAACAGTAAAGAGAAAAATCGTGCGATGCAGGCCTGGGGTGCCGAGTTGATTGTCCATGGTCAGGACTTCGACGAGGCGCGATTCGAGGCCGAGCGATTGGCCGTAGAGCGTGAGTTCATGTTTGCGCCATCCTTTCATCCGGATTTAGTGCGCGGGGTGGCGACGTACGGACTTGAATTGTTCGAGGCAGTTTCTGATCTCGACCTGGTCTATGTTCCCATCGGGATGGGCTCAGGTGTCTGCAGCCTGATTGCGGTACGAGACTTGTTCGGCCTTGCAACGAAGATTATTGGAGTCGTGTCTTCACGCGCTCCGGCCTATGCGTTGTCTTATGAGCAAGGTGCAGTGGTGCAGACTGAGAGTGCCAATACGTTTGCCGACGGCGTAGCCTGCCGTATGCCCATCCCTCAGGCGCTAGACATTATTCGCACCGGTGTGGCGAGGATCGTCCGGGTTGATGACGATGAAGTGGCCAACGCTATGCGGGTGCTCTATGAAGACACCCATAGTGTTGCCGAAGGAGCGGGTGCGGCGGCCCTGGCGGCACTGTTGCAGGAATTAGAGGATGACAGAGAGCTGGGTAATGCCAGGGATCTTCGAGCCACTGTCATTCTTACCGGCGGTAACGTGGACAGCGAGATCTTTGCAGCCGTTTTGCAGGGCAAGACGCCTCGGTAAGCCCTGAAATGCTCGGGCAATGACGATGTCAATCATGGAGTTTACCGTTCCAGGTCTTTGAACTCCTGATCCAGGTCGAAGCGGGGTGAGGTGACGTAACGCTCCATGCCCTGCAGTCGCGCATCCAGATCGCGGAACTTTGTTCGAATATCGTCAAACGCATAGTGCGGGTCTCGTCTTACTGTGCGCCAGAACGATTCTTCTTTGTCATCTCGGTACATCCCTTCGGGTTTGCGTGGCAGTATGAAGGCAGCTGCCAGGTAGCAAAGTACCAGTGCCGGCATGATAAAAATGCACGACAATACAACCACCCACCGGAGTCCTTTGAGGCTGAAGCCGAAATAGTCGGCGATGCCGGCACATACTCCGGCCAGAATGCCATTCTCGGTATCGCGATACAGGCGGCGCGGGTTGGGGCCATTGGATGTTTCGGTGTTCATCGTGATTCAGCCAGGATCGCCAGAAGAAGGTAAAGCACCAGCGTTGGCATTGTGAAAATCCACAACAGCAGAAAAGCGGTGATTCTTACGATGGTTGGATCGAGCGCGAAGAAATCAGCAATGCCCGCGCAGACGCCAAAAATAATTCCGTTACTGCGGCTGCGTCGTAATCCGTCAAGCGATGCCGATGTGCGGAAATGGTGGCGATTATCGTTCATACTTTCTTCCTCCATGCATCAACGTTGTCATCGAGAATTGCTTCCAGCGTATGGACGCGTTTCTCCATGCGCTGAGCTGTCTTCCAGAGTTCTTCCAGCAGCTGGGCCTCATTCTTTGAGAGTCCCTTGGCCAGTCTCCACTTCGTGATGTAGTGACCTAAAATCCAGATTGGCGCCACGATGGTCAGCGCCAAAATACCGAAAAGTTCGAACATGCTCAGCTCCCCCGTGTCTTTCGTCTATAGTCCTTCGTCTATCGATCCGGTTAAACCAAGTGTGTTCCAGCAAGCGATAGCATGCAATACGAGTAGGTGAGGCCGACAACAATGACAGCCAGCACGTATGCACTGTTCTCGAAAATTCTGGAAATCATGATTGCTCTCCTTTGGCATCGTTTTCATTAATGCGTTGCTTCATCTCATTCAAGGCCTGCTCTATTTGGTCTTCGCTTTCGAGGTCCTGGATTTCTTTCCTGAGATCAGGCCGTTCGCCCAGGTCATAGGCTTCGACGCGGCCCTCAACATTTTCAATCTTGCGTTCGAATTTTTCGAAGCGCACAAGTGCATCGTCTACTTTGCCCTTGTGGAGTTGTTCACGTACGCGCAAGCGTTGATTGCCTGTTTCATGCCGCAGTAAAAGTGCTTTCTGGCGGGCTTTGGCGTCCGCCAGTTTCTCCTGCAAGCGTGAGATGTCCCCGTTGAGGTGCTCAAGGCCATCGTCCACCTGGTTCAATTCATCTGCCAGACCGGCGGCGATACTTTCGGCGGCATTCCTTTCCCGAAGCGCAGCCTTGGCGAGGTCGTCACGCCCTTTTGATATAGCCAGTTCGGCCTTCTTCTCCCAGTCGCCCACTTCGTCGTGAATGGCTGTCAGCTTGCGCCGGTTGGCTTTCTTGTCAGCGATAGCGCGGGCAGCGGCTGAACGGACTTCGACCAGCGTGTCTTCCATTTCCTGGATCATCAGGCGTACGATCTTCTCCGGATCTTCGGCCTTCTCCAGGATCGCATTAATGTTGGAATTTATGATGTCGCTCATGCGGGAAAAAATACCCATGTCCTGATCCTCATCTAAAACGTCTGTACTAGCCTCTTAGTGCAATCGCCGTGCCAATACTGGTGAATTTCGTTAACCTGTTGAAGGTAAAGGGAAAATAAAGAAAACAGGCATTGAGTCAGCATTAAAAAATTAGTGTATTTAGTGAAAAAATGGTGAAATAGACTGGAAATAAGCGAAATACAAAATGGCGACACCAATATCAAGAACTACGCCGCTGGTCGGCGAAGCACCCGCTTTTGTAGCGATGCTCGAGGATGTGTCACGCGTGGCCGAACTATCCAAGCCTGTCTTGGTTATCGGTGAACGCGGCACCGGCAAAGAGCTCATCGCGACCCGCCTGCACTATCTTTCACCGCGCTGGGAGCAACCGCTGATCAAATTGAATTGCTCGGCGTTGACCGAGAGCATTCTCGAATCCGAATTGTTTGGCCACGAGGCCGGTTCGTTTACCGGGGCTACGGGGCGTCATACCGGCAGGTTCGAGCGGGCATCCGGCGGCACGCTGTTACTCGACGAACTAGCAACGATTCCGATGCGTATGCAGGAAAAAATTCTGCGCGTGATCGAGTATGGCGAGTTCGAGCGAGTCGGCGGATCGGAAACGATTCAGGTGGATGTCCGGATACTGGGTGCTACGAATGCCGATTTGCCCTCCCTGGCAAAGCAGGGGAAATTTCGAGCCGATCTTCTGGACCGACTCGCCTTTGATGTCATTAACGTACCGGCGTTGCGCCACCGACGTGAAGACATTATTCCTTTAGCGGAATACTTTGCCATCAACATCGTCAGTGAGCTCGGGCGTACATTTTTTCCCGGGTTCACGGAAGAGTGTTGCGCCGGACTGTTAGCGGACCCCTGGCCGGGAAATGTCCGCGGTTTAAAAAATGCCGTAGAGCGTTCCGTATACCGCAGTACGGATCCGAACATTCCAATTTCACTGATCGTATTCGACCCTTTCGAAACATCATTTCGGGGTTCGGCAGAGGAAGTTGACAGTCATAGCCCCGAGTCAACGGAGCAAAAATCAAAGCTGCCCGCATTGCCGACAGAATTGAAAGCTGAAGTAGCCCTGTTGGAAAAGAAACTTATCGACCAGGCCATGCAGGCCAGTCAATATCGCCAGGCTCAGGCAGCGCGGTTGCTCGGATTAAGCTACCATCAGTTGCGGGCGATGCTGCGCAAATACGATTTGATTGAACGCTATGGTCGTGCCCGCAGTTAATTTCCAGACGATCTTATTTGCGTGATAGAAAATGGAGTTGCTGTGGGTTGCTTCGAACTGGCTTTATTAATTGGCGTTGCGATTAAGTCTGTTTGCAGGGCTGGTGTAAGAAGTTCTTCGAATTGAGTCGTGTCATTTATGTCGGGAGATAACCATCTGTCGTAAACTTCTCCCGGCAACCAAAGGGGTGTTGATTTCCGGTGAATGCCTGCCAGTGCCGGGTGCCCGGGTAAGGTAATAATCGAAGCTGAATAAACAATCTCCCCCGTTGTCTTATCGGTCCATTCCCTAAATAACCCGCCAAAGGCAATTGCACTCCCGTCTTGTGGTTCCAGTAAGTGCGGACTTTTTCCATCCTGACTTTCCACAAATGACGTGGCCGGAATAATGCAGCGCGATTTGCGGTATTCCACCTTTTTCGGAAGCTTCCGGTAATTGGTGTTGACGCTGAAATAATCCCGATGGGGTTTTAACCCTGCCTCGGTCTGTTGCAGATAGAGCCACCAGACCGCGGGTAAAACCTGTCTTTGCCCCGGGTCACCGGTTGGGCCGCCGGTAATGATGCTGATTCTTGAGCCCGGCCTGAAATCATTGCTGTAGATAAAATCACCGGCATCCACCAAAAGGCGGTTGCCAAGTTCAGCCGTACCATCGGTCTTGATTAATGCAAAGTTCGTACACATAATGCACTGTATATATATACAGGTATTTGTTATGCAAGTCGTGCGTCTTTCCCGCCATGCGGCAGGGGTGGCCTTCCAGGCCCCGCTGTTCATAACGCAGGTCCCCGCAGGGTTTCCCAGTCCCGCCGATGATTACATGGATAAGCGGCTTGATCTGAACGAGCACTTTATCAAACATCCGGCGGCGACCTTCTATTGCCGTGTATCCGGTCAGTCCATGACAGGTGTGGGTATCTTCGATGGCGATCTTCTGATCGTGGATCGGGCCGTGAACCCGGCTCACGGGGATGTGGTTCTTGCCGCTTTAAATGGTGAATTGACCTGCAAGATTCTGGATATGAACAACAAGTTGCTGCTCGCGGCGAATGATAATTACCCGTCACTGCCCATCGAAGAAGATGCGGATTTCCAGATTGAAGGCGTGGTGATCAACTCCATTCGTTCTCACCGTGTTTGCTCTCGTTGATTGCAACAGCTTCTATGCAAGCTGTGAACAGGTATTCAGGCCGGACTTGCGGGGCAAGCCTGTCGTCGTCCTGTCAAACAATGACGGGTTTGTCGTGGCGCGTTCCAAAGAGGCCAAGGCGCTTGGCATTGCCGATCTGCAGCCTTTTTTCAAGGTCGAGCCTCTGTTGAGACGAAATAACGTCGCCATATTTTCATCGAACTATCCTCTTTACGGCGATCTGTCCAATCGGGTCATGACTACCTTGAAAGGCTTTAGTTCGCATATCGAGGTTTACAGTATTGATGAAATGTTCCTTTCCTTGCAGGGCATGCACAATGAACCGGAGTCCTATGGCCGGGAGATTAAAAACCGTCTCTGGAATCATGTGCGCATGCCTGTTGGTGTCGGCATTGCGCCAACCAAGACGCTGGCAAAAATGGCCAACCGGGCGGCAAAGAAAATTCAAAAAATGAATGGTGTTTGTGTTCTCGATGAGCCTTATAAGTGGGAATGGGTGTTACGGCGTGTACCCGTCACAGCTATATGGGGTGTGGCCAGGCGGCTGGCGGCAAGATTGGCCGGCCTGAATATCAGCTCAGCATGGGACCTTGCCAGCGCCGATCCCAAGCATGTCCGATTGCACAGTAATGTTTGCCTGGAGCGAACGATCGAGGAACTCAACGGCAGGCCATGCCTGGAACTGGAAGAATTGCCCCGCAACAAAAAGCAGATTTATTGCACCCGGAGTTTTGGTAAAAAGGCTAAAGAATTACAGCCTGTATTGGAGGCTATCTCTCTTTATGCGGCGCGTGCTGCAGAAAAGCTGCGCACACAAAAATACCTGGTGCTGAGTATGCATGTATTTATCCACACTTCACCATTTAAGCCGAACTTTCATTCGGTCAGTGACGTTGTAAAACTGCCGTATCCTACCGACGATACACGGCTCATAACCGCCCTTGCACGAGAGACGGCATCGCGTCTTTTCAGCCCGGGGCATGCATTTTTAAAAGCGGGAATTGGCCTGATCGAAATCGTGGACAGAAAATACTATCAGTTTGATCTTCTGCATCAGGGTCAGCCGGAAAAATCCGACCAGGTTATGAATGTTATGGACAAGATTAATAAAAATGAAGGTAAGGGCACGCTCTTTCTGGCTTCACAAGGCGTCAATAAGCCATGGTATATGCGGCAGCAATTCACATCCCCTCAGTACACGACAAAATGGAGTGAATTACCGGTTATTAAGGTATGAGTGGTGTACTGGTTGTCACCGCAGGATTTCCGTACTGCGTTACCGTTCTGGCTCGAAGTCTGTCACCAGCACCGCATTGTCCGGCACCGGTGTATCCGGAATGCCCTTGTAATTATCCGGGCCGAGGTTCAGCGATGACAGATCCATCAAGTGGATATACAGTGTTTCGTCATCTTCGGTTGCCTTCCGGTTGAACATCATCCGGGAACTGTCTTTCGAGAACGACTTCATGCCGTCAAAACCGGTGTTATAGGTCAGACGCAGCGGTTCGTCACCGCCCAGATCGCCCAGAAAAAGCTCGAAGTTGTTGCCGTCGATCATTCTCGTAAATAAATAGTGGCGTCCGTCGCCTGCCGGAGCTGGTCCCCACTGCATGTCACGGTTGAAGGTGCGCTGGGTTAATTCGCTGCCGTCATCCTTGATGGTGAACACGGTCATCGGGGTGGGCGAGATCTTGCCGTATTCGCTGGCGCGCCATGCCTGGAAGATAATGGTCTCGTTGTCTGCCAGATAGAACGGCGCTCCCGGCTGCCAGTCTTCAGTGAAGGTGATCTGCTTTTCATCGCTGCCATCTGTTCGCATGTGCCACAGGTTGATGTTGCCGTCGATCTGTCGGGCAAACACAATCCATTCATTGTTCTGAGATATCGTCACCTCGGCGTCGTACCATTCATTGTTCGTGAGTCGAACGATGTCGTTACCGTATAGATCGGAACTGTATAACTCTGCACCTTGCGGATAGTTATCCTGGTCGGCCCAGTCACCGAGCGGCATGTCCATGTTGTCTTTGGTCGATGTCCAGATAACGCGCTTCTGGTCCTGAAAGAAGTATGAGCAGGCATCCTGGCCGCGATCGTTAATTCGTCGGACCAATTTGCCGTCATCGGTAAAAATATAGGTCAGTGCGCCGCCAATTCGTTCGTCACCGTTGGTCTGGGCATCGGGGTCCCGGGCCTGGGCAATAAAATGATAGTCATCCGGCGCGTAATAACCTTCTCCGGCTGGTGGAATATTCGGGATCAGGCGAACCGGGAGTTCTTTGCTGCTGTCGATCGCCGGGGCTTCAGGGCTTGCGCCCGAGACTGCATCCGGTGCGGTATCGGCCTGGGCCCAGCCAGCTGTCGTGAACAGCAGCGAGGCCAGAAATATAATGGTGATGTATGCGGTGCGAGCAATACTCATAATGTAAGGCCCCCTCAGAGAATTTATTATTGTGCTTGCGCAGATAATGTCCCGCCCTGTCTGTGCAGCGGCATGAGTATAGCAATATTTGCAGACTGACAAGTTGATACCGGCAGAAGAATGCGATGAATGTTACTGGCGAAGAATTCCGCACCATATGGCTGAAACCCGATGATTCCACGGTGGTGCAGATCATCGATCAGCGCAAGTTGCCTCATCGCCATGTTGTTTGCGATCTGAAGAATTACGTGGATGGTGCCTTTGCCATCAAGGAGATGCTGGTACGCGGTGCTCCGTTGATCGGCGCGACTGCAGCCTGGAGTCTTTACCTGGCCGCAATCGAGGCGCATGACACTGGCGAGAATTTCCGTTCTCAGCTTGCCTTCATTCGCCAGGCTGGTGAGACGCTTGGCAAAACTCGGCCCACGGCCGTGAATCTGTGTTGGGCTATCGACCGGATGTTTTCGGTTCTGGATGAAATCACGAATGGTGAAGCACTAATTGAACGATTGCGCAATGAAGCACAAACCATTTGTGACGAGGACGTGGAACGCTCACGATGGATTGGCGACTATGGTGTCGCGTTGCTTGCGGAAATTGCAGAGCGAAAAAATGGTGAGCCGGTAAATATCCTCACCCACTGCAATGCAGGCTCACTGGCCACCATTAACTGGGGCACTGCCACCGCGCCCATGTATATCGCGCAGCAACGGGGTATACCGATCCATGTCTGGGTGGACGAAACGCGTCCGCGTAACCAGGGGTCACAACTCACCGCCTGGGAACTTGCCAGAAGTGGCATCGATCATACCGTCATCGTTGATAACGCCGGCGGTCACCTGATGCAGCACGGCTTGGTGGATATCTGTATCACCGGTACGGATCGTACGACTCGCAGCGGCGACGTCGCAAATAAAATCGGCACTTACCTGAAGGCGCTGGCAGCGCGGGATAATGATTTACCTTTCTATGTGGCTCTGCCGTCGAGCACGATCGACTGGACCATCACGGACGGGCTTCGCGACATCTGCATCGAGGAGCGCAGCCCAATGGAGGTCACGCACATTACCGGTCTGGATGGTGACGAAGTACGCAGGGTGCAGGTCATTACAGATCAGTCGCCGGTAAAGAACTATGCTTTCGATGTCACACCGGCACATCTCATCACCGGTTTTATTACCGAGCGCGGCATTTGTGCGGCGAGTGAGGAGGGTTTGTCCGGACTCTTCCCGGAGCGTGCCGGTATCAGTGCATGATTGACGAAGGCACTACAAAATACAGGTGTGATTGGCGCCGCGCGCCCGCGCTGCCTGCCGCACTGATCCAGGGCCTGAATGAGTGGCGTAATTGTCTGTACGATGCCGGGCTGGTGGGTTATTGCGAGGAGCACGACGTCGGCTTCGGCAATCTCAGTGTCCGCGTCGATGATGAGAAGTTCATCATCAGCGGCACGCAGACCGGGCGTATCCCGCGCACAAACGAGAGCCACTACTCACTGGTCACTGCCTGCGATGCCGGCAAAAATCATGTCACCTGCGAAGGGCCGGTGCAGGCTTCTTCCGAAGCGCTGACCCATGCTGCCCTCTATGCGCTTGATGTCAATATATGTGCCGTTGCGCATGTGCACAGCCTGACACTCTGGCAAAAACTGATTCACCTGGTCCCGACCACAGCCGAAGACGTACGCTATGGCACGCCGGAGATGGCTCGTGAGTTCCTGCGTCTGTACCGGGAGACGGATCTGCTCGAAACGGGCGTTGCCGTCATGGCCGGGCACGAGGAGGGGATTGTCGCCTTCGGTCACACCATGGAACAGGCAGTGCAACGCATCCGGCGTTATGAAACCGGTTCCGGTTCCTGAGCCTTGATACGCTCCAGAATTTCATGCTGGAAATGGTGCCCGATGAAGCCGGGATCCGGGACGGCATGCGGTGTCTTGACCTGGTTGGCGGAGCCGCCGGCCGCGATCAGCTTCTGCCGGTAACGCTCGAAAGCTCCCGGTTTCAGGATTACCGCTTCCATAGGCGCTATGGTGCCCAGTTGGCGTTCTTCCTCGTAAAAGCGCGCGACCTTGCACAAGGCTGTTTCCGCAGCGGCCAGGAATCTCCGGATTTTCTGGTGGGCCTCGCTGTTTTGCTGCCGCTCTTCGAGGGCCAGCACGTAGCATCCCGGGGTTTGCGTAGAATCGGGTGTCACGAAGAAATCCGTCAGCGGATTGTTAAAGTGACCCGATGCGTATTCGATAGCCTCAATAATATGATGCTCGGCGGTCTTTTCACTGGAGACGTTAATGACCTGACCTTCACGCTCCACGAACTCGATGACGGGGTTCTGGCCGATAAACTCCAGTACTCGCACGATGTCGTGCAGCCGGTAACGCACGAAGCCGACCAGGGTAGTAATGACGATTTCATAGCTGTGCCCGGGTTCGGCCTCCCAAGGGGCTATGGGCCGGGCATCGGGGTTATCGATTTCTTCCAGCGGCAGGAATTCTATATAGGCCAGATTGGGCAGTAATAGATAGTGTGGCCGGTCGGCGGAGAACCCGAGCCCGAAGGTACCTTCGGAGGCGCTGTAGACCGGTGAGAAAATCTTTACATCGCCGAGGTAAGGCTTCAGTTGCTCGGTATAGAAATGAAACGCACCGCCCGTTGCGGTCAGAATTGCGCCGACATGCGGCCAGATATCGCGGACGGTAAAGTGGTCTTGCTCCAGCAGAGCCGTCAATTGGCGAGCCCGCTCCGGGTTCTTGCCCAGTCGTTTCCTCAGGTTGCGTCGGGTTTTCTTCGGTATGTCCAGCCGCGGGCTAATCGTCCCGTCCGCCAGGTCCCGCAGAAACTCCTCGGCATAGTTTTGCAGATCGCGCATCGCATACAGGAGCGTGATCGGGAAAAATGAAACGATCGTCCACAAGTGCTCGTCCTTCAGGCCGAACAACAGATGCAGATAGCGCGATGCCGTCGTCTCGGTGATGTGCGAGACATCCGTCGGCGAGGTCATGATCAGGTCGTTGATGGATGCCAGCTGCTGGAAACCGCCTGTCGTTGCCGAGCCTGTCTGCTGGCCACCGCTGGTCAACGGGTTCACGTGGTCGATCATGATCGTCATGAAGCGGCCGCGCATCGGTTCCAGAACGCCGGCGCGCTGCGCCAGGCCCATGGCCGTAATTCTGTCACGGACCGCCAGACGTAACTGGCGTTTCGTGACCGGAATCATCTTGGGAGGGCCGGTTGTGCCCGAAGTATTCGAAAAATAGGTGATCGGCTCGCCGCTGAGGAGGTTTTCTTCTCCGGCCGCGGTTCGTTCGATGAGGGGCGCGTAATCGGCATACGTCGTAACCGGTAACGACTCGAAAGCCCGGCGCTGATCCGAGGTATCGAGTCCGCAGCGGCGTGCGAATTCCGTGTGCCGGTTCAGGGCCAGGATTTTATCCAGTCTTTCGTGGCTGACCGTTTTGTACTGTGCCGTCTGCGCCATGAATTTGTCGGCGGATCGCCGCATGGCCCAGGAAATTGCCGGACCCGCCATATTCAGAAATCTGGGGCTGTATTTTTTGGTCATTGTTATTTTTGCGCCGGAGATCGGGTACAGGTTACAAAATTTGCGGGTGTAATTTCAAATCCTTCTCTAAACGAACATCCTGTAACGAGTTCAGGGTAAGTTCACCGCTAACCATATGGCCACGCTTGCTGGAAATTAAATCAATACGGGCTTGGCGTTGATCAGGCCTCGGCTAGTACAAAGTTTGCATTCCGTATCAACCGGAGGGGGATCCGGTCTTTAATCTTTTCGTGTAATTCGGGGAGCAGAGACCAGTGCAGGCCCTGACGGAAATGATGTGCTGTGTGATAGCCAAGATTTCCCGTCAACAGGTTGAACAGGCGGTTGGTGTTGTTATAGGAGGCCTGAAATTGATCATCCGTATCCAGGCCGCTGTGGTGATCATAGGTTACCCAGGAGGTAAACAGCAGGCTGAGGATCATCGGTAACACAAATACAAAAAGTGCCGGTACAGGCCGGAACCAGCACAGCACAGCGAGACCAAGCAATGTCAGTATCGTATAGAGCAGAAAGTCACGCTGTACCCGTGGGAATTTCCTGCCAACTCGATAACCTCGATAGTAAGCTGTACCCGCAATAACAAGTGTGTATTCCAGTGCGCCCATCGCTTCGCCATTCGGTCGCTTCCAGGCGCTTTCGTCGCGTGTCTGGTCGAGGAAGTTCCTGTGATGACCGAGCACATGATGCAAGCCCCACAGATTTGTGGTTACACCGGTATGCAGTGCGTAGAAAAACTCGAGAATACGGTTGAGTGCCTTGATATGAAATGTCATCGTATGTTGATGATGATGATTCCAGGCGCAGATCAGCCCCTTTGGCAGGATCATGAGCAACAAGTAACCCGCCAGCCACCAGATGTTGTCGACAAGAAAATAGATAGTGAAGTCGATCATGCTAAACACGAGCACGAGAAAAACCGGAATCCGGTCTGCAGAAAATCTGAACATAAAAAACCGGGTCAGGAAGCCCCGGGTCCCTTCTTCAAAGCCAATAGTTTGCGCACAGCGCACGAAGGCTAGCATAGAGATGCCGGTCTGAGCCGATTTATTTGTGCTGAGGACCGGGTTTTTTGGGTGACTCAGCTTTAAGTGGCACCGATTTACATTTATTTGGCATAAACTCAGGGTTCGGCGGTGCAGCAGCCACGGCCGGCCCATCTGCACGGCAGATGCTCGCTAAGACACCTGGAGAGATTCAATGGAACGGTTTACAGAATCCGATAAGACCGGAATTCTTCACGAACCATTGATGATCGACGGGCGGTCTGATCCTGCGGGGATACTCCGCGTTACGGCGCCCTTTGACCAGACTTTGATAGCCGAAGTCGAAACCTGCGATTTGACGCATATCGATGATGCCTTGCAAACGGCGTATGGATTATTCCGTGACCGGGATAGCTGGATACCGTTACATGATCGTATCGATATCCTGGCGCGCGCAGTTGGGCAGATGACGAAGGATCATGCGGAATTGACGCTGCTTGCGGCCCGGGAAGGGGGTAAACCGCTTTGTGACTCACAGGTGGAAGTGATGCGTGCCATCGATGGCATTAACCTGTGTATCGAGACGTTGCGCTCTGATGCGGGCAACGTCGTGCCGATGGGTGCGACTGTGGCGAGCGGCGAGCGGTTAGCCTTCACGCAGAAAGAACCGGTCGGTGTGGTCGTGGCGGTCAGTGCATTCAACCACCCGTTGAACCTGATTGTTCACCAGGTTGCCGCCGCCGTGGCCGCGGGTTGCCCCGTTGTCGTCAAGCCGGCGGAGGACACTCCGTTATCTTGTCTGCGATTCATCCGAATTCTGCGCGCGGCGGGCCTGCCGGCCGCCTGGTGTCAGGTCGTGTTACCGACAGAGATCCCGATAGTCGAGAAACTGGTCACGGATCCTCGCGTATCCTTTTTCAGTTTCATCGGTAGCGCGCGTGTTGGTTGGATGTTGCGGTCAAAACTGGCGCCCGGGACACGTTGCGCCCTCGAGCATGGCGGCGTCGCACCCGTTATTCTGACCGATGATTTTGATGCTGAGCTGGCTTGTGCCGCGATCCTGAAAGGCGGGTTCTATCACGCCGGACAGGTCTGTGTGTCGGTACAGCGAGTATTCGCGCCGCGCCGAATCGCTCGCGAATTTGCCGAACGACTTGCGAAAGGGGCTGCCGGTCTGACGGTCGGTGATCCGATCAGTGCGGACACGGATGTCGGTCCGCTGATTCGTCCGGCGGAAGTGATCCGGATTCACGATTGGGTTGTGGAAGCGATTGATGGAGGCGCTGAGCGTCTTGGTGGAGGTGATCCGCTGAGCGCCAGCTGTTATCCGTGTACCGTGTTGTTCGAGCCGCCGGTCGATGCGAAGGTCAGTACCGAGGAGATATTTGGTCCTGTTGTTTGTATCTATCCATACGACAATCTGGACGAAGCGATCGAGGCGGCCAATAGTTTGCCGGTAGCTTTTCAGGCGGCAGTATTCAGCCGCGACATCGATACCGCGCTGCGTGTGTATCGACGGATCGATGCCTCGGCGGTCATGGTCAATGACCACACGGCTTTTCGTATCGACGGGATGCCGTTCGCAGGCTTGAGAGAATCCGGGCTCGGTACAGGGGGTATTCCGCATACGATTGCGGATATGCAGATTGAGAAGATGTTGGTCATAAGATCGTCTGAATTAGATGGATAACATGCAATCATGCCATGATGATTTTATCGTCAAGAATCTTTGACCAGTGTGTTCAATAAGCCCGGCATAGTCGAATGGATGGAGGCCGGGAAAGAAGAGAAAGAGATTATTGACGAAGATGAGGTAGCAACCTAAAGCGAATTACTCAGGAGTGAAGTATGAAACATGCAATTATTGGAATTGTGCTGGTTTTATTTACCGTGTCCGGTTTTGCCTCAGAAAAAGAGGATGCAGCAAAGGAAGCTGCATTAGCATGGCTCGGTCTTGTGGATTCGAGTCGTTATGAGGCGAGCTGGGATGCCGCTTCGTCACTGTTCCGGCAGCAGGTGAGCAGCTCCGATTGGGCCCGGGCCGTGGAGTCGGCTCGCCGGCCATTGGGTGCGTTGCAGTCGCGTGAGTTTGTATCCGCAACTTACGCCGAGACCCTGCCGGGTGCCCCGGATGGGGAATACGTCGTGTTGATATTCTCGGCCACATACGAGAATAAGGCTGCGGCTGTCGAGACCGTAACACCTATGTGGGACGAAGGTCACTGGCGGGTTTCCGGCTATTACATCAAGTAAGTCGGCTTGCCGTATCGTTCGGGGATCTTGCTACGTGTCTGGATTGATCGTTCTCATCAGCAGCCCGTAATTTACTGCATCGGCCGGTAATTCCGGAATTTCGACAATATGACCTGAGCCTGGCGCAACGTCTGTGGATGCACCCTTCTGGTCCAGCATGGACTCGAGCCTGAAGGAACGGTTCCCGGAAGGTGTCATGAGTTCCAGCTCGTCACCGATCTGAAACCTGTTCTTAACGTCGATCATGACTTTGCCCCGATCGTCCACAAAAACTTCACCGACAAACTGTTGGCGATCGGAAACAGAGGAAGTTTCTTCGTATTGCTGCATCTCGTGCGGAAGATGTCGCCGGTAGAAACCCTCGGTATATCCCCGGTTGGAAAGACTCTCCAGCTCAGTCATCAGGTTCATATCGAAAGACTGGCCTGCGTAGCTGTCATCAATAGCTTTTCGGTAAGCCTGAGCCGTCCGCGCAACGTAAAAGAAAGATTTTGTGCGTCCTTCTATTTTGAGCGAACTGATGCCCATTTTTATTAATCGCTGAACATGCTGAATCGCACGCAGATCCCTGGAGTTCATGATGTACGTGCCATGCTCGTCTTCCCATGCAGGCATCAGTTCGCCGGGCCGTTGTTTCTCCTGCAGTAGAAATACCTGGTCGGATGCTGCTGCAGGGGGGGCTGCAATGTTCTTCGGGATAATATTGCCCTCTGTGGTCTGTTCGGCCATTACCGTTTGATATTCCCACCGACAGGAGTTTGTGCATGCGCCCTGGTTGGAGTCGCGGTGTGTCATGTAACCGGATAGCAGGCAACGACCGGAATAGGCTATGCAGAGGGCGCCGTGGACAAAAACCTCCAAATCAATATCCGGGCATTCCTGACGGATCTCTTCGATCTCGTCGAGGGAGAGTTCCCGGGAAAGAATGATTCTGGTCAGCCCGAGTTTTTGCCAGAAGCTGACTGTGGCGTAATTGACCGCGTTGGCCTGAACGGACAGGTGTATGGGTATTTCAGGCCACTTTTCCCTAACCATCATGATAAGGCCGGGATCGGACATGATGAGTGCATCAGGTTGCATCTCCATGACCGGCGCCATGTCACGCAGATAGGTTCGTACCTTATTGTTATGCGGAGAAAGATTGGATGCGATGTATACCAGCTTCCCCAGCTCATGTGCTTCTTCGACAGCCTCGGCAATATTTTCCAGACGGCTGAATTCATTTTCCCGGACACGAAGGCTGTATCTTGGCTGGCCGATGTAAACGGCATCGGCGCCATAGGCAAACGCGTAGCGCATTGCCTTCAGGCGCCCGGCAGGTGAAAGTAATTCTATGGGCACGTTGTAAACTCTGCGAATGAGCGCACTTTATATGGAGATTCCTCTATATACAGATATGCTTCTGCAATGATGGATAGGATATTGGGTTTTACAATTTTGTTCATCTCATAATCTGTGGAGTTCTTCAAAAAAAAGGCCAAAAAGCACAACACGCAATGTCAGAAAATGATCCGGCGTCTATTGGGTGTTTATTCAAGTTCGTACAAACAATAGGTGTTTTGGTCGATACTTGATCTGAACAACAGTGTCAGAATTGATCGTGCCTGAACGTCTGGAAACCTCCTGATAGCCGCCATTTCACTGTGATGCGGAAAAAGTCGGCTGACGACCCAAAGCCGACGGTCGTCAATCCCTGTTGATGACTCAGATTTTCTGTGGGATATGTCAAACGTTCGACGCTCGGATGAATATTGATGTAAATCAATTTTCAATTGTAGCTTCTTTGCTATTTTGAAGATGAGCCCCAACCGATGAAGCAACACCGAGAAGGGCGATAACAAACAATTTAATTGAACATCTTGTCCGCACAGGGCAGTCGTTCGTGTATGCCGGGCGTAAGGGGAAATTATTATGGGGAGTGTTCTACTTCGGTTGATTGGTGCGTTTGCTGCGTTGATTATTTCCGCATTTCTTTCTGGCGCTGCAAGCGCGGACACCTATTCGATCCAGGTGCTCGAGACTCTGGAGACGGGAGCAGGAGCGGCAAACCTGGCCTACGGCCTGAACGAAAACGGCACAGTTGTCGGTCAGTCATACAACTCCGTTAGCGGAACCAAAGAAGCTGTCATTTGGAACAGTAACGGCACGATCCAGAGTCTTGGATTTACGGGGCTGGCCCGTGCTGTAAACAACAACGGTATCGTTGTCGGGGAGACTGGTTCGGCGAACCTGCAGACTCCAAATGGCTACGCATTTAGTTGGCAAGGTGGCGTGACTACCAATCTCGGCACACTCGGCGGAGCGTATTCTGGTGCTTATGACATCAATGATAGTGGCGTTATCACGGGTTTTGCGAATATCGACCCGATGGGATACACCCCCGAAGTTCACCGCACGAACGCATTCAAATATGAGAGTGGGACGATGACGAATCTCGGCACGGTTTGGTCGCCTACCGGCTACAGCCGTGGTCACGGTATTAATGATGCAGGCGAGGTTGCAGGTCGAGCATCAATATCTGACTTTGAGAACTCTTCGAAGCACCAGTCGACCTGGGATGCGAGTGGAACGATCAGTCTTCATAATACTTTTGTTGGGAGTTACAGCACGGCGCAACAAATCAACAATAGCGGTGTGGCCGTCGGTCTGGCTTACGATAGCAGCGCATCCATTACCAACTTTGATCGAGCCGTTGTCTGGGACGAAAACGGATTTCATTTCATGGACGATCTCGGCAGCGGTTACGGCCGAGCTTGGTCGATTAACGATGCCGGGGTCATTGTTGGCTACAGCTTTGATTCCGGGTTCGCACAGTCCGCAACGGTGTCTTTTGACGGCCAGAGCGTGATTGAATTGAGCACACTGGTGGATAACCTGGTTGGTTGGTCGGTGCTGAAGGCTGCTTACGACGTGAACGAACTCGGTCAGATTGTCGGCTACGGAACTTACAATGGAGAGGAGCGAGCGTTCCTGCTGTCGCCCACCGCGGTACCTGTGCCGGCGGCCGTTTGGTTGTTCGGTTCTGCTCTCGGTTTACTCGGCTGGATACGGCGAAAGAAAGCCTGAAGAAGATTTGGAAACGAATTACTCGAGGGAAGGCCACACCGGTACCGTTACCTCTGCATGCGTGATTCCTTCCAGTGCAGAATGTGTACATAAATCACGGGTAGAACAAGCAGGCACAGAAACGTCGTGGTCAGCATCCCGCCCACCATCGGTGCAGCGATGCGCTGCATGACATCGGAGCCGGTCCCACTGCCCAGCATGATGGGCAGTAAGCCGACGATCGTCGAGGTCGCCGTCATTGCAACGGGGCGCACCCGTTGTGACGTGCCTTCGTGGACCGCTTGGAGTATTTCATCCCGGGTCAGGGCATTCGTCGAGGTGTCGCCGCGGTGCCAGGCCTCTGTTTTTTTGCGTCGGCGCTCATTGACGGTTTCTTCGATAAACGTCAGCACCAATACTCCCGTTTCTGTCGCCACTCCCGCCAGGGCGATGAATCCGACGGCAACGGCCACGGACATGTTGAAACCGTACCCGTATACGATCCAGAAACCGCCGATCAATCCGAAAGGCATGGACAGCATGACGACGACGGGTGCTGCGACGTTGCGAAAATTCAGGTAGAGCAGCAGGAAGATCATGAACAGCGTCAGTGGGATAACGATCTTCAGGCGCGCCGCCGCGCGTTCCATGTACTCGAATTGTCCCGACCAGGTCACTGTGTAGCCGGCGGGAAGGTCGATTGCATCCGCCAGTACTTGCCTGGCCTCGGCGACAAAACCACCGACGTCACTGGTCTTGATGTCGATGTAAACCCAGGCCTGGGGCCGTGCATTTTCGCTCTTGATTGCCGGTGCGCCACGCGTCAGCCGAATATCGGCCAATTGGGCCAGCGGTATTTGTGCGCCGCTCGGCGTCGGTACGAGGACGCGGCCGAGGCGTTCGGGGTCATCGCGCAATTCCCGCGGATAGCGCAGACTGACAGGGTATCGTTCCAGCCCTTCGACGGTCTCGGTGATCGTCATGCCGCCGATTGCGGACATGATGACATCCTGTACGTCGCCGACCGTCAGTCCATAGCGGGCAATTTCCTTGCGGCGGATATCGAAATCGAGGAAGTAGCCGCCGACGGCTCGATCGCCGAATGCCGATAGCGTCTCCGGCATGGAATTCATCGCCTGCTCGGCGTCTTTGGCAAGTTGCTGCAAAACATCGAGATCGGGCCCGCCGAATTTGATGCCGACCGGGGTCTTGATGCCGGTCGAGAGCATGTCGAGCCGGGTTTTGATCGGCATCGTCCAGGTATTGGCGAGTCCGGGGAACTGGATGGCGGCATCCATCTCCTTCATCAACATCCGCGTCGTCTTTGCCGGATCCGGCCACTGGTCCCTCGGCTTAAGCCTGGCAATCGTCTCGATCATTGCCAGCGGCGCAGGATCCGTCGCGGTCTCCGCGCGGCCTACTTTGCCGAACACCGATTCAACCTCCGGAAACGTGCGCAGGATTTTATCGGTTTGTTGCAGCAGTTCTTTGGCCTTGGTGATCGATACGCCGGGAAATGTTGTCGGCATGTACAGGATGTCGCCCTCGTCGAGCGGCGGCATGAATTCGCTACCGAGTTGCGTTACCGGGTACCACGTTAATGCCAGCAGGACGATGACCGATACCAGCGTTGTCTTTGGTCGGCGCAGCAGGTGTTCCAGCAAGGGCCCATGGAGCTTGTGGAGCAGCCGGTTAATCGGGTTTTTCTGTTCCGGCAGAATCCGACCGCGGATCAGCAACCCCGTGAGTAACGGGACAACGGTAATCGCCAGGATCGCGGCCGCCGCCATCGAATAACTGCTCGTGAATGCGAGTGGTTTGAACAGCCGGCCTTCCTGGGCCTCGAGCGTGAAGATTGCGAAATATGCAGCGACGACGACGAGCAGGGAGAAAAACAGCGCGGGTCCGACTTCACGGGCCGCAGTGCTGACTGCCTCCCAGCGCTCGGCAACTGTTATCGATTGGCCGCGAGTCTCGCGCATTCGCGCCAGGTGCTTGTGTACGTTTTCCGTCAGAACAATGGGGCCATCGACCATGGCGCCGATTGCGATCGCGATACCGCCGAGTGACATGATGTTGGCGTTAATACCCTGCAGACGCATCGCGATCAGTGCGGCCAATACACCGATCGGTAACACAATGATCGTGACCAGTGCCGAGCGAACATGCAGCAGGAAAATCATGCAAATCAGTGCGACCAGGATGAACTCTATTAATAGAGTCCATGACAGATTGTCCACGGCCCGTTCGATCAATGCACCACGATCGTAGACCGGTACGATTTCTACACCGTCGGGTAGTCCCGCCTTGAGTTCTTCGAGTTTGTCACGGACACGCTCAATCGTTGCCAGGGCATTCTCGCCATAGCGCATGATGACAATGCCACCGGCGACTTCGCCGACGCCATTCAGTTCGGCGAGGCCACGCCGCAACTCGGGGCCGATCTGGATGTTGGCCACGTCTTTCAGGCGAATCGGCGTGCCGCGCGCATCGACGCCCACGGCGATACTTTCGAGGTCGGTCTGCGATTGAATGTAGCCGAGTCCACGTACCATGTACTCGGTTTCGGCCATTTCAATCAGCCGTCCGCCGACATCACGATTCGAGCGTTCGATGGCTTTGCGCACCTTGCCGAGCTGAATGTCGTAGGCGGCCAGCATGTTCGGGTCTACCTCGACCTGGTATTGCTTGACATAGCCGCCCACCGAAGCGACTTCGGCCACGCCGGGCACGGTTTGCAGCGGGTAGCGCAGATACCAGTCCTGAATCGAGCGCAGTTTTGCGAGATCGTTTTTACCGCTGTGATCGACGAGGGCGTATTCATAGATCCAGCCGACACCGGTCGCGTCCGGTCCGAGGCTCGGCGTGACGTTGTCGGGCAGACGGCCGCTGACAAAATTCAGGTATTCGAGAACTCGTGAGCGTGCCCAATACATGTCCGTACCGTCCTCGAAAATGATGTACACGAACGACAGGCCGAAAAATGAATAGCCGCGCACGGCTTTCGCAAACGGCACCGACAGCATGGCTGTCGTCAGCGGGTAGGTGACCTGGTCCTCCACGACCTGCGGAGCCTGTCCCGGGTACTCGGTAAAAACGATGACCTGTATATCGGACAGATCCGGTATTGCGTCGAGCGGTGTTGTCACGACTGCCCGGATTCCGACGGCGATCAGCAGCAGTGCCCCGAGAATGACGAGGAAGCGGTTAATCAGGCATGCATCTATGATGCGGGCAATCATTGATCGGTCTCCTGCATCTTGGCTGCTGCCTCACGGAGCTTGGACTCCGAGTCGATCAGAAACTGTGCAGACACGACGACCTCGTCTCCCGCTTTAATGCCGTCCGTGATCCGTGTCCATCCGTCGCTGCTGACACCGAGTGAGACTTCGCGTGGTTCGAACTTGCCCGGGGCACGCTGGACAAACACTTGTTCCCGGGTTCCGGAGCGAACGATGGCCTCAGAAGGTACGGCGACGACATCCGGAATGGCGTCCGCCTCGATCGTAATGTCGGCAAACATGTCCGGCTTGAGCAACAGGTCGGGATTGTCGAACTCCATGCGCACCTTGACGGTTCTGGTCCGGCTTTCCGCATAGGGATAAATGTATGCCAGCGTGCCGACGAAAGTGCGTCCTGGTACGGCAGCGACGGTCATATGGGCCTGGTCGCCGATGTTGATCCACGGCAGTTCATCTTCATAGATATCGACCTGGACCCAGACTCTGGACAGGTCCGCAATCGAATACAGTTCGGTCTGCGGCGTCACATACTGACCTTCGCGGGCGCCAATCCTGATGACGATACCGTCGGCTGGTGAGTGGATGTGCAGGTCCTTGCGGACCGTCAGTGTCCTCTTGAGATCATCGATCTGATGGTTCGGTACGTCGAACAGTCGCAGCCGATCTTCAGTGGTTTGCACGAGTTCCTCGGCGCCTGTGCGTACATCGTCAAATGGACTTGAGCGCAGGGTTTCGAGATTTTTCAGCGCCAGTACGTACTCCTGTTGCGTCGATACGAGTTGCGGCGAATACAGGCTCAGCAGGATCGTATCGGCGCGTACGGGTTCACCGGTCGTCTCGATAAACATCTCCTCGATCCAGCCTTCGGTTTTCGGATGCAGTTGCACGAGACGCTGTTCATCGAAGTCGACGCGGCCGACCGCCTGAATCGTTTGTGCCATCGAACGGTGTTCCGCTTTCGCGGTCCGCACGCCGATCGTCTGCACCGTAACCGGATCGATCTGCACGGTACCGGCGGGGCCGGTGCTCTGTGCGTCGTCGGCAAACACCGGGATGTAATCCATGCCCATCTGGTCCTGCATGAATACATCGGACGTGATTTCGGGATTCATCGGATTTCGATAGTAAAGGGGTTGCGGCTTGTCCGGGCCGGAATCGGTCGTTACCGGACCATTTGTCACGCCACGCATGCCGAGCCAGTAACCACCGGCCGCCGCGCCAAAAACTGCAAGCAGAAAAAAGATCATGACTTTGTTATTCATAGAGGTCCTCCGAGCCGACCGATGCGGCGAGGTTGGCCAACGATTGCTTGGCATCGCTCAGTGCTTTCCAATAGCTGATCTGTGCGTTGTACAGCATGATCTGCGCATTCAGGACGTTGAGAAAATCGACTTCGTTGACTTGATAGCCGGACAACATGGCGGCAACGGTTTGTTGCGCCTGGGGAATGATCGCGGTGCCGTACAGGGATACTTGTTCGCGCGATGCCTGGTACTGCGTATGGTTCCTGGCAATATTGGCCTGCACGGTTCGCAGAGAATCGTTAAAGGCGTGCTTGCGCTGAAAATAGTCACTGCTGCGTTGATCGACCGCCTTGCTCTGCTTTGAGCCGGAGAAAATCGGCAAATTAATACTGAGCCTGAACGATGCAAGGTCGGGCAACGTTTGGCCCGTCGGATCCGTTGCATCCCGAAATCCGTAGGCGGCACCCAGCTTGATATCCGGGTAATACTGCTTTTTCGCCAGGTCCAGCCGTGTGCGGGCCGCCTCCATCTGCTGTCGCTCTACTTCCAGAAGGGGGCGAACGTCCACGGCGTGCTGTAGCAGGTCCGCTTCGGGCGGCAGTTCGGGAAGGTTGGTATTGGCCGCTGTTGCCGGTAGTCGAATGGGCTGGTTGGGAGCGCTATCCATCAGCGCATTCAGGTCGGTTTGCGAGATATCTCTCATGCCCTGGAGCGGGAGCAGGCGATTGAGGAGTCGCGACAACTCCAGCTGGGCGAGGAGTACATCCTGCTGGAGTCCTTTGCCGACCTTGTATTTTGTCTGCGCAATCTGCACGAAATCACGCATCAACTCCTGATTCTGATGGATGATCTCGATGGCACGATCGAGATAAATTAACCGCCACCAGGTGCTCCGAACATCGGCGGTAATGTCCAGTTGTTTGTCGAGAATCTTCTTGGTTGCAGCGGATGCCTCAAACTCTGCAGCTTCTCGTTTGAGACCGCGTTTACCCGGGAACGGGAAGGATTGACTCAGCGAGATTTGCATCTGCGTCATCGGTTCCTGATCCATATCGAAGGTATCGGTCGGCAGATTCAGGGCGTTCAGTCCAAGGGTCGGATCCGGCAATGCACCGGCTTGCGACGGCACCGCGCCGAGCGATTCGGCCTGGGCACGTAACACGGCCAGTGCCTGGTTGTTGGCGAGCGAACGTTCGATGGCACTCTGCAATGTCAGCGACTCGGTCGCGAACGCATGGCCGGCGGCCAGCGCCAGACATGCCATGGCGGGTATCAATTTTTTCTGCAGCATCTTTTCTGCCTGGTTTCAGCAGTCGCCGAGTCGTGTGTAATCACACACGTCTGCACAACTCCCGATTCGGGTTCTGTCGATTCCCGGTGGGAATTCGACAGGAGTTGGAGTGGATGACGACCGATCGGAATCGACCGGTTACAGAATCGGCGCTATTTCAGAAAGACGCAGAGTTGCAGATGCAGGGGTGGTGACGTATGTGGATCGGGTGGCTGGCTGTCGACAACCGGAAACCGGCCCGGCACAAAATGCCCATCGAAGGGTGATGCGTTGTTTGAGATCAATACCGGTCGGAAGGTATCCGATCTGGTGTCGGTCGACTGGTCACTGATAGCGGTTTCGGCTGTCGCGCATGCATCGATGCACAGCACAGGCGCGTGTTCCGGGCAATCGCTGCACAGCGAGTAGGCCATGGCGCAGGACATCGTTGCGATGTTGCTGACCAAAAGTACCATAGCCAGCAAGACCATCCGATTGACGCGATTATGCTTCCGAAATCGAACCATCCGGCGAGTCTAGCACAGACTTGCGGGTCAGGAATGTGAGGCTGGTAGGAGATCCTGCATGGTGTCGGCACGCCCGCCGGTATTGGTGCAAAATGGCGCCATGACTTGGCTGTATAAAGGTTTCAGGACTGGCTGTCCGTCGCTTCTGCGGTGGGCATCATCCCGGTTGCCCGGCTTTCTGATCGTCTGCATGGCCTCGCTCCCCGGATCGGCGGCACTGTCTGCAGAAAAGGTCTCGGTGATCGAAAGCGTGCCGGCCGGCCAGGTTCGTTTCTATAACGTGGCTGATTCGGATTTCGATCGCTACTCGAAAAATCCGGATGTGAAGCATGAAGAGTGGATGCGCAAGCACTACCTGCGCATGCAGACTTACAGTCCTTATTTCGATTCGCGTCTGGCCTGGTTTCCAAATGCCTGGGCATACAAGGATGCGTATGCGATCAAACCGCAGTGGCCCGAATTTCGCGAACACCCCGACTGGGTGTTGCGCGATGCCGCCGGCCGGATGCTGTATATCCCGTGGGGCTGCGCGGACGGAAGTTGTCCGCAATATGCAGGTGATTTCGGTAATCCCGCGTTCCGGGCACACTGGATTGCGCGAGCCAGGGCGCTTATCGACAAGGGTTATAAGGGACTTTGGATCGATGATGTCAATCTCGCCTGGCGAGTCGGCAACGGTAACGCAAAACACGTCAAGCCGATCGATCCACGCACGGGAAAAACGATGACGCTCGAAGACTGGCGGCGATACTTCAGTGAGTTCCTGGAAGAGATACGTCACGCACTGCCGGATATCGAGATCGCTCATAATTCGATCTGGTATGCAGGGGCGCCGATCGATCCGTTCATCAGTCGCCAGATTGATGCCGCTGACTACATCAATTTGGAACGCGGAGCGACGGACAAAGGCTTGCAGGGTGGGCAAGGGCGTTACGGGTTTGAGTCATTTCTGCGCTTTATCGATTTCGTCCAGCAACGCGGACGCGCGGTCATCATGATGGATTACGGCAAGACCGTCACGGAGCGGGAATATGGCCTGGCGGCCTGGTTCCTGATCAGCGCGGGTCGCGACATGATGAGCAGCAGCCGTTTGCAGTGGACGGCACCGGACAGCTTTTGGTCCGGCTATCAACTGGATCTGGGTCCGGCGGTGGGTCGGCGTTTCAAATGGCGCGGGTTGTTGCGCAGAGATTTTCGTTGCGGTGTCGTATTACTGAATCAGCCAGAGGCCGATCGGATTTCGGTTTCTCTGCCGGATGATTTATTGACGCTGTCCGGTACGCCGGTACGTTTTGCCAGTCTGGCCGCGTCGCAGGCGGCAATCTATGAGAAGCGTTGCGACTGATGGGTGGTTAGAAAATGCTGGGTCGGATATCCAGGTGACGGACGACCAGGAAGCGCATCCACGAAACCCACAATATCGTATCCAGCAAAGCCGCCAGGGCTGCCCCATGTGCGCCGAAAAGCGGTACGAGAATCGTGACCAGGACGAGTGCAACGATGATGGCAACAATAAAGACCATGACGGTACGGTTCTGATGACCACTCAGACTGACGAGACGGGTCACCGGCCCGGCGGCGGCCTGAACGAGTTGTGCGGACGCCAGGATCATCAGTACCGAATAACCCGGTGTAAATTCTTCGCCGAATAAACCGAGTATCTTACTCCCGGCCA
Organism: uncultured Chromatiaceae bacterium; assembly: GCA_964629475.1. Lineage (GTDB taxonomy): Bacteria > Pseudomonadota > Gammaproteobacteria > Steroidobacterales > SMWD01. The sequence continues at coordinate 62,336 of CAZVQW010000008.1, read as the reverse complement.
GGCCCAGCACAACGAGCGCCGCCAGCGCCGACCAGAATTTCAGCCTGGTGATCCGATTGACGATTTGTTGCAGTTTTTTTCGATCGCCGTTGGTCAGAAGCTGCGTAATCTCGGGGCCGGTGAATGCATCGATCGCATACAAGCCGAATGAAATCAGCATGGCGACCCGAAAACACACGTGGAATACCGCAAGATCTTCGCTGGGCAGGTAGGACCCCGCGAGGATTACCATGAGTTCGGGAAAATAGCCGGTGAACAGCGCGACGAAGAGCAGCGGCAATGCAGTTCTTATCCAGAGTCGTGTCGCATACTGGGGTTTGCTGCCGTTGATATGAGGATGCAGGGCGCGCTTGCCGAGTATGACGGTAACCACGGCGACAAGCCCGAGGGCCAGGCAGTTCAGCAGCATGGCAACGTTCGCGTCGAGCGATTTTCCGGCAACCCATACAGCGCAGATTGCCGCCAGAAACAGTGCTGGTCGAAATACGTTTATCGGCATGAAACTGAGCGAAAAACGGGACAATGCGTTGGCAAACCCGGCATACACGTTGAGTAGAGCAAAAAAGGGTACTGCCAGCAGCGCGATGATTAATGTTGTTGATGATTCGAAGTCGAAGACTGCATCGAAAACCAGCAGGCCCAGGCTACCGAGAATGGCAACGGCCAGACTCAGGACGATGACGATTTGCAGGCTTCGCCTGACGTAGCCGGAAATGTAGCCTGGTTTCTCCTTGGCCAGTCCTTCGCCGATAAAGCGCATCGAGGCGACACGAAAACCACCGGTGCTCAGGGTGGCAAGCAGGATGCACCATGAAAATGCCAGTACGTAGACGCCCAGTTCAGCCGCGCCCATCCAGCGCGCCAGCAGCACCTGGGTCAGGAAGGTCGCCGCTGCCCCGAAAAGCCGATAAGAGAATACAAAAGCCGAGCCGCTGATCAGCCGGGTAATCTCCCGGCGGGACGCACCGGACGGGGGTATGTCATTCATTCTGTGCGGGTACCTGGTCGTCCTGTGTTCAACACGAGCCGGAATCCTATGCCGATTTGTTGAAGTTGACCCGGGAATTGCACATAACACGAAGTTCCGGCGTCAATTGCGAAACAGTATGTGGTTGTGCGGCGCCCGGCAAGCTAAGTTTACGCAATAGCTCAAATTAATAATAAGTGCGTTGACGCATAATAGCCGATCAGTCCGAATGATCGCAGCGGGGAAACATCAGACGGTAATGACTGCCTTGACAGAAAATCTGAGTACCGGGTTTCGGTGGTCTGATGTGGTGATCATATTTCTTGGCGTAACGCTGGCCACCAGTTCGATCGTATTCATCGAGCCCGCGCCTTACGATCTGCTGGTACTGAGCTTGCTGTGCTTGCTGCTGGTTCGTGGCCTGAGGTTTCCGCGCGAGATGCATGCGGCGATCCTGTGTCTCGGAGTATTTGTGATCGGTAATATCGTCGCGGCAGCCGGTTCAGCAGATCCATTGACGACGATTCGATCACTGTCTGCCCGGTTGTATATGGTACTTGCCTGGGTTCTGTTTGCGAGCCTGGTGGCAACGAGCCCTGCACAAGTTCTGCGTACGGTCTGGTTCGGCTATGTCATAGCCGCGGTATTAGCCGTCATCTGGGGAGCGCTGGAGTATTTTGGGCTTATCAATAGCGGATTGTGGCAGGGTGGCCTGAGAGCCAAGGGGCCGTTCAAGGATGCGAATGTTTATGCGCCGTTCCTCGTGCCGGTCGCTATCTATGCACTGAAGGAGCTGTATTCCACGGGTACTGTGGTGCGAAGAGTCGTTCATGCGCTGGTGTTTATTTTTCTGGCATTCGGCATCTTGATCAGTTTTTCTCGCGGTGCATGGCTCAATTTTTTCGTGGCCTTTAGCCTGTTCTCGGTCTTCAGTGTGGTCAGCATGCAGTCATTCAGGAAGCGCCTGAACTGGTTGCTGGTAAATACATTGCTCGTTCTTGCGGCTGTTTCCCTGCTTGGCGCGGCCGTCACAACTACCAGCGTCGCTGATCGCTTTTTTCAGAGAGCAGTGTTTACGCAAAAATATGATGTTGACAGAGGTGGACGATTTTTCACGCAAAAGCAGGCAATTAATGAGATCGGTATGACCCCGCTGGGTGTCGGACCCGGCAGGAGCGATGAAGAGCTCGGTCTCGAGCCCCATAACCTCTACCTGCACGTTTTCGTCGAGGGTGGCTGGATAGCCGGCTTCGGCTTCCTCGCTTTCCTGTTTTTAGGATTCTATCGTTCTCTTGTTTTGTTTCGCTGGCAGTCGTCCCTGCGCCGGGATTTTTTTGTCATCTTTGCCAGCGTATCCGGGTTGTTACTGCAGAGCTTCTTTATCGATAGTACGCACTGGCGACATGTCTGGTTGTTGTTTGCTATGACCTGGGGCCTCATAGTTGCGCATGAACGCAGCAAAGTCGGTAATCTATGATGAATTATGTCCATAGCAAGATTAACAATCACATATTCAGGGTATTGTGTGAGTCTGTCGACGTTCGAAAAACACAACACAAGCGCACGACATCCAGATCAAAACGAACCCGGTGTCTCGGTATTTCTAACTATGAGAAAGGCCGGGAACAAATTTTCCAATCAACATGCCTGACGGCCTTACTGCTTTACGCGTTGGTATGAGTCATATGCAAAAAATTATCATAATGATGCTTCTTCTGTTTGCCTGCGCTTACTCAGCGATCGTTACGGCACAGGAATCCAATCGATCCGAAACCGTCATTGAACGGTCGAGGCCGAAACTGGATGCGCGAGGTATTCCGGTTGGGGCGACTCGTCTGTTTCCAACGGTGGATTTTGAGCTGCTGCATGATGACAATATCTATGCCGACAATGCGCTCGAGGTCGATGACCTGATCACGGTGATTACGCCGAAACTGGTTCTTGAGGCTGAATGGAGCCGTGCAGAACTGGATCTCGGCACGGATCTCGTCGTGGGTCGTTACTCGGATATCGGTACTGAAGACTACGAAGACTGGCGAATCTGGGGTGACCTGGGTGTGGATCTGGGACGGGGGCAGTTGCTTGCCAAGGCGCGCCATGAGGATTTGCACGAGGACAGGACATCACCCGACGACAGTCGCGGTATAAAGCCGACCGAGTTTACGGTTGATGCTTTCGTGCTCGGTTATCGCAATCGTTTCGGTCGCTTCGATGTGCGTCCGGAATTCAGCCATCGCTCGATGGCCTACGACGATACTGCGACGCTGGACGGGCCAGAGAACAACGAGGATCGTGATCGGACGCGTAGTGACCTGAGTCTCCGGGTGGGGTATGGCCAGTCGCAAAGATTTCAGCCATTCGCAAAAATCCGGCTGACCCAGCTCGACTACGATCAGTCTTTCGATCGAGACGGATTCCAGCGCAGTTCTGATGGTTACGATATCGTCGGTGGTACGGGTATTGATTTGACCGGGCAGGCTTTTGGTGAGGTATTTGTGGGCTACATCCGCCGCGACTATGATGATCAACGCTTTCGCAAAGTCGATGGCCCCATTTTTGGCGGAGATCTGACCTGGAATATCTCTGGACTGACGACACTGCAGTTGTCCGCAAGTCGCCTTATTAAAAGTACGACAATTGTCGGTGCTGCCGGTATCACCGATACGGGTCTGGGTTTGGAAGTAGATCACGAGTTGTTACGGAATCTGATTCTGAGTTTTAATATCTCGGCGAATAATGAGGACTTCGAGGGTGTCGACCGCTCGGATGACATTTTTCGTGCGGGTCTCGAGGGAACTTACATGATGAATCGGACCCTGCATTTTCGTTTCGGTATCAATTTTCTGCAGCGTGATACGAGCCCGCAGGACTCCGGCGGACTCGAGTACGACATACGGCGTATTTTTATAGCTATTCAAGGGCAGATCTAGAGTCGATCTGAGGTTAACCGGATATGAGAGTGATGTATCGACGAACTGTTGTGATTCTGTTTGGCTTGCTGATCGGATTTCTGACTGTAGTGGCACCGGCAGCTGATGAGCAGCCCCCCGGCACCGAATATCGACTTTCGATGGGTGATAAAATACGGATCACGGTCTACGGTCACGAAGATCTGTCCGGTGAATTTGAGATTGATACGGCGGGTAAAGTGTCACTACCCCTTGTCGGGGACGTCGAGGCAGACGGCCGGACCGCCAATGAGTTTGAAAGCGCCATCATCGCTGCATTGCGCCCCGATTACCTGAGAAATCCCAGGGTCAGCGTAGAGCTGCTTGACTATCGGCCCTTCTATATCTTTGGCGAGGTCAAATCACCCGGCAGTTATCCTTATTCCAGCGGCATGACGGTTATCAGTGCGATTGCCGTAGCCGGCGGATTTACGTATCGAGCTCGAAAGAATCGCATACAAATCGTCCGGGGCAGTGATGATAATCGGGTCGAACTGCAGGTAAATGATGACACACTGATTCAGCCCGGTGATGTTATTGAAGTTCCGGAAAGGTTTTTTTGATGCGGCAGATTGATACACAAACTGAAGTACAGAGTCGGGCCAGTGGTGCCATTAGCATGCCGGCTGATCCCGGTCTCGGTGAGATCATTGCTGCAGTCGCCAGGCGCAAATGGGTGCTGATCGGTGTGATACTCGGTTCACTGATATGTGCCGGATTAATATTATTCATGATCACGCCGAGATATTCGGCTGAGGCGTTGATCATGGTCGAGCCGACCAAAACCAATATCGTATCGGTTGAATCGGTTGTGGCCGGACTGAGCGGTGACGAGGAGTCGATTCATAGCGAGGCTCTTGTCCTGAGTTCGCGGGCATTGGCCGGTCGCGTTATCCGGCGACTCGAACTGTACGATGATCCGGAGTTCAATCCCGACCTGGAACCGGTCGATGAGGCCTTGTCTGGCGCGCTCTCCCGTGGGTTCAGCACAATCGTTAATCGATTCTTGCAGCGCCTGACCGTTCTTACGCTTGACACGTCGCGCGTCATTTCGGTTGGTTTCTCATCGGAGTCTGCAGAGAAGGCAGCCACGATTGCCAATACATTATCCGATGAATACATCGTGTCTCGGCTCGAGGCAAAGTTCGAGTCAACGCATCGGGCAAATGCATGGCTCGGGATTCGGATCGATGAGCTCAGGGATAAAGTGCAGAGTGCGGAGCGGCAGGTCGAGGCGGCACGAGCAGGTTTTGGTTTGCTCGGTGGTGACGGCATTACGCTGGCATCCCGGGAGTTGATCGAGCTCAATACTCAGCTTGTACTGGCGCGCAGCGAACGAGCGGAGGCGTCGGCCCGCCTGAGTCAGATAGAGGAAATGTCACCCGGCCAACGCAGTAACGATACCTTGTATGAGGTGCTCAACTCACCCCTCATTCAGCGACTTCGCGAGCAGGAATCGGAGGTCGAACGAAAAGTGGCCGAATCGTCATCCGAGTACGGCGAGCGGCATCCGAAGATGGTGCAGTTGCGGGCAGAAGCGGAAGACTTCAAGGCGCGTATCGACGCCGAGATCGATAAGATTGTCGCCGGATTGCGGAACCAGGTGGCGGTGGCACGAGCAAGGGAAGAATCGTTGCAGCTGAGCCTCGATGAGATGAAGAAGCAGGTTGCCATCGCGAATCAAAATGAAATTGAATTGCGTGCATTGGAACGCGAAGCCGAGGCAAACCGTATTTTGCTGGCAACCCTGTTGTCTCGACAGAAGGAGACCCTGTCACAGGAGGATGCCGATTTTCAGCAGGCTGATGCGCGGGTGATTTCTCCGGCGGATATGCCGTTGCAGCCGGCATTCCCGCAGGTTGGTGTCATTCTGGCGTTGGTGTTCATTGCCGCGACGATACTCGGTTTGATTATTGTTCTGATCATCGAACTGCTGGATGACGGATTTCGCAGCGGTGATGAATTGGAGCGGGCGACCGGGGTACCGTCGATCGGATTTGTGCCGCTCGTGCCGAGTACCGGCAGTTACAAGTCTTTGGCGGGATATGTGTCGGGCAAGCCAAGTACGGCATTCGGTGAGGCACTCAGAACTCTGAACTGGAGTATCGGCCTTGCGTTTCCGGCTCAGGCGCCCAAATCAGTACTGGTGACCTCTTCGGTGCCCGGTGAGGGCAAGACGACGGTTGCCTCGTGTCTGGCGACGAGTCAAAGTGCGGCGGGGCGCAGAACGGTGCTGATCGACGCCGATACGCGGCGGCCGAGCTGTCATGAACTTTTTGGTATCGCTCGCCAACCCGGTCTCGTAGATGTCCTGACCGGTACCGCAACTGTTGATGATGTGCTGGTCGAAAATGAATCGGCGGGTCTTTTTATCCTGCCGGCCGGATCACCCAGCCCGAATGCACCAAATCTGCTCGAGTCGGAAAAAATGCAGCAACTCCTCGAAACACTCAACGAACGTTTCGATTTTATCGTGATCGATTCACCGCCGGTATTGGCGACGACGGATGCTCGCATTCTTTGTCAATGGGCTGATGCGACAGTCGTTGTTGTGCATTGGGCTAAAACCAGGCGTGCCGTGGTGCGCAATACACTCGGTCAGCTCCATGGCGCACATGCCCGGTTGGCCGGTAGCTTATTGTCGATGGTCGATGCCAGGAAGCATGCACAATATGGGTATGGTGACTCCGGTGCGTATACGGGCGATCTCGAGAAGTACTACACGGGTTGAGTAATGCAGATTGAACGACACACTCGCAACCGGGGGCAGTCAGACATTCGACGTATGACCACATGCATGTCCCGGGAGTAAGGGGTATGCGTGTATTACTGGTCCTCGAGGCCTGCAGCGGAGGTGCCGGGCGCCATGTGATCGATCTGGCCCGTGGATTGCTGGCGAGAGGTCACGAAGTTTCGCTGATCTACTCTCCACGTCGGGCCGAAGCATGGTTCCTGGAAGCCATCAGCAAGGTGTGCCGGCTCAGCGTTTTCGAACTGGAGATGCATCGGTCCGTGACGCTCGGTGATATCAGTGCATGCCGGCAGTTGAAATGCCTGATCGACGAGATGGGCCCGTTTGACGTTGTGCATGCGCACAGCTCCAAGGCCGGCGCGTTGTTGCGCCTCGCGCAGGTGGGTAAGAGTGTTCCCGTCGTGTATACACCTCATGCGCCGATAACGATGAATCCACAGTTGTCCGTGCTGGCGCGGTCGGCGTACTTAATTGCCGAGCGATTACTCATGGGCTTGTGCGGGCGAATTATTTGTGTATCGCCGGCCGAGCGTGAGCATTTTCAAAGTCTGGGGTTCCCTGCGCATAAATTGCGGGTCGTGTGCAATGGTATCGGGTCGCTACCCGCGACTAATCATGGTGCACTTCGCCGGCAACTGAGCCTGGAAGCAGACACGATCTGCTTCGGCTTCGTCGGGCGAATCTCTCATCAGAAAGCCGTCGATCGTGCGCTGTCGGCCTTTGCCATGGCTAGCCGACAGGTCAGTAACGTGCGGCTGGTCATCGTTGGTGACGGACCTGAGTTCGGGGTAGTGAAAGCACTTGCCGTCAATCTGGGTGTTGAAGATCAGGTCGTGTTCACCGGGGCCGCGAACGGCGCAGAGCTTATGAATGCATTCGATGTATTCATATTGCCGAGTCGCTACGAGGGCATGCCCTACGTGTTACTGGAAGCCGCGGCGAATAGTCTGCCGATTGTCATGACAGATGTCGGTGGAGCGAACCTGGTCGTGCGTGATGGAGAGAACGGTTTCGTAGTATCACCAATGTCGATCGAGTCGATGGCCGATCGCCTGGTTTCTCTGGCACGGCAACCGGAACTGCGCGACGCTATGGCAATCAGGTCAGCAGAAATTGCGGCTACATTCAGCTTCGACCGCATGGTTGACGAGACCGTGGCTGTTTATAAAGAGCTGGCACTAACCTGAGTTTTTTTCAAGGCTCTGTGACTCTGCTAGTAACTGTTCTCACCGCGCAGAACGACGACGACTGTGCGCACTATGATGCTGAGGTCGAGTAGAACGGACCAGTTGTCAATGTAGTACAGATCATGCTCCAGTCGTCCGATCAGAGAGGCCTCATCATGGGTATCGCCGCGCCATCCGTTGACCTGCGCCCAGCCCGTGATCCCGGGTTTGACCTTGTGCCGGACGGCATATTGGTCGATGACATCTTCGTACAGTACGTCTCCGGCCTTAGCCTTCAATGCGTGAGGGCGCGGTCCGACAACCGACATATCACCCATCAGGACATTGAAGATTTGCGGTAGTTCGTCGATGCTGAACCGACGGATGATTGCACCTACTCGCGTGACCCGCGGGTCATCTTTACGCGTGATCGCCTCGGCATCATGGTCGGTCTGATCTGCATGCATCGACCGAAACTTGTATACCTCTATTAACTGGTTATTGAATCCATAGCGTTTCTGGCGGAAAAATATCGGTCCGGGACTGTCCAGCTTGATTGCGAGCATGACTGCGAGCAATAGTGGTGAGGCGATTATCATCATCGTGAGCGCGACAGCGTAGTCCAGAATCGTTTTCGTAATCGCGCCCCATCCTGAAACGGGTTTTTCAAGGACGCTTAGCATGGGCACGCGAAATTGATTGGTCGTGCGTCGGTGCAACAAGTCCATGCCCATGAATTCGGGGCTCAGGCGCACATTGACGGGCAAGGCGGCAAGCAGTTGGAGAATTGCCAGGATTCGCTCCCGGGCACTCCACGGTAATGCAATCAATACTTCATCGGCATGATTTTCACGGCACCATGCGACGAGGTCCTCGGTATTGCCGATTAGCGGATAGCCCTCAAGATCTGACTCTACCCTGTCCGAGCGATCATCGAACACGCCGACGATTCTGTTCCATGGCTCGTGCAGAGTGTCAATATGCCGGATGAGCTGTGTGCCCTGTGCAGTCCCGCCATAGATGGCTATCTTGCGACCAATTCGACCCTGCTCGGACAGCCGGGTGACGATTTTGTATAGCGCAAACCGAGCGGTGACGATGCCGATAACGTTCGCAAAAAACCAGCTGAAGGCCCAGACTCGCGAGAATTCTTCCGAGATTTTAAGTGCGAATACGCAGGCAATCAGGATCAGGGTCAGGATCAGGCAAATTCCGGCAATATTTGTAACCTGACGATGAGGTGTCAGGATGCGACTGAAGCGATAGAGTCCGACCATGTAGAACGATTGCACCATCAATAATGAATACAGTGCTATCGCCGTCATATAGAGTGAGAGATCTTTTGGTGCGTCGATGACGTATGCCCAGAAAATCAACAGGCCGGTCGAAATGGAAATCAGAATATCGAACAGCGCAGTCAACCCGGAGATGATGCTTTGAGAAAGTGAAACGGTCGGCAGGATGCTGGTTCCTCGACGTCCGAATTCAGTTTCTGGATTGCTGGTCATGGATTCCTTGTCTGCGTGCTCTGGTGGGACGGCAGGAAAATAGGCCGAGAGATCCGCGATCGGTTTTCCCGGTTGAGTGTCCTGTTTCAGGATATTTGTGCCGAATTCTTATTCTAGGATTATTATGGAGTCGACTTCTATCAGTTTAAATGATCCCGTGCATAAGTTCTGAAAAATTTTCAACATTATGTTGAAGTTATGCATGAATAAGGCGTGAATGCTGGTTATGGTGATTGCCGTTTTATGGATTCGCTGCAAGCAGACGATGTGGAGCCGGCAGAAATGACAACGTCAGACATGATTGTTTCGTCAGAGGCGGAGAAAATTGCTGGTGGATTTTGTTTTGTCGAGGGGCCGGTTTGGCTATCGGCGAGTGATCCACTGACGCCGTTGACCGGTGTAAAAAAGGAGTGCCTGCTATTCAGCGATATACTCGCAAACCGGTTGTACTGGTATCGTGAAGGCCAGACAGGATTGCTGCGTGAGCCGACCGGTCAGGCGAACGGTAATACACTGGATATCGATGGCAGACTATTGAGCTGTGAGCATCGGCATCGTCGTGTCAGCAGCATGGATCGGTCCGGCTTGGTGCAAACAGTGGTTGACAGTTTCCGCGGCAAGCGACTGAATAGTCCGAATGACATAATTGTGCGCAGCGACGGCATGGTTTTTTTTACTGATCCACCGTATGGAGTTGCAGAAGAGGAGCGCGAACTTGATTTTCAGGGGGTCTTTGGCCTGAATCCTGACGGCATGCAATTGATATTGCTTCGAGACGATTTTGACAAACCCAACGGATTGGCGTTTTCGCTCGATGAAAGTGAATTGCTGGTTGCAGATACGGAGAAAGGGCATCTTCGGCAATTCATCGTCGATATGGACGGCACGTTATCGAATGAACGAGTTTTTTGTGAGTGTGATCGTCCTGACGGTATTCGCCTTGATCAGGTAGGTAATGTCTGGGTTGCCTGCCTGCGTGGTATCGAAGTGTTTGACCCGGATGGATGTCGTATCGCATTTGCAGAACTTCCCGAACGCCCGGCCAATCTTGTATTTGGCGATGCGGATTCGAAGAGTGTTTATGTTTGTGCGCGCACGAGTATTTACAGAATTCGCAGCGTCTTGGCCGGCGCTGTCCGGCCGCCACGCCAGTCACGGGCTCAATAAATATGATCGTCACCTTTAAGGGCGTTGTTGGGGTTTTATTCCGGCCCCTGTTGTTTTTTTTGTATTTTTTGTCGGGATTCGTGCCGCGAAATCCACATCGCTGGGTTTTTGGCAGCTGGAGCGGCAAGCGATTTGCCGATAATGCGGCGGCACTGTTCGAGCATGTTGTTGGACAAGAAGAGGGTGTCGTTGAGCCTGTATGGATCAGCAGCGATGCGGGTGTGATTCGGAGTCTGCGTGACCGTGGCTATGTCGTTTATCAGCCATGGTCGCTGCAGGGAATTTTTGCCTGCCTGACGTCCGGCGTCTACGTGTTCGATGGTCTGACGAAAGATATCAATCACTGGTTATCTAGGGGCGCCAGGAAAGTCTTGTTGCGCCATGGTATCGGCATTAAGAAGGTGGAGCGTGCAATTGAGCATCCAACGCATCGCCTGTATAAATTATTTCATGGCTCTCCGCTGCAGCGGTTGGTCTGGAGTTACCTGCTGCCCTGGCATCTTGTCCGGCCGGATCTGATGATTGCGACATCACCGGATCATGTCCGGCAAGGTCAGGAGTATTATGGTGTGGGTGCCGATCGGGTAGTCATCACCGGCTTTCCGCGCAATGATCAATTGCTTCGTACATCAGGCGAGGGCATTAGCCGGCCCGAGCAGACGATGCTTGCCGATGTGACGAGCAGGGGCCTGCCGGTATTTCTCTATTTACCGACATTTCGCGATGATGCTTCCCGTTTTGAGTTTCCTCTCGAGGGCCTGGAGCAGATGGCTGCCCGACTTGGCATCATATTGCTGGTCAAGCTGCATTTTGTGGATGGATTGCGGAATCGGTCATTCGTCTCCGGTCCGAATAGTCACCTGATATTGATAGATGCGGGTATCGATCCGAACGGCTTGTTCAGTGCCGTGAGCGGGCTGATTAGTGATTACTCAAGTGTTGTTTTTGATTTCTTGTTGACGGAAAAACCAGTCATCTTCTTCGTACCGGATCTTGCCAGCTATCTGCAGCATTCGAGAAGCTTTTACTTTAACTTTGACGAAGTAACGCCCGGCCCAAAACCTGAAAATGTGAACGAATTGGAGACTGCACTAAGATCGATTATCGATAATGGGACAGGTGAATGGCGGGATAAGTATCAGGAAGTACTCGGCAGATTTCATACCTGGCGTGATGCGCAATCGAGTGAACGTACATACCGGGAAATCGTGGCCCGATTCCTGCCACCCTCTGTATAGGCGGGTCGTACGAGTGAAGAGTAGTTGATGCGTATATCGATAACAGGCGGTTTGGGTTTCATCGGCTCGGCGCTCGGCTCGGTCTTGTCCGAGGCGGGCCATGACGTGCGGTTGGTCGATATCCGTGAGGGAGCCGCCACGCCAGAAGTGAACTATTTACACGGCAGTTTACTGAATGCAGAAGATTGCCGCGCGACCTGCGAGGGTATGGATGCGGTCGTGCATGGTGCCGCCATTCATCAGGTCAACGAAGTGGCAAAGAATCCATTGAGTTCAATCGAGCTCAATGTTACGGGAACACTCAACCTGCTACGTGCCGCAATCACTGCCGGCATCAGACGCTTTATCTTTTTGTCCAGCGCCAAGGTGATTGGTGAGTCGGATGGTCTTCCGTCCGCCGAAACAGAATTGCCACAACCCCTCGAGACATACGCATTGTCCAAATTAGCCGGTGAGCATTTCTGCCATATATTGCAGCCGCAGTCAGCCATGGATATCGTGATTGTTCGGCCATATTCCGTGTATGGGCCGAAGCAAGAGATCGATACCGGTTATATTGGGATGATCCTGTCGTCATTGACAACCGGTGAAGAACTTCATCTTCCCGGGCAGCCGGAATTTGTCAGGGATTTTGTTCATATAGATGACGTCACGAGTCTTTGTCTGGCGGCACTGACTGCAACGCTGCCGGGTGTGACAACTCTCAATGCCGGAAGTGGTCAGTCAACTTCATTGCGCGAGTTGGTGACAGTCGCTTCCGAGGTCTCGGGTGTTGAACTCGAAGGCCGCTATTTTCCGCCGGGCCCGGGAACTGTGGAGCGAATGTTGGCGTGCACGAAGTATGCAGAGTCGGTGCTGGGGTATCGGCCGATGTATAGCCTGCGTGAAGGTCTGACGCAAACCATTGAATGGTTTTTGCAACGAGGCGCTGAGCTGGGGCAAGGGGTTAACCGATGATCGCAGCGCTGATATTGGCGGCAGGAAAGGGGGCTCGATTCGGGTCGGGCAGTTTGCCCAAGCAGTTTGCGGAAATAGCGGGCAAGCCGCTTTTTATTCATAGTGTGCAGACTTATGTTGGGATCGCTGAGATCGACAGGGTTATCGTTGTTGCAAATCCACAATGGCTTGAGCAAACCACAGAGACTCTTAAGCGGCACGAGCTTGTTGAGCATGTGACGGTGGTGGTGGGTGGCAATACTCGCCAGGTATCGGTTCAAAATGCAGCCGGACTGATTGCCGAGGATGGTTTGAACGCGCAGGACAGTATTATTCTGCACAATGCTGCTTCCCCCAACACGTCTGTGGAACTCATTACCAGGTGTCTGTCAGCCATGTCGGATAGTGATGCGGTACAGGCTTGTGTTCCCGATACCCGAACCATTAGTGAATCCGATGAGCAGTTCATCAAGCGCGTGCTGCCACGGGCAAATCTGGCCTGTCACTGTGATCCCACGATTTACCGTGGTGATGTTTTCAAACATGTTCTGGAAACTCAAAAGCGGAATGGGCTGTCGGGTGATACGACTTCCGATACGGCTCGCGACCTGGGATATAGTATTCGCCTGGTGCAATCGGACTACGGCAATATAAAAGTGACGACTCGATGGGACCTGGCGGCGGTCAGAGCGGCTATGGACCACAGTTTGGAATAGGTGACGACCCGCCGCTAATACGTAAATTCCGTATCGCGCCACCGGTAGAAACACCTGATAATCACAGCGTCATACTGTGTAAGGAATATGGCTCGATGACCGGTAAAATAGAGAGCCCAGTCAGCAAGGAAGAGATGCCATTTGTCGCGCCGTGCCGGCATGTGCCGGCATCTGCGCCATGGTACTGGCTCAAGGAGGGCTTTGCTGATCTGCGCAAGGCACGACGGCAAAGCCTGACATACGGACTGTTCATGGCGGCGCTGGTCATGTTTGTATCCGTCATGGCGTGGAAGTACGGCAGGGCGTGGATCATGTTTCCGATGTTGTGCGGGTTCGTGTTTATCGCGCCGCTGACATGTATCGGTATCTATGCAATCAGCGCACAACTCCAGCGCGATGAGCCGGTGTCGATGAGGCGCTCTCTGCGTGCCGCATTTCGTCGCTATCTCGGTACCGAATTGGTCTTCGCTCTCGTGCTTCTGATTATTTTCCTGGTCTGGGCGCGTGCCGCGTCGGTTGTCAGTATCTTCATGCCCGCCAGCGCCAATCCGGGTCCTGCTGAAATGGCCACCTATATTGTTGCCGGCTTTCTCGTCGTCGCGCTGTTTCTTGCTCTTACATTTTCCGCAAGTATTTTCTCTCTGCCGATGATCATGCACCGGAATGTCGATGCGATCACGGCGATCCTGACTTCGATGAAATCGGTTTGGTGCAACAAGGCCGCGATGCTCGTCTGGGTAGGGCTGATCATCATAGGCTTTGTTGTCGGCATCGCGACGGCCGGGATTGGCCTGGTCTTTTTCCTGCCGGCAGTCGGACACGGCGTCTGGCACGGCTACCTCGATACGATCGATGCCCAGCAATTCCCGCGCCACGAGGTCGGCATTACTGCATCCGCCATGCCGGTCGACGGCCAGCCGAGATTTCGCCCGCGCAAGTATCGCTTGCCGGAGTGAGGCACTGCACGGCCGCCGCATTGCCACTGAGCAGGGGCCGCATCCAATCTCCCCAGGCAGCAAATCCCGTCAATCGTGGAATGTACCGTCCCGCTTGTTCGCAACAGGGCGTGACATAGTGTTGCCCTCAAGGTTTACCGGTGAGAAAATCGCTTCCGGCAGGTAGGTCGTTTGACCGACGATTATCCACCAATGGCGATTTTTCATTTCCGCGGTGGATGAGAAACCCGGTTCTGGAATAAAGGGTTCGACTACGCAATTCCTGATAAAGACGGTACTTTCAGGTTACTGACTTAATTAAACCTCATTTGGGTTATCGGCATTGATTGGGCATGAGCAGCAGGTTCTGTTCACGCCAGGGATGGATACTTTTTACTGGTTTCTATAGTAATCGTTGATCGATCGATGACCCTGTTTCCCATGGTCGGCACGGTCGAATGATGAGCGGAGAGAAGATGAGTAAGTCACAGCAATATTACGATACGGTGGTTCGGCAATTCTCGATCATGACCGTGGTCTGGGGAATCGTCGGCATGCTGGTCGGCGTCCTGATTGCCGCACAGCTGATCTGGCCGGCATTGAATTTCGATGTAGCGTGGTTCAGTTTCGGGCGCCTGCGCCCGCTGCACACGAACGCGGTAATTTTTGCATTCGGCGGCAGCGCATTGTTCGGGACATCGTATTACGTCGTGCAACGCACGTGTCACGTGCGCCTGTTCGCGCCGTGGCTCGCATCGTTCACATTCTGGGGGTGGCAACTCGTCATCGTGCTGGCCGCGATCACGTTGCCGCTCGGATTGACACAGGGCAAGGAATACGCCGAACTGATCTGGCCGATCGATATACTGATCGCCGTCGTCTGGGTCGCCTACGGGGTCGTGTTCTTCGGCACGATCGCAACGCGCAAAATCAAACACATCTATGTAGCAAACTGGTTTTATGCCTCCTTCGTCGTGACCGTCGCGATCCTGCACATCGTTAACTCGTTGGCGATTCCAGTCGATGCAACTCTGTCGTATCCGATCTATGCCGGTGTCGTTGATGCGATGGTGCAATGGTGGTACGGACACAATGCCGTCGGCTTCTTCCTGACGACGGGCTTTCTGGGCATGATGTATTACTTCATTCCGAAGCAGGCCGGACGGCCTGTTTACTCGTATCGACTGTCGGTCATACATTTCTGGGCGCTGATTGCCATCTACATGTGGGCGGGTCCGCATCACCTGCACTACACGACGCTACCGGACTGGGCACAATCGCTGGGTGTGGTGTTCTCCCTGATGCTGCTGGCGCCGTCGTGGGGCGGCATGATCAATGGCGTCATGACGTTGTCCGGCGCCTGGCATAAATTGCGCACCGACCCGATTCTGAAATTCCTGATCGTGTCGTTGTCGTTCTACGGCATGTCAACGTTCGAAGGCCCGATGATGTCGATCAAGACCGTCAACGCACTGTCGCACTATACGGACTGGACCATCGGCCACGTGCATTCCGGTGCGCTGGGTTGGGTTGCGATGATCACGACCGGTTCGTTATATGCGCTGATCCCGCGTGTTTTCGGCCGCGACAGCATGTACAGCACGAAGCTGATCGACATTCATTTCTGGTGCGCCACGATCGGTGTGGTGTTGTATATCGCCTCGATGTGGGTCGCCGGTGTCATGCAGGGATTGATGTGGCGCGCGGTCAACGAGGACGGCACGCTGACGTATGCGTTCATAGAAAGTCTGAACGCGACTTATCCTTATTATTATGTGCGGCTTGCGGGTGGGATGCTGTTCTTGCTCGGCATGTTCATCATGGCCTACAACGTAGCGAAAACCGTCGGTGCCGGTGAGCGTGACGTTGTGCAGCCTGTTATCGAGCCGGCTTGAGAGGGCGTGCCATGAAACACGAAACAATCGAAAAAAATACCGGCCTGCTCGGCATCCTGATCGCACTGGTGGTCAGTATTGGCGGAATGGCCGAGATCATACCGCTGATGATGTCGCGCGAGGCGGTCGAACCGGCCGAGGGCACGGTACCGTATTCGGCGCTGGAACTGGAAGGGCGCGATATATATGTCCGCGAAGGTTGTTATGCCTGTCACTCGCAGATGATCCGCCCGTTCCGTGCCGAGACCGAGCGCTACGGGCAGTACTCACTGGTCGGCGAGGCGGTTTATGATCGGCCGTTTCAATTCGGTTCGAAGCGAACCGGGCCGGATCTGGCACGGGTCGGCGGCCGTTATTCCGACGAGTGGCACCGGTTGCACCTGATCAATCCACGCGACCTCGTGCCTGAATCTAACATGCCGGCATTTGGATGGATGGCCGACAATAAGCTGGATGCTGAGCTTACGCCGGTCAAGATGGAGCGCCTGCGATTACTCGGCGTGCCGTACACGGACGAGGATATTGCCGGTGCGCCCGCTGCCGTCGAAGGCAAAACTGATATGGATGCGATGATCGCTTATCTGCAAGGCCTGGGACGGGGTCGCCGCTAGCAGGCGGGCGGCAAAAGATCATGGATGCAGGCGAGTGGCGAGGTGTTTTTACGATCGTGATGTTCGTGTTATTTATCGGCATCTGCATCTGGGCATGGAGTGGTCGGCGTAAAGCTGATTTTGACGAGGCGGCACAATTGCCGCTGGACGAACTCGATGATGATCCGCTGGAGGATCGTTAGCGTGACAATTATTGATGGAGTGCGTAAGCAATGAGTGAAGGCTGGAGCATATATGTCATTGCGTTGACCGTCCTGACCGCGGTTGGTTGCCTGGCTGTCCTGACATGGACCTCGAAGATGCATGTCGAAGCTGATGAGGATGCGAACACGACCGGTCATGTCTGGGACGGCGATATTGTCGAGGGCAACAATCCGTTACCGCGATGGTGGCTGTATTTATTCTGGATGACCGGCATATTCATGGTCATTTACCTGGTGATCTACCCCGGCTTCGGCAACATGTCGGGCATGACCGGCTGGAGCCAGATCAATCAGTACGAGGAAGAGGTGGAAAGCGCCGAACAGCGCTATGGTGATATCTTCGCGGCATTTGCCGACATGCAGCTCGGCGAACTGGCCGGTGACCCCGATGCCGTGCGGCTCGGGCGCAATATTTACATGAATCATTGTGCGACGTGTCACGGCTCGGACGGGCGCGGCGCCAAGGGATTCCCGAACCTGACTGCTGGCGCCTGGCTGTACGGTGGCGAGCCGGAGACGCTCGAAGCGACCATCACGAACGGCCGCAATGGTGCCATGCCGGCGCTCGGTGCCGCGCTCGGCGAACAGGGGTTTGACGATGTCGTTGCCTTCGTCCTGAGTCTGTCGGGCCGGAGTACGGATGCCGAAGCCATCGAGCGTGGCCGCGAGAAATACATGATGATGTGCATCGGCTGTCACGGCCCGACCGGCACCGGCATGACGGCTCTCGGCGCCGCGAATCTGACTGATAAAGTCTGGCTGCACGGCGCCGATGAAGCCGATATCCGCGACGTCATCATGAACGGGCGGTTGAGCCAGATGCCGGCGCTGCGTGACACGCTGAGCGCGGACCGAATTCGGGTTGTCGTGGCTTTCGTTATGAGCCTGAGCGCTTCGGCGGGAGATTGAGTCAATGAGCGACCTGGAACAACCCGCAGAATCAGAATCACCGGGTCGGAAACGATGGAGCCGGCAGACACAGCGTTTCGCCATCGTCCTGTGGCCATCCTTCGGTGCGGCGGCATTCGGCAGCATGATTTGCTTTTCCCTGGTTGATCCGGAGTTGCTCGGCCCCGCGTTGATGCCGGCGCGCGAGATTTCCGCGTTAACCGGTCACGGCATCGTGTTCTTCTTTTTCTGGTGTGTCGCGTTGTTGTCGAGCAGCGTGACGATTTTCTTGCGTCGTCCACGAGATCAAGCAAACGATGGCGTTGACGGCGAACCGGGTGGAGATTCGTCCGACAAATTTAACAAGTCATAAATTCATGAGTGAGAGCGAAGGCAGAACAAAGCATCTGTACGCCAAGCGCGAAAAAATCCACCCTCGTGAGATTGACGGCATCTTCGAGCGGTTGCGTTCGATTTCGATGTTTGTTCTGCTCGGCGTGTATTACTTCACCCCATGGATTCCATGGCATGGGCGACAGGCGATCCTGTTTGACCTGCCGGCCAGGAAGTTCTTCTTGTTTGGTATCACACTATGGCCGCAGGATTTCTTTTACCTGTCATGGTTGCTGATCATGGCCGCCTTGCTGTTGTTCCTGGCGACGTCGGTCGCCGGCCGGGTCTGGTGCGGTTATGCCTGCCCACAAACAGTCTGGATCCGGGCTTTTGTCCAGCTCGAACGGCTGGCCGAAGGGAATTTCTCGCGTCGCAAGAAGCTCGACCGACCCGGGTGGAATAGTAACAAGCTGGTGCGCAAGACGATGCTGCAGGTCTTGTGGATATTGTTTTCATTCTGGACCGGCTTCACGTTCCTCGGTTATTTTACGCCGATCCAGGACCTCGGAGTGCGTCTGATCGCGTTTGATCTCGGCGGCTGGGAAACTTTCTGGATTTGCTTCTACAGTATCGCGGTTTACGGTAATGCGGGCTTTCTGCGCGAGCAGGTCTGTACTTACATGTGTCCTTATGCCCGATTTCAGAGCGCGATGTTCGATGACAACTCGCTGATCATTTCCTACGATCCGGCACGGGGTGAGCCGCGGGGCAGTCGACCGCGCGGAAAGAGCCCCGCCGAAGCAGGGCTTGGTGATTGCATCGACTGCAGCATTTGTGTGCAGGTATGCCCGACCGGAATCGATATTCGCCAGGGCCTGCAATACGAGTGCATCGCCTGTGCAGCCTGCGTCGATGCCTGTGACAGTGTCATGAAGCGAATGGGCTACCCGAAAGGTCTCGTGAGGTACACGACGCAGAATGCGCTGGAAGGTGAAAAGTCAAAAATCTTTCGAGTACGCACGTTTTTATACAGTACCTTGCTGGCTGGTTTGTTCATGTTTTTTATCTATTCACTGGCCACGCGCGAGCCGCTGCATCTCGATGTGATCCGGGATCGTAATGCGCTGTACCGGGAACTGCCCGGTGACCGGGTCGAGAACGTCTACACACTGAAGATCCTGAACAAGTCCGACGTCAGTCACGTCATGATTTTTTCGGCCAGTGGCCTGCCGGATATCAGGGTGGAAACCGACCCGATCAATCCAACTCTCGAGGGCGGTCAGATCAGATCGATTGCGGCACGTGTCAGTGCTTCGCGGTCCGGGCTGGCTGCCGGTGGTCATGACATTGTCCTGAGCATACAGGCGCAGGATGACGTTCAGCTGCGGACCGAAGGTGAAGCGCGTTTCATGGCGCCGCCACCACGCTAGAGAGATGTGAGATCTGCGCGCATGCAAGAGGTACAGGAACAGCCCTGGTATCGTCAGTTCTGGCCATGGTTCATCATGGCATTGCCGGCTGCATCGGTCATCGGTGGCCTGTTGACGTTCTATCTGGCCGGCGGCGAACCGGCGATGGTCGTCGATGATTACGGGCGTATCGCGATGGTCACGGCGCGGCGTGCAGAGCGCACACAGCATGCTGCGGAACTTGGTCTCAGTGCCCGGCTGACGTTTGTGGTGGAGCCAGACCGGGGTATTCAAACGATACAAGTGGCGCTGGAGCAGGCTGCCGGTGAGGACCATAAGGGTTGGCCGGACAGTCTCATGCTCGAACTCGTTCACCCGACGCGGAGCGAACTGGACAGGGTGGTTAAATTAGCCGGGTCTCCGGGACGGTATTTCGGTGACGTGGACCTTCTGTCGGGCCGATATTATGTGCTGCTGAGTGATGCAGGAAAGTCCTGGCGCCTGGCAGGCGAGTTGGCCGACGGGGCAACAGAGCTGGAACTGGATGCGGGAGACCGGGGCGAGTAACAGCAATGAGCCAGGTCAATTGTTTGCATTGTGAATCGCCTGTGGCAACGCCGGTCGAACGCCATGTCGATATCGATGGTCGACAGGAACCGGTTTGCTGCGAGGCTTGTGAGATTGCGGCGCAGACGATTATCGATAAAGGTTTGCTGGATTTTTACAAGTTCCGTAACAGGCCACTGGAAAAGCCTGCAGATAGCCCGTCAGATCAAAAGGCCAATGGCGATTCCGGTCTCGAGCGCTGGGTCAGCTATGATCGTCCGGCGTTGCAAAGTGAGTTCGTTGTCGCGAACGATGACGGTACGCAGACGGCGCATCTGCTGTTGCACGGTGTACGTTGTGCGGCCTGTTCATGGCTCGTCGAGCGGGGTATCGCGACAATCGACGGCGTCAAATCGATTTCGGTTAACCCGGTTACGACACGCACAGATATCCAGTGGAATCCTGCGCGTATCAAGTTGAGCCAAATACTGAGCCAGATTGCACGACTCGGTTTTACGCCGTATCCCCATACCGAAGATGAGGTCGAGCGAATTGCGGCCGCAGAGCGGATCAAATCTCTCAAACGCCTGATCGTGGCCGGTCTCGGCATGATGCAGGTCGCCACCTTTGCAGTGTCACTATATGCCGGCGCCTTCCAGGGCATGGATCCCGCTATTGAGAAGTTCTTGCGTCTCGTCAGCCTGCTCGTTGCGACGCCGGTCGTATTGTATTCCGGGGCGCCATTTTTCACGGGTGCGTGGCACGATCTGCGGGCACGCAGTCCGGGTATGGATGTGCCGGTCGCATTGGCAATCGGTGCGGCTTATGCGGCCAGTGTCTGGAATACGTTGATCGGTCACGGTGAGGTCTATTTCGATTCGGCAACGATGTTCGTATTCTTTCTATCGGTCGCTCGTCATCTCGAGATGGCGGGGCGTCATCGCGTTCTCGGCCTGACCGATGCATTCGCCAGCCACTTGCCACGTGTGGCTACACGTCTGGTAGACGGCGAACAACGCGAAGTTGGCGTCATGGAGCTGGTGCCTGGTGATCTCGTGCTGGTGACGCCCGGACAAGCCTTTCCGGCTGACGGACATCTGGAAGGTGGTGATGCTCATGTCGATGAGGCGCTGTTGACCGGTGAATCTGAGCCGATACTGAAGTCGGCTGGTGACCGGGTGATTGCCGGTTCGACAAACCAGCGCAGCGCAGCGACATTCCGTGTCGATCGTGTCGGTGCCGATACGGCCCTGGCCCAGATCAGCCACCTGATGACGGCGGCGCAGAAAGAGAAGCCGCCGATCGTGCAGCTTGCCAACCGTGTCGCATCGCGCTTTGTCAGTGGTGTCTTGCTGGCTGCAGTTATCGTCGGCGCAATCTGGTGGAGCATCGATGCTGATCGGGCCTTTGAAATCGTCCTCGCATTGCTCGTTGTAACCTGCCCGTGTGCGCTGGCGCTCGCAACACCGGCTGCTTTGACTGTCGCATCCAGTGTCCTGGCACGCCGCGGGTTTCTAGTGCGCCGGGCCGGCGCACTAGAAGAACTCAATCGTGTCACCGATGTCCTGTTCGACAAGACCGGTACGTTGACGGATCGCAATGTCATGCTCCGGCGGGTCGAGACATTCGGTGCAACCGGCGAGGAACGAGCGTTGCAGATTGCCGCCGCGCTGGAGTCCCGTTCCGAGCATCCGATCGCTGCCGCTTTTACTGCTTATGCCATTGCACAGGATGTGGATCAGGTTACGGCTTTTCCAGGCGAGGGTCTCGATGGTTACGTTGGTGGCCGGCATTTCCGAATCGGTAACGCCGGTTTTGTTGCCGAGTTGTCGGCAGCCATCGTGCCGCAATGGGGAGGAGTTTCCGAGGCAACCCGCTGTGTTTTTCTCAGTGATGAAAACACGATCATCGCTCGTTTTGAACTGGCCGAGTCCGCCCGGGCAGGTGCCGCCGAGGCTGTGGATGCGCTGGTGCGAAGAGGCATCAGCCCAATGATCGCCAGCGGCGATCAGGATGCATCGGTGCATGCGTTCGCCGACCAGCTCGGCATTGATGCGTATCATGCCGAACTGAGGCCGGCCGACAAATTGTTGCTGATGCGCAGACTGCAGGATGCGGGCCTGAAAGTTGCGATGGTCGGAGACGGTATCAACGATTCACCGGTTCTTGCCGGCGCGAATATTTCAATTGCGATGGGTAGCGGTACATCGCTGGCCCAGCATTCATCGGATTGCATCATGTTGAGCGACAATCTGATGACACTCATCGATGCTTTCGATACTGCGCGGCAAATGATGCGGATTGTCCGGCAGAACCTGATCTGGGCCGTGTGCTATAACATTGTTGCACTACCGCTCGCGGCAACCGGTGTCCTGGCGCCATGGATGGCTGCCCTCGGCATGTCGGCCAGTTCACTGCTCGTGACTGCCAACGCGCTGCGTTTAAGCCGCTTGCAACCGTCCGGTAAAATATCTCCGGATATGGCTGCAGCGAATCATGTCCGGTCATCTGTGGAGGCGACACAGTGAGAATTATTTTTGTTCTGATTCCACTCAGCATCTTGCTGACAATCGCCGCAATTTGGGCTTTTTTCTGGGCAATCAGGAGCGGACAGTTTGATGACCTCGATTCACCAGCCTGGCGCATCCTGCTCGACGACGACAGCAAGCCACCTGAAGAAAACGAAGATCAGTAAGTATGTGATGAAGACCATGACAAGGTCACTGTCCTTGTAAGTCAGGATTCTGCATGAGCGATGCCGAATTAAATTCGTTGCTGGCCGATGTTGTGCTTGTCGTTCATTTTTCATTCGTTCTGTTCGTTGTCATCGGTTTCCTAATGGTCGTATTCGGCAGATTTATCGGTTGGATGTGGATCTATCATCGCGTATTTCGTATCGGACACCTTGTGGCGATCATTATTGTGATCGCACAGACGTACCTCGGCCGGTACTGCCCGTTGACGATCTGGGAGCGTGATCTGCGTATCCGCGCCGGGCAGGACGGTTATGAAGAATCATTCATTCAGTATTGGTTGCAACGACTGTTGTATTACGATGCAGAGCTTTGGCAATTCGGTGTCGCTTATACCGTTTTCGGTGTGTTAGTAGTGGTGGCAACGGTTCTCGATTGGAAGAAAATATACAGGAAGGCGGGCAGGATAAAACATAGAATGTAATGTCCTTGAGTCGGTCGCCGGATATGAAGAAAGAAAGCTTTTCAGAGCAGGAAACTGCCCAATATGCCGAGTTGTTTCTGCTCGCTCATCGCCAGTTGGCTTCCGTGCAGAGACAGCTTGGAGCCGGAATGAATGCCTGGCAACGTTGGCGTTTCCGCTCCCGTCATCAACAGATCCGGCGGTTGCTCAGTGCCCTGCTTCGACTCAAGGGCGGAGCGAGGGATGAGGCGGAAAAGGCGATTGAGGAGGATCTGAAATTTGTCGCTGGCGGCAAAAAGGGGTGGTCCTATGTCTCCGCCGGAGAGATCGAGTATCTGGAAGGTTTATTAAAAGGTCTCTGAACGCTGCCACGCATTTAAGGTGTCTTGTAATGAAAAGACTGGTTCTGTTTATCGCCCTGATCCTGGCGTCACCGGCCGCATTCTGTGCGGGTCAGTTTCAGCCATATGAGATAAAGGCGGGTTTTTCCTACTACTCTGATGAATATACGGCTCGTGATGGTATTTCAGAGCTAGGGGAGGAGAAAAACTTTGAAGAAATTTATCAATACTATAATTACTATGAAGCTATTTTTGATGATCAGGAGCGCATCGTTATATTTAATGCCTATGAAAAGGGCGTTATTGAGTTTTCGGAAGCCTATTCTTACGATGATGACGGGCGCCTGCTAAAGAAAGTAGTGAAAAACCCGGATGGATCGGAGTTAGTCGTAGAGTTCTAAAGCCGCAGACCGCCACTTCCCGCCGGGACCGGCGCTTCGGTAATTCCTCATAGCCTGAGTCAGGAGCCTTGTGTTTTAGTGGGCAGGTAAATGGAGGCGAGTAATGTCTGGCACAAAGACATTTTTGGTGATGTTAATCATTCTCCTTACCGTGGCTGGTTGTTCGAGCGCACGGCGCGCCGAACGGGCCGAGCTTGCGGAGCGGGCTAAAACAGAATTAGTCGGTTTGTCAAAAATCGAATTGTTGACCTGCGCCGGAGTGCCTGTACGTTCAATGACGGAAGACAAGCTGGAATTTATTTCTTATGGTTCCAGTGGTTACAGCAGGAGAGGTTCATGTGTGGTGACCTTTGTGTTGAGAGATGCAGTAGTTGAATCAGTCGCTTATACCGGACGTACGAGCCGCCGGGGCAAGAATGACGAGCAGTGCGCTTATACGGTAGCGAACTGCCTGGTTGAGGAATAACCGTAATTGAGGCGAACGGCAGGACGGGCTATGCCCCTGTACAGAATGCTTGTAGCCAGTTGGGTATAATTTAATTTAGAAATCAGATTGGATTTGATCGCAAATAAAGGATAGAAAATGAGTGATTTAACAGCAGGGATTGTATTTTTTGTGATAGTTGGTGGCTTGATTTTGTGGAGCGGCATGTACGCGCTATAGATTATATGACCTCCCCCGGGGTCAGCCTGGGAGAGTAAACCACTGATCACTTCGCCTTTGCGCGAGCTTATTTTGTGTCCTTGCCGGAACGGCAAGGACACTTTATTTGTTTGGTCGGATCCCGTTCAATCCTTTTCTTCAGCCGCTGATTCCGAGCCCGGTTCCACCCATTTGGTCTCTTTGTGAACGAGATTATAGTGGCAGCGGATACAGGTTTTTTCCGTATCCTGGTGTCTTTTTATTTCGTTAAACCAGTTGCTTTCGGTCTTGTGGCAGACTTTACATTTCTCGCTGTTCTCATCAATCATCTGCTTGCGCACAACATTCGCCAGTTCGGGACGTAAATCCTCCCATTCTGCGACATCGCGCAGACTACTCGAGATGGCATGGAACGGACTCTCGCCGATCGTGCCCTTGTTGATATAAAAGAACTTCCAGACCAGGAATTGCCGGACACTATGCGGATCGTGACAGCCTAAACACCCGGCCTTGATGTCCAGATCATTATCGTAATGAGGCGATTCACGATATTCCTCATAGGGATAGGCGTGGCACTCGGCACAGCCCACCGTCATATTAAAATGTCCGAGATCAAGCTCTTCGGACGGCTTGTAATCTTCTATGGACTCGCTCAGCGTACTTGTTTGCTTGTACTCCTCATAAGGAACGAATACCTCATGGCAGGTGGTACAAACATTGGCTCGCGTAAATCGGCTATGGCTCCAGCTCAGTACACCAACGGTAAGAAGCACCACGCACAGCACACCTATGGTGAGGACACGTGCAAATGTCGATGCAAGGAAATTAGGTAATTTCACTCTGTCATCCCTCTATCTTTAGTCCTGAGTGGCATCCAGTCTTACCCGCGCAACTTCTTGTAAATTGCGAAGTGTTTGGTGTTATCCACCTTGATATCTCCGTACTTGTCGCCTGATTCGGCCGGGGAGACCGTGACCACCGCATCGTTCCAGACCTGTGCGCCGGTTTCCGGATCGATGTTGATCGGAATGAGGTCATTTGGGTTGACGCCCTTATCCCGCCACCAGAGATTGTGTTCGATGTCCGGATCCTCTTGCGACTCGTGGGCGAATGAGGCGTGTGCATGGGGATCGGCCTGAGCGACCCGGCCGTAAGCGGTACGACCCACCGAGGTGCTGATACCGATGACCTGCGGGTGGATTCCCGCAGTCAACCATGCCTTGGTCACCATATGGCCTGCTTCGCTGGTCACCCGTACCAGGTCACCGTCTTTGATGCCAAGTTCTTTCGCCACCTGCCGGTTAATCCACAGCGGATTGGCATGCCACAGTTCCGCCAGGTACTTCAGGTTCGAAGTTCGCGACAGGGTCTGGTAAACAACTTTAAACGTCGTAAACACAAACTCGTTTGATTGCAGGGCCTTATGGTCCGGATTCTCGCTCCAGGAAGGCTTGCGAAGCTCGATCTTCCCGGATGGGGTGGGAAAGCCTGTCGCATGATAGGTATCGTACGTGGCTTCGACCGGTTCCCCGTTCTTGACGATCTGCCGGGTCGCCGGGTCGATCTTGCCGTATTTCGGCCAGGTACCCCTGGATCTCATTTTCTTGTAGCTTTTTTTGTCCATCTCCGGGCTTGCATTGACTGCCTGCTTGACCCACTCACGGGTATCGGCGAATGCCCAGTATTGCTTCATCCCCAGACTGCCGTCCTGGTCCAGAGCCTCGACTATCTGCTGCAGTGTCGTGCGTACGTCCTGTGCCTTACCCCGCGGCTCGATATCCGGGTTGCTCATGCTGACCCACGGCCACAGAGCAGTTGGGCTGCTGGCTACATCATGGCGTTCCACATCCACGACGTCGGGAAGAATGAGGTCGGCCAGTTCTGCGGTTTCACTCATAAAGGGACTGAAGTCGATGAGATATGGAATCAAGTTCTGGTCTTTCAGCACTTCACGCCAGAGGCCCGCGGCCGGCGACGAGTAGGCCGGGTTACTCATGTGATTGAAAAGTAACCGGACCTGGTGGTTGCCGTCCTTTACCTCAAAGGGGAAGGTTGAGTTTAAGAGTTTCGAATTGCTTCCCGTCGGTATCGGCGCCGGCTGCGGCATGACGATGTTGAATTTGCGCGGCAGGCAAGTGCCACCTTCGTTATCAATATTGCCGGTGATGACGGCCAGCAGTAAGCAAGCCATCTCGCTATCGATCCCGTTGCTGTGCCAGCTGAGGCCGTTGTGGCTGACGACCGTTGCCGATTTCGACTTGGCGAATTCGACCGCTATCTTCTTGATTGCCTGCGCCGAAACTCCACTGGCTTGTTCTGCCCGCTCAGGGGTGAATTCCGCCAGGTCCGCCGCCAGCTGCTTGCTGGAATAGTTGGTCCAGGTATTGATGAATTCCGGTTTTGCCAAACCCTTCTGCATGATGACGTTGGCCATCGCAAGGGCAACGATGCCGTCGCTGCCGGGGAATACGGGGAACCATTCATCGCTCCTGCCGGCGGTATTGGACATACGCACATCGAATGTGACCAGCTTCAGCCGGTTGTTGACGATACCGTCCGTCAAGCGCTGCGCCAGCGGCAGTGCAGTCTCCAGAATATTGGCGCCAAAGTTCACAATGTATTTTGTGTGCTCGAAATCGGGGAGCACGGTATTGAAGCCCAGCGCCTCTTCAAGCGCGGCCTGCTTGGGAGCGGTGCCGATGGAGGGCAGGCGGCTGCGGATGACTGATCGGGAACCTATCGTGTCCATGAAGCGGACACTGCCCCCGTCCTTGAAGCCGCCTTCGTTGAGATAAATGCTGTCGGCATCAGCCAGTGCAGCGCGTACTTTGCCTGCTACCTCGGCAATAGCTTCTTCCCAGCTAATCTCCTGCCACTGCCCCGAGCCGCGTTCACCGACACGCTTCAGCGGGGTAAGTATTCTGTCCGGGTCGGAAGCGCCGAAGAAAGAGGCCAGTCCTTTGGTGCAGAATTTACCTCTGGTGGCGATATGGTCCGGATTGCCTTCGGCTTTCTTGATCTCCCCGTCTTCGGCATAGGTAAAACCGCCGTCAAAATAAGGGCACAGGGTGCACAGATAGGGCTTCCTGTCTCGCGGATGGAAGGTTCTGATCTGGTGAAAATCCTGACCGCCGAGTTCGAGCTCCATGGCGCCGACAACACCCGGGCAGGCAGCGGTAGCCGCCGCCGTACCGAGCTTCATGAAATCGCGTCTGTCGATATCCGCCATTATTCGACTCTCCTCAATAGAACGTCTGCAGATACTGGCCGCCCATGACCCACCAGATCCGCATGCCAAAGACGCCGACGGCTACCAGGAACGAAGCGATGATGATCCCGGCCCTGGTTTTCCTGAGAGGTGAAGTGAGGATGATAATCGGGATGATCAGGCCGATAACGATCTCAAGCCACAAGTAGGAAAAGCGGAATACGTCCAGTAGTACCGTGTCATGTCCCATGACCTCGGCCTGACTGCCGTACAGGCTCTGCATGAATTCCAGGAACAACAGGAAGCAATCGAAGATAAGCCCGTACATCATGTATTGGGACATCTCTTCGATCAGTGTCCATTCGATCTGCTTTGCAGCGGAAACAATCATATTTCGAATCCACAGAAGCAGAACCAGCAGCCCGATGCCGGAAATGAACGCACCGGTCAGAAACAGCAGCGGCGCGAGGGCGGTATGGTTCAGGATCCGTCCCGGATTGAGTTCCATTACCACGCCGGTATACCAGTGCGTCGACAGGGCCAGCACGATGGACAGGATGCCGATGATCTTGGCCCACAACTCGTTGTTTTTGATGACGAAATAGCTATAGATAAGCATCGCGATCGGGTAGGACGTGATCAGTGCAGTACCCCAGGACATGGGTCCGGTAGCGTGCCAGTAACTGGGCAGCAACAGGTAGGGAAAACGCAATGGTTTGCCCAGATCCCAGATCAGCAGGATCGGGACCAGCAACAGCAGGATGATCGCCGAAACCGATGCCGTCAGGGCCAGCGGCTTATAGCGCTTGATGCCGAATACCCAGCCAAAACTCGAGATTACAAATGAACCGGCGCTCGCTCCGACCAGCCAGAAATAGACGGCAATCGTCGTTCCCCACGCAACGTGGTGGAAGACATTGAAAGTGATTACAGATTCGTCCATTAACCGCGGCTCCTTACCTCAAGTAAAGATTAATCCAGGCATCTATTACGTCTACCGCTTTATGCGGTATCGTGCGTAGGTAGCCGAGGAAGTTATTGCCAACCTGGGCCATCGTTGGTTCGTCTTCCACGATATCGCCGAACGCGTCGCCTTCGTGGTTCTTCTTGAAGGTATTGAATTCATCTTTCAGCTGGGTGGTCCGGTTTGTATAGCTGTGTGACTCGTCCATCATTTCCCAGTCACCGCCGATGTAGGATACGGACGGGCTGGTGCCCAGTTCCGGTTTCAGTACCGTCAGGTTTTCCTTGGCGGCCAGCTTGGCCACTTCACTGTCGGGATCGTTCATATCGCCAAAGATCCGCGCTCCGCCCACACAGGCCTGAACACAGGCAGGGACAACGCCTTTCTTGACCCGGTGTATGCACAACGTGCACTTGTCGACCACCAGCTTGGGAAGTTTATCGTCGGTTCGTTTTTCCGGTATGAGATGCCTGGCGTTATAGGGGCAGGCAACCATGCAGGTGCGACAGCCGATGCACCGGTAATAGCGCTGTAATACAAAACCGTCCTTGTGCTTGTATGTGGCCTGGGTCGGGCAGTTGCGAACGCAAACCGGATAGTCGCAGTGGTTGCACAGACGCGGCATAAAAATCCGCTTGGTATTTGGGAAGGTCCCTTTATCGGCCACCTTCACCCATGTCCGCCAGACACCCATCGGGATGCCGAACTCCGCTTTGCACGCAACCATGCAGGACATGCAGCCGATGCACTTCCTGAGATCGATAACCATGCCGTACCGTTTGACGCCGGCAACACCTTTTGTGCCGGGAGTCTGGAGTCCGAAAGAACGACGGCCCTCACTCATGGCTGTTTCCTTGTCTCATTTTCAAAACTGCCCAGCATGCTTTTACGATTGAATTCTTACCTGGTAAATGTGCGGCGTAAGTAGGCAATTAACTGCCAGAGCTGATCCTCGGAGAGGCCGACATCGGAGTAGGGACCGACCGGTTCTATTTCGGTGCCTTCACTTCCGTTCATCATGATCCAGAAGAGCTGTCCGTCTTTCCTCTTTTCGAGGTAGCCGGGCGTGTTGAACGCGGCCGGCTGTATTACGAAGAACTCTGCTTTAGAGCCTTTGCCGTCGCCCTTTTCGCCATGACACTTCTTGCACTTTCTCTTGTAGAGCTTGCCGGCCTGCTTGAGAAATGCCTCATCAACCTCTTCATAATTAAAAGGATTGACCATTGCGAGGTATTCCGCCGGGGCATCGGGGATCCGGTGTTCCCCCCCCGGCAACTGCCCCGGTGGCAGCAAGCAGGGCGAGACCCGCAAGAAGCGTCAGTGCCGCTTTCATTTAATTGGTGAACGTGGCCCGTATATAGCTGACCAGTTCCCAAATCTTTTCCTCGGAAAGACCCACGTCGGAGTCAGGGCCGAATCCTTCCATTTCAGTGCCTTCACTGCCGATCAGGGTAATCCAGAAAAGCTGTCCGTCGCTCTTGCTGTCCATATAACCGGGGGCATTGAACACGGTAGGCTTGAGTTCCATATCGTCAGCAGCGGAGCCTTCACCATCTCCCTCGACGCCGTGGCATTTTTTACACTTTCTCTTGTAAAGCTTACCGGAGCTCTTGAGGAACGCTTCATCGATATCATCCTCGTCGATGGGGTTTTCCATATCGAGATATTCTTGTGGGGCGACCGGGGTTTGATGCTCCGCCGTTGCGGTTGCCATCATGGCGAACAGAAGAATCATGCCCAGTAGCAAAGACATTGCGCTTTTATATTTCATGCTCTACACCTCTGGTTAAAAGAAAAAAAGGGGCTGAAGC
This sequence comes from uncultured Chromatiaceae bacterium, assembly GCA_964629475.1. Lineage (GTDB taxonomy): Bacteria > Pseudomonadota > Gammaproteobacteria > Steroidobacterales > SMWD01. Next base: position 31,594 of record CAZVQW010000008.1, on the reverse strand, counting down.
AAAATGCACAGCCCCTTTTCTCAGGATGATCTACCTTAGTAGACGTCATTCATCGTATTGTAGACATTGAACTTGCCGGTAGGCGTGTACAGGCCTTTAACCCGTGCTTTCTCTTTCAGGGTCTTGTCATCGAGGATGACTACTTCACCCTCTTTGTCCCACAGAGAGATCCACACTTCGTCGCCGTCCATGTTGTACTCCATGTGCACTACTTTCTTCTCGAAAGTGAGTTCCCTTGGAGCAGCTTCAGGCTTATTCATATCGAACACGGTCAGGACATTGGATTTTTCCTGGTTGATCGTGTTGTCACAATAAACATTGGTGCTCTTCGGATGGGTCTTGATGAACAGCGAGTTGCCGCCCAGTTCCCATTCCCTGACGACCGTCCAGGCATAGTCTTTCTTCGGGTCGGTGCTGATGATGGAGACCAGGCCTTCACCAAGGTGAACTGTCGCCCAGACATTGCCGAACTCAGGGTCAACCCAGTTAGCGCCGCGGCCCGGATGGGGCTTGGTGCCGGTGATGATGTTGGCTACCAGCTTCCGCTCTACCGTATCGATGACGGAGATCGTATCGCGGGCATTGGCTGCCACCATGAAGTATCTCTTGGTGGAATCCCAGCCGCCGTCATGCAGGAAGCGTTCGGCGTTGATCTTGGTTTCGATGATCGTGTCGTGTTCCATCTTGCTGTAATCGACCAGCAGGACGACACCGGTTTCCTTGAGGGTCAGGACCCATTCAGGTGCATGGTGCGAAGCCACGATGGAGGCAACCCGCGTTTCGTCTTTGTATTCGTTGGTGTCGTACGTGTAGCCACGAGTACCAACGACCTTCAAAGGCTTCAGCGTATCGCCTTCCAATACGACGTAGTGCGGCGGCCAATAGTCGCCGACAACGGCATACTTATCTTCGAAACCCTTGAATTTGCTGGTGTCGATAGATCGGGCATCGATTCCGGTCCTGACCTCGGCAACGAGATTAGGCGGGGTGGCCCACATATCCATCATGGTGGCCTTGCCGTCGCGGCCGATGGCATACATATACCGGCCGGAAGCGGAGGTCCGCAGGATATGGGTCGCAAAACCGGAGTCGATGGTGTTCAGGGTTTTCTTGGTATCGCCATCGATAATGGCAATCTTGCCTGCATCCCTGAGCACTACACCGAAGTAGTTTTGCCAGTTCTTGCCCTTGGGCGGCTTGGCAGGTCTGTCGGCGACCGGCACATGAACTTTCCATGAAGCTTCCATGTCCTTCATGTTCCACTCAGGCGGTTCCGGAACTTCGTTCTGGACATATCGCGCCATGAGATTGGTCTCTTCGCGCGTCATGAATCCGTCTTTACCCCAGCCCGGCATACCGCCGTCTGTGCCTTCGTACAGGATTTTTTCCAGCTTGGCCACGGTCTTTTTCCGGGTATTTTCAGGCGCAATGTTTTTACCTGTCGCACCCTTCCTCAGAGCGCCGTGGCAACCGGAGCAGCGGTCAAAATAAATAAATTGTGCAGTCTTGAACTCTTCTGCGGTTATATTGGGTACAGGCTGTAAATCTGCTGCGCCTGCGGTTGTACCGCCCGCCAGCAACAAGCCGGCTGCGATAGTTGTTGAAATAGCTAGTAGTTTTTTCATGAGTTTTCATCCATCTTTGCTTGGAATTGCCGATAAACCGCGTGTTGCGGTTCATATTTTCGAAACCTCTGGATCGTGCTAGACATCGAATTATTCTTACTTGCGCTTAGGGGTAATCCGTAGACCCGAATTAATATGCTTTTTAGCCTTTTCGGATATACGTATCTATACGGATTTTTCACACCGCTATACGGGATATTACGTGGTATGTGGCTTTCAGCCGTTTCGATATCAGAAGCTGTAGCTGAGCGTTGCGCCGATTTGTCTACCGCGTGGCAGCGTGACGACGAATCCACGCGGGCTGCTGCTGGGCCGGGAAGGCCCTTCTTGTGGAAACGATGGCAGGGAGCCGGATCGACGATCCAGGAAGCGCTGAATATCGACCGGCGTATCGTCGTCGAACAGGTTCGTGACCCAGACACTCGCTTCCCAGTGGCCGACGTCGAAGCCCGTGCGTAGCCCGACGAGGTTCCGGTCGCCGGTTTCGATCAGGTTGTGTTCCTGGGCATAGCGCGATGACTCGAAGGTATAGTCACCGCTGACATACCATAGATTCTCGCCACCAAGCGGTAGTTCGTAGCGCATGACGAGCGATGCCATGTGTTCGGGCACTCGTGGGACAAAGTTTCCAGATACGTCGCCGAGCTGTTGGGTTTCAGCCAGGCTTCCGTTGCTGCCTCTCAGATCTGCCTCATTCGTACTGAAGTGTTCGCGGTATTCCGCGCGTGTCCACGCATAGCTGATATCGACGTCAAAATTCTCGGTCAGTGCCGCACCGAATTCGGTTTCGATGCCAACGACCGACGTGCGTCCGACGTTCTGAATAATCGACTTGATGTCACCGCTCGGCAATTCGACGATCTGCGTTAGTTGCTGATCTTCGACATCGAGATAGAATGCTGCGACATTGGCCGTGATGCGCTGTTGCCACCAGCGCCCCTTGGCGCCGATCTCGTAATTCCAGACACTTTCCTCGTCAACCGCACGGAAGCTTTCGTCCGGGCAACCATCCGGAAGTACAGGCACGGTGGGATTGAAGTCACCAGGTTTCGTGCCCTTCGCAACATTCAGGTAATAGTGCCGATCTTCGGTTGCCGCATGGTGCAGCGTGAAGCGCGGCGTCAGGCTGTCGAAACGTTTTGTCAGGTCGTTCGGCGCGTTGCATTCCGGCGGGGAGTTCTGCGTATTGCGCACCGAGATTCGATCCGTGGCCCAGCGTAATTCCGCGGTCGCAGTCCAGTTATCGCGAAAATCCCAATCGGCGCCGCCGAACACGGCGGTATTTTCGATCTTGTCGCTCGCCAGTGGCGTCGTGGGCGGTCTAACGACGATTTGATCCGTGTTATCGATGAAAACTTCGTTGCTCGCCACGGTGCTGGCCTCGCCACGATAGTAATACAGTCCGGTCGTCCAGCGCACGGCTCGGGAATCTGGCGAACGCAGGCGCAATTCTTGCGACAGGTCGGACTGTTCAATCCAGTCAACCTTCGTGAACGATCCGCGCAGGTCGAAAAAAGGCGTGGGGATTGGAAACAGGTCATAGGCTGCATAGGATCCGTCGATGCCACGGCGTACCTCGTCATCGACGTAACCCGTCACGCTCGTGACCGAGTAACCGTCGATGAAGTCCCAGTCGATGCTGAGACTCGCCAGTTGACGGTCCAGTTCGCTTCCGGCGCCGCCTGCTGTATCGAGCAGGTCCGTGTACAGATTCACGTTACCGTCCTTCTGCGCCTCACCGACAAAATATTCGCGCGCACGCGGCGCCTCGGCCGAACGAAAACAGCAGTTATTCAACTCGCGACCCTGCAGGAATGCGGCGAAGTGCTCGTCATCGGTGCTTTGCAGACCTGTCTTGAGAGTGATATCCAGTGAATCGGTTGGCGTCCAGCGTAGTTTGGCCGTGATGTCGTTACTTTCTTCACCGCCGACCGAACTGCCGTCGCGGATATTGCGATATTCACCGCCGTATTGTCGGTGGCCGGCTGCAATGACGAAGCCGAGTGTGTCGTCAATGAGCGGCCCGCTAAACCAACCGGTCACGCCGGCAGTGTCATGCTCCGCTCCCGTCATGCGGACCTCGCCGGTGAACTCGTCGCTTGGTCCCCGTGTCACGTAATTGATGACGCCAGCATATGTGTTGCGGCCGTACAGGGCAGCCTGCGGTCCGCGCAGTACTTCGACGCGTTCCAGGTTATAGAGTTCGGTCGACTGGCTGGAACCACCGATGTAGACACCATCGATAAAAACGGTGGCCGCCGATGCATTGGCAATCCCGTTACGCACCGTTGTCAGGCCGCGGATCATCGGCCGGTCAGAAGTCGGCTGGCGGCCGATGCCGGTATTGAACGAAAACCCCGGCGTGTGCCGGGCGATGTCGTCAATTCTGTCGAGACCGAGGTCGTTTATCGTGCTCGTGCTGAATGCCGACACCGCGATCGGCGTTTCGATCAGCAGCTCTTCTTTCTTGCGTGCCGTGACGATCATTTCTTCATCGGTCGAGCCTACAGACGCCATAACCGCGCTACTTATCATGAGCCCACCGAGTAAGACAGATATAAAAGTTGCAATTTGCTTATTCATTATTGAATTCTTGCGTTTGATTATCATTCTCTAAAAAATGCTGCGAACAATACGCTTCCTCTATATTTTACTCATAAGGAAATCTACGTAAGCCACCCGGGAAATTTTGATCAGAGCCGTGTGACGCGCTCTCCGACAGATTTTAACAGCCGGATGACCATCCACAGGAACCCGATTGGCAGGAGGATCGTCTGCAGTACGAAAATGACGATCAGGTCGATGATGTGCTCGACCGAATCCGAAACCCGCACTCTGAGGCGCTCGAGCTGCTCGTTGGGATTGATGGAGTCCAGTGAGTCATCGATCAGCGTGCTCATCCAGTCAAGGATCGATTCATCCTCGATTTCCGGTGTGTTTGCCTGTTCATTGATTTCTTCTATCTGATCCCGTGTGGCCTCGAGCGCCGTGGTTGCCTCAACCTGGTCCTCTGCGAGGAAGTGATCGAAGATCAGTGTCGTCCCGATAACGAGGACCGGCACGGCAAAACGCAAAAACACCATGATGAGTAATGTGCGGATGGCGATGCCGGTAATTCGTGTTGCCCTGTCCCCCGGCCACCAGAGTGCCAGCAGAGTCATCAGGGACACGATGGCCAGCGCCAGCGTAAGGCCCCACCAGGCTGTTATACGCAACAGGACGCTTTGCAGGCCGATCGAACTCGTCGCGACGAGCATGACGGCCGAGAATCGTTCGACCAGGTCGTTGATCGGATCGAGTACCTGGCCGAGTGTCAGTACGACGCCGACACCACCGGGTTCGAGCGCCAGCTCGGTACCCTGCGCGACCGAGATCACGCCGTTGAGCGTGCGCGCAACGGCAAAAGTCACGAGGGCATTTTTAAATGCTTCATCCGTTTGCTGTCGGCCGACCTCGTCCGCGATAGAACTGTATGCAACCGCGGTCGATGCGATGGCTACGAGCGACCACAGAATTTTGCTTGACAGTATCCGGCCCATAGGCGCAAGAATATCCGATTTAATAACGAAAAGAACGAACTTGTCAGCTCATCGGCCAGTGCGGCTTCCTGTGGAGTTGATTCACTGTTGAGTCTGTTGCCAGCCTTTGCCCCACTGGCCGGATCCTGTATCGTGCCTGACCACAATAAATCAAGACACGGTTAGTGATCAGATATGAAAATCGATAATAATCATGTAGTTATGGTGCATTACACGCTGACGAACGATCAGGGTGAAACGCTGGATTCATCTGTGGGCGGAGATCCTCTCGCTTATTTGCATGGTGCGCAGGGCATTATTCCCGGACTGGAAAGGGAATTGCTCGGCAAGGCGATCGGCGATAAGTTTAAGGCCGTCATTCAGCCGGAAGATGCGTACGGTGCAATCAGTGATGAACTGATCGACGAGGTGCCGCGCGAACTATTCGGTGGAGTCGATGAGATCGGGGTCGGTATGCAATTTCAGGCCGGTGACTCGAGCGGCGCAACACAGATTGTGACGATCAGGGCGATCACCGAGGACACCGTCACCGTCGATGGCAATCATCCGCTTGCGGGCCAGGTGCTGCATTTCGATGTGTCTGTCGATGATATTCGCCCTGCGACGCAGGAAGAAATTGAGCACGGTCATCCTCACTAGGCCGCGGGCTCTAAGGCCGGCCAGATCGATCTCCTGTGCCGTATAGCTAATCGCTGAACTCTATCTTTTCAGCGAGAATCATCCCGCCAACCAGAGGTCCTTTCGCTTCGACCAACTGCCCTTGCGCCGTAGCAAAAAATTCTGCGGCATCGATTGGCAGGTCATCGACAGACTCGTATTGAGTGTCTGCATCTGTGGCTACGGCAACCCCCAGTATCGACAGTGTCGGGGTTACAACATTTTCAGCAAGCCCTCTGGCTTCGACAGTTGTCTTGCTTTCTGTTCGCTCCAGCGAAATAGCGATAAGAACACCTGGCGTCACTGATGATTCGTAAGCCTTGATTTCAATGTGCTCACCGGGGTTGAGGTCAGATAATCCAAAGTTTTTTAGTTCGAGCGGGCTTTTATCTTCAAATGATGTGAGGCTATTTACTTCGACGCGAACGCCTAGCATGAAAAGCTCATTCTGGACGCCATCAATGCTTTCGATCGGGGCAGATAGTCTGAGATCACCGCTCTGTCGGAATTCGACTTGTTTTGCAACGAGAATCCCGTTTGCGTCAAACTGACCCTCGATTTCAACACGAATGTCATCTGACAGATCGGATATGTTGCCTCCATCAAATTCCGTTGCACTATCTGTTGAGACGTCAATTCCTTCAACCATAAATTGGGCTGGCGACAAGAAACCCGATATCAGCCCTTCGACATCGGCTTCATCTCCTTCTTCGGTATCGAACACTTGCTGCCGCGGAGAAATTACATCCGCTATTAGCTCTCCTGCTACACCCAGTTGATTGCCTGTAGCCTTGATTCGATCACCTTCCGCCAGCGGCTCGATCAGAGTCAGGCTGCTGTAATCGATGACCAGGTCGCCGATGCTGAATGTCATTTGTATGTCGTTCAGATTATTAACAGTACCAACTACTTCAAATGACTGACCGACGCCAGCGTGCTCAATACGTGTGGCCTGGATGCTTCCATCAGATCTTACAAATCCGCTGATCTGCACAGATTGATCCGCCGAGAGGCTTTCAATTGCCGGGGGATCGATTTCTGCAGCATAGGATGTTGCAGAATCCGCATGAACAAGCTGGCCAAGTACGACAAATTGATCATCAGGAATTGAGATACTGGATATCGGCCCGGCTACGATATTCTCGAAGTTGATGGTATCTGCAATTGGCGTGGTTCCATCAGAGTTATAGCGGACCTGTGCAGTAACAACATGCCCGACCTGCAGGTCTGCTACCTGTCCGGGGTTGCCGTTCACTGTTACTAACGCGGAACCAGTGTCGTAGCGCACGCCATTGACAACAATACTGCCAAAACCGGTGATGGGACCTGCCACAATGCCGCCGCGATCAATGCCGGCAATCTGTTCATTTCCGGTGCTGCAACTACTGATCAGGACTACTGCCGCCAATATTGCAACCAATCTGTGTTCCATCCTCATCACGCCGCTCCGCTAACGCTGCTTCTCTTCGATTTGGTATAGTCCTACGCCCAATCTGACCATCTTTTTATTTTTTTGTTTTGCAGGCGTCAGCTCGTGACCTGAAAGCCAGTCATCGACTCGTTCCAGAAATGCCTGTCCCTCCTTCTCCAGAAATGACCGAAAGGTTCTGGCCGCTCTGGGACCGATATGAATATTCGTAGCGCGTCCTTCAAATCGGGTGACATCATTATCACCACGGGACAAGTTGTAGTTAATGGTCTCGCCAAGGTCCGCGAGTACGCTGCCTGACCGAATAATCGCCTCCGGATCCATATCCGATAGCAGGTAATTTCGCGTCAGCACCCGAAGCTTGCCCGTCTTTGTTTCCTCTACTGCACCAACGCGTGTCAGTTCCTTTAACATCGCGGAGGGTGGAATATCACTCGCATATTTTCTGGAAAGAGTTGAGAAATCCGGTTCTTTGTCATCAACTGACAACAGCCGTGGACGACCATTGCTATTCAAAAAATCCGGATCCACATACCACCCGGTCAGAACTCGTGTTGCATTGTTTATCTTGCCTGGATTCGTATAAGTTTTTTCCCGTTTGAGAAGCTGGTTTATCCGGCTGATTTCACGGCGTGATAGTCCGGTCATTATCGCAACGCGGGAGGCATTGGTAGGGCGACCAGCGATGCCATAATCCTGCCTGGCAACTTCTACGAAGGTGAGCTTGCAGACTTCAGATGCTTCCCGGTAAGTGATTCCACTGCGTAGCGCAATGCGAATGACAGGGCGCAGCAATAACCGCAAAGCGAGAAGAGCAGCACTTTTTATTCCTTTGCTCACGGCTATTTCACAATCAAAAGCAATTTATTCACCAGACAAGTAATTTGCGAACTCTGCAACGTACTGGCTTTTTTCTCGCCGCAGCATGTACTCTGCACCCGGTGGAGCGTCAGCGTTCGAATAGATCAAAATACTTTTTGCTTGTGCTAATTTCCTGATCTGATCTCTGGTAACAGCATAAAATGCATTGGAAGCACTGTCGACAGGTGTTGAGTAAACTGCATTTGCCATCCCCAGCTCTTTTCCGGACCATGCTTTGATCCCAAGCTCCATTGGCTCTTCATCTGCGACTAAATACACAGTTTGAAAATCATCCTGTACAGATTTTGACGGTAGCCCGAATCGATCGATTGTGCTCCATATTCCGAGCCATAGCAGATAGCTTCGCTGGCCGGTTCGACTTACTTCAATTGGGCCAAGATAGACGTAATCCCGCGTGTTCGCGGCGAGCCACGGTTTCTCCCTGTAGAACACCAATGGTTGTTGCAGGCTCATGATATTAGCGCCTGTTTTTTTGTCGAAGTAATGTCGAAGTTCCGGTTCGCTTTTGCGGGGTGTGGAGCACGCTATGAGGCTCACTGTGATCACTGTAAGGATAAGCACCAACGGGAGCCTGGCGGACACTCCTGCATAACGCGGTTCTTCTGACGATACGTGCAACATGTTAGAAGTCCGCTCGATACCCCAGATATAGAAAATAGGATGATGTATCGATGGTCTGTACTGATGAGTCGGTACTTGACCACTCTCCACCAAATTCAAAGTCCAGTTGGTAATGGCGTCCCAGTCGATAAAGAAATCTTAAAGAGGGCCTTGCAAGCCAACGATCTGCCTCATTTATCGTGGATTCACGCATGGAGACAATAATTCTCGGGTTGATTCTGAACTTGTTAGACAGGGGGTGCCTGCTGTCAAAGGAAAGTGTCGATGTCGTAGATGTATCGCTGTCGATGTAACGCATGCCGAAAATTGATGAATCACCTTCCTTGAACAGGCTGTATCCAATGAAGTTAGCCGAGTAATACAGCTGTGTACCAAAATCAGGCATTTCAGGAACGCCGCCGGAAGCCGGGGTGCCCCCAAACTGGGTCATCGTGACGTCCAGATTGACCTGAAATCGTTCAAACAAATGCTTTGACAGGCCAAATGAATACGTCTGAACATCAGCAGCGCGATCCTCAGCGAGTTGTCGAATGTCTGCTTCGGAAAAACTCAGTAACAGGTCTTCTATTGTTGTGACCTGTTGGCCTATCAAGGCAGTGCGGGTTGTCAGGTAAGGGCTCTTCCGAATATCTACGGTAGCAGTCAATGTCATCCTGTTATTGAAGGTCCAGTTACCCAGGGCGACAAAGCTATTCAGCGTATTGAATCCAATGTCATAGTCCAGAGCAGAAATCAGAGACCGGGAAATATCGTAGTAGCGCAGTTCCGCCCCGATAGCCTGGCGGTTCTCCAGACCACTCACTTCCTGACGGTTGTAGAAGATGCTGATATCAAAAAGATCATAGAGTTGAGAGAAATCGACGCCAGTGCCATAAAAAAATCGCTCTGTCTGGATGCTGTCGGCAGATGAATCAACCGGGTAACCGGTAATCACATTAAATCGAATATCCGGTTTCCAGTCATATCCCACCTGCAGTCCATCGAAACGCCCGAGTACACCGCTGGTGTGTAATGATTGGCGGCCTACCCGGGTGAAAAGATCGAGTTCACCGTCCTGCAAATCAACGTACGCATTGTAGAAGCGTGAATTGTTTCCGGGTCCTTCATCTTCGCTCAGAAAGTCATAGAGATGGCCTATCGTAATCCGGCTACTAAAATCAAATCTGTTCCCGCGCCGCCTCACCATGACATCGGCATCAGTCAGCATGGACGACTGGGCAACAACTTCGCCGGTACTGTCGGTATCAAAGACATCCCGCCGGTAGTACTGTGCAATACCACCATAGGTTTCCCACGGGCTTTGCCGGCTGCGATTTGATGGACTGCGTTGACTGGCTTTCGGTGTTTTACGTGCAGTCAGAAGCCCGGCGAGACGCTGGCCGACACGTTCAGCACCTTCACCCTCCGGGTAAAGGTCGAGATACTTCCGGTATTCAGCGACAGCGTGGGCAATCTGATTGTTACGCTCACGGGCAAGCCCCAGATATTCTCTCGCATCGGCGGATAAAGAATGTTCAGGTTCGTTCAGGATCTTGGTATAGATTTGCACTGCCCGGCTGAAATTCCCCTTCTGCAGCTCTGTCTCCGCTTCTGCCATTAGCTCGGCAATTTGTGCTTCTGATAATCTTCTGGAATCGGGTTGAGTAACTGGTGCCTGGTTGCTTGCGGTGGCACGTATTGCCGGTTCAATTAGCTCTGCAGAGGCGGGCGCCAAATCCTCCGCTACGCTCACCAGGTGTTTCCCGGCATTATCACGCTCTTGCTCGGAAACCTTCACAACCCATGCATCAGGAAACCTGGAGCGCAGCGTCTTTGCAGCAGCCTGGGCAGCGGACTCGGCAGAAAAAAATCCTGACCGCAAGCGATACCAGGACTGGCCTGACAGAATTATATCGGTTAGATACACTTGCTGCTTTGCCATTGATTCGGCCGAGGCAATCGATTCAGCCGATATCGGGTCAGTCGTTGATTCCAGATTAATTGCAAATAACCCTTGTGCAGGTGGCTGTGTTTTCGTTCTGGCCATTTGCGCTGCCGCCGCTTCCTCAGCCCGCCGTAGGCGTTCAAGGCTTCGATCAATCGTATTTGTATCTGGCACGGGCACGGGTAGTATCAACGGCTTTTCCGGCTCCAATGTAGAGGCTGCCTTTGTCTCCGCTGCGTCACTTGTCGTTGGTGTTTCAATCAACAGCTGCAGGCTGCGCAGGCCACCTCGTTGGCGCACGGAAAATCGCACCGGACGATCAAATCGAATCAATAAAAGTGACTCAGTTCCTGCCTTGGCAACATATTCAACCTCATCAATCCGGGCCATAGCACGCCCCGCGGGAATTCTGATTTCCCGCACGGGAGATCCAAACACGCCGGCACCGCATTGATCCAGGCGGGAAAGATTGATTTGCAGGCGATCCGTCTCAAAGAGTGGGAAATGATCGATATACCGGGTAGGGCAACCAAAACGTACTTCTACCGTAGTTGTATCGCCTGACCTGGAGACCAGTACATTTTCAAATAAAACGTTGCCGGCGCCGAATGCAGTGACACAATACACGGAGAATATGGTCGTCAGCATCCACCTGCAAAGACAGCGTCGTAGAGCGACACGTTGGCACCTGGAGGCTACCATGGGTTACCCTGGTTTCCGGGATACACTGGAAGCAGATACGCGACAGGTGCCGGGGTATTTTGGCGGTTTTCCGGCAGCGCTCGAGTTGTCGGAATTGTTTGTGCTTGTTGTGCGGATAATGCTCATAGCCAGTGTTTTGTTACCACTCACGGTCACTGATCCTGTGACAGCCACTACCTGTGCAATTTCGATCCGCACTCAGCCCATTATGATCATCCTCACCTGGATCGTAGTCATTTCCATGACAGCCCGCGCAATCGGGCAGGTATGTCGGGGACGACCAACTGACAGCTGCGGAATTCCCCAGGTGACAAGCAGTACAACTTAGATTTCCGCTGTGATCGAGCGGCTCGTAACTTAGCGTTGTGTGCCGGAATGTATCCGGCAGCCAGGCACTGGTGTTGTGGCAGGCGATACAATCTTGCGCAGTAATAAAGTGGCCGCCGTCCTGTCCTGTTGCCGTAGTACCGTTATGGCAACTAGAGCAGGGCGCAGTGATGTTGTTGTGATCAAAGCCGGCTGGTATCCACGCAGTTTTCAAATGACAGTTATCACATTCAGCATTAGTCTGGATATGGCCGGCATTCTTGCCGGTCGCTATGCTGCCGTTGTGACAACTTGAGCAATTACCAGTGATGGTGGCGTGATCGAAGTTGGCCGGTATCCAGGCATTGGTCGTGTGACAGTCTTCACAATTATTACCGCTGGCAATGTGGGTCGGATTCTTGCCGGCAGCAATTGTGTTGTTATGACAACTCGAACAAGTTCCCAATACCTGAAAATGATCAACACGAATGACCGGTGACCATGAGGTGTTGTTGTGACAGTCCTCACAAATATTGGTCGTATTGATATGTCCGGTATTCTTGCCGGTCGCCGTGCTGCCGTTGTGACAGCCCGAACAATTGCTGGTGATGGTGGCGTGATCGAAGTTGGCCGGTATCCAGGCATTGCTCGTATGACAGTCTTCGCAAACATTATTGCTGGTTATATGAGTTGGGTTTTTTCCGATTGCAATCGTGCCGTTATGACAGCTCGAGCAGGTTCCGATCACATCGAAGTGATCAACGCGAACGATCAACCCCCAAAATGTTGTGGTATGACAGTCTTCGCAAACATCGGTTGTATTGATATGGCCGGTATTCTTGCCGGGTGCCGTACTGCCGTTATGGCAGCTGATACAGGAACCGGTGACATTGAAATGATCGAACCGGGCAGAGGACCAGGCTGTCGATATATGGCAGTCGCCACATTGGTTGCTGCTTGCAATATGGTTCGGTGACTTGCCCCCGGCCTTCACTCCATTGTGACAGCTGTCACAACTGCCAATAACCTGGGTGTGATCTACACGCGTAACCGGAGCCCAGGACGTTTCCCGGTGACAGTCTTCGCACTGAGTGGTGCTGAGAATGTGGTCCATCGGTACTGGTGTCGCTTTGACCAGGCCTGCCCGGGAGTGGCAGCTGGCGCATTGCCGTGGTGTCCCCTGAAAAATTCCTCCCACATGGCAGGAAGCGCAATCTGTGGTTCGATGCACGCCCTCAAGTGGAAAGCCGGTTGAGAAGTGATCGAAATTGGATTGAAAGGCTGACTGTCCGAAAATCGCCACGGGCAGAACAATGCATGTCAGAGTAATCAGCAGTGCCAGGTATCTCGTCATTACAGCCTTCCTGGATCAACAAACGAACTTGTCGTATGACAACGCCCGCAATCGGACCCGAATTGTCCCGCGTGAATATCGTCCCGGCGGTGACAGCCGGCGCATTGCATGGGTAACTCCGCCTGGAAATTACCCTTGCTGCGGTGGCAGGAACGGCAGGCCAGGTCGGTGTGCTTACCATCCAGCAAGAATTCTGTTGCGGTGTTGTGATCGAAGTCCCAGAGCTGCCAGTCATTGGGGTTATGGCAGGTATTGCATTCTGAGCCAAGCCCGCCATCATGCAGATCTTCGCCTTCATGGCAGTCAGTGCATCGGCTTCCTGAATCGTGGAACCCTGCAGATACGTGGCAGGCCTCGCAAGGCGCAACGGCATGGAGTCCAATCAGCGGGAAGAGTGTAAAATCATGGTCAAATATGACGTCATCGTTCCAGCCTGATTCCTGGTGGCAGTGGCCGCAATCCGTACTCTGATCCCCTTTGTGAATATCGTCATTTTCATGGCAACCAATACATTCAACCTCAAGTAGTACGTCGTATACCGGGCCTTTGTGGCAGGCCTGACAGACCTGTTCTTTATGTCGCCCCAGCAACGGGAATTTCGAGTCCTGGCCGTGATCAAAAAAACTTTCTGCCCAATCAGTCGATTTGTGACATTTGCCGCACTCCACTCCGTTCAGGCCCTGATGATCATCATCACTGCGATGGCAAGCGACACACTCCTTTTCCAGCGGATCATCAAATTTGCTGGTCACATGGCAGTTTTCGCAGGCAATCTCATTGTGTTTCCCTTCCAGGGCAAATTCGGATTCACGGGCATGATCAAACGTCGAGTCGTCCCAGGCACTTGTCTTGTGGCAAGTCTCGCAGGTTGTGCCATTCTCGCCATTGTGACTGTCATCGATACGATGACAGGAGTAACAGTCCTTGGGCATATCTTTATATTGCTGGTTGATATGACATAGATTGCACTCATTTTCCAAATGGGCACCGGTGAGCGCGAACTCGCTATCCTTGTCGTGATCGAATTCTGTTTCCCGCCAGTTGGTTTCCTGGTGGCAGTTTTCGCACTCTTCGCCAAGTTGTCCGCGATGGTTGTCATCATCTTTATGGCAACCAAAACATTCAGCTGCTGCGGTTCGGTGTTTCGTGTCTGGCTCGTGGCACCCGTCACAGGCCGCTGTTTCGTGCGAGCCAGAGAGAGCAAAGTCTGTAAATTGATGGTCGAAGGTTTCATCATCCAGACCAATGATGTCCGCATCTCGTCCTTTGTGTTCCGTATGGCAGGATGAACATTTCGACTTTCTTGCCGGAGCAAACAGGCCGTGAAAGCCCTTTTTGGTCTCGAGGTCCTTGGCGATATCTGTGTGATCGTGGCAATTGATACACAGATCGCGCTGCAAAGCCTTGGAAAATGCCGCATGACATTCGCTGCAGTTCTCTTCAATTTCAGCATGACCCTGAATTACCTGGCCTGGCATGACCAATGTTTCGATACTGGTTGCCGCTGCATTGTGACCAAGGCAGGCAAGCATAATTGAAACCCCAATCCAGACTTGAAACCTGTGCGCCATCATCGTGCCGGATAATCGGTTCAGTACATGTGAACCGCTAATATATGAACGATTGCGGAGATGCAAAGCATCAAGAAGAACGGCAAATGTAATATGTGCCATAAAGAAAATAGCCGCTCGAACAAATTCAGATGCGCGATACTGCGTACTTCCCGAAGATGGTCACGCAAATAGCGCCGGGTCAATGACTCCAGATGGTTGCGATGCTTTGTAATAGCCTCTGATTCGATCGACCGCGCAATCAATTTCTTCCGTAACACCCAGTTCAGCCGGATATACGCAATGCGGGTCTTGACGGCCATTTTCAGTGGGCGTATCAGGCTTTCAGGTATGGTGTGCGGTGGCTCGAGAACCTGGTGATCGAGCTCGGTCAGGTATTCCTGAATTTCCTTTACTAGCCCACCGGATTTTGACAGTTGATCAATCGATTCCTGCATTTTCCTGGTGACTGAACCCAGTGTCGTTTTACGGCCATACAATCCATTATGGATTTGTGAATACAGGTACCGCCCGACTAGTCCACTGCCTGAAACCAGCAACATGCAGTACAAAGCGATACGGGAGTTCAGAGAACCCAATGCAAAATTGCTGTGATACAGGATAAATATCGGGCCAACGATTCCCAATACCATGTGCCAGAAAAACCAGCGCCGGGTGGTTCCAAGAAAACTCAGGAAACGTATACGCTTTCGCAATGGATACAGTAAAAGTGCTGCCATTAATGATGCACCCACGATTCCCAGGAAATAACCGAGGCCATCTTCTGCGGTTATGTTGCGCTCAGCCCGGCCGATCCAGCCTGCGTAAGTGATCAGAGCCGCGAGCAGATAGCCGATCAATGCAGACTGCCGGCGAAGCCATGCAAATAGTGCGCGATATTGACGGGTCTTGCTCTTGGCAGAGTCCAGAGAAAGGGATCGGATGGTTGCTGTATTTGTATTGTCCATTTGATGTGCTGTCGGTAGTTAGCTTCAGGCTGGCAGAGAAATTCCTAATTTAGTCGGATGGATAGTTGAGGTGTTTCAATTCAGGTTGAGGTTCCGGATCCGGTTCTCGATGCGGTTAATTCACCCGGCCGGGAGACTGGCATCCAGGAGTCTGTTGCGCATATCAACGCTATTGTGCATATTTCACACAAATACACAAATTTTTGCTCAATCCAATATTATGTCGTTTCATGATGAAGTCATGCGTGAGTTGCCATCATCCACGGTCCAGAGTAGACGAAGATATCTGTTTGTTACTGTGATGCAGCTCACACACGCAAGAGTCGGAAGGCTCGAAAATACCGGCTTGGTTGGCTGAAATAATACCGATGAGCTCGATCATGCAGGACCCGGTATCCTTCCTTTTATACATCACCCCGATGGGCTTGATTCTGTACCTGTATGTACGCAGGCACAGAAGCCATCACGACGCCAGTATTCGCACACGTAAGGAAGCGCTGGAGGCGGGCCTTACAGAACCTGCTTCGCTGCACCCGGTCATTGATCCCACAAAATGTACCGGCTGTAGCTCATGTATTGCTGCCTGCCCGGAAATGCCGGGGCACCAGGTTATCGGACTCATCCATGGAAAGGCTGAGTTGATAAATCCAACAGAATGTATCGGCCATGGGGCCTGTCTCACGGCCTGTCCACATGGCGCTATCACCCTGGTATTTGGCACCGAACGACGCGGTGTGGATATTCCCCATGTTCAATCAAACTTTGAGTCAAACGTGCCCGGTATTTTTATCGCCGGTGAATTGGGCGGCATGGGGTTAATTCGCAACGCGGTTGAGCAGGGGCGGCAGGCGGTCGAATCGATTTACAAGAGCCGGAACAAGGCCAACGGCGCAGACCTCGATGTACTGGTCGTCGGTGCGGGTCCGGCCGGGTTCTCTGCGTCACTGGCCGCAATGGAGCGTGGCTTGAAGTGCGTCACGGTGGAACAGGAGACGCTCGGGGGAACCGTGGCCCATTATCCTCGAGGCAAGATCGTGATGACCGCACCCGTGCATTTGCCGAAAGTGGGCAAAGTCAAATTTCGGGAAACGACGAAGGAAAAACTACTGGAATTCTGGGAGCAAACCGAAGAAAAAACCAATGTAGCCATCAACTATAAAGAGCGGGTCGAATCGGTCGCATCTGTAGCAAACGGGTTCGAAGTTCAGACCAGTAAATCCAGTTATCGCACCCATGCGATTTTACTGGCCATTGGTCGACGCGGCACACCACGCAAGCTGGGTGTGCCTGGAGAAGAGTCGCCGAAAGTCACCTATCGCTTGATCGATCCGGAGCAATTCAAAGGCCAGCATGTATTGGTCGTTGGAGGTGGTGACAGCGCGCTGGAGGCTGCTGAAACCATTTCAGCTGTCGAGGGTACGACTGTAACGCTTTCTTATCGATCTGGCGCCTTTACTCGCGCCAAACCAAAAAACCGGCAGGAGGTGGAGCAGGCTGAAAAAGCAGGCCGGTTGACGGTGCTCTTCAGCTCGAATGTAGTATCGATCGGTAGCGGCCTGGTAACGCTGGAACAACAGGGTAATCAGATGGAACTGAAGAACGAGGCAGTTATTGTCAGTGCCGGCGGCATTCTGCCGACCGCCTTTCTTCAGTCAATAGGTATTGAGGTTGAAACAAAATTTGGAACCGCATAATGAATAGTATTCGAACTCATGTTTTCCTTACGCTATGGCTTGGGGTTGTGCCGTTATCCGGATTTACGGAGCCTCTTTCTGACACTCTGGCGGAAGCCAGAACCGCAGTCCGTGTAAAGGATTTCTCGGCGGCAGCACGGATTTATCAATCCCTCGCGCAGGCCGGAAATGCGGATGCCCAGTATCAGCTGGCCTCTCTTTATCGCTCAGGCCGTGGTGTATTGAAAGACCTGGACAAGGCAACTGAATTATTTACCGCTGCCGCCGAGAGTGGCGATCCCCGGGCTCAATATAGTCTGGGCCAGATGCTGGAAAGCCGTACCGCTGGAGAGGCAAACAGGGACCTGGCGATTACCTGGTTTGAAAAGGCCGCCCGGCAAGGCCATCGATTGGCCGCCTCGCGCCTGGTGGCGCTGGCGAAGCGAGATGACAGCCTGACGGAGTTGACTGATCCGGCAGAGCGGGCCATTGCTCTAAGGCGTGCCGCGCAAAGAGATGATCGACAGGCGCTGCTACTGTTGTTGACCAGTGGTGTGCCGGCGGACTCGGAGGACGAGAATGGGCGGACGGCTTTGCTCGAGGCAATTGACAACGAAAACGCAGAGATCGTAAAGCTGCTTATTCAACACGGCGCTGATGTAAATGGCATCAGCATGGCCTGGGATATTCCATTACACAGAGCAGCCCGTATGGAGAACCTGTCGGTGTTACGCATTTTGCTTGAGGCCGGAGCGGATATTAATTTCCAGGATGCCACAGGAAATACAGCATTGATCATCGCGTCGGCCAGAAATGCCGAAGCCATCGTTACGGCATTACTCGAAAATAATGCTGCTATTCAACTGGAGGATGAACGGGGGTGGACGGCGCTCACGGCAGCCCGGCAAAGGGGCCACGAGAACATCGCACGCATTCTGCTGGCGCATGGCGGCAGGGATCCTCTCCGGAAATCTGCCGCTGCGAAAATCCGCAGGGTAGCCTTGAGTGAGATTCCTGATGGCGAGGTCGGCTGGACACCGTTAATCTATGCTGCCTGGAGAGGCGATCCGGATCTTGTCAGGCAGGCTCTGGCCAGTAGTAGTGATATCAATGAGCAGGATCTGGAGGGCCATACGGCACTTAGCCGCGCAGCATGGCGAGGCCATCACCAGATAGTCGACATTCTGCTTTCTGCCGGTACCGATCCGAATCTTCGTCAAAATAATGGCTTCACTCCACTTCACTGGGCTGCTCAGAACGGACACACCGAGACGATTAAAATGCTGATCTCAAGTGGGGCTGCGGTGAATTCAAAGGCCCGTACCAGCGGAGTGACGGCATTGTTGCTGGCGGTTGAATATCAGCAGGAGCCCGCCGTGACAACATTGCTGGACCTCGGTGCTGCTGTGGACGGTCGGAATACGAACGGTGAAACCGCTTTGATGCGGGCGGCTACGCTGGATTCTCTGACGATGTTGATTCAGCTTCTGGATTACGGGGCTGGTATTGATGAGCGCAACCTTCAGGGTCAGACAGCTGTCTGGTTTGCAGTTCAGTCAGGGCAAACCGGGAACCTCGGATTGTTATGTGATCATGGCGCAAATACAAATATCCCTGATTTGCAGAATCACACTGCGTTGATCGAGGCGGCCCGCCGCGGGGAGGAAAAGGTGGTGCAGGCGCTTGTGAAGCGTGGAAGCGACATCGATACCCAGACTAATTCGGGCAATACGGCAACGATAGTTGCCGCCGCCGCCGGGCATATTGAAACGGTTCGCATCCTGATGACCTCAGGTGCAGACATTGATCTCCGCAATCAGCGGGGTAACAGTGCGCTTATGCGCGCTGCCGCACTCGGACGTGAAGACATTGTTTCAATCTTAATAGATGGTGGCGCGGAGAAAAATCTTGTCAACCGTGATCACTATACGGCTAAAGATCTGGCAGAACAGGCAGATTATAAAAATATTGTCTCTCTGCTGGAAAATCGCGGCGCGAAGAAATCTCTGCTGAATATTTTTTAAGCGGGCAGTCAGTTTGTGAATTTCGTCATGGTATAGACCCGGCTACTTGCCTACGCTGGTTCGCTATGGGCTGGTCCTTTTTTCCTGAATTGATCGCATTTGCCGTGGTGGCCTTCGCAGTCGGTGCGACTTATCTATTGGCAGTCTGGCTGGCGAACGTGATTGCCGGTTTGTTGCGGCGTTTTCGAAGCCCGCGACCCATCAGTTGCCGTTCGGGTGAAATTGTCCACCAGGCACTGAAGATTACCGGACGTCGCTGGGATCATTATCGTACTGCTGCATTGTTGTTTTGTGTCTCGCTCGTGCTACTGATTGGCTTCGGCCGGCATGGATGGTGGCCTGTTCTGCCCGTTGGCCTTAACGCCTTTATCGCCGTTGTGCTGTTGTTAATGCTCGGGTTCGGTATTGCCCGGATGCTGCAGCTGGTGCGCTACCGTGCGCGCCTGGCACGACTGCTGGATACGCACATCGAGGTTGCTCAGCGGCTGACCGAGGCGCAGTTGCGCGGCAATCGTGTTTATCATGCCGTGCCGATCGGCGATGCGATCATCGACAACGTCATTGTCGGCAGCAACGGCGTTTATACGGTAAGCCTGGTCCCGCGACCGGTGCAGAATTGCGAGTCCGTGAGTTTCCGCAGGGGTGGGCTGATTTTTCAAC
Organism: uncultured Chromatiaceae bacterium; assembly: GCA_964629475.1. Classification (GTDB taxonomy): domain Bacteria; phylum Pseudomonadota; class Gammaproteobacteria; order Steroidobacterales; genus SMWD01. Next base: position 11,680 of record CAZVQW010000008.1, on the reverse strand, counting down.
CCGGCGCCGTGCGTCATGACCTGCGTCAATATGGAAAGACCATCATCGCATTGACGCGCGCGTTATCCGAGTGCGTTAGTGAGCCGCTTGTCGTGCAACCGGTCATTATCGTGCCGGATTGCCGGATCGAAGAAGGAGAGGAAGACGGTCCGCTGCTCGTCAGCATGGAGAGTTGCATGTCGTTTGTCGGCTGGAAAGACAAGCGTGCATTCCTGATGGAAGACGATATCGCCGCTATCAACGATTGGCTGACTCGCCAGGTACTCGAGCAAAAGCCGCGTTCGCTTCGCCAGATGGCAAACTGTCTGAACGGTCAGATCGAGCGACCGGCCCTCGTGTAAGCGTTATTGACTGTGGCTATGCAGCGCTCACCAGCCGCCGCCGCCACCACCGCCACCACCGCCGCCCGAAAATCCGCCGCCACCGCTTCCCGAACTCGATCCGGGTGCCCTGACCGAAGAGGCGACAGCAGTGCCCAGACTTGCGCCGAGACCACGGCTGAATGTTCCCGTGTGCCCCGGGCGCCAAGAGCTGCCACGATACCAGCGCGGTCTGTAGCCGTGTTCGTCACCGGTTGCGCTGGCGGCGGCCAGGATTGCCGCAAACTTCTCGCCCCATTCATTCTCGACATCCAGCGCCAGCGCATAGGGCAGGTATTTCTCGAACAACTCGGGTGTCTTGTCCGGCGGGTTCAGCAGGTTCAGGCGTTCTTCTTCGGCGGTACTCAGGTACATGCGGAAGCCTTCGATTTCATCCATGAGCGAGCGGCCCGCAAGTGTGGGGCGTTTCAACAGGAAAAAGAACAGGACATTCAATGCGCCGAGAAGGGCGAACGACAGTGATTGCACGGGACTGGCTACGAGTTGCAGGCCGACCGCGCTGACGCTGCTGATTCCCATGAAGACGGCGAAGAAACCGATCTGCAGGACAATTACCGCGACACGGGATGTCGGCAGTGAATGGAACGGCCTGGCCTTGAAGGTCGGATCGCTGTCGTCTCCCCAGAAATGCAGGACGATGAAGATGATGACACCGCACAAGGCGGCTATCGGTAGCCCGGTGAATATCGCGGCGCCTCCGCCGAGTGCGCCCGTCAGCAGGATTACGCCGATGCTCAGTATCAGGCCGGGAATAAAGAATACGGTATTGCGTCGAAAGTGCGCCTTCTCGTATTCGACGACGAGGCTTTCTCTCAGGCTGCGCACGCTCTTTGTCAGCTTCTTGTGGTGTTTGTTATCGAGCAGGATCGAGTCGTCCGTCAGCAACAGGCGTTTGGCGACGCGCCGCTCGCCGTTGGCCAGGTCTGACAGGTTTGCATCGGCTTGTCGCCTCAGGCGGTACGAGTCATCCTCTTCCTCGATCGACAGGTATCCCTCGACAGCCATGTTGATCAATGCGGCCGAGAAGGCCTTTTTGTCGAATGACATCAGGCGGATGAAGCGGGTTGCGGCCGGCGACAGACCGGCCGGTGGCGTAAAGCGCGGGAAAATTGCCGTACTTTCGGGGTCGCGGCCGAAGCGTCGCCATACGAGCAGGTAGTAAACGAACACCAGCGCGGTGCCGATCAGTGCGACACCGGTTGCCGCATTGTCGTCGAGGAACCACCGCGCCCGCTCGGCACCGGTCGGTTCCGTGACATGGCCCTTCGGCCATGCGACGGCGATGGTCAGGCCCTCGCCGGGCGCCAGTGTACGTGTCGTTCGATAGATGCGTGTATCCGTCAATGTTGCTGTGGCAAAGTCTGCGCCTCGCTCACCCTGACGCCCCGTGTAGGCGGCCTCCTGCACGATTTGCGCACCCGGCGGCAGATGCACCGTCGCAATCGCCGCGTCGATCGGGAAGCCCCAGCCGTTACCGGTCACATTCCAGTACAACTCGTCGTAGTCAGCGAAGAAACCGAGCTGGCGGGTCGTGCGGTAGGTGATGGCATAGACATGCGAACCGGTGACGAGGAACCGGTTCGCGCTGCCGATACGAACGCGTACGCCGTTACTCAGGTTCTCGACGGACCAGGGTTCGGATGCGTCGTTACGGCGCACGTCCAGCACTTCGAAGCGCACCCGGATGCGGTTACCGAGACGGTCCTCGTAAGTCGTCGGGAAATCACGGTAGATGCCGCGCCGAATGTTGCGGCCTTCGGCGCGGACGGTAATGGTTTCGGTGACGCGCAACGACGCATCCCGGTTGATCGTAATGTCGCTCGCGAATTGCGTGATGCGCTCATCGGCGACGGTCGTTGCCGCCGCCAGCAGCGCGCAGACGGTGTATATGACATGACGGGCCGGCATCAGCCGTATCATCGGTGTATCAGCCGTCGAATGACACTTCGGGAACGGTCCGATCGTCGGCATCGTCTATTTCGAAGAAGTTTGCGGTCACGAATGCAAACATGCTGGCAACGAGATTGCTCGGAAAGGATTCGACGAGAATATTCATGTTACGCACGGTGCCGTTGTAATAGCGTCGTGCGAGCTGAATCTCGTTTTCGATCTCGCTCAGGTCGTCCTGCAGGTCGATGAAGTTCTGGCTGGCCTTCAGATCCGGATAGGCTTCGGCGACCGCGAACAAGCGGCCCAGGGCAGCCGTCAACTCGCCTTCCTTGTGACCCCGTTCGGCGATATCGGTTGTCGACATCGCCTCGGTGCGCAGCTTCGTGACTTCCTCGAGAGCCGAGCGTTCGTGCGTCGCGTAGCCCTTGACGGTCTCGACGAGATTCGGGATCAGGTTTGCGCGGCGCTTGAGTTGCGTCTCGATACCGCTCCAGCCTTCGTCGACCAGGTTCTTGTTTCGCACCAGCTTGTTGTAGATCGCAATACCGTATAAGACGGCGGCGGCGAGGATGGCCAGCAGAACATAGAACGTCGACATCGATTGCTCCCCGGGTTACTTCAGCTTGGTTACAAATGCGTGACTCAGGTCATTGGTCGAAAATTTACCGGTGTCCTGACCATCCGTCGCAAAACGATACAGCACGGCAGAGAATATACCCTGCAACGCAGCCTGAAACAGGCCGAGTGCGATTAACCCGAGGATACTGACGGCAATGATACTGATGATCAACGGCATGTTGCCGGACTGAATCGCGAGGCTTAGCATGAGCACGACAATGCCGAAGGCGAGAACGTAAAACAGCATGAAGACGAGTCCGATGCCGGCATTCGAGATGATGTTCTCGCCCCAGGTCCGTTTTAACAGCGATGCACTTTCCTTGACTGCATCGACGGGTCCGACGTTGCGGCTGACCAGTATCGGTACCGTCAGGAAGCTTGCAGCTGTCCAGGCAATGCCGAACAGACCGATAATCAAGCGCCCGATGAAGCCAAGTCGCTCTCCAATCACGCGCAGCACGACACCGACCGTCGCGGCGATCAGCGCGTAACCGAGAATCTGTCCAACCTTCGACCAGGCGATTCGAAGCCCGTCGCGAACTGTCGGGTCGCCGCCGTCCATCCGGATCAGCGCGGCGCCGACCAGCGCGCTGTTGAAGAAAAACATGACGAAGTATTCGGCCAGATAGAGTAGTGCGAATGCAATGACATTGACCGGGTTCTCCTCGTTGACCGTTACGGTGTCCAGAGCGAACAGCGGAATGAATGAGGCCAATACGAGCAACGCGGCAAGTAACGACAATAATGGAAAAACCAGCAGTTCGCGATCTTTCTGCAGGATCGATGCGCTGTGTTTGACCATTTGCCAGCTGCGGGAAAATCGGCTACCCATGGAGTTCTCCGGTAATTACAGCAACGAGCGTAGCATGCCAGATCTGAGACTGTTGTGACTGGGTTCAATACCTGCAGGATAGCGGTGGCGCGGCCTGCATCGTATCATACCCGCAGTGGAGCTTATCGGATGCCCGAATGGGGCAGAATAATTCAGGAGAGATGGTTATGAACCCGAGGAAAATCATTGTTGCGTTGTTGTTTATTTGTTTTTCTGGCAGCGCACAGGCTGCCACTGATTTGTCCGGCACCTGGGAGCTGAATGCAAAGCAGGGCGAGAATCTCGGTATGATGGCTGCGCTCAAGGAGACGCTTGTCGTGACGCAAACGGCCGAGTCTGTGACGTTTGATTTCACCGATGTCTTTCAGGGCAATGAGTCGACCCGTCAGGTCAGGCTCGATCTTGCCGGTGTGGCCGTCGACAACAAGACTGCGATGGGTGCCCCGAGCAAGACCGAATCGACCTGGAATGATGGCAGGCTCGTGACGACGTGGACGACGCCGAGTGCAATCCCCGGGGAAGAGGTGGTTCGCACCGAGACGCATGCAGTATCTGAGGATGGCACGGTGCTGACTGTGACCATTGAACGGGCAAACAAACCGAACATGGTCCTGGTATACGAGAAACAGTAATGAAGGGTGTCCTCGTCACGGTCGGCATTATTGCGATCATTGCTGCCGGCGGCCTGTACTGGCAGTCGACGGCAAATATCGACGATGTTGTCGCGGGCGAAACGACATATGTTGTTGCGGAGCGTCGCACAATCGCGTCCACGGTGCTGGCAACTGGCGTTATCCGCCTGCGCGTCGGTGCCGAGGTGCGCGTCGGGTCGCAATTGTCCGGCATCGTCGAGGAACTGAACGTCACAGTCGGTTCGAAGATCGAACAGGGCAATGTCATCGCGCGAATCGATTCGCGCAGTCTCGAGGCGCGGCTTGCACAGGCGCAGGCGCAGATTCGCGTCATCGAACAGGAGGTCGAGCGGGCGAAGGTTGAACTGGCACGCGCGCAGGAGCTTGATGTCAAGAAACTCGTCGCACGTACCGAGGTCGAAGACCGGACGCTCGACCTGGCCGATGCCCGAGCACGGCTCGAAAAATCACGGCGTGACGCCGAGGTTGTCGAGACGGATCTCGGTTATGCTGCCATCCGGGCGCCGATTACGGGTACGATCGCATCGGTCTCGACGCAAAAAGGTGAAACGGTGGCCGCGGCGTTCAGTACACCGACATTCGTGACGATTATTGCCGATGATGCACTCGAAGTTGTTGCGATGGTCGATGAGACGGATATCGGCACGATAGAGGAAAGCAATGAGGTGCTGTTCACGGTCGAATCTTATCCGGCGATAGATTTTTCCGGGACCGTCAAGCAGGTCGCGCCGACGGGTACGATCATTTCCGGCGTCGTAAATTTTGAGGTCATGATCGATATCGAATCGGATGGATCCGTATTGAAGCCGGACATGACGGCAAATGTGTCGATTCGGACGGCCGAGCGCGAGGCCGTCGTGTTGCCGACCGGCGCGGTGCTGCGTGATGGTTTTGCGCGCTATGTTTTCATCGATGAGGGCGGTGAACTCGTGCGGCACCCGGTCACGATCGGCACGCGCGATACCGGATTCACCGAGATTCGCCAGGGTATTGCGCCGGGAGATCGCGTAGCGATCGTGCCGCAATCCGGCGCCGGACAGGATGCACGGGGATGAGAGATAACCGGATGATTGAAATCGCCAACCTTGCAAAGACTTATCGACGTGGCGACGGCTCACCGGTCGAAGCTTTGCAGGATGTTTCGTTTACCATTGACGCGGGTGAGTTTGTCACGGTGCGTGGTGCATCCGGGTCCGGTAAGTCGACATTGTTGAATATTCTCGGCTGCCTGGATACGCCGACTTCCGGTATCTATCGGCTCGTCGGCGAGGATGTGTCCGATTATTCGGATGTGCAACGCTCGCAGCTGCGTTGTCGTCGCATCGGCTTCATCTTTCAGGGTTTTAACCTGTTGCCGAGAACGACGGCACTCGAAAACATCGAGGTTCCGGCCTTGTACAGTGGCCAGCGCATCGATGAGAACAAGGCCGCCGCATTGCTCGAACGAGTCGGCCTCGGCGAGCGCGGCAGGCACTTCGTGACCGAATTGTCGGGCGGCGAACAACAGCGTGTCGCGATTGCGCGGGCGTTAATGAACGATCCGCCGCTGTTGCTGGCCGATGAGCCGACCGGCAACCTCGATTCGGCATCCGGCCGCTCGATCATGCAGCTGTTGAGTGAATTGTGCGCCGAGGGGCGGACCATTATTCTCGTTACGCACGACGAGGAGACGGCCGCATTCGCGCAGCGGGAACTCCTGATTCGAGACGGTGTTATCGCCTCAGACAGCAAGAGCAAGCCCGGCCGATCTGCAGCACCGTCGGCAACGGAGCAGGGACGCTGATGAATTTGCTGCAGACATTCAGGCTCGCATTGCGCACATTGTTCCGCAATCCGTTGCGCAGCTTCTTCATGATGCTCGGTGTCACGATCGGCATTGCGTCGCTGACGGCGATGGCGTCGATCGGCGAAGCGACTCGACAGGAAACGTTACGCCAGTTCAAGCGTATGGTCGGCACTTACGATGTCATCAATATCGTGCCGGGTGCGGCGAGTACGCGCGGCATGCCGTCGCTGACGACGGTAGAGCCGGTGCTGAAGTTTTCCGACGCGGCGGCCATTGCCGATGAAGCCGACGGTGTGCTGCAGGTTGCCGAAGTACAGAATGCATTCGACATCGACGTCAAGTACCGGGACAACATCACCGTATCGGCGATTTACGGTATTTCGGAAAACTGGCTCGAGATGCGCAGTTATTTTATCGAGACCGGTGACATCATCACGCAGGACGATGTAGCGAGCGTGGCTCGCGTCGCCGTGATCGGCCAGGATATTGTGACCGGGCTGTTTCCAAACGAGGATCCGATCGGCAAACAACTGCGCATCGGCAACGTGCCGTTCGAGGTCAAGGGCATACTCGTGTCGCGCGGCGCCGGGCCGGGTGGCAGCAGTCTCGACGGGATCGTCTTCATCCCTGTCACGACGGCATCAAGACGCCTGTTTAACCGCGATTACCTGACGACGATCACGGCTCAACTCGAGGATCCGGATCGTCCCGGGCCGGCGATCGAATCGATCAAGACGATCCTGCGCGAACGCCACGGCATCGTGCCGCCGGTCGAGGATGATTTTACGATCTCGGATTCGCGCGCCAACATCGAGCAAATCGCAGAAGTCAGCTCGACGCTCGGCACGGTCCTGACCGGCGTTGCACTCATTGCGATGATCATCGGCGGTACGGTCATCATGAGCCTGATGTTGATTGCCGTCTCGGAGCGTCGCCGTGAGATCGGCGTGCGCCGTGCGGTCGGTGCAACACGCTCGGATGTCATGCTGCAGTTTCTGATCGAAGCAGCGGTGGTCTCGGTCATCGGCGGCCTGATCGGTATTGCCTTCGGCGTCGGTGGAGCCATGCTGGCCGCGATCCAGCAGGATCTGACACCGGTCCTGATCTGGGACACGATCGGGCTCGCGGTACTCGTGTCGGTCAGTATCGGCCTCGTGTTTGGCCTGCAGCCTGCCTGGAAGGCGGCCAATATCGATCCGATCGATGCGCTGAGTTCCTGACGTGCGCCGCACCCGCCTGTACCTGGTGCAGAGCGGCTGGCGTCAGCTGGGACGCTTCCGGTTGCGTTCGACGCTTGTCATCTCCTGTGCGGCGCTTGGCGTTGCCGGGGCGATTACCGCCGTTAATTATGCATCGGGTGGACAACAGCAGGTTCTCGAGCAGATTCGCCGGCTCGGTACAAATGTCATTGTCGTGTCGGCAAAGCAAAGCCAGGCCATCGCCGGTCGCGAGAGAACCGGTGCAATTGTGTCGACCCTGATCGAGGCAGATTACATCGCACTGCGCCGCGAATTCCTCGGCCCGGTACGCTCGTCGGCACGTGTTTCGGCGCCGTTGCGCCTCAAAGCTGGCTTCCTGTCGAAAGTCGCACCGGTCGTCGGCGTCGAGCCGGCGTACTTTCCAATGAAGTCATGGCGACCGGCCCGCGGCGATTTATTCGGTGCCGATGACATCAAACGTTCAGCTCGCGTGGCATTGCTCGGCCACACGGCCGCACTCGATCTGTTCGGTGATGCGCAGCCTGTCGGCGAGCGCCTGTTTATCAATCGCGTGCCGTTTGAGGTCATCGGCGTTCTCACCGAACGTGGCTCGGGACTCGACGACACGAATGAGGATGGGCAGGTTTTCGTGCCGCTGACGGCTGCGATGCGACGGCTGCTGAATATCGATTACTACAATTCCATGTTGTTCGAGATTCCCGACGTCGAAAATATGGCGCAGGCCGAGCGCGGCATCGTCGAACTGCTGCGTACCCGGCACCGGATCTCGAAATTCCGGCCCGACGATTTCCAGGTGCAAAGTCAGCGTGAACTGATTGATACGCAATTGGCGTCGAGCGAACGGCTGGGCTTCCTCGTGCGCTGGATCGGTTTCAGTGCACTGGTCGTGGCCGGACTTGGCATTCTTGCCATCGCCTGGATTTCCGTGCGTGACCGGACGAAGGAGATCGGCACGCGACGCGCACTCGGCGCGACGGCACCGGATATCTTTTTCCAGTTCGTGTTCGAGGCCACCGTGCTTGCGACCTTTGGTGTTGTGCTCGGACTCGGGTTCGGTTGGTGGGCGAGTCGCATCACGGCTGAGCAGACCGGTCTCATGTTTGTGTTCGATTCGTTCAATGCTGCACTGGCTGTCATCATGGCGTTTGTGCTAAACCTGTTGTTCGCGAGTTGGCCGGCATTGCGTGCGGCGCGTATGGACCCGATCCGGGCGTTACAGCACGAGTAGCTGCCTCTAGAGTTAATGCGGGAGTGATATGTTGTGGGAGCGGCTTTAGCCGCGATGGGCACATGAATTCAAGACAATCGCGGCTAAAGCCGCTCCCACAGGAGAATTGAGTATGGGCGGCAAAGAGTTTCCTGATACATCTTTATCACGCCGTGACCTGATCGGCACCGGCCTGGGTCTGGCCGCGCTCGGCGTTGATGGTGCCAAGGCCGCAACGGGTAAGGCATCAAAGACAGGCGACCATGTGCCGCATGCGCCGTTCAATAATTTCCGTGATTACATCGCGGCGTTGGAAGCGCACGGACTCGTGGTCCGGATTCCCCGTGCCGATCAGGACGCATACGAGGCAGCAGCGTTGTGGTACCGGTTCCGCGATCAGCACGGCATGAATGGTGCGCCGACGCTGATCTTCGATAAGCTGCGCATCGATGGTCAGTGGGTCCGTGGCCCATTGATAGTCAACGAGAGTGGGCACCTGCATGCAGAATGCCTGGCTTTCGGCCTCGAGCCGGTTGACGGCGGCCCGTTTGTCAAAGAGCCGTTTGCCAGTTACCGCAAGGCGCGCGATCATTTCGAAACAATCCTTGCCGCAAATGGCGGCCGCTTCCCGACGATCGCACCCGTCGAGGTGTCATCTGCGGACGCGCCGTGCCGAGAGATCATTCGCACCGGCGACGACATCGATCTGACGGCATTTCCATTCATCCAGGGTAATCCGGGCGATGCGGGTCGTTACATCACGACGGGCATGGTGTTTACCCATGATCCGAAGGATGGCACGAACTTCGGTACCTATCGTTGTCACCTGCGCGGTTCGCGTGAGATCGCTGTGAACTCGGAACCCGGACAGACCGGCTACCGGCATTTGATGGCTGCCCGGGAAAGAGGCGAGAAAATCGCCCGCGTATCGATCGCGTTGAGCGCCGACCCGTACCTGTGGATCGTCAGTGGCAACCGCATGGTCGATCGCAGGGCCGGACCGGTAGACGAGATCGCCGTGGCCGGCGGGCTGGCCGGCCGGCCCGTTGAAGTTGTCAAGAGTCTGACGAATGAACATCGCGTTCCGGCATATGCGGAGATGATCATAGAGGGGGAGATACCGCTCGATGATCTGCGGCCGGAAGGCCCGTATGGGGAGATGGCCGGTTACATGAGCGGCGTCAAGCAAGAGCAGTTCTGGATGCGTGTGACAGCGATCAGCCATCGTCCTGATCCGTGGGTCATGCATAACTTTACGGGCTCTCAGCGCGGTCCGTTGACGGCGGCGAGTCATGCCCTGCCATTGGTTGCACTGCGGAAAGATTTCCCGGATATCGTCGATTACTACAGCGACAATCGTGCGGTCAGCGTGACCTTTGTCAGTATTCGCAAAACACGGCCGGGACAGGGGCTGGAAATCGCACGCCATATCGCAGAGAAAACATTTTTTGCCAAGATCGTCATCGTCGTGGATGAGGATCTGGATGTCACGAATCAGGAACAGATGCTCGCGGCCCTCGGCACTCGCTGGCAGCCGGCCAATGCCACGCATATCTATGCGCCACGGGGAGGGTTCCCGCTAGATCCCAGTGCAATTCAACGCGGCAAGACCAGCAAGATTGCTATCGATGCCACACGTCAGTGGCCGGAAGAGGGTGGTCGAAAGAGCTTTCCACCGATGAACCGAACATTGCTCGAAACCGATATTCCCAATGCATTTGCAGCTGTTGACAAACGTTGGGGTGAATTGGTCAGGAACTGGCGTATCGATTAGATTGGGTATTTCATTGAGTCAAAAAAAACCCGCCTTTCGGCGGGTTTTTGATATTGGATCTTCGATGTTGCTCAGGATGTTTTACGTCGCATCCAGCCGAGCAGACCCAGTGCCGAGCCGAACAGCCAGACGGCTGCCGGGACCGGGATCGGCGCCATCATTATCGTCAGCCCCGTTGCCCCTCCTGCGAATTTCTTCTCGATGAACGCCACTTCACCCGCGCTCAGTGTGTCTGCAGTGAGTATATTGGTGATTGATGCGAGGATCTTCGAGTCCGTATCCCATCCAGGTGTATCGGCGAGATCCACGGACGTACTCGCCGACCAGGCGGCTAACGTACCGCCTGTCCCCGCCAGCGCCCCGGTGCTGAATGCAGAGGTATCGGAGTACGCGCTGGTCAGGCTGTCGATCGAAACATCGCCGACGGCGCTTGCTGAGGCGCCGCTACCGGTGAGTTTATAGTCACCGTCTTCCAAATACAGAAGACTGTCTATTGCAAGTCCGGACGACGTGACTTCAATCGTGATGTCGATAGTATCTGCCGTTACAGCAGGTCCGACACCATCCAGCGATTCGGCCTTGAAGGTCGACGGCGTGAAAAATATCGTGTTGCCGATAACAGTTGCCGATAACAGTTGCCGAGCCATATATTGATGCGTCGTCATAGGTGAATTTGACGTCGCTACCGAACTCGGTGACAGTCGCCGCATTGGCTGTGGCTGCAAATAGCAACAGTGCGAGAGTAAGCGCTCTGGTCATTAGACAGTTCCCCTTAATTTTCAGACATCTCGACTGCTTCGATGCACAGGTGTGCAGTTAGAAGTGAGTCAATTTATCTGCTTGTTGTCTAGTTATTTTATGTTGACCAGCGCGAAGTTGCGTCATCGGGATGGTCAGTCTTTCTGTAATTTATCCTAATTCAATTCTTATAGTTTATGAAAGGTCTATTTTCGTTGTTATGTAAAAAAACAGTGCCTGCACTCAAAGTTGCCAGGCAATCAGTTGGCTCTGCGTCGCATCCAGCCCAGTAAACCCAGCGCCGATCCGAATAACCAGACAGCACCCGGTATCGGTATCGGATTGACGATGATGCCGACGCCCTCGAATTTCTTTTCGATGAACGCGACTTCACCTGAAGTCACCGTCTGTGCGGTCAGTAAATTTTCGAGCGTCATGGTCACCTTCGTGTCCGTGCCCCAACCGGCGGTATCCGCGAGATCGATGGATGCGCCGGCGCTCCACGTCGTCAGCACGCCTCCGGTTACCGTTGAGGCTGTAGAAAAAGTCCTGAAGATCAGGTGGAACGGTTAAAATACAGTT
>CAZVQW010000007.1:0-117346 GCA_964629475.1 uncultured Chromatiaceae bacterium | reverse complement strand
ACGGTCATTTCGTCAACGGCAACGCCTTTTCGCGCACCATCGTCGGCTGCAAAACTGGTTGCTGCACCGAACAGGCTAATACTTGCAATGGCACACCATAACAAGGTGCCCGACATCATATTGATTACTTTCATTCCCCGATCCCCCCGAATACATTAGGAAACAGACTTGTTGAGTGAAATGGTCAATTCCGACGAACCGGCAAAATACGCCACTTTCGTCGATAAATTGGCCCGGTTTCAGAGCCATAAAACAGGATTGAACGGGTCAAGCGTCCCGACACCCCTATAGCCCAATGGGCTTTGTAGCATAATTCCGTTAACAGGTGTCCCTGCCGCGTTGCCGTCAGGAAGCTTGATTCATGAGCGACCTGAGCGACTTGGCGCCGAATATATCAACGTGGCTTTTAAGCGCAATGTCTTAACAGGCAATAATGTTGATATTCCAGTGCATGAATGGCTTTCAGTCATGATTGATGCGAATGGATCTCAATTGCATCAAGATACCCCCTCCCGCGAGACACATCAACGGCGTGCCTCGGAACGTGCTTTGCCCCCGGGCGATGTGCATTAATCTAGAGCATTTCAAACTTCGCGGTGAAATGCCGAAGAGCCGGCGGCTCCCAGGCAATGCGACAGCCCCTGAGCTGCTCCTTGTATTGCTGTAACTCCGCGAAACATTCGATCACGTAATCAATGTGACTCTGTGTGTAGACGCGCCGCGGAATGGCCATTCGAACGAGATCCATGTCGGCCGGCTTTTCACTGCCGTCGGGTTGACGGCCGAACATTACCGTGCCGATTTCACAAGCGCGGATGCCTCCTACCCGGTAGAGTTCCACCGCGAGTGATTGGCCGGGGTACTCCATGACCGGAATATGCGGGAGCATGTTGCGTGCATCCACGTAGATTGCGTGCCCACCTACCGGACGCATGATCGGCACTCCCATATCGATCAGGGCCTTGCCCAGGTATTCTGTCGAGCGGATGCGATACTCGAGATAATCCTCGTCTACGATTTCTTCGAGGCCGACAGCAATAGCCTCAAGGTCACGGCCGGCCAAACCGCCGTAAGTGGGAAAGCCTTCCGTTAAAATCAGAATATTCCGTGCGCTCGTCGCCATGTCATCGTCGTTCATGGCAAGCCAGCCGCCGATGTTGGCAAAGGCATCCTTTTTGGCGCTCATGGTCATGCCGTCCGCATGGGAAAACATTTCCTGCACGATTTCCTTGACTGACCTGTTTTCGTAACCGGGTTCTCGCAGCTTTATGAAGTATGCATTCTCTGCAAACCGGCAGGCATCCAGAAAAAGCGGCTTCCCGTATTTGTTACACAACGCCTTGGTCGCGCGGATGTTGGCCATGGAAACGGGCTGTCCGCCGCCGGAGTTGTTGGTCACGGTCAGCATGACGATGGGCACGCGGTCTCCGTCACGACTCAGGCAGGCTTCCAGCTGCTCCAGATCGATATCGCCTTTGAATGGAGCCTTCAGTGCCGGATCCTTGCCCTCTTTCCGGAGCAGATCCAGAGCTTCGGCCCCGGTGAACTCTACATTGGCGCGGGTAGTGTCGAAGTGTGTGTTGTTTGGCACGATAATCCCGTCGCCGCCACAGATCGTGAACAGGATTTTCTCTGCAGCGCGCCCCTGGTGTGTGGGAATGACGTGCTTGAATGGCATTAATTCCTGTACCGCCGCCTCGAAGCGAAAGAATGACGGTGAGCCCGCATAACTTTCGTCCCCTTGCATCATCGCGCCCCACTGACGGGTGCTCATGGCGGATGTGCCGGAATCCGTCAACAAATCGATCAATACGTCGGCGGATCTCAGGCTGAAGGTGTTGTAGTCCGCTTGCGCAATCAATTTCTCGCGATCTTCGCGCGTTGTTACGCGGACCGGTTCGACGGACTTGATCCGGAAGGGCTCGATTATTGTTTTCATGAAATTTACCCGAAATTAGCTATGAACATCAGCGGCTGAATCAGGGTGGGCCAGATTCCCGAAATGAATGCTGCATCATACGCTACCTCATTCTCCTTCTCCGTCGAGGAATCAGATCGGTGCACAGGCTTTGGCTGTGACGACATTTCGTTATAATCCCCGGCAAGAAACCCCTGGTTAAGGTTGAATGGAAGCAGAACTCCTGAGTGAAGGTACGGAACTCATGCTGATAGGCATGGGTACTGTATTGGTTTTCCTGACTATTCTCATCGGCGCGACCAGCCTGATGTCGACTATTGTCATGCGATTTCATCCCGAGATGAGGGATTCGGATGCCGAGGAAGAGGTTGCTGCTGTCGCAGCGGCGGTTTCCCGCTATCGGCAAGAACATTAAGCCCCGGACGAACCGGATTCAGACAAAGATTGAAGGAAACCATGGGCGATAAGAAGCCGCTTGGCATTACCGAGGTTGTATTACGCGATTCGCACCAGAGCCTCCTGGCTACCCGGATGCGCATTGAGGATATGTTGCCGATTGCCGGCAAGCTGGATCAGGTCGGTTTCTGGTCCCTCGAGGCCTGGGGTGGGGCGACTTTCGATGCGTGCATTCGCTACCTCGGTGAAGATCCGTGGGAGCGCATCCGCAGGCTCAAGGAAGCCATGCCCAATACCCCTCTGCAGATGCTGTTTCGCGGGCAGAATATTCTCGGCTACCGGCATTATGCGGACGATCTCGTTGAGAAGTTCGTTGAACGCGCTGCTGTGAATGGAGTCGATGTATTTCGTATCTTCGACGCATTGAACGACCCGCGTAACCTTGAGACTGCAATCAAGGCAACGCTGGCGGTCGGCAAGCACGCGCAGGGTGCAATTTCTTACACGGTCAGTCCGGTGCATACCATGGACCTGTGGGTCGACCTCGGTCGGCGAATCGAGGACATGGGCGCGCATTCGGTTTGCATCAAGGATATGGCCGGGTTGCTGAGGCCTTACGAAGCTTTTGAGCTCGTAAGCCGGTTGAAAGTAGCCGTTTCGATCCCGATCCACATGCATTGCCATGCAACGACAGGCCTGTCCACGGCGACTTACGTCAAGGCAGCCGAGGCCGGTATCGATAACATCGACACCGCCATCTCTTCCATGAGCACCACCTATGGCCACTCGCCGACGGAATCCCTGGTGGCGATTCTGGAAGGGAGCGACCGGGCGACCGGCCTGGATATCGAGCTTCTCGAAGAGATTGCCGGTTATTTCCGTAAAGTCCGCAGGAAGTATGCAAAGTTTGAAGGTTCGCTGCGCGGCATCGATTCGCGCATTCTCGTTGCGCAGGTGCCGGGTGGCATGCTGACCAATCTCGAGAACCAGCTGCGCGAACAGAATGCCACCGATAAAATGGACGATGTCCTCGACGAAATACCGAAGGTCAGGGAAGATCTGGGTATGATTCCGCTGGTAACTCCGACGTCGCAGATCGTCGGTACCCAGTCGGTGATCAACGTGCTGACCGGTGAGCGTTACAAGAATATTACGAAGGAAACCTGGGGGATTCTCAAGGGCGAATATGGCGCCACTCCGGTTGCAGTGAACAGCGACCTGCAGGCGCGGGTTCTGAAGGGTGGCGAGGCAGTCACTTGCCGGCCTGCAGAACTTCTCGAGCCGGAGGTGGAAAGCCTTACGGCCGAACTTCAATCCCTCTCGAAAGAGAAAGGTTTTAAGCTGGCCGAGCATGCTATCGACGATGTTTTGACTTACGCGCTCTTTCACCAGGTCGGCCTGAAATTCCTCGAGAACCGGGGCAACCCGGATGCTTTCGAACCGGCGCCGATCGAGGCGACCACCGATCCGGACCAGGGACAGATACAGGAAGGACGTGAGCAGCCCGTTACTCAGGGGCAACCGGCTTTATATTCGGTGCGCGTCAACGGCAAGACTTTTTCCGTCGAGGTCGAGCCGAGTGGTGAGGTGACAAGTGTTAAATCTGTGTCGGCGGCGGATGCGCCAGCGGCACAGGCAACGAGTGAAGGTGACGCCGTCAAGGCCGTGCTTGCGGGTAATGTCTTTAAGGTGTTGGTCAATACAGGGGATGTCGTTAGCGAGGGTCAGCCGGTACTGACGGTCGAGGCCATGAAAATGGAGACTCATGTCAGTGCGCCAAAAGCAGGCACGATAGCGGATTTATTGGTGCGCGAAGGAGATGTCGTGGCCGTCGGCGATCCGTTGTTTACGATAACCTGACCTGACTTATGGATTCCATAGCCCAAATCTGGCACAGCTCCGGTCTCTACCAGCTGACCCTGGGTCAGTTCATTATGCTCGGCGTTTGCCTGGGGTTGCTCTACCTGGGAATTGCTCGAAAGTATGAACCGCTGCTGCTCGTGACGATCGGCTTCGGCGGGCTCCTGAGTAATATTCCCGGCGTCGAAATTGCCACCGGCGATGGTCTGTTGCATCTGACTTACATCGTCGGCATCGAGACGGGCGCCTTTCCGCTCATCATCTTCATGGGTGTCGGCGCAATGACCGATTTCGGTCCGTTGCTGGCTAACCCGAGGACCATATTCCTCGGCGCCGCCGCCCAGTTCGGCATTTTTGCGACCCTGCTGGGTGCGCTCGGGCTCACCGCGATGGGCGTCATGGACTTCTCGATTCGCGAGGCCGCCGCGATTGCCATCATCGGTGGTGCGGATGGGCCGACCGCCATCTATGTTGCCGGCCAGTTGGCACCTGATTTGCTGGGAGCCATTGCCGTTGCCGCTTATTCCTATATGGCGCTCGTGCCCCTGATTCAACCGCCGATCATGAAAGCGCTGACCACCGAGAAAGAACGCAAGATCCACATGGTGCAGCTCCGGGAAGTATCGAAGACCGAGCGTGTCCTCTTCCCGCTGCTGCTGATCTTGCTGGTTGCCATGTTGCTGCCGTCTGCCGCGCCACTTATCGGCATGCTTTGCTTCGGTAACCTGATGCGCGAATGCGGTGTTGTCGACCGCTTGTCCGATACGACACAGAATGCATTGATCAACATCGTCACCATTTTTCTCGGCCTGGCGGTCGGATCGAAGCTTAGCGCCGAGCAGTTTCTCGCGCCGAGCACGTTGGGGATTCTGCTGCTCGGCATCGTCGCTTTTGTGATCGGCACGGCGAGTGGCGTGTTGATGGGCAAGCTGATGAACAAGTTGTCGAGTCAACCGATTAACCCGTTGATCGGCGCTGCCGGCGTTTCCGCGGTGCCGATGGCTGCGCGCGTCGCCAATAAAGTAGGCCTCGAAGCCAACCCGCACAATATCCTGCTGATGCACGCCATGGGGCCGAATGTGGCGGGTGTCATCGGTTCGGCCGTCGCCGCCGGTATCCTGATCATGTTTGCAGGAAATTAGTTGTCGCAACAGGATTGGATGATTCCTTAACAGGAGAGCATGGTGCCGTTAATCGATCCTCTGCCCGCGGACACAAACCCACAGGTCCGTGAACTGGCCAGATTCTTCAACGAAACACTGGGTTTCTGTCCCAACAGCGTTCTGACGATGCAGTTACGCCCGGAGATTGCAACCGCATTTATTGGTCTCAATACGGCGGTGATGGAAAATCACGGTCGCGTGACAAGCGCGCTGAAGCGGCTGATCGGTTATGTGGTCAGTCGGATCGCAGGTTGCCAGTACTGTCAGGCGCATACAATTCGCGCGGCGGAGCGTTACGGTGCTGAACGTGAACAGCTTGTACATGTTTGGGAATATCAGACACATCCGGCATTCAGTGACGCCGAGCGTGCTGCGCTGGAGTTCGCTGTTGCGGCAGCGACGATTCCCAACGGTGTCGATGAGGGTATTTCGGCCCGGCTGCACGAGCACTGGGACGATGGTGAAATCGTTGAGATACTCGGTGTAGTCGCACTGTTCGGGTTCCTGAATCGCTGGAATGACAGTATGGCGACAACTCTTGAACAACCCGCCGCTGAATCGGCGGAGCAGTGGCTGAGTGAGGCAGGTTGGGAGCGAGGCAAACACGGTCAGAGGTGATGGTTTTCTGAGATGAGTCCGGATCTTCGCATTAGCCTGAACGTTAAAATCCTGTTCGGCATCAGCCTGGTTGCCGTTATTGCAGCTGCCTTGAGCCCATCCTTTCCGCAGCCTCTCGACTATCATGATTTCGCAGACCAACGGGAGCTATTCGGTATCCCGAACTTCTGGAACGTCGTCAGCAATGTTCCGTTTCTGCTGATCGGCATTCCCGGAGCCATGTTGTTGAGTGTCAGTACATTGCCGGGAAGCGTGCCCCGGTTGCGTACGGCCTACCTCGTGTTTTTCATCGGCACGGCGCTCGTAGGCATCGGATCCGGTTATTACCACCTGGATCCTTCCAATGAGACCTTGTTCTGGGATCGCCTGCCGATGACCGTTGCGTTCGCCGCGTTCTTTTGCATTGTTGTGGGCGAATATGTATCGGTCAGGTTTGGCGCGTGCGCGTTATGGCCGCTGGTTTTGGTCGGTGCATTTTCGGTTGTGTACTGGAGCTACACGGAAAGCCTCGGCAGGGGTGATCTCAGGCCATATGCACTCGTACAGTTTCTGCCTATCGTGCTGATGATGCTGATCCTGTTAAGGTACCGATCTCCATTCGGGAGTAGCCGGTACATGTGGGCAATTGCCGGCATTTATATAGCTGCAAAACTCGCAGAAGCTCTGGATGGACAGCTATTTCAGTTAGCCGGTGGTTTGAGCGGTCACTCGTTGAAGCATCTGATTGCTTCAACAGCCGGCCTGGTTCTTATTTACGCGTTGCTCAGGCGCAAACCGGTCAATCAGAATTTGTCATCCGCAGGTCAGTAGAAATCTTACCCGCGACGCATCGGCTGCCGTTTACGATAGGTCAGTGAGCGCCAGATCCATTCGAAAGGCCCGAACCGATAACGGGCCAGCCACCAGTTGCTGAACGCGATTTCCACCGCCCATATACCGGCGACGAAGAAATACAGATAGTAACCGGTGAATTGTCCGTATAGTCCAAGCCCGACCGTAGTGAAAATCAGCCCGCCCAGAATTGACTGGCCGAGGTAGTTTGACAGCGCCATACGTCCGACCGCTGCGATACGCCTGGCGACCCAGCTTCCGGGGAATGTCTGACAAAACAGCAGGATCGTGCCGAGGTGGCCAAGGCTTACGGCTATGCGCCGTACATCGTAATGAATCAGGTTACGCATTTTGAGAATCGGGTCGAAATCGGCGGCGATAACGATGCCGGTTTCCCAGGAAGCCAGCGGCAAACCGATGCCGTATCCGATTACCGCCAGCAACACATAAGTACTGCGTGGTGCTTGCAGGGTCAGTACGCCGGAACGAAACAACGCCATGCCGAGCAGCATGGCGCCCAGTGCATCGAGAAACCATGATTTAAGGCCGACGAAGATTTGCAATATCAGGCTGGTTTTCAATCCCTGGATGAAAAACTCACCGAATTCGCCGCTGCTCTGGATGCGAATTGATTCCTGCATGTCCGGATCCATCAGGTCAGGGTGTGCGCGTTTTTCTTTAGCCTCCCAGGCTTTCATTCGTGCGGCCGTGGCCTCGTCGAGTTCCTGCATGGCAGCCGGGTTGGCCTGCAGTGCGCTGTATTCTTGTTGTATCGGGATTGATTCCTGCCAGGCGCTGATTCTTAGTCCTGCAATAACGGCAAAGACAATAACGGCGAGTAGCAGCAATGAGCGCGTACCCAGGCGGCGTAGTGGGTACAGCAGTAATCCACACAATGCATAAATGATCAGAATGTCCGCGGGCCACAACAATATGAATGCATCGAACAGGCCTATTGCCATCAGCAGGAAGAGTCGTCGGTAGTAGGTTCTGCCGATCGATGCGCCGGGTGCGCTGGCTTGCAGGCGGGTGACCATCAGTAACATACCGGCGCCGAACAGTATCGAGAACAGTGCTCGCTGGCTGCCCTCAAACAATATCTGAGTTACCGCCCAGGTTTGCAGCGGTGCACCGCCCCAGTCTGCCGCTATCACCGGATAATCATGAATCGCCTGTGGTCCGGCAAATGACCAGATATTCATCAACAGGATGCCCAGTACGGCGAATCCGCGGGTTGTGTCCAGGGCATCGATCCGCTCTGCTGTGCTGACGGGGGCGGTCGTGCTCTTTACCGGGGCGCTGTTTGTTTCTTCAGTCATGACGTGTCTGCTCAGTGCTGCTTGCGGTGTGCCGTTCTTGACCGGGAATCCTGATGTTTATTCCGGTGTCAAAATGCCGGGGGCCAGTATATCGGCAGATTAGCCGAGCTTCAGCGCCCGGGAGGCTCCGTTACAAAATGTTACGAACATGAGCAGCAGGTGTCTGCTACCCTTTTTTCCGAAATCAACACGGATGAATCCAGTATTAAACGCCCAAATTCAACACTAGCCGATCAGGGCGATGCCGCGGAGTTGGCCGGGCCGGTTGCCGAGTCCGGTCGCATCGAGTCACTGGATGTCGCACGTGGTTTCGCCGTGCTCGGTATCTTGCTGATGAATGTCTGGGCCTTCGCGTTGCCGAAGGAAGCGTTCGAGTTTCCGGTCATGATTGAATCGCTCGGCGCAGCTGTGATGGAAACCTGGGCGGTGACCGTAGCGTTGCTTGCCGGCACCCAGCGTGGATTGTTCTCTCTTCTGTTCGGTGCCGGCGCAATGATGATTCTGGCGCGACTGGCAACACGGTTTTCCGCTCGTGATGCCAGAAAGATTTACTACCGCCGGATTTTTCTTCTTATCATCATAGGCCTGATCGACGGTTTCATCTTCATGTGGCCGTCCGACATCCTGTTTGTTTACGGTCTCTGTGGCTTGGTGTTGTTCCCGATTCACAAGCTGCGGACCGGGTTTATATTGCTGTTAACGATTATCGTTTTTGCTGTCCCGATCATGAACCGCAACGGGGATCTGCACGAGTTGCAGGATACTCAGCAGACCTATGAGCTTGCCGTGGCAAAACAGGCGTCAGGGGAAGTGTTCAGCGAGGCAGAGAATCAGGCGCTGTTGGCATGGTCCGACAAGCTCGCAGATGCACGGCCGAGCCTGTCAGATGAAAGGATTCAGGAAACGACCGAGATCATGGCCAATGGCAGTTTTCGGGATGTATTCATTACTCAGGCCAAAGGCACGATTATCGTGCAAACCATTGTTAATTATCATTTTTACTTTCTGGATGCGTTGGGCATGATGTTGCTTGGCATGGTGTTTTTCAGGGCCGGAATTCTGACCGGGAAAGTCCCTGCAAGAACGCTTGCCTTGATGCTGGTGCTTGGTTTTGCCATAGGTCTGCCTGTTTCGGTATGGAAGGCCGGCTCAATTATTGCCGCCAATTTCGATCCGATCGCACAAGCTCGCACGTGGGTGATTTACGATGTTGGCCGGGTCGGCATGGTGACCGGCTATCTCACTGCAGTGTTGTTGTTTTGCCGTGCGAGCTGGGGAAACTGGTTGAAGCGTCCGCTCGCGGCGGTCGGGCGCATGGCATTGACCAACTACCTGACGCAGTCGATCCTGGGCGGGTTGATTTTCTATAGTTTCGGTCTCGGCCTGTATGGCAAGATGGCCGGGATTCAATTGTACCTGGTGGCTGTTGCGATCTGGGTTCTGCAGATTATCTGGAGCCGGGCGTGGCTGAAGCGATTTTATTACGGCCCGTTCGAGTGGCTCTGGCGTTCGATGACCTACGGGCAGTTACAGAAAATGCGTCGCGCTACCTGAGCGAACCGTATCGTAAAAAGGCATGTCTGGTGTAAAAGAATTGTTGATTCGATGGCATAATATTCACCGTTTGCTGGTCCGGGGTTTTTGTATCCTGTTCGTGCTGCCGGTCTATGCGGCTGATGTCGTACCCGCACCGACTGCAATGGAACTGGGGATCATGCAGGGCCGACCCGTGCCACGGGATAATCGGGTCACACTTGCGAACTGGATGACCGGACCGTTCAACCGCTGGTCGTTACAGCATGTAGCGGAGATACTGCCGACTGCAACGGTCTACCGCGGCAGCGGACCGATCGTTGCGCTGCCGTCACGCAAGCATGACATCGGACCATTCAAGTTCGAGTCGGCAACGGGTGAGATGCTGTCAATTTCACAATGGCTTGCCATGTCCTATACCGACGGCTTTATCGTCATGCAGAACGGCCAGGTCGTTTACGAAGCATATTTGAACAACATGCGACCCCGGACACCGCACCTGTCGTATTCAATTTCAAAATCCGTGATGGGTATCCTGGCCGGCATCCTGGTGGATGCCGGTGACCTCGATCCGGCGCGGAACGTGGAGGACTACGTGCCTGAGCTGCAAAACAGCGGTTTTGCCGGGTACACAGTGCGTGAGTTGCTGGACATGCTCGCGGCAATTGACTGGAACGAGGATTATGATGATGCAAACAGTCAGTGGGGGCGATGGAAGGAGTCGATCGGTTGGGCACCTTTGACCGGAGACGCGAGCCACATGCCCGAGGGCAACTACCATTTTCTGCCGACTCTGGGACGCGACCCGGATTGGCCTGGTGGGTTCAAGTATGTGTCCCCCAGCACTGAGATCATCGGCTGGGTGCTGGAAAGGGCAGGCCGTATGCCGCTCGCAGAACTCCTGAGTCAAAAATTATGGGTGCCACTGGGTGCGCAACACAATGCGTATATCGCGACGGATCGTTCATTCGCACCGGCCGCCGCCGGCGGCTTCGGTGCCACACTCAGGGATCTCGCTCGCTTCGGCCAGATGGTATTGAGCGAGGGTAAGGTCAACGGTCGCAGTATCGTTTCAAAAGAATGGATCGCCGACATCCGCTTCAACGGCGATAATGCCGCCTGGCGCGAAGGTCAGTACCGGGGTTACTGGAATCCCGATGGTGCCTACAGAAGTTTCTGGTACATGTCCGGCGACACGGACGGAAGCTTCGATGCGATCGGCATTCACGGACAACGCCTGCATATCAATCCGGCACAAAACCTGATTATCGTCAGGTTGTCATCTCACCCGGAAGCAGTAAGCCGAGGTGACTACGACCTGAGCTCAAGAGCAATCGCAGCTATTTCTGAGGTTCTGCAAGAATAGTATTACCCGGTGCTGGTGTTTCATACAACCGTAGGAGCGGCTTCCAGCCGCGATTGAATGCTCATTAATTTTCAGCAAGGCGTTCGACATCCGACATGACGCGCAACAGGTTTTCACTCCAGAGCTTGCCTATGTCTTCCTCGCTGTAACCTCTTGCAATAAGCTCCCTTGTTACATTCGGCGTTTCCGATGCATCTCGCCAACCGTCGATTCCACCGCCGCCACCGAAATCGGATGCGATGCCGACATGGTCTATGCCGATGAGTTTGACCGCATAGTCAATGTGATCGATAAAGTCGGCGACATTCGCTGTTACTTTCGGCCATTTCTCATTGATCAGGGCGTACTCCGTCAGATATTTCTCTCGCATCTCGGGTGGCAGTGAATCGGGATCAGGTCTGCCGTGGCGGGCCGTAAGCCCGACTTCACTCATCAACTTCATGATGGCCGGCATCCGTTGCGGTGGCGTTTTTTTCAGGTGACTGTTGAAAGCGACAACCTGAACGACACCGCCTGATTCCTTGACCGCCATCAACTGGTCGTCATCCATGTTGCGTGAAATATCCGTCAGGCCGCGCACTGCCGAATGCGATGCGATGACCGGTGCAGTGGAAATCTGCGCCATTTCGATTGCCGTATCGCGATGCGCATGCGAGACATCGACCATGATGCCGAGCCGATTGGCTTCGGCAACGACGGCGCGACCCCGGTCGGTCAGTCCGCCATGCACGGTTTCCGGTTCCTGTGCCGAGCGGCTCGGGTCGGCGGAATCGCCCAGGTTGTTATGGCCCATGTGCATGATGCCGAGATAACGAACGCCGAGATCGAAGAATTGTTGCAGGTTCGCAGGATCGGCAGCGAGCGGGTAGGCATTTTCCATGCCGAGAAAAGCGACGAGTTTTCCTGTGGCATGTATTCGCTGCGCGTCCTCGACATTGCGAGCCAGTTCGATCCGGTCCGGGTGGCGGTCCAGCATGCGTCGAATCGTCGCGTGCCGGGCCAGCGCTTCGTCTCGGGCCGACGCATGGCCTTCAGGTGTGAGTTCTCCCTGGGACGAGAACAGTATAAAAAATACTGCATCAAGTCCGCCTTCTTCCATTTTGACTATATCGACTTGTACATCTGGCAGTGTCAGGTAGTCCTTGTCTTTTGCTTCCTCGATGCGGAGTATGTCGACATGGGTATCTACCGTGAAAAGTGAATCATGTAGTGTCCGGTCCTCAGGAACGGCAGCGGTGGCAAGGCCGATCAAAGCAGCGGTCAAAACTGTCATCAACATTATTTATGTCCTTATCGGTAGCAAGCTTTCGTTCCGGTGACGATGTTATAACTGATAGATGTATGGTCTGCCAGCCGTATCGCCAAAAGCTACGATATTTTGTGGCCCATCAGCTGTTCCAGCCAAAATCATGGTTGGTTATATAGTTGCCATAGGCAGGGATGGTGGTAAATAAATATCACCTCGCCGAGATCAGCATGGGTGATGCAGCAAGAGCCAGGAGGAATTCTCATCGTGAATTGGAGTACTTACGACCGCATCGGTACGTTTATAACATCAGCATTACTATTTGCATATTTTGGCTTCGGCGGACTCGCCCAGGCGGAAAACTCGCTAACCATCATCGCCGGCAACGGTCAGGCCGGCTTTCGCGATGGCGCTGATTCCCAGTTCAACAAACCGATACGATTGGCGCCTTTCGGTGATGGAAAGATCGTGGTTGCCGACTTCAACAACAATGCGATACGTGTCGTAGATCGCAATGGGGTTGTCAGTACGATCGCCGGGGGGGCGGGCAAGACGGGCCACCGGGATGGTGCGGCCGAAGAGGCAATGTTCAATGGGCCGCACGGCGTCGCCGTATCTGCACAGGGCGTGATCGCTGTGGCTGACATTTCCAACCACCTGGTACGGTTGATTACACCGATCCGCTTGCCCGGTGAAATGGTGCGTTACGAGGTCAGCACGGCGGCCGGTGTGCATGACAATAGAGGGATGCAGGATGGGGCTGCGGATCAGGCATTATTCAATTCGCCGTCTGCGGTGGCCTGGGATAAAGAAGGCGGGCTGTTGGTGGTTGATATCGGTAACGCACGAATCCGGCGCATCAAGGACGATATTGTCACAACGATCCTCGGGCCAGAGGGCATCGGCGTGCCGATAGATATCAGTTTGACGACAGATCAGGAGATGTTGTTGGCCAACACCGGTAACAACACAGTGGTGCGTCAACGCTCAGACGGGCAACTTGAAACGGTAAAAATGTCCGGCACGCTTGATGTCCCGCATGGCGTCTCTGCGGATGTTGCCCGCAATGTGTATGTCGCCGAGATCAGCGGTCACCGGGTCGTGAAGATATTGCCGAATGGCGATATGACGATCGTGGCAGGAACGGGTATTGCGGGCGGTGGGTCCGATGAACTGAACCGACCCGCAGCAGTTCTGGCTCACGATGGCCTGATATGGATTGCAGATCTAGAAAATCACCGAATCAGCGTTTTGTCGATCGTATTCTGACCTTGTCCGAACGATACCGGTTGAGTTTTTGCCAGAGATCGAAGTAGGTTGCGGACTGCTGAATGAGCTTGCTCGACTACCGGTTCCGGCAGCATCGTTGTTAAACCTGATCAGCAAGATGCTGATGTATCTGCCTGATCAGCCGTAAAGCCGTTTCGATATCCCCGGTTTTCAGATCGTGCGCCACACGCCGTGTCCATCTGGTCTGGCGTGCGCGAAATTGTCGAAGCAGGGCACGTCCCTCGTCGGTCACCATGACTAGCTTCACTCGCCGATGATTTGGATCCGGTTGGTATTCAATGAGTTCCTTCTCAGACAACAGGTCAGCGACACCCTGCACGCTCTGCCGGGTTTTGCCGATCCGGCGGGCGGCCTCGGCAACCGAAAATGGCCCTTCGGGTCCGCCAAAAACACCCAGAATGCCCCATTGCGCCCCGGTAACGCTCGAGCCTTGTGTCAGTTCCCGGGCCGCTGCCGTGAGGTAGCGATTGATCGTGGAGCATTCCTCCAGCAGGTGACCCAGCGCTTGTTCCTTTTTACGGTCTTGTGGCACTCGAAGGCTCCTTGTTCTTGACAGGATGCCGGGCGGCATGTCAGGATCATGTCGTATGTCAGGAAGCTGACAAAAGACATGAGCCTGACAATCAATATAGCATAGGTCTATCGAATCCGTATCTTTTGAATGGAGACAACAATGACAAAGCGACTCTCTTCCCGTCCATTGAACCGGAAAAGTTCTTCCGTTGTTGGTCACATGGTTCTGACCGGTATCGCCGCCGTTTGTATGCACAGCACGGCAGTCGCGGCGGACGAAATAGAAGTTTTCTCAGAGGGCCCAAACAACATGTCGGTCTGGAAGATTCCCAATATTCCGGAAGCAGCGGAGGCCTATTATGCGCCTGACAACCTTCATGTTATTGCACAGGTTCAGGATCCGCAGGCGCAACCGGCAAAGGAACACGCCGCCGGCGGTGCGCTGACATATACGTTTACTGATCAGGGCGAGGAGTTAAAGCGCATCAATGACCGGGGTCAGGACGGGTGTTCGTACTTCATGCCCGACATGACAGCCCTGTTGTGGACATCGACGCGCGATCATATGGATAAGCCGATCGGTAACTGGTCCGATGAGAGAGACTATCCGATAGGCGCAGACCTCTATATTTCCGATCTGGATGGCAACAATGTCAGGCGACTCACGAACAATGAGTATTACGATGCCGAGATTTCTGCCGCACCCAACGGAGAGTGGATCATTTTCAGCCGACAGATCGACGGGAATCTGGATTTGTGGCGCATTCGTCCGGATGGTTCGGAAGAGCAGCAGGTAACTTTCACGAACGACTGGCAAGAAGGCCGTCCGATGTATCTTCCGGACAGCGAGACCGTTATGTTTCGCGCCTGGAATAAGGACGAATACGGAAATGTGAAGCCGACACCAATGACCGTGTTTACGATCAAACATGACGGCACGGAACTGACACCGCGCACGTTTGATAAAGGCATGAACTGGGGGAGTTATCCGGCGCCCGACGGCCGTCATTTCGTCATGGTCAATGTAGCCGAAGATAACAATTGGGAAATCTTCATGGGTGACATGGAAGGCGGTGAACCGGTTCGTCTGACGTATAACGATGGTTTCGACGGCTTTGCATCGATATCTCCGGATGGCAAGAAAATGCTGTTCACCCGCAGCGACGGTGCCGGTTTTATGAGTGACTTGTATACTTATGTGATGGATATCTCTTCGCTGAACGTCGGTCCTGAGAACTATAAAGGATCCCGTTAGCCGTTTCCGACACACGCCATGAATAAGCTCGTAGGAGCGGCTTCCAGCCGCGATCACTCTGCCGTGACGCTTGAATCGCGGCTGGAAGCCGCTCCTACGAGATGGTCTTACCCTTTCGCGAGTAAGTGGGACAGAGATGGGGGCTATCCCGGTGCCCGCAATATCCTCGGGTATTGCATCGTGTTCTTTACACTGTGTGGGCTGGCGGGATGCAAACATGTATACCCACCATCGGAACAACGAACTGCCGATGTCCTGATCATCGGTGCCGGTATCTCTGGCCTGTCCGCCGCACTGGAAGCGGCGCAGGCCGGCCGGTCAGTGCTGGTCGTCGACATGCTGTCGGTGTTCGGCGGGCATGCGATTATTTCGACCGGCGGTTTGTCCATCGTCGACACGCCTCTGCAACGAAAGCGCGGTATCGCCGATTCTCCCGATCTTGCCTTTTCTGACTTCATAGCCTGGGGCGAAGACAGTAACGAAGAGTGGGTAAGGTATTACGTCGATCATTCGAGCGAAGAGATTTACGATTGGCTCACGGATCTGGGTGCGCAGTTTACGGCTGCCGTCCCGCCACCGGGTAACTCGGTGCCCCGGTATCATTTCATTCGTGGCCAGGGACTCGGGCTCGTAATGCCGATTTATCGTGCGGTACTTGATCAGCCGCAGGTGAGTTTTCGTTTCAGTACAAGAGCGGATGAGCTGATTCGCCAGGACGGTCGCGTTGTTGGTATTCAGGCAACCGATCTTCGTACGGATGAAACGCTGAAGTTGTTTGCCGGTACCGTTCTGATTGCGACCGGCGGCATGCAAAGTGATCTGGATGCTGTGCGCGAAAACTGGCGCAAGGATTTTCCCGAACCGGAACAACTGCTGGCGGGTTCCGGGTGGAACTCACGTGGATCGGGGCTCGAACTGGCGCGGGGTATCGATGCAAAAATTGAGCGCCTGGATCATCAGTGGAACTATGTTACCGGTATTCCGGATCCCCGCTACCCGGGTCAGTCACGCGGACTCAGCGTACTGCAAGTACCGCCCGGCCGGGAAGTATGGGTCAACACAAATGGTGAGCGTTTTGTCGGCGAGTGCACATCACCGCGCGATAACCTGTCGGTCATGCTCGATCAACCCGGTGACAGTCACTGGGTCGTTTTCGATGCGCGTGGCAGGAAGTCTTTTATCGTGTCCGGTTCCGGCTGGACGAAGCAGCGAACCGAACAATTGATTTTTGGTAACCCGGATCTGGTTAAAACAGCATCGTCCCTGGTTGAGTTGGCTGCCGAGATGGAGATCGATGCGGATCAATTGGCGCAATCGGTTGCGGGTTACAACGCGTTGGTCGAAGAAGCGGCTGAAAACGCGGAATTGCAGGCCGGGGAGCCTGCATTGTGCGATGGCGCCAAAAAAATTGGTCAGCCACCGTATTATGCCGTCAAACGTTTCATTCTGAGCCGCAAGACCATGGGTGGTATCCGGATCGATGCAGCGGCGCGGGTCGTCGATAGCAACGGCAGTATAATTCCGGGCCTGTATGCGGCCGGAGAGGCCAGCGGGTTTGCCGGGATCAATGGCCGGGCCGCGCTTGAAGGAACTCATCTCGGTCCGTCGATCGTGACAGGACGCATGGCCGGCAGGCAAATGGCCGCAGAGCTGACGGGTGAACCGGTTGTTCAGCTTCCGGTGCCGTCAGTTGAGTCGCCGTTTCCGCCGCTGGAGGTTACTGACCGGAGCAACGAAGTTTGTACCGGGTGCCACGATCTGCCTGTCCTCATTCAGCAGAATCGTCCGGGGTACGATCACTTCCAGTGGTCGCATCGCATGGTCCTCGACGAGCAGATGGCCTGCATGACCTGTCACGAAGACTTTTTTCCCTATGCACCGGTAAATCATCACAGGGATCTCGGTCGAGCGACTGAGATCTGTGCGCATTGCCATGGCAACTAGAGTCGCCTTACCCGTCCTATTGTCGTAACAGTATTTCCAGCGCAGCGCGCTCGCCGGACTCCATCGCGCCTTCCATGCCCATCATCATGACCGCCGAATGCACGCCTGCGAAGTGAACTCGGCCGTGACTTTGCGCGACGATATTGCCGTATTTTTTGATGTCGCCTGGCGCGCGATAGGCATTGCCGCCCATCAGCCATGGGTGTCGGCTCCAGTTGACTACGCCGGTCGGTTCGATGCGCCCGAGGGTGCTCGGTCGTAGTCTGTTCAAGTCAGACAATGCCTGTTGCATGATGTCGGCATCTTCCATCGTTCGCCACGGCAGGTTATTGGGCCCGTCTTTGAATATCCATAAATAGTACCCGTCGTCGGATTGATAGCGCACAACCCAGCCCGACATCGTGTCGCTCCACATGCCGGCGTGTAAACCGTCCTCCTCCCAGTAGGGTTCTTTAACGTGGAAAAAAACTGATGTTGCATGGCCTTGCGGGATGCTGGCAAAGGCTTCGGCCTGGAGTGCAGGCAGTGCCGGTTCGAAATTAATCTTACGCGTCATCGTTAACGGAACGGAACAAATTGCATATGCGCCACGGTAGGTTTTTCCCGTGCTGTCAGTGACTTCAACGCCGTCATTATTTGTGCTCACGCCGACGACCTCGGTGTCAAAGCGTGCTTCTCGGTTGAGCAAATTTGCCATGCCTTCGGGTAGCCTGCTCATTCCGGACTTCACGCGAGTCAACCCGTTGATACCATCGCCGGCTTTATCGAACCGCTGGCGGCGCAATTTCCAGAGTGCGGAAACCCCGTTCAGATCATCGCCGGGTGACTGTGCGGCGATCAGGCGTAGCGCCTCGTCGCTGGCGCCTTTTTGCCGAAGGTAAGTCCCGAACGGGATATCGTATTGATGTGCATCCGCCTCAAGCCAACTCGCAAGATCTGCGAGCGGTGATTCCCCGGGCATGAACATTGGCGCCAGTGCGATGGGTGGTCGCTTGCGCTCGGCTTCGGCGAGGAGATTTTCGGCAGCACCGGGCCAGTCGGGTAGTGCAATGTTGCGGCCGGCGATATTCATGCACATCCGAATGTCGGCAAGCTCGAGCCATTTGGCAGTTTCCGGCGAGCCGATACGCTGGAGCATGTTCAGCACGCGCGCATAGTTGGAGCCGATTTCCGATGCGCCGGCCTCGGGATGTCCGGGTATGTTGTCCTGGGTATAAACACGGCCACCGACACGCTGGCTCGCTTCCAGCACCAGTACATCGAGCCCGGTGTCCTGCAGGTTGATCGCCGCCTGCAGACCCGACAGGCCTGCACCGATGACGATGACATCGGCATCCGGTTGTCGTGAGCTGCAGGCAGTCAGGTTCACTGCCGATGCCACCGACAGTCCGGCCAACGCTTGCCCGAGTTTTTGCAGCGCTCGTCTGCGCGTCAGATGATTTTGCGGGTTTTGCATACGAATTGACTTACGTGTTGGTTGGACTGCGGCCTCTTTTCATAGTGTAACGTTCGTTCCCGGTAGCCGGCAGGCTAAAGTTATTCTGTGCGAGAGTCGGTGATGAAGTCGAGTATGTCAAATGGCTCGGTCGATCCCTGAACTTTGCGCATCCGCCTCGTCACTTCGTTGATCTCCTCGATCGACAAATCGAAACTTTAATTAAGCCCAATATTGACAGGTACCTGTCAATATGAATATCTTCGGGGTTGTTGCTACGCGCTACCGTCGGCGCAACTTACCGGGTAGAGCAATGCAGTATTAAATCGGTCACTCAGTGCCGGCTGCATGAGGCGGATTTGCAATATTTTTTATTTAAATGCGCACAGAAATCGTGCATTTGTGGATCCGGAGTCAGGCAAAAGAAGGAATCATCACTACTCCATAGAAGCTTTTCTGGGCCAATGGGTGCCACAGGAGAAAACCGCATGAATGATACTTTCCTGAAGGCCTGTCGGGGAGAGAAGGTCGATTACACGCCCATCTGGATGATGCGCCAGGCGGGCCGCTATTTGCCGCAATACCAGAAGGTGTTGGCCAAGACCGATTTCCTGACGGCCGTGCGGACCCCGGAGGTCGCAGCGGAAATCACGATTCAGCCGGTTGATGTGATCGGTGTCGATGCCGCGATTCTCTACTCGGACATCACGACCACGGTGGTACCGATGGGCATGGACCTGCGCTTCACGGGCAAGGGGCCTTCGTATGCAAATCCGATTCGCAGCAAGGTGGATGTGGATAGGCTCATCGTTCCGGACGATCCAGCGGAAGGCCTCGGCTTCGTCTACGATGCAATAAAAATCTGCGCACGCGAACTCGAACACCGGGTGCCGTTGATTGGCTTCGCCGGCGCGCCGTTCACGGTGTCGGCGTATATGGTCGAAGGCGGGCCGAGTCATGCTTTCTCCACGTACCGGCGTTTGATATTCGGTGATCGTGCAGCGTATTCGACCATGATGGACAAGATTTCCCGACATACGGCCGGCCACCTCAGAGCGCAGGCCGAAGCCGGCGCGAATGCCCTGATGCTGTTCGACTCGAACGCGGGGCTGCTCGGGCCGGACGACTATGAATCACTGAACCTGCCCTACGTGAAACAGATCATCGCGGACATCAAGAGCACGGGTGTGCCGATCATCTACTTCGGTCTGGGTGCGCACAGTTCTCTCGGCGCTATCAAGGAGTGCGGTGCGGACGTGATCAGTATTGATTACGGTTTGCACCTGAACGAGGTAGTGGCGCAGTTCGGCTCGAATGTCTCGGTGCAGGGAAACATCGAGCCTCATGTGCTGTACCAGACGCGTTCGGAAATTAAGCACCGCGTCGCCGAGACACTGGAGGGCGGTAAGGCGGCGCGCGGACACATCTTTAATCTCGGCCATGGTATTCCACGGTATTCTCCCGTGGACAACGTCAAGGCTATGGTCGACTTCGTTCACGAATTAAGTCAGGAATGAGTTACATGAAAGCTTTATCTTCTCCAGTCACGATGCGGTTGGCGGCTTTGGCATGCATCGCTGTCATGTCGTCATTATCGATGCAGGCAATGGCAGATTCGGAACGCATGTCGCGCTCGCTGGTGCCGCGACATGATCTACCACTGCACGGCAAGACGATTCTGTTTACGTTGCCACGCAACTATGCGGGGCGGCTGGGCCGATTAATGATCGAGCATGGCGCACGACCCGTCTGGATGCCAACGATTGTCATAGAACCCATGGCCGACTACCGTGAATTTGATAGGGCGCTCAGGAACAGGGATGAGTACGAATGGATCGCGTTCACGAGCCGCAACGGGATCGAGGCCTTTTTCAGCCGGATGGATGCCCTGGGACTCGAACCTGCCGATTTTGCCAACGTAAAAATTGCGGCGATCGGCAATGATGGGCGCGCGCTCGAGCAGGGCGGCATCAAGCCGGACCTGGTCCCGTCCGTCCCCAGTCCACAGGGAATTGCGGATGAGTTGGCTGAACGGGGCAGTAGGGGCACGGTGCTCGTGCCCGTGCCCGACGTGATCGGGATGGAAGAACCCCGGGTCGTACCAGATTTCATAGCGGCGCTCGAAGAAGTCGGGTTGACGACGCGGCGCGTACCCGCATACGTAACCGCCAAGGCCACGGAGGGGTTATCGGTCGGCACCGTTATGCTGCGTGAAGGTGAAATCGACATGATCGCATTTGCAAGCCGGGGTGAGGTTGAAAGCCTGCTACTGCACCTGGGTGACGAGCGGAGCATCCTGGACGGAAATGCGGCCGTCGCCTGCTTTGGTCCGATCACCGCCGCCGGAGCAAGAAAACGCAATATCCGGGTAGACGTCGTTGCGACCGACTATTCGAGGTTCGAAGGTTTCATCGAAGCTATGGAGCAATACTTTAAAGACGAAGCCAGGTAGACGAGCCACTGACGATGGACAAAGAACTGGTGATCGTCGGAGCCGGTATCAGTGGCAGGCATCATCATCGATGCGGGTTTTGCAGGTATGAGCTTTGATATCATGTGTTTATGATGACATGATGACTTCATCGTATGGTTATGCTATTAATTGATCAATAGATTTAATCTGTTTCGGAGGTAGGAAATGTATAAGAAAGTAGCGCTGTCCTGCTTGATGTCGATTGGTTGCTCGCTTGCGCTGTTGCAGGTATCCGCAACAGCAGCGGCCGACGATCAGAAACCACAGGGCAGGAATGTCGGTGCCGGTGAAATGGGTGTCGAAGCTTTTATTTATGAAGGGCAGCCGATTTCATCCGACGCATTGAAAAGTGATGAACATATAAGCTATCAGCGCGGTATGGTTTGTGCCGAATGTCATCATGTCACATTTGATCTTGCCACGACGGCAACAAAACAATTCACGAACAATTTCCCGCAGCTGACCAACGATGAGATCTGGGAAAAGATCGAAGCCTTTTTGCCGGGGCGTGAGCGATTTGCCCTGACTACTTCGTACAATGGTGAGCCGACGGCCACGACGGTCGATATGGTTTTGGATAAAGAAGAAAAAGTACTCTACGTCGTGTCGGAAAAAGGCACCGAGAAACTGCTGCATATCAGAAAGAATCCGAATATCAGTGCAGTTCGTTTTGTCGGCTGGACCGTGGCCGATCTCGGTAAAAAAGAATGGCGCAGTACTCAGATCAAGGGCACGGCTGAGGTGATCGAACACGATGATCCGATATTTGACGAGTTGCTCACCCGGTATAATCTGGTCCGCATGACCATAGAGCGAGCGCATCTGAGATTTGATCTGATTCGAATCACGCCAACTCAGATTTATTATTTCGATACAACTCTTAGCGCGAAGAATGCCGATAGTGATTACAGTGTCGACAGCGCCGCTGAGGGTGACAGGCTTTCCGTTTACCAGCTCTGGCAGCGAGATTAGCCGGCTGATTGAACAGCTGACTACCTGTGGAAAACATTGACCCTCCGGGGTTGTTCACATACAAGCTGGTACGGTTGCGTGCCCTGGCTAATAGGGTTGCATGTTGATGGTACTTGGCGTTCGGCTAATCATTTTATTGCAGCTGGTTCTTCTGCTCTTCGTTCTGACCGTGTTTCCTGTTCAGGCCGAGTGGTTTCAGGAAGGTCAGAACAAAATGGGGACTCGTGTCTTCGTCAAGCTATGGCATGAAGACGCGACTGTGGCCAATAAGTTATTGGTTGATGCCATGGTCGAGTTCGACAGAATCGAAGCCGCCATGAGTACCTATCGGGCTGATTCTGAGATCTCCCGAATTAATGCCAATGCTGCCAATAGCTGGGTTCCAGCCGGC
The DNA here is from genome assembly GCA_964629475.1 of uncultured Chromatiaceae bacterium. Taxonomy (GTDB): domain Bacteria; phylum Pseudomonadota; class Gammaproteobacteria; order Steroidobacterales; genus SMWD01. Next base: position 94,823 of record CAZVQW010000007.1, on the reverse strand, counting down.
GAAGAACTCTTTGACCTGATAGCACGAGCGTTGGCATTGTCGGTCAGGACTGATGGCGCCTTTGATATTACATACGACAGCGTGGGCCAATTCTACGATTTCAGGAATCAGTTGCGCCCTTCCGAAGTCCAGATGGAAGAAGGCCTGCCGGCAATTAATTACCGGCATGTGCTGCTCAACACGAAAACCTCTGAGATCCGGTTTGCACACCCGGGTGTACGCATCAATCTTGGCGGGATTGCCAAAGGTTATGCAGTAGAGTCGGTCATTCGCTTGCTGGAAGAGAAAGGGGTTCGTCATGCGCTTGCCAATGCCGGTGGCGATACGCGTGCGCTGGGCGATCGTGCCGGCAAGCCCTGGGTCGTCGGTATTCGTGATCCGGATAATGAACTGAAGTTTGCGGCTCGCCTTGCATTAAATGATTCGGCCATATCGACATCGGGTGATTATGAGCAGTTCTTCATGGAAGGTGGAATTCGTTACCACCATATTATGAATCCTTCGACCGGGGATTCAGCTGCCGGGGTGAGGAGCGTTACGATTGTTGGTCCTGATGCCACGATGACGGATGGTCTTTCGACAAGCATTTTTGTCATGGGGCCGGAAGCAGGGCTTCGATTGCTTGAATTACTCCCGGACTATGCTGGAATTATCATCGATCAGGGGCGCCACGTGCATTTATCAACGGGTATCAATCCGCTCTGAATGTGATATCCGAGTCTGCGATTTTAGTGGCAACAATTCAGAAAGTATCGCATGAAGCCTGAACGACAAGAACGGCCAAAACTGACACAAGGCTCCGAGGGGAGGGCGCTTTGGTCGATCATGTATCCCATGCTCCTGGGCATGATTGCGATGGTGTCATATAACATTGTCGATACTTATTTTGTCGGTCAGCTCGGTGCGTCGGAATTGGCCGCTATCAGTTTTACTTTTCCCGTCGTATATTTTGTCGGTGCGGTAACTGTAGGTCTGGGCCACGGTACTTCGTCAGTTTGTGCGCGCTTATTTGGTGAGGAAAATATTACCGACGTAGGGCGGGTGTCGCTGCATGCAATCATGCTGGGAGTTGTCACAGGGCTGGTCTTTCTTGTTATAGGATTATTGACGATTGATCCATTGTTTCGGCTGTTAGGTGCGGATGATTCAACATTGGTGATCATTCACAGATACATGCGAATCTACTATTTCGGTGGTGTATTCATGGTCGTGCCATTGATCGTCAATCCCGTGTTACGTGCCTCCGGGGATGCCAAGACACCGGCGATCATCATGTCGACGGCGGCCATGCTGAATATTATTCTGGATCCGATCCTGATCTTCGGGTTGCTGGGTGCGCCGGAACTTGGTGTTGAAGGTGCTGCGATATCGACGGTCGTTGCCAATGCCGGTGCGATGATTGCAGCTATCCTGGTCATTCGTTTTCGTAATCATTTTGTTACCTTCGGGTCATGGTCTCTTGATCTTCTGATGGATTCCTGGCGGCGGATTCTGCATGTAGGATTGCCGGCCATGGCCAGTACCGTCGTTGGTCCTCTGACGACAGCATTTATTACCAGCCAGGTTGCGCAATTCGGGCAGGAGGCTGTAGCGGGCTATGGTGTTGCATCGCGTGTGGAAGGCCTGGCATACATCGTTCTGATGGCGCTCAGTGTCGCCGTCACGCCCTTTGTCGGGCAGAACTTCGGTGCAGGTCAGATCGGTCGCATGGATGCTGGTATTCGCTGGTCACAGCGATTCTCCCTGGCATATGGCTTATTCGTTGCTGCAGTACTTGCGCTGGGTGGGACGATGATTGCCAGTGCCTTTACTGACAGCGAAACGGCAATTCATACTGCATCCCTGCACCTTCGTGTGGTGCCGATCAGTTACCTGGCGCTGGGTGTCGCCATGACGGCAACCAGCTCCTTTAATGCGGTCGGTAAACCGCTGCCGGGGATGTTCATTTCCATGACTCGCACAATCCTCGTGTACGCTCCCCTGGCTTTTATATTTGCCAGGTTATTTGGATTGCCGGGTATATTTGCCGCCGCTTGCACGGCCAACTTAATCGCCGGAGCCTGTGGTTTTGTACTGATCAGGAAAGTGTTTGCTGATTTCCACGAATCGACGATCAGTGCTTCGTCAAGATGATATCGATACGGTTCTGCATCTCCTCGGCAGGCCCACTCGTTTGTGGTTCTGTTATTATGATGTCCTGTTTACATACATATCAGGTCTGAACTGTGACTGAAAATACCGATCCTCGCACACGGTCGCCTCGCTACGTGCGTGTCTACACAGCGCTCAGGGAATGGATAGATACCGGGAGGTATGCGCCCGGTGAAAAGATTGCCTCGGAAGAGGAAATCGGTCAGATGTTCGGTGTTTCGAGGATCACTACGCGAAAGGCGATCGATCTTCTGGTCGATGATGACCTGGTTTACCGGATGCACGGCAAAGGAACTTATGTATCCGAAAATGTTCGGCAACGGGTCGGTATCGATAATATTAAAAAACGCATGAGGGCGGGTCGCAGGCGCACCCATCACAGTAAAATTCAAAAGGCGGATGTATCCGTAATCAATGCAGATCCCAGGACCTGTCTGGACTTGAAGTTGCCACCGGATTCAAAAGTGCTGCGTGCATCCTATATCAGGACGTTTTCTGGTCAGCCGGTTGGATATATGGAGGCATTTATTCCGATCAAATTCGGCCTGGAAATCAAGCCGGTAGATCTGAATTCCAATACTCCATTGCGACTATTGGAGCAAAGCGGTGTCGAGATTGGCAGTGCCAACCAACTTATCAGTGCAACTCTGGCTGACTCGCATCTGGCCGATTTACTGGGCGTGCTCGTTGGAAGCCCGCTGCTGCGAATCAAGCACGTCGTACTCGATGCAGCCGAACAGCCGGTAGAGCGTTTTGTCGCTTACTATCGAGCGGACCAGTATGAGCATCCAATGGTCCTGCATGAGCGTGAGGATCTCGATCTCGTGCATGGCGTCATACGCTCGCGAGGTTAGCCGGGCAGGGTCCAGGCAACACATGCAAGATATTCTAATAGTGGGTTGTGGCTACACCGGGCTGCGATTGGCCATCCGACTTCGTGATATGGGTTATCGAATCACGGGTACGGCACGCAGTGAGCAGCACATCAATGCGATGCATGTTGCCGGCATTGAGGCCGTGAGCGGAGAACTGAACGAAGAGTCGACGCTACAGAAACTCAAGGCACTTGAGCCAATTCTGGTTGTCTACTTTGTGCCGCCGCAAAAAAATGTGGCGGACCCGTTGCCAGGAATATTGCAGGTCTTTCGGCATTCGTCACTGCAAGCCTTTATCTATGCCGGTGCAACCTCGGTGTATGGGGACAGGCAAGGTGAGTGGGTCGACGAGACGACGCCGGTGACGGTGGGCAATGGTGCAGACGCCGGTAGAATCAAGGCGGAGCAGCTGGTCGAAGATGCCGTGAAGCGTTACGGGTTGCCTGCACGCATTTGTCGGATTAGCGGTATCTATGGGCCTGGGCGCACGTTAAAGGGATTACTGCAAAGTGGACACTACTCCCTGGTGGAAGGGCATGATGCCTGGGTCGGGCGCATTCATGTCGATGACCTGGTGACGGGCATTATAAAAGCCTGGCAGCGTGGCGAGGATGGTCAGGTTTACAACATGGTCGATCAGCGCCCGCATCACGCATCCGAATTTGCCAACCTGGCTGCAGACCTGAATGGGTTGCCAAGGCCCGCCTGGATTGATGAATCTGAAGCCAGGGATCGTTATTTGCCCGATGAATTTCTTCGCAAAGTCTCAAGCAAGAGAATCCGCTGTGTCCGTTTGATCGAAAATCTGGAGGTTCAGTTGCAGTACCCGACCTTCGAGGAGGGATTGCCTGCGTCGGTGGCCGAAGATCGTGCGAATCAATTATGATCAATCTGATTTGACTGGCAGCTCAAGGCCTGATGGTTAAGCGGTCTTGTGTACGGCAAGGCAGTTCAGTTGTTATATTGTTATTACAACAGTATAATCTTGCGGCCAAGTAAAAGAGGCGGGAATAACGTGAGATATGACCTGATCATTGTCGGCGCCGGGCCGGGGGGCTGCATGGCTGCTCGCAAGGCAGCGCGCGACGGTCTGAACGTTCTGATCATCGAGAAATTAAAGGAAGCCGGCAAGGTGACGCGTTTCTGCAGTCGCTTGCTGCGACTCGGTGACGGCGCTTTTTCATCTGACCAGCCAATCACCGATGTGAATATCAATCGTGCAACCTGCACAATTGAAGTCGGTGCTCCGGAAGAGCATATGATTCGCCTGCACAATTTTCCGGATGAGGCGTCTTTCACCTATGCCGGTGAACTGGATCCGTGCTTTAACGAAACCTGGGTCTCTCCGGCAAACGCCCAGTTTGACCGGCATGCAACGCATAGAACTATCGATGGATTCGTTATCGATAAGGAAATCATGCTCCAGGGGTTGCTCGGGGACGCTGAAGAAGCCGGCTGCAAGATACAGGGCGGCACGAAGTGCCTGGGGATCGAAGATACGGATGATGGAGTTCGTCTCAAGGTGAAAACGGCTGCAGGTGAGGAAACTCTGCTGGCGAAACGGGCGATTGTTGCTGACGGGTCATTTTCTTCGTTAGCGAAGCAGTTGGGATTCGACGAAGGACGGGGAGATGGCCCCGGAAAACTCAGGTTCATGAGTTTTATTCTCGATCGTTGCGAGCTTCCTTTCAGAGAGATGCGTCGGGCACGGTTTACTCAGCCGTCGGTGCACAAAGGGTTTCTCAATGTTGGCCCATGGCCGCCGGGTCTTTGGGAAATTAGCTGCTCGGCTCCGGTTGCGAGTCCCGTCAGGCTGCCGCAAGTCTTGCAGGAGTTTCTGACAAATTCAGCTTTCAGTTATTTGTTCAAAGGCGCAACGATTGTTGACAGGCAAGGTTGCAGCATGGATTTGCGCCCGCCAGTGAGAGATGCCGCACGCGGTAATGTCATTTGTATCGGTGACAATCTGGCTTATGCCGAGACCGCGATCAAAGGCGCATTTGGATGTGGCTATAAAGCAGCCGAAGCCACATTGCAGGCACTTGATGGAAAAGAGGGCAATGACTTCTACAATCAGTACTGGACCCATGCATTTAATTTCTTTAGCCCTCAGTACAATAAACGCAGCAAGCGGCTGCCGCCGATTCCGGCGGCTCTGAATGATGACGAGACGGATGCTCTGTATCGCTGGTTCAACGACCAGGGAGTATGTGGAATGCCGGCAGATATCCTGCCGGGTAATCGGGATGCATTAACGGCTGATCTGCCGGAGATTGCCGGGAAGTTCTTTGGCAAACAGAAGGTGCGGGGCGGCCAGGCGCTGGATGGTGAAGAAGCGGCATGATGAACGATGTTGCTGTCATCCATGAGCTGTGTCGTGCGCAGTAATAGTTTTTCTGCGGGAATTCTCGTGTGTGCGTCGGTGCTCTGTGCTGTCGTGACTCTGGCCCAGGCTGCCGACGAGAAAATGGTCTTGCGGCGCGGCACTCAGGCAGAACTTCGTTCGCTTGATCCGCAGGTGGTGATCGGAAATTCAGCCGGCGCCATGATGTATGACCTGTTCGAGGGGTTGGTGACAGTCGATCCAGATGGAAAGTTGGTGCCGGGTGCAGCTGAATCATGGACCATCAGCACGAACGGCCTCATCTATACGTTTACACTGCGCGAGGGTTTGCGCTGGTCCGATGGCTCACCACTCGGTGCACAGGATTTCGTTTACTCCTTGCGACGAATTGTGAACCCGAAAAATGCATTGCGCGGTGCCGGAGTGATTTTTCCCATACTCAATGCTAACGCCATTAATCGTGGTGACAAGCCGCCTTCTGAGCTTGGCGTTCGGGCCCTGGATGCCTTGACGCTGGAAATTACATTGGAGAGCCCGGCACCGTTTTTCATCGATATGCTGGCCGCCTATCCAACCGCAGCCGTGCCTCGGCAGACAATCGAAGAGCATGGTGCGCAATGGACCATGCCGGGAAATATGGTCACGAGCGGTACGTACGTGCTCGTCGAGTGGCTATCCAATACCCATTACAAACTGGTTAAGAACCCGTACTACCGCGAGGCCGGGAAGGCCCGGATCGATGAGGTCTACTACTACCCTATTCCGGACAAGGATACGGCCGTTCAGCGTTATCGTGCGCACGAACTGGACGTGACACTGAATGTGCCGCTGTCTCGTCTCGAATGGTTTATGAAGAACATGCCCGATGAAACAAAGAGCTCTACATCTTTGGGCCTGAAATATTTGATCGTTAACACCAAACGTCCTCCTCTCGATGACGTCCGCGTGCGCAAAGCCCTGTCAATTTCCATCAATAGAGAAGTCATTGCTGAGAAAATACTGCGGGATGGAAGCCCGCCACTTACCAGTCTCGTCCCCGCCGCGATGCCGGGTTACGGACCTAATCCGGCGTCATTTGCCGACCAGCCGTATGCTCAGCGGACCGAAGAGGCCAAACGCCTGTTGGCGGCAGCGGGGTTCTCCGCCGGCCATCCGCTGCAGTTCGATCTGGAAGTCTTGCCGGGTGAGAATGTGCGTCGTGTCGCGGTTGCACTACAGGCCATGTGGCGGGGCATCGGCGCCGATGTGAAGCTGGTTAATATTGGCTCGCAGGGATATCGGAAAATGCTTCGCACAGGAGATTTCAGCGTATCCTGGTATACCTATTTCGCGCCATTCTCCGATGCCACTGCATTTTTGCTATTGCTGCAATCCGAGAGCCTGGGGAACTATTCCGGATATAACAATCCGGAATTTGATCGCATGTTGTCGGCAGCAAATGATATTACCGATCCCGAAAGCAGGGCGGAGCATCTTCGCCAGGCCGAACAGCTGGCGCTGGCGGACTTTCCGGTCATTCCGCTGTTTACACCCGCTCGGGTGTACCTGGTGAGCAAGCGCGTGCACGGCTGGATTGAGCATAACGAGCCGCATCTGGCGCGCCATCTGTCAATCGGCGAATAAATTTTCCGCAGATTACCGGTCTGTTTCTTCCCGGTAATGGCAGGCCGCCTGGTGAGTCGGCGACACGGACTGTAGTTTCGGGATTTCTTTTTTGCACCATCGGGTGGCCTGCGGGCAACGTGTATGAAACACGCAGCCCGCCGGTGGTTCCAGCGGCGACGGGACTTCCCCGGACAAAATAATCCGTTGCGGGCGCTGTGCCCGCTTCTTGGGTACCGGAATGGCGCTCATTAGCGCGCGTGTATAAGGATGCCGGGGATCATCGAAAAGTTCATCACGATTGGCAATTTCTGCCAGTCGGCCGAGGTACATGACCAGTATGCGTTCGCACATCAGGCGTACGACAGACAGGTCATGGCTGATAAACAAAAATGCGGTCCCCGATTCCTTTTGCAGTTTTTTCAGCAGAGTGATGACCTGTGCCTGTGTGGATACATCCAGGGCGCTGACCGGTTCATCACAGATCACGAGTTTCGGTGAGATGATCATGGCGCGGGCGATGCCGACGCGTTGGCACTGCCCGCCGCTGAATTCGTGTGGATAGCGATTCATCAGGTCGGGTTCCAGTCCCACATCAGCCATCATCTTGCGCACGATCGTTGCACGTTCATCGGCGTTGAGTTGAGGCCGGAAAGCCTTCAACGGTTCACCGATAATATTGCCGATGGTCATGCGCGGATTCAGGCTCGACAGTGGGTCCTGGAAAATAATCTGCAATTCCTGTCTTTTGCAATCCATTTCCGGCCGGGGTAATTCATTGAGGTTCTCGCCGAGCCAGACTACCCGGCCCGATGTCGGCTTGATAAGCTGGAGAATGGCTCTGGACAGCGTTGATTTGCCACAGCCCGATTCGCCGACGATACCCAGTGTCTCACCTTCCCGAAGTGTGAAACTGACGCCATCCACTGCCCGGAGCACACTCATCGTCGAGCGAAATATGGAGTTTGGCTGGCGTACCGGAAAATGGACTGCCAGGTTTTCAACTTTCAGGATTGTGGGACTCATTGTGATTGTGTCACGAAGCAGGCTGACAGGTGTTCTCCAAACGGGGTGCCGAGTTCCGGACGCTCATGCCTGCACCGTTCCAGCGTCTGCGTGCATCGCTGCGCGAACGAACAGCCACTCGGCAGATTCTGCAGGCTCGGCGGTCGTCCGGGGATGAGCGGTAGTTCGGCTTGCGGATCACTATCGAGTCTTGGCGTCGCGCGTAGCAGTGCCTGGGTATAAGGATGCTGTGGTCGCGCAAAAATGTCCTCGACCCGGCCGGACTCGACCATGCGGCCGGCGTACATGACGATGACACGGTCACATAGTTCGGCTGCGACGCCAAAGTCATGGGTGATCATGATGATGGCTGTATCGGTATGTTTTTTAAGTCCGGCGAGGAATTCGAGAATTTGTGCCTGAATCGTGATGTCCAGAGCAGTCGTTGGTTCATCGGCGATGATCAGGTCAGGTTTACACACCAGCGCAAGTGCGATCATGACGCGTTGACGCATGCCGCCCGATAATTCATACGGATACATTTTGAAGCGGCGCTTCGGTTGCGGGAATTGCAGAATATCCAGGACCTCCAGAGCCCGGGTACGGGCCTCTGCTTCACTCATGCCCTTGTGTTCGATCAGCACTTCACAGAGCTGATCGCCAATCCGCATGAAGGGTGTCAGTCCGGCCATCGAGTCCTGAAAGATCATGCCGATCGACTTCCCGCGGATACGGTTCATAACTTTGCGCCGGGCATTGAGAATCTCCTGGCCCTGAAATCTGGCACTGCCGGTTGCCGATCCGTTGCGTGGCAGCAGGCCCATGATCGCCATGCAACTCTGCGTTTTGCCGGACCCGGACTCGCCAACGATGCCGACGCATTCACCGCGATCAATAGTGAAGCTGAAATCGTTTACTGCCTGCACGACACCGTTTTTTACCTCAAACCGGACGCATAAATCGTTACATTTCAGGAGTGCGGCGGTCATCGATCTTTCGGGTCCAGAGCGTCGCGTAATCCGTCGCCGATGAAATTGAAGCAGAACATCGTCACCGTCAGGAACACGGCCGGGATCAATAGCAGCCAGAGCCCGGTTTCGATTTCCTTGGTGCCCTGGGAGATCAATCGGCCCCAGCTCGTATAAGGCTCCTGGACGCCAAGGCCGAGAAAGCTCAGGTAACTTTCGACCAGGATATTGATCGGGATCAGCAAAGTCGCATAAACGATGACCGGACCGAGCACATTGGGAATGATATAGCGGACCAGTATCGTGGTTTGCGGCAGGCCCAGTGCATGGGCCGCCTCGACGTAGTCTTTCTCACGAATGGCCAGGGTCTGGCCGCGAACGATCCTCGCCATTGTGAGCCATTCCACGGCTCCGATGCTGACGAACACGAGGATGAAGTTGTTGCCGAATACACTAATCAGGATGATGATCAGAAAGAGAGCCGGAACGGCATAGATGATATCGACGAGGCGCATCATGATGGTGCCGATGCGGCCGCCGAAATATCCGGCGACGGCGCCGTATAGAACACCAATCGTCAGTGCTACCAGCGTTGTGAGCACACCGATCGTCAGTGAAATGCGGGCACCGTAGAAAACCCGCGCAAACATGTCGCGGCCGTTGACGTCGGTGCCGAACCAGTGATGATTCTCCAGGGATGGTGCGATGAGCATGCGGTCCCAGTAAACCTCTTCCAGAGAATGGGGTCCCCAGATCGGAACAACAATGGCCAGAATGATGATTACGAAGATGATCCCGGCGCTGATCATTGCAGCGCGGTTCGCGCGAAACCGGTCGGCGGCGTCTTGCCACAGCGATCTGCCGGCGGGGAGTGGAGAGCCGTTCTCTGTGGCAACAGCGGGGCTCGACTTCATTTTTGCCTGATCCTCGGATCCAGAAACCCGTACAGAATGTCGGCGAACAGATTAAGAAGTACGATGAAAATCGCGTACACGATGACAATTCCCATGACGACCGGATAGTCGCGGTTAATTGCGCTTTCCACAAACGCGCGGCCCAGTCCCGGCAGGCCAAATATATTTTCAATGATGACCGAACCGGTCATGACCGTTGCAATCGCCGGACCAAGATAGCTCACGACCGGTATAAGAACCGGCCTCATGACATGCCGGGTGATGACTTTCCTTTCCCTCATGCCCTTGGCGCGTGCGGTCCGCACGTAATCCATGTTGATGGCTTCAAGCATGGCGCCGCGTGTGATTCGTGCGATTGCGGCGACCTTCGGTATTGCCAGTGCTGTGACGGGAAGAATCAGATGCTGAATCTGGCCGCCGTTCCATCCTGAAATTGGTAGCCAGGCCAGGGTCAGGCCAAAGACGAGTATCAACAAAGGTGCCGTTACAAAGGTGGGGACGGCGACGCCGGTCATGGCTGCGGCCATGACCGCATAATCCAGCAGTGAATTCTGTCGCAGAGCCGCGACAATGCCGCATAAAAGGCCGACGGACAGTCCGATAGCCATCGCACTCAGGCCGATCGTGACACTCACCGGTAAACCCGTCGCAATGATCTGATTGACTGTCAACTCACGGTAAATCAGCGAGGGCCCCATGTCGCCCTGTAGTAAACCGGACAAGTAGGTCCAGAATTGCTGCCAGACGGTGTCATCGAGATGGTAGGCCGCGCGCAGGTTTGCCAGTACCGCCGGGTCAATATCCTGAAGATCGTCGAAAGGCCCGCCCGGAGCCATATGCATCAGCACGAACGTCAGCAGGATGATTACAAATATTGTGGGTACCGCGAAGACCAGGCGTCGCAAAATATAAGCGAACATGAATCGATAGCCCTCGACACGTTAATTCAATCAATGGCAGGTCCGAAGCGTGACCGGTCGGCTGGCGTGGGATCAGGAGGCGGTGATATGGAGCCTGCAATCCACGAGTCAATACCATTGTTTAGCTGACAGTGTATCTGTTTATAATGACATTACAAGTGGAATGTGCTGGTCCGCTAATGTGTGCTCAAGTCCCGTTGCGCTTCGTAAATTGGCCCCAAACTGAAAAAAAATGCCCGCTTGTAGCGGGCATTTTCCATCCAGGGTGATGCGTATTTGCTCAGGTTTTTGATGCCTGAAAAATACTCTCAATGGAAGCATCCAGCATCGCATCGAATTCCGCTTCGCTCTGTTGGGCCTTGAGACCTTCTGAGAGGGCGCGCGAAAAGCTCGCGACCATGCCGTTATTCTGGCTCAGGCGAGTATTGGCTTCCTCGCGGCTGTAGCCACCGGACAGGGCCACAACCCGAACCACATTTGGATGATTGATAGCGTCCGTGTAGAGATTGGTTTCTTCCGGTAGCGTCAGTTTCAGCATGACAAGCTGATCGTCACCCAGCTGGTTGAGTTCGTTCATTAGCGCAGCGTGCAGCAGTGTTTCGGCTGCTGCCTTGTCAGGGCAATGGATATTTACTTCCGGCTCGATGATCGGGATCAGGCCGGCGCCACAAATCTGTCGGCCGATCTCAAACTGTTGGGCAACATTCGCTTTGATGCCGTCTGCATTCGCCTGCTGGATGACGGAGCGCATTTTGGTGCCGAAGATACCTTTCGCCTTGGCTTTTTCGAGCAATGCACCGAGATCGGGCATGGGGTTCATGAGCTGTACGCCGTTTGCTTCATCGGCCAGACCCTTGTCCACTTTCAATATGGGTACAACACTCTTTTCTTCCCAGAGGTATTCAGCCGTCGAGCGACCCTGAACATCCCGATCCATCGTGTTTTCAAACAGGATGGCGGCCAGAATTCTGTTTCCGGCGAAACTTGGGCTGGTCATGATACGCGTGCGCATTTCATGCACGACCGTAAACATTTCTTCGTCATTCGACCAGGCATCTTCTGTTACACCGTATAACCCGAGTGCTTTCGGCGTGCTACCACCGCTCTGGTCCAGTGCTGCTATGAAGCCATCCTGATTTTTCATCTTGTCCAGTTGTTTGTCGTAATTGCTCACGGGATTCCTCGACGGTTGTTAACGGTTTTAGAAATTAACGGGCCACACGCAGCGGCCTGGTTTACTTAGTGGCGCGCCCGGAGAGATTCGAACTCCCGACCTCCTGGTTCGTAGCCAGGCACTCTATCCAACTGAGCTACGGGCGCGTGGTATAGTAAGTCTTTGATTTTACCGGGCTTCGCGGTGCCCTCCTGACCGTAATAAACTGCGGCGGGTGCGCATTCTACCGTCATCGGGGCAGTGGACTCAAACGAGGCTTCAGGGGCGCCCGGTCGGTCGCCGCATGGTCTAATGAATACATGTCTGGAATCCGTACTCCGATAATCTGGTTGACGGTGTTTGCCATCGCCATGGCGCAGGTCGAAGCCGCGATCGTGGTGCATCTCCGTAGTATCTATTACCCCGGCAATCCGTTGGAGATCTTTCCACTCACGCTGTTATCCGGTCGGGACCTCGCAATCGAACTGGTCCGTGAAAGCGCCACCATCGTCATAATCTTCGCGGCCGCAATGCTGGCCGAGCGACGCAGTACGCGCCGCTTCGCTGCGTTTGTCTATGTTTTCGGGGTCTGGGATCTTTTTTATTATCTGTGGCTCAAGCTGATGATTGGCTGGCCGACCTCCTGGTTCGAGTGGGATGTGCTTTTTCTGATTCCCTGGCCCTGGTTCGGCCCGTGGCTGGCACCGGCCCTTATTGCACTGCTGTTCGTCATTTGGGGAGGGTCAGTTTTGGTGCGGACAACAGCGATCCTATGGACTCGGTCCGGAATTCTGCTGTTTACGTTAGGTGCGCTTCTGGGCATAGCATCATTCCTGTTACCGGCACTGCCTCTGCTCGCCGGTGGTCAGGAGGCGTTTCAGAACTTTGTTCCGCAGGATTTCTCGTGGACCCTGTATGTCATTGGTGTCTTGCTGATGGGTGCGGGCTTATGGTGTACGCAATCCGATGACGGATAAGATCGTGCTGATTGCAGGTTATGGTGTCGTCTGGTCTGCAGTGACAGATGGAATGCCGGTAAAGTGCTCGGGTCCGAGATGCAGAGATGATACGTCCATGACATAGGTGTAGATCCCGCCACTGAATCCCTCGCCCTCAGTGCGCGCAAATAACATCTTCGTGCCATCGGGCGATAATGCCGGCAGGCCGTCAAAGCCGGGATTGAAAGTCAGGCGTACCGGCTCACCACCCGCCAGGTCACCCAGAAAAATCTCCCAATTGTTCTCGTCTGCGACCCGCACGAATACGTAATGCCGTCCGTCGGGGGCCGGGTAGGGCGCCCAATTCATATCGTGGTCAAAGGTGCGCTGCGTTAACCCGGTACCATCGTGCCTGATCGTGAAGACCGTCATCGGAGTCGGTTCGATTCTGCCGAACTCGCTGCGTTTCCAGGCACGGAACAGGATGGTGTTGCTGTCCGGGAGATAAAACGGGGCGCCTTCCTGCCAGTCTTCGGTTGTCGTGATTTGTTGTTCATCGGAACCATCCGGGCGCATGCGCCACAAATCCATTTTGCCGTCGGTTTGCCGGCCGAACACGATCCACTTGCCGTCCGGCGAAACCGAGACTTCCGCGTCATACCATTCATTGTTGGTAAGGCGGTGAACGCTGTTGCCCTTGAGGTCGGAGGTATACAGTTCAGCGCCGCGTGGATAGTCGCGTTCATCGAACCAGTTACCGACCGGCATCTCCATGTTGTCCCGTGTTGACGTCCAGACAATCAGCGGTTGATTCGGAAAGTAGTATGAACACCCATCCTGCCCGCGGTCGTTAATGCGAATGATGTCCTCACCTTGATCCGTGAACAGATAGGTCAGTGTGCCTTCGCCGCCACGCCCCCCGGGCTTTTGTGCATCGGGATCCTGTACCTGGGCGATTACATGCAGGCTGTCCGGTGCGTAGTACGCCTCGGCAGCCTTGGGAATATTCGGGATCTTCCAGGTTGGTAACTCGGTGGTCGTCGCGGTTACCGGACTGGCCGGTACTTCATTGGCGTCGGTAACATCCGCGACGGGTGTCTCTTGGTCTGAACAGCCAATCAGGCCGAACAATACCGGTGCGATCATGATCGGCAGAGCGGCGAACTTACGGCAAGACAAAGCAATCGGCCTGAAACTCATCGGTGTGAACTCCTGTTGTACGTTGCTGATTAACCTCCCCGGGCGATATCAGCAATGACAGCGTCTTCGGGCGCCTCCGTCAATGGTGTGCCCTGGTAGTTTTCCGGCCCGAGATTCAGCGACGACACATCCATTACATAGACAGAAAATTTTCGATCAGCGCCCTGGCGCGAGAACACCATCTTTTTGCCGTCCGGTGACAGGGAGGGCAGTCCGTCGAAATACGGATTGTATGTCAGGCGCACGGGCTCACCGCCGGCGAGGTCACCGAGAAACACCTCCCAGTTCTTGTCATCCACGGTCCGCACGAATACATAGTGGCGACCGTCCGGCGCCGGATAGGGCGCCCAGTTCATATCGTTGTCAAAGGTGCGCTGTATCAGCTCCGTACCGTCATGCCTGATCGTGAAGACCGTCATCGGCGTGATCCAGCGCCCCTTACTGTCCGCATGTTGCTTACGCAGTTCGTTTTTCACGCTGGTCTGCCATGCACGAAACAGAATGGTCTCGCTGTCCGGCAGGTAAAAAGGTGCACCTTCCTGCCAGTCTTCGGTAAAGGTGATCTGTTGTTCGTCCGAGCCGTCGGGCCGGATGCGCCACAGGTCCATCTTGCCGTCAGTTTGTCGGCCGAACACAATCCATTGACCGTCCGGAGAAACTGAAACTTCAGCGTCATACCAATCGTTATCGGTCAGCCGACGGATGTTGCCGCCGTCGAGATCCGAGATATAGAGATCCGCGCCCCGCGGATAGTCGATATCGTCCAGCCAGTCGCCGATCGGTCCTTCCATGTGGTCACGCGTGGATGTCCAGACAACATAATCCATGTCCGGAGAGAAATAGGAGCAGCCGTCCTGACCCCGGTCGGTGATGCGACGGCTGGATTTGCCGTCGTCGGTGAAAATATAGGTCAGCGCTCCAGGGACACGGGCATCCTCGCTCTTTTGCGCCAGCGGATCCTCCAGTTGCGCAATCAAATGAAGGTTGTCGGGGGCGTAGTAGGCCTCACCGCCGCTTGGAATATTCGGGATTTTCCAGACCGGTAGCTCCGAGCCCGGGGTTGCCGCTGGTGTCACTGGGTTCGCTATCTGCTGCTGGTCGAATTCGGCAGATTGCTCGGCTGGTGGCGAAGTGGTTTCTGAGCAGCCGGCGAGAAAGGTGAACAGCACAATTCCTGTCGTCAGGTACCGCGTTGGAGTAGTCTCAATTTGAGTCATTTTGGAGTCTCCTGTCGCAGGGGGTGCGAACCGCTGATTATAAGGAAAGATGTCGGTACTGTGTGCTGCACTGAAGCAGCAGTAATTGCCGGAGTGCCGGTGTTGATGTCCACGCGTTGTTTGTGACACAGCGTGGATCCGGGGTTTATTATCGACAATATGAGCGAGCAAGATCCTGACTTTCTCACGATTGGCCGCCTTGCCGAGCAAGCTGATGTGGGTATCGATACGGTTCGGTTCTATGAACGTCGCGGCCTGTTGCCCGAACCTGCCCGAACCTCGGCGGGTTATCGCCTCTATCAACCGGACATGATCACCAGGTTGCGCTTCATCCGGCGGGCAAAGGCACTGGGTTTTAGTCTGGACGAAATCGGCACGTTGTTGCGTTTGCAGGATGTGAGTGGCAGCAAGTCTGAAGCAAAGAAACTGACAGTCGATAAGCTGACGGAGATCGAAGCGAAGATTACCGATCTGTCGAGAATGCGGAACGTTCTGAATAAACTGGTTGGCGAATGTTCCGGTACAGGCGATATAAGCGGTTGTCCCATCATCGAAGCGCTGTCACTGGAAGATCGCTGACGAACGTTTTGGCCCGGATACGTCATTCATCTGCGTATAGCAGGAGCGTTTCAATGGTTAGCATTTCCGTTTAGTAGCAGTCACTTGGGAAAAATTCTGACCCGACATTGCCAGAATGACCTGGCGTGAGTTATCACTTGCAGGTTCTGCGATAGCAAGCCACTCGCATGGTGGTAAACCATGCAGTACCCTGAATCCCTTGACTCTAGACCATGGTCAAAGGTTTATGCTTCACGATTGAAGTCGGAACTGCGCCGGCTCAAGCTTTCACGCTGAACCCGCAAGAGACTAAAGCATTGAAGTTGCAAGCGAACGAAACCACTAGTGATCATCTCGCGATCTCTATCGGCGGTATGACTTGCAGTGCCTGCGCCGCGCGCATCGAGAAAGCACTTGGCCGAGGTGACGGCATTTTGTCAGCGATCGTCAATTTCGCGACTGAAAAAGCCGCTGTCACGTATGACCCTGCAGTGACAGACGTAAATTCAATTTCATCGGTTGTCGTCAATGCCGGCTTTACGGTCGACGAAGAACAGTTTTCTTTCGGGGTAGGCGGCATGACCTGCAGCGCGTGTGCTGCTCGTATTGAAAAGGTCTTGCAGAAAATCCCGGGCGTGTTGACCGCCAATGTCAACGTGGCGCTGGAGAGTGCCGATGTCACTGCCATTTCCGGTCAGGTTGATCGGGATATGCTGCGCACTGCTTTGGTCAATGCCGGTTACGAGGCACATTTTGCGCCCGAAGCAGCCGGGCGTGCAAGTGCGGATACCGAACACCAGGAAAAGGAACAGGCTCAATTGCATCGTGAATTGATCCTGTTATTGATTTCGGCGGTACTGACGCTGCCGCTGGTCGGCCAGATGGTTGCCATGATTGTGGGCATTCCTTTTCATCTGAAACCGTGGATGGAATTGGCCCTGGCTACTCCGGTGCAGTTCCTGATCGGTGCACGATTCTATCGCGCTGCATTCAATGCGCTGAGAGCGGGGGCCGGCAATATGGATGTGCTGGTCGCGATGGGCACCTCGACGGCTTATGCGTACAGCCTGTTTCTGTTCGTCACTCTCGGTGCTGCCGCCAAGGGGCAGCTTTATTTTGAGGCATCGGCAGTCATTATCACGCTGGTTCTGCTGGGTAAATTCATGGAGGCGCGTGCCAAGCGCGGCACGACGGCGGCGATTCGACAACTAATGGACTTGCGACCGGACACCGCCCGCGTGGAACGTGGGGGGCAGGAACTGGAACTCTCCGTGGCTGATGTCAAGCAGGGTGATCTGGTCGTCATACGGCCGGGTGAGCGTGTTCCCGTCGATGGCAAAGTTGCCGAGGGTCGAACGGACATCGACGAATCACTGGTGACCGGTGAAAGCCTGCCGGTCGACAAGCAGCCCGGCGATACGGTGACGGGTGGTGCGATGAACGGTACCGGGCTGATCAAGATCATGGCGACTGCGGTAGGAGAAGACTCGACATTGTCGAAGATCATTCGGCTGGTCGAAAATGCTCAAGCCGGCAAGGCACCGATTCAAAGACTTGTCGATCGTATCAGCGGGGTTTTCGTGCCAGCGGTTGTTGCGATAGCAGGCATGACTTTTGGCGGGTGGTTATTAGTAACCGGCAACTTTGAGTCGGCGCTGGTCGCTGCCGTCTCGGTCCTGGTCATTGCCTGTCCCTGTGCGCTCGGACTGGCAACGCCGACAGCCATCATGACCGGCACGGGTGTGGCGGCCCGCTTCGGCATCTTGATCAAGAATGTCGAGGCGCTGGAGCGGGCGCATAAACTGAATGCGATCATATTCGACAAAACCGGAACATTGACTGAAGGGCGGCCAACGGTGGTTGGCGTTGAGGCCACCGCATCGGGTGACCGGGCCGACTTGCTTCGCCTGGCAGCTTCCCTGCAGCAGGGCAGCGAACACCCATTGGGTAAAGCCGTGCTCTCCCGGGCGAAAGCAGACGGGATGGAACTCGAATCCGTGCATGACTTCCGGAGTATTACGGGCAGTGGGGTCTCGGGGAAGATCGGGGGCAGTGATTTGATCTCGGGTAACGAGGCATTTTTGCGAGCCAACAATGTAGAGCTGGGGGATGTGGTCGAGCTTGCAGCGACCTGGGAGCAACAGGGGAAGACGGTAGTTTGGGTTGCCCGTGACTCATTACTAAAGGGCATTATCGCGATTGCCGATTCCTTGCGACCCGAATCAAAGCCGGCCGTCGAAATATTGCATCGGATGGGCATTAAAACACTGTTGTTATCCGGGGATGCCGAGCGTGTCGCCATGGAAATCGGTCGCCAGGCTGGCATCGATGACGTTAAGGGTGGCGTAAAGCCCGACGACAAGGCGCGGGAAGTCAGCGAACTCAGGGCCGAGGGTTATTCGGTTGGCATGATCGGTGACGGCATAAATGATGCGCCGGCACTTGCAGCCGCCGATGTCGGTATTGCCATGGGGACCGGTACCGACATTGCAATGGAGACGGCGGGAGTGACGCTCATGCGCCCGAATCCGGGGCTGGTGCCGGCGGCAATCTCAGTAAGCCGGGCTACCTGGAACAAGATTCGTCAGAACCTGTTCTGGGCATTCTTTTACAACATTATCGGTATTCCGATTGCCGCAGCGGGTTATCTGAGCCCGACAATCGCCGGGGCAGCGATGGCCTTCAGCAGCGTCAGTGTCGTGAGCAATTCGTTATTACTTAAGCGTTGGCGGCCCTGATAAATATTATCCTGTACCCAGGACGACCAGGAGCAGGGTGACGACGGTGCGTTATCCGCATCATCCGCAGCATTTAACGTTTTGTGCGTAGATTAGTGATTTTTGAGATCAGTTCTATTGATAATAGCTGTAGACAAGGTATGTTTGAATGAATAGACCTGATTCAATGCAGATGAGTTTAATTTGACTGTAGCTGGATCAGTAGTCAGTCAAGTTTCATAATAAACAGTTGGTCTGTCATGGTATCGGAAAACAGCGATAAGACTGAAAGCACCAATATTGATTTAATCAAGGCTGATGAACGCTACCATTTCAAACTGAGCGATATTCTGCGCAAGCGGAACAGACCGATGATGCTGATGATCAACAAGGACTGTGAATTGCGGTCATCATCGGTGCCTGCTGACGGGCCAGAGGAAGAACTTCGGCTGATCGAGCTGGCATTGCAGGAGGTCAAGGCTCTTTTTGAAAGCGAGTTCGATACGGAAGAAAGTGTGCGGCGCCTTGTCATCGAAAAGCCCGGCGAACGATGTGCGCTGGTTATCCTGGATCAACAACTTTTCAGCCTGCGTATTTTTCCTTATTACAGCCCGATTGAGGGGGAAATGCTGGATCTTTATGCATTGCTTGTCGAGCCGGTGACGAAGCCGGTGACCGAAGGCATCGAATTCGACAAGGTTCGGGAGCAATTCGGCCTGTCGAAACGCGAAACCGATGTTTTGAAAGCCTTGATGTCGGGTGATCCGGACAAGGCCATGGCCAGAAATCTCGATCTGAGCGTCGAAACTGTTCGTGCATACCTCAAGAGCATTCGCCTCAAACTGGATGCGTCGACCCGCACGGCCGTCGTCCACCGGGTTCACGAAATGTTTGATGGTAGTTCATCAGGCAGAATCTGACCGGGTTTCCGAGATCATCGCCCAGGACAATAATATCGGCTCCGAGGCCAAAGCCGGGCAGGTCATCCGCGAGGCATTGCAACGGTTGATGGATATTCGTGAAGAGAACGATTTGCCGAAGATCTGCCCCACCTGATGTATCTGGCCGTTACCAGCCTGGCGTTGGAGTTGGAAGGCAGCGTTGTCGCCGCTACGTGGTGATGATGAATGTCGGTGTTAGGGAGGATCGGCCGATCGGGTAAACTTCCGCTCCTGCCGAGCCAGGTTGGCTTATGGCCATTGAACCATCGATCAGGAGAACAGGCATGATTTTGCTCACGGGTGCGACCGGCAAGACCGGCGGTGCGGTTGCCAATGAACTCGTCAACAAAGGTGTGCCGTTACGGGCGTTGGTTCGCGATGCCGACAAGGCTGCGGCGCTGCAAGAGGCCGGTGTCGAGCTGGTCATCGGCGATGCCGGCGACCGGACGATTGTTGCCGAGGCGCTCGATGGTGTCGAAAAAGCGACATTGATCCTGCCGAATAGTCAGGAACAGCAGAGCATGGAGATGCTGTTTGTCGATCTCGCAGTTGAGGCCGGCGTCAAACATCTCGTCAAGTTGTCATCATTCGAAGCAGTTCCTGAAGCAACGAGCCCGATTCCGGCGCTGCATTATGAGGTTGAAGAACATATCCGTGCTTCAGGACTGGACTGGACGATGATTCGGCCGAATTTCTTCATGCAGAACATGCTGGGCGGTGCTCATACGATCAAGACCGAGGGCAAGTTTTACCTGCCGATGGGTGATGGCGTGACCGTCATGATGGATTGCCGTGATATTGGTGCGGCAATCGCCGAGACACTTGTTGGATCCGGTCATGAGGGTCGAAGTTATGAGCTCAGCGGACCGGAACTGATGACGTTCCATGACGTTGCCGAACAATTATCTGCAGTGCTCGGTAAGAAGATCGAATATGTGGATCAGGATCCGGCTACCTATCGCGAACGGGTCGCACCATTTCTGTCGAGTGAATGGCATGCGGACGCAATTATGATTTTGTTCTCCGAGATCGTCGATGGTGTCATGCCGCCGAAGGTCACCGACACGTTTTCGAAACTCGTCGGCCGCGAACCGATTTCATTCAGGCAGTTCGTTCAGGATTATATCGGGGCTTTTCAATAGACCCCGGTCATCAGTCGCTCGTGCCGACTTCGATCCCGTTGAACGTGCCGCCATCTGCGCGGCAGGTGATGCGAATCGGTCGACAACACACGAAGCAGTCTTCGATGTAGTCTTGTTCGGCAACGGACAGGTCGACAACCAGCGTGATTGTTTCTCCGCAATACGGGCAGTCGACCTCGACCTCATCCGTCAGTGCGCTCAATAATTGTCCTTGAGTCGCCGTGTTTCGGCGAAGATATCGACGAGTGGTGCGCCGGACATGCCGAGAGTTTCCTGCAGGTTTGGGCTCATCGGCCGCAGGAACGGGTTGGTTTCGCGTTCGAGTCCGATCGTTGACGGAATTGTCGGCTTGTCCTGCCGCCGCAGTTCATCGATTTGTGCTGCGCGTTCGACCAGTTGCCGGTTGCCGGGCTCGACGGTCAGGGCAAACGCCGCGTTGGCCTGTGTGTACTCGTGGGCACAATAAACCAGCGTGTCGTCGGGCCAGGCCAGTAGTTTCTGCAATGAAGACCACATTTGCGCCGCTGTGCCCTCGAATAATCTACCGCAACCCATCGCGAACAGCGTGTCGCCGGTAAAGGCAATATTGTCTGCCGCGAAGTGATAGACGATATGTCCGCTCGTATGCCCGGGCGTGTCATAAACTGTGGCCGTTTTGCTGCCCAGTTCGAATGTATCGCCGTCACTCAGCGCGATGTCGATGCCGGGGATGCGAGCCGCCTCTGCCTGCGGACCAACCACTTTGCAGCCGGTTTTCTGTTTGAGTTCGAGGTTGCCGCCGGCATGGTCCCAGTGATGATGTGTGTTCAGAATGTAGTCGAGCGACCAGCCGGTCTCTGACAACGCCGCTTCGATTGCTGCGACGTCCGGCGTGTCAATGACTCCGGTCAGCCCGGTGTCCGGATCATGAATCAGGTAGCAATAGTTGTCTGCCAGTGCGCCGAACAGGCGTACCTGCAGGCGATGGTCTGCCGCGCGACCCATCGGTCACTTCTCGGTCAGTCGCGGCATCATCTCGGCGAAATTGCACGGACGAGTCCGGTAGTCGAGTTGTGTCTCGATCAGTTTGTCCCAGCCGTCGCGACAAGCACCGGTTGAGCCGGGCAGGCAGAAGATATACGTGCCGTTCGCAACACCGCACAGTGCGCGTGATTGCATCGTCGATGTGCCGATGCCTTCGTACGATACCGCACGGAACAGTTCGCCGAATCCGTCGATAATTTTCTCGAGTAACGGCTCGATGGCTTCCGGCGTGCCGTCGCGTCCCGTGACGCCGGTGCCGCCGGTCGTGATGATGATTTCGATGTTCGGGTCGGCAATCCAGGCCGATACCGTCGCACGAATGCGGAACATATCGTCGGGCTCGATGCATTTGTCGGCCTTGCTATGTCCGGCAGCCTCGAGTCGTTCAACGAGTAAGGCACCGGACGTGTCGGTTTCCTCGGTGCGGCTGTCGGATACCGTCAGTACGGCGATGTTCAGCGGGATAAATTCCCTGGTGTTGTTGTTGTCATGGGCCACGGTGTCACGGCTCCTTTTGATGTCAGGCCGCCGTATTGCCGCCCGAACGTCGGACCTGTTCGTGCAGGAACTCCGCAAATGCGGTATAGGCGTCGAAATGCGTGAAAATTCCGGCAAGTTTTCCCTTGCGCGTGACGATGACCGAATCGAGATGATCTTCAGCCATCCGCCGAAGTACCTTGTCGAGGCGTTCGGACAGGTCGACCGTATAGGTATTGATCGACATGATGTCGCTGACCTTTAGCGCCGTGTTGTCTTCCTGTGCCATTCGGCGCCGGATGTCACGACTCGAGATGGTGCCGGTCAATTTGTCACCTTCGGTTACCGGCAGGTGATGAATGCCGTGATCGTCCATGGTGTCGAGAGCCGCTGCAACTTCCGACTCCGGTTTGACCGAATAGGGAAACGGTGTCATGACGGTCTTGATCGAGGGGATTCTTTTCATGGCTCTGTGGATCGTCCGTTGCTGCAATTATCAGGTGTGCAGATTACCACTGATAGAACGACACAGGTTCACCAGCATCGAAGTCGGTGCGGCCCCGTGGCAGTTCGACAAAGCCATCGGTCCCGGCCAATGCTACAAAATCGCCGGACGTATTGGTCGGCGTGGGGGTGGCCCGCAGGTCGCCATCGGCATTGACACCAAGCCGGACCGGCATCTGACAGGTGAGGTCCGGTGCAAAGTTGAACGCCTCGGCAAGGCGCACGGTCTGGCGTTCCGGTACCACCGCACCCAGTGCGGTCCGAATCGCCGGCAATACATAGCGTATGAGGCATACGAGGCTTGCCACCGGGTTGCCGGGCAGCGCAAACACGGGTTTGTCTTGTGCGCTGACTCCGAACCACATCGGTAACCCGGGTCGTTGCAGAACCTTGTGGAACACGAGGCGCATGCCGAGTTCATCCATGATTTGGGGCACATAGTCGTACTTGCCCATCGACACGCCACCACTGAGCACCAGGATGTCGTCACGATCATGCAGTTCGCTAATGGTTTGGCGCAACGCATCGGGGTCATCTGGCAACCATGCGCGCGTGGCTGTCGAGCAGCCGCGTTTTTCAAGTGCTGCGACGATGGCGCGGTCGTTTGATGAACGAATCTGGCATAACTCGATTGGGCTGCCGACATCGACGAGTTCATCGCCGGTCGACACGGCGGCAATCTTCGGCCAGCGAGCGACCGAAACGGTTGCCGAGCCGCCAATCGTCAGCACTGCCATTTCCGGAGCGCCGATGACTGTTCCCGGTTCGAGCAGCAGTTGATCGGCCTCGATATCCGAACCGCGGCGATGGACAAATTGTCCGGGGTCTGGCTCGTAGCCGGCTTCGAGTTCTACGTTGTCGTCATGCCGGTTGATACGTTCGACCGGCACGATGGTATCGCCGTCATCGGGCAGCATCGCTCCCGTCATGATCTCGACACAGTTCCTGTCATCGCCGAGTTGCATTGCCGCAACGCCGGCGCCCTGCGTACCAACGACATGGAATGAACGGATACCCGCGGCGAGTGCCGACGAACGAATTGCGATGCCGTCCATCGTGACACGATCGAATGGTGGCTGATCACGCTCGGCGACTACTTTTTGACGAAGTATTGCGCCGCGCGCGGCTTCCAGCAAGATAGTTTCGGCCGGGTACGTCGGCATGTGTTCAGCAATGAGTTGCACGGCGTTATCGACATCGATACGGAAGTTGTTGTCAGAATTTGTCATGAGTTATCCGGCATCTCGTCAATGGTTTGGTTGATCCTGGTGAGAACAGACAGCGCGACTGCCTCGGGTGAAGATGTTCCAATCGGCATATCGGCCGGATCGTGCTGGTGCACTGTAATCGTTGCATCACCCAGATCATGTACTGCAGCTATTTGTCGGCGGCGTGCCTTCGGTCCAAGTAATCCAATGTAGCGAATGCTGGTATTCGTGGCCAGGCATGATAAGTACTGACCGTCGGTATCGGGGTTGTGGGTCATGACGACGGCCGCTGCATATTGATCGAGTTTGACGCCCGATGGAAACTCCTGAAGCGGGATGCAAAGACGGTGTTCAGCGGCCTCGAAAGCAGGATCATCGATGCATATCTGGCGATGGTCGATAATTGTGACGAACCAGCCGAGCTCATTGGCCAACGTGACGAGTGGTATCGCATCCGGCCCACCGCCGAGGATCAACAGTCGCGGTATCGGGATAATCGGTGCGTGCAGTGCCGTGAATGCACCGCCACGAGACGGCTGGCGCAGTAACTTTGGTATCGGCGTTGTGCCGAGCGTATTGCTCTGGTTCCTGATCGCCGACATGCGATCATCGGGCATTTGCCAGCTCAGGCTGTCGGCGCCCCAGTCGATCCATGTGGCGCCGGGCGGCAACTCGGAATCTTCGCTTTCGATGACCGTGACGCAGGTGCCACCACCGTGTGGTGTGGTCTGGCGCTCGGCAATGGTGCGAAATGGTTCGTAGCCGCTGGCGGCATCGAGTCGCTGCAGCAGGATTTTAATTGCGCCCTCACTGCCGATGCCCATGTTCTGGAGCATTTCATCCTCTTCGCTCAGGCCGTATGGCAGATCGTAGGTTAGCGTTCGTGCGTCACCGGTGGTGAATACCATATGTGCGTGTGCCGTCAGATCGCCTTCGACGCCGCTGCCGTTGACAAATCCCTGGTAGTGGCCATCGACAGAGATAATCATCCGGTGACCGGCTTTGCTATAGGTAGAGCCTTCGGTCGCGTATACGGTGGCCATGACGAGTGGTTCGTTAGCTTGTCGCCACTCATTGAAACTGTCGATGATGCGTCGGTCACTCATTCTTTATTTATCACTCTGTTCACTGCCCGTTGATCATCCCAATAATCGTCTCATTAATTGTCAATGAGCAATACGATTTTGCCCATGGCCTCATTGGCCTCGAGTATTTCATGTGCCCGGGCTGCCGCTGTCAGTGGCAGTCTGGCATGGATGACGGGTGCGATTTCGCCCGCCTCGATTTTCGGCCAGACCTGCGTGCGCAGGCTGCGTGCGATGTCGCCTTTTGCAGCCGGGCTGCGTGCGCGTAATGTCGATCCGGTGATGATGAGTCGTTTCATCAACACACGGCCCAGATTCAGTTCTGCCTTTGCGCCACCGAGTACACCAATAATAACGAGACGGCCTTCAGCGTTCAGCAGTTTCGTATTATCGTCGAGGTAGGCACCGCCGACGATGTCCAGAATTACGTCAACGCCCCCGGCTAACGTTTTGATGATGTCGGGAAAACGCTCGTGTCGGTAATTGATAGCACGTTCGGCTCCGAGGTCTTCGCAAAGTCTGCGCTTATCATCGCTGCCGACCGTTGCGAACACGCGATTGCCGAAGGCCCGGGCGATCTGAATGGCGGTCGTGCCAATGCCACTTGCGCCGCCATGGACGAGTAAGGTCTCACCACTCGTCAATCGGCCGCGATCGAACAGGTTTGTCCAGACAGTAAAAAAAGTTTCGGGTAATACGGCTGCCTGCGCGAAGTCCAGTCCTGCCGGGATTGGCAGGCACTGTATCGCCGGCGCCGTGCAATATTCAGCATAACCGCCGCCGGCCACCAGGGCGCAGACGCGATCACCGATTGCCATGGTCCCCAGCGGTGTATTGTCATCGTTATCGCCTTTACCCAGGGCGACGATCGTGCCGGAAATCTCCAGGCCCGGCAGGTCGGATGCACCATCGGGTGGCGGGTAGAGCCCGCGACGCTGGAGGCAATCCGGCCGATTGACGCCGGCTGCCGCAACCCGGATCAGGACTTCGCCGGCCCCGGGTACAGGCAGGGGGCGATGGGTCGAGAGCAGCACATCGGGTCCGCCTGGTTCGCTGATCTCGATTGCAATCATGTTCGCAGGGAGGTTTTCGCTGGCCATAGCCGTCATTGTCGGTTTAGAGGAATCCTGAAGTATACCGGTATCGCCGGGTCTGGCCGTACTCGACGATATGTCGGTTGTCGCGTGTCGCCTTCGCGCCGGAAATTACTCTGCCGGAGCGCGCCTCGCCATCGCTCCCGGTATAATGCTCCGAGCCGAACAATGAGCTGATAATAAAAACAATTTGACACTGCGGCCAGTATGCTGGTTTGCTTCGGATCATCAACTCAGTGGACATTGACTTTTAAATAATGCCAGAAAAAATTGTCAACCTGTCGACATCGATTCCACAGCGCTCAGAGTTGCTGGATCAGCATCAGCGGCCGTTACGTGACCTGCGAATTTCGGTCATGGATCGCTGTAACTTCCGTTGTCCGTATTGCATGCCGGAAGACAAATATCATGAGCACTTCAAGTTTCTCGATAGCGCTGAGCGTTTGTCGTTCGATGAAATTTTGCGGGTTGCCCGGTTGTTTGTCGGGCTCGGCGTCAGCAAGATCCGGATTACCGGCGGTGAGCCGTTGCTGCGACCCGGTCTGACGGACCTGATCGGTGACCTGGGCCGGATCGATGGTATCGACGATATCGCGTTAACGACAAATGGTGTTCTGCTTGGGCAGCATGCAGCAGCGCTGCGTGCCGCCGGCCTTAACCGGGTTACTGTCAGCCTGGATTCTCTCGACGACGAGATATTCTCACGCATGAGCGGTGGGCGGGGCAGTAAGGATCAGGTGCTTGCCGGCATCGGTGAAGCGGTGCAGGCCGGATTGCGGCCGATCAAGGTTAACGCTGTCATCAAGCGTGGTATTAACGATCAGTGTGCGCCGGAACTGGTCGAATATTTCCGCGGTTCAGGCGTCATCGTGCGATTTATCGAATACATGGATGTCGGCACGATTAATCACTGGCAGGCAAGCGAAACGGTGCGGTCCGGTGAACTCGCAGCGCGTATTGGTCAGCGATGGCCGATGACGCCGGTCGAGCGCAACTATCATGGCGAGGTTGCGAACCGGTATCGATTCGAGGATGGTCAGGGTGAGGTCGGCTTTATTTCATCGGTCAGCGAGCCGTTCTGCGGATCGTGTACGCGGTTACGCTTGTCGTCGGATGGACGGTTGTTCACCTGTCTGTTTGCCGCCGAAGGTACAGACCTGAAGGCAGTTTTACGTACCGGTGCCGGCGACGACGAATTGTTGCAAATTGTCGGTCAGGTCTGGGCCGGGCGCAAAGATCGGTATAGTGAAATTCGTGCAGAGCAGGGCGGGGCTGGTGACAAGGTCGAGATGTATTACATCGGCGGTTGAACGATGTTGTGGTATGAATGTTCAAGCCGCCAGAGCCGGCCTCCATCTCAGTTCGGTCGCCACTCTGCGGCCTGAACGAATTGACTCTAAACAAATTGGCCCTAAACAAATTGAATAAGAGTCGGCCAATCTGGTCTCCCGGTCACGCGCGATGCACTGCCACAAACCTGCATCGCTTTCAGTCGAGTATCGAGACAAAGACGGATCTGCATTTTGCTGACTATGGCGAGTTGCATCGCTGGTCAATAAATAACCCGGCTGAATTCTGGGCTGAAGTTGCGGCATTCTGCGGACTGCAGTTCGACGCTGAATACACCGACGTGCTTGTCGATGCCGGGCGCATGCCGGGTGCCCGCTGGTTCGCAGGTGCACGACTGAATTTTGCCGCGAACCTGCTGAAGTTTCGCGATGAGCGGCCGGCAATTATTTTTCGTGACGAGAGCGGACGTCGCGTTGAACTTAGTTATGCCGAGTTGTATCGGCGGGTCGCTGAGCTTGCCGACGGACTGCGCCGCGCCGGTATCGTCGCCGGTGACCGGGTTGCCGGTTTCGTCCCGAATTGTCCCGAAGCCGTCATAGCGATGCTGGCCACGACGAGCATCGGTGCAATCTGGTCATCGTGCTCGCCGGATTTCGGCGTTAACGGCGTGCTGGACCGGTTCAATCAGATTCATCCGAAAATCCTGTTCGCAGCTGATGGTTATCGTTATGGCGGCAAGCCTGTCGATTGCATGCCGATCGTGACCGAGCTGGCGGAACGCATCGAGGGTCTCGAGCGTGTCGTCATCTTTCCGTTTCTTGCCGATGCGCCGGTGCTTGACGAGGTGCCGGGCGCGATACCCTGGTCCGAATTTGCCGGCTTGGCACAAGAGATCGAATTTGCCTCGTTGCCGTTCGATCATCCGGTCTATGTCATGTATTCGTCAGGTACGACGGGTAAGCCAAAATGTATTGTGCATGGCGCCGGCGGTACATTGCTGCAGCACCTGAAGGAACATCAGCTTCATTCGGACCTCGGTCGTGATGACCGGTTTTTCTTTTTCACGACCTGCGGCTGGATGATGTGGAACTGGCTCGTCAGCGGGCTGGCGACGGGCGCAACGATCGTGTTGTACGACGGGTCGCCGTTCGAACCGGACCCGGGGTCACTGTGGCGCATGGTGGACGATGAAGGTGTGACGTTATTCGGCGCCGGGGCGAAGTACCTCGCGTCGATCGAAAAGTCGGGCTTTATACCGCGCGAGCAGTGCTCACTTGATTCATTACAGACAATTCAGTCGACCGGCTCACCGCTGGCGCCGACGAGTTTTGATTTCGTTTATGCCTCAGTCAAGGCAGATGTTGCGTTACAGTCGATCGCCGGTGGTACGGATTTGCTCGGTTGTTTTGCCCTCGGCAACCCGATGGGCGCCGTATATCGTGGTGAACTGCAATGCATCGGGCTCGGTATGGCGGTAGAGATTTTTGCTGAAGCGGGCAATGCGTTACCACCGGGCGAGAAGGGCGAACTGGTATGCACGCAACCGTTTCCGTCGATGCCGGTCGGGTTTTGGGGTGACCCGAACGGTGAGAAGTACCATGCTGCCTATTTCGAGCGTTATGCGAACGTTTGGGCGCACGGCGATTTTGCCGAACTGACCGAGCATGGTGGCCTGGTTATTTATGGACGCTCCGATGCGACATTGAATCCGGGTGGCGTACGTATCGGCACCGCCGAGATCTATCGCCAGGTTGAGAAAATCGATGCAGTCATCGACTGTGTCGCCGTGGGTCAGGCATGGCAGGATGATGTTCGCGTCATCCTGTTCGTCGTTCTGCGCGAAGGGATCAGGCTGGACGAGCCGCTGCGTGACCGGATCCGCAAAGTCATTCGGGAAAATGCGAGTCCGCGTCATGTACCGGCCAGGATCTGTTCCGTTCCCGATATCCCGCGTACCCGCAGCGGCAAGATCGTGGAACTGGCGGTCCGTTCCATGGTGCACGGCGAACCGGTGCATAACATCGAGTCATTGGCTAATCCCGAAGCACTGGAGTATTTCCGCAGTCGTCCGGAACTACAATAAAGAGTACGAGCGTTATCTGCAGTCACAGGCAAAATCCGGGTAAAGCCTGTGCATAAGGCGGCGCCGGTTGAGGTATTGATTACCGACGGCAATCGTCGACCGTCACTTGCCGTGGTTCGTTCCATGGCGCGAAATGGCGTGTCGTTTGTTGTGCTCGGTGAAGTTCGCCACAGCCTCGCGTTCAGTTCGCGTTACGCGAAATATACGGCGGTATGCCCGTCTCCGGTGACCGAGCCCGATGCCTATTTCGAGTTTGTGCTGTCGACCGTCAGGCAACGAGGCATCCAATTGGTAATTCCGGTACTGGAAGAGAGTCTGTTGGTGCTAGATCGACGGCGTGACGAGCTCGAGCAGCATGCGCGGCTGGCTGCGGCGACCTCCGATGCGTTGCACGCCGTAATGGACAAGCGTCGCAACCTGATGCTTGCGCGCAAAATTGGCATTGCCTGCCCGGACCAGTTCGAAATGAATGCTATCGAGCAGTTGCCGCAACTTATTGCCGAGATTGGTTTTCCGATGGTATTGAAGCCGCCCGGCTCACCTCACGACCCGCGTTTGCCGTCATTTCCGTTCAAGGTGCTCTATGCGAATAATGAATCGCAGTTGCGAGATTATCTCGATCGCTATTGTGCCGATGGCGTCTTTCCGATGTTTCAGAAATATGTAACCGGCCAGTCGCGCAATTTATGTTGTTTTGCGGTGGATGGCGAGATAGTTGCTATCCATGAGCACCTGTCACATCGGTCATTGAAAGGGCATGGCGTACTACGTGAAGTGGTAAATCCGACGCCTGAGGGTGTAGATGGTGCTCGCAAGATGCTGCGGGAATTACGCTGGGATGGCGTTGCGCAGTTTAGTTTTTTTCTTGATCCTGACTCGCAACAACTGCGCTATATGGAGACCAATGGGCGTTTCTGGTCATCGGTCGCAGGATCGATTCATGCGGGGTGGGATTTTCCGTACTGGGTGTATCGGTATTTTCTGCATGCAGAACAGCCCAGCCCGGACCCGATCCGGATCGGCAGTCAAACATGCTGGCATCGTGGTGACCTGGTTGCGTTGGTGAACTATCTGCTTGGCGGCGAATCGCCGGAGCGGCTGCAACGCCCGGGCAAGCTAAAGGCTGTTGCCCGGTATCTGGCCGGATTCAGGCCATCTGTCCATGCCGATGCGTTTGCCTGGAGCGATCCGCTGCCGGAGTTCGTGGATCATTGGCAGGTTCTGCGCAATGGTGTTGCAGCGCTGACGAGCGGGCCGGGTAAAGACTCGGAACGGTTGTCCACACCCTCGCCATGAGTGGCTTTGATCAGGGCGCCATTTCCAAACGGTCCAGTGCCGTCTCGAACTGCTTCCACCGCTGCTCGACTGAGCCAGTGTAGCCGATCGAGATACGTACGTAGCCGGGTGAGATGCCCGCCTCGAGCCGCTCCGCATCACTCAGCTCGCTCGAAGTCGTTTCGCCGGAACAGGACATGAGCGTATCGAAATATCCGAGGCTGACTGCCATGAACCCGAAGCCAAACTCATTCTGGAGTGTTTCCATAAATTGTTCGGCACGTTGCACCGTCCCCAGGTCCAGGCCGAGAACACCCCCGAAGCCGTAACCTTCGTTGAGCATCGATGCCAGCAAAGCATGCTGCGGGTGGTCTGCCAGCCCAGGGTAAATGACAGAGGCGCCGCGCTCTTGAAGCCGCTCGGCAAAAATCCGGGCACGCAGGCTATGCTCGGTGATGCGCAGCCCCAGGTGCGGGATACGCATCGAGATGCTGAATGCCGTGCGTGCATCCATCGTCGAACCGAGCAACATCAGCGAGCCCAGGTGCAAGTCCATCAGTGAACCGATGAACTCGTGCGATCCGCATACTGCCCCGGCGATGATGTCCGATGCCCCGTTGATGAATTTTGTCAGGCTGTGTACCACGATGTCCGCACCCAGGTTCGCCGGCGTCAGCATCATCGGCGAGAAGGTGTTGTCGACAATCAGCACGGCTCCCCTCGCGTGTGCGATCTCCGCCAGCTTCGGGATATCCGCAACGTCCAGCGTCGGATTGGCGATTGACTCGATGTACAGCACTTTGGTCTGGTCGGTAAAGGCACCCGCGACACTTGCGTGATCGGTGATATCGACAAAGGTTGTCGTCACTCCCGCCTTGGTCGGCAGGTACGTGTTCAGCAACGCAAACGTTCCGCCGTACACTGTGTTGCCGCAGACAATATGATCGCCGGCGTCGCACACCTGCATCAGGGCTGCCGAGATGGCGCCCATACCGCTGGCGGTGGCGTATCCTGCTTCGGTGTTTTCGATTGCCGCCAGTTGCCTGCCCAATGCGTACACCGTCGGGTTGAAGTGCCGCCCGTACAGGTAGCATCCGCCTTCGGGTCCGGCCCGTCCGGAAAAAAGCTCGGGCATCATCTCGGCCTCCATGACGGTAAACGTCGTGGAGGTCTCGATGGACAGGTTTACGCCGCCGTGTTCACCGAACTCGTGCCGGGTGTCGGCCAGCGCCGCCTGGGGGTCAAATTTTTCGGTCATGCCGAATGAGGCCTGTCTTGCCAAATGGTGCGATCATCTCCAGCCGTAGGCGAACTCGAGTTCAAATTCATGCATGGTTAACTCGATCGTCTGGGTTGGATCGAAATTGTTCGGGCCGCTGACCGATTTATCGATTGCGTACATGAGGGTCAGGCTCCACTCGTTGTTGTTCTGCACAGCTCGCGTGAACCCGGCTGTCAGATGAGTTTCCACGATACCAGGCGCCAGGATGTTGAACGTCATCTGATCGGAGCCGATCGGCTGCTCGCCGTAACTGATGCCGCCGCGCCAGGTCCAGGCTTCGCTGGTAGCGTACTCCACGCCCAGCTTGAAAACTGTCATGTCATCCCAGCCGAATCCGGCGCCGTTACTACCACCCAGGCAAACGGAGGTATCCATACTGCCCGGGTTAAGTGTCGGGCAGCCAAAAATATTCTGTACCGGGTTACCGACCGAATCGACGTCGCTGTACCAGATATTCTCGACATCGAATGTCAGGACCACATGGTCAGCGGGTTTGTACGCGATGCCGATCGATGCGTTAGCCGGTATATCGAATTCACCGCCGTTGGCGAACAGATCGGCGTAATCGTCGAACTTGGACATGTACATCTTCGACGTGTAGCGGGCGCCGATGCTGAATTGCGGGTTCGGTTGCCACAATATCCCGAGCGCAACGCCCCCGCCAAATGAATTTTCGTGGCCGTTATCGGTCAGATTGACAGGCATTTCCATTCCGCCGCTGCTGGCAAAAGTCTCGGTAAAGCCGGCAAAATTCCTGAGGCCGAAGGCTTCGAATGATTGCCCCGCCAAAATGGCCGATACACCCCACGATAATTTTCCATCCAGCTCCTGGCGTCCAAAGGTTAAATTCAGGAACGCCTGCGCAAGATTGACGCCGGCGTTGTCGCCACCGTAAGTTCCCGGCAATGTCGCCACGCCGGTGCCGGGTCCGAGCGGTTCAAACGATGCGGTACCGCCATGCCACTCGGTGTCCATGCCGCCACGCCCGTAGAGTGCCACCGCAATTGCGTTTTTCTCATCCAGCGGCCATGAGGCAGCGAAGTTGGGAATGAAAAATATCTCGTTCTTGCTGTCGATGGCGTTCGGCCCAATGGTAAATGCGCCACCCATGCCATTCGCCTGACTTTCGGAACTGGTGTAATCACGAATCGGCGAGAAGATGCCGATACCGGCTACGATCTGTTTGCCAACCTGTGCGGCCCCGGCAGGATTATTGGCGATATCAATCGCATCTTGCGGGTGTGCCGTACCGGCGCCGGCCATGGACTTGTTCTTGGTCCCGACACCGTGCGTGAAATAACCGTTCGTTGCGAATGCCGTGCTGGCGAATACCATCGAAACGATGATCATGGAAAGAACCGGAAAACTCTTATTACTCGTGGTCATTGTGTTGCCTCCTGTGATGCAACTGGGTTCTGTCGTTTTGCGTAGTCCATTGTGCTGAGATTAGTCTGCTTATATCACATTCAACGGCATTAAATTCTCGTGCAGAGAAATATTCATGCCACGCGGAGAATAAATCTGCGATCTCGACAGTACCCCAGGTCATCTTTCGTCACCGTTCTTCGATATTGTTGATATC
The DNA here is from genome assembly GCA_964629475.1 of uncultured Chromatiaceae bacterium. Taxonomy (GTDB): domain Bacteria; phylum Pseudomonadota; class Gammaproteobacteria; order Steroidobacterales; genus SMWD01. Next base: position 61,275 of record CAZVQW010000007.1, on the reverse strand, counting down.
TCGTTCAGGTACTGTGCATACACGCTGATATATTTCGTGGCATTGTCCGGCGAAATCACCACGGCGCGACCGCCTGTGGTTTTTCCGACTTGCCGGGCCGCATGGAGTACGGCCCCTGTCGTCGGCCCGACCATGATGCCGTCGGTACGGGCCAGGCGCAGGCCCGTCTCGAAGGCATCGCTGTCATCTACACTAATAATGTCGTCGATCAGGGAGTAATCGAGAATTTTCGGCCTGAACTCGTCCGGCAGGCTGGAGACTTTCTTGATGCCTGACAGTTTGTGATCTCGCCGCGCGGGCTCGATGCCGATGATCTTGATATCCGGGTTACGTTCCTTCAGATAACGCCCGACACCGGTGATCGTGCCGCAGGTGCCAAAGGCCGCGAAGAAATAGTCGATGTTGCCGCCCGTCTGATTCCAGATTTCCGGTCCTGTGGTGACGTAATGTGCTTCGACGTTCAGTTCATTGTCGTATTGATTCGGGCTGACATATTTACCGTTGAACGCATCGCTTTCGACCATGCTTTTCACAACACCCCGTGCACCCTCGGATGGAAACAAGGGGCAGAGTTCATCCTCGACTTCCAGCAGCTCTGCACCGAGGAATCTAAGCAGGGCTTTCTTTTCCTCGGGTGCGCCTTCCGGTACGGCGAGCTCGATGGGTGAGCCTTGTGCATTCGCCAGTGCCGCCAATGCGATCCCGGTGTTACCCGAGGTCGGCTCGGTCAGTACCTGGCCCTTGTCGAGCTGGGTTCCGCGCAACAGGTACAGAGCGGTACGGTCCTTGATGGAACCGAACGGATTGAAGCCCTCGAGCTTGACGTAGAGTTCGAAGTCCGGCGCCGTGTTAAAGCGTTCGCCGAGTCTGACCATCGGCGTAGGATTGTCCGGATTGGGGATCAGGTCGGCGATGTTGTCGAAAACGCGCTGTTGGCGCAGGGTTGCTGCGTCGGGCAGGCTGTTCCTGGTCCGGCGCAGCCAGTTTCTTTGGCCGGAGCTTCGGTCAAATTCATGACTGGATAATTGTGATTTCATTGTGCGGTTCTCCTCGGTTGATGTGACCGGGACGCACAAAAAAATACCGCCCCGGCTCGCCGGTGCGGTGGACTCTGTTATTCAGGGAATTAAATCAGGAACTATCAGACACCGCACGGCTTGTGCTACGCATACAGACGCAACAACACGGGCACATGCAGTGAACTGAAGGATTCATTCGGCGAGATTAGCTTGCGTCGGTTGATGCTGTCAACAGCAGAGTCGTGGGTTTTGACAATCAGACAGTGCCAGATGAAGTGAAATGTGACTGATTGCTTCGGTCGTAGGAGCGGCATCTTGCCGCGATTCGCACGATACCAATCGCGGCAAGATGCCGCTCCTACGGTGGGCTAATGAGTGTATTGCAGCTAGCAGATCCGGGGTAACGGATCGTCTTCGAGTTCTTCCAGCACGCGTTCGCCTGCAAGCTCGGTCTCGAGTACTACTTTGCTGTTGCCCGCACGTACTTTGCCGATGAGTGCGGCATCTTTGCCTCCTTCGGTTTCACGCCAGTCAGCAATTAACGCGTCCGCGTTATCGGCGGCGACAATCGCGACGACGCGGCCTTCGCAGGCGAGATAATACGGATCGTAGCCGAGCATATCGCAGACCATGCGCACCGGGTCGCGCACGGGAATGGCCGTTTCGAACAACCGCAACTCCAGACCAGTGTGTTGTGCGATTTCGCCTGCGACCGTCGCCAGGCCACCGCGGGTCGGGTCACGCATGAACCGCAGGCCGGCGAATTTAACGGCGGCTTCGGTCAGTGGCAGCACACTGGCGCAGTCGGATTGTACGTCCCCGGAAATTTCGAATTCCTCCCGGGCCAGCATGACGCAAACACCGTGATCCCCGACCGGACCGCTGACCACGATCGTATCGCCGTCGCGAATCTTGTCCATGCCGAGTTCGAGCCCATGGGGTCGAATGCCTACCCCGGTGGTAGCAAGATACAGGCCGCCGCCTTCACCGCGTGGCAGAACCTTCGTGTCACCGGCGACGACGCGTACGCCGGCTTTCTTTGCCGCGGTTGCCAGGCTGGCAACGATCCGGTCGAGTTGCTCGACTTCCAGCCCTTCTTCGATGAAGGCGTTCAGCGTCAAATAGTGCGGACGGGCACCGCAGACGGCGAGGTCGTTGACGGTGCCGTGGACGGCCAGAGAACCGATATCGCCGCCCGGGAATTCCAGTGGCTGGACGATAAATCCGTCCGTTGAAATAAAAGGCGTGCCGTCGTCGTTAATTGTCACGGGGGCAGCATCGAGATCGACATCGAGATCCGGATTGGCAAGATGACGGGCGAAAATTCCGGCGATCAGTTCGCGCATGAACCGGCCGCCGTTACCGTGTGCGAGGATGATGTGACGGTCTTCGATCATTGCCGGTCTGTCGCCATGGTTTCGATAATTTGTCCGAAGCATAGTCCGCCGTCATTGGCGGGGATGTCCCGATGCAGACGAACGTCGAAGCCGAGTGTCATCAGTCTGTCGGTCACGAGTTCTGTCAGCTTGCGGTTCTGAAATACACCGCCGGTCAGCCCGACGGTAGCAAAGTTGTGTTCGTCGCGAAGCGATAAGGCCTGATCGACGACGACTTGCGCCATCGAGATGTGAAACGTCGCGGCGCGTTCGTGCATCGGCCTGTCATCGTCCGTGAGTATCGGCAGCAGTGCTTGCCAGTCCGCGCGCAACACCCCGTCGGCATCGGTACTCATCGGTAAAGACACGGGTTTCGCCCTGTCGTCTGCCATGCTCTCGAGTTCCATCGGTCCCTGGCCCTCGAAGCTGGCAAACTGTCGCTTCAATACGAAGGCGGCGGCGGCATCGAACAGGCGGCCCGCTGCCGATGATGACAAGGTGTTGATGTTTTTCTGCCATGCTTTGGCTGCCAACGCCGCGTCGTCAACCGGCGGTAACCAGTCATGACCTGCTGCCCATGCCAGCGCGGCTGCCGAACGCCATGGCTCACGAGCGGCCCGGTCGCCGCCCACCAGGTTAAACGGCCTGAAGCTTGTGGCCCGTCGCCAGTCACCCGGTTGCCCGATGAAGCCCTCGCCACCCCATAGCGTTGCATCGTCGCCGTAGCCGACACCGTCCCAGGCGAACACCAGCCATGTGCCGGCTCCCGCATGTTCACCGTACAGTGCCGATGCATGGGCGCGATGATGCTGCGCGGTGAGCACCGGCAGCGGTTGATGCTTCGCCCACCGGGTGCTGGCGTATCCCGGGTGCAGGTCGCAGACGATACGCGTGGCCGACACGTTATAAAGATTCTGCAAATCAGTGGCAACCTGTTGAAAAACAAGAATACTACGCGGGCTGTCAAGGTCACCAATATGTGGCGACATGACGACGCGTCGATCCCAGGCGAGGGCGACCGTGTTCTTCATGTGACCGCCCACTGCAATGGTCGGTGTTTCGATTTTGGCGGGGAGTTCCCGCTCCGCCGGCGCCGATCCGCGACCCGGGCGCAGCGACTGGTAACTGTTAGCGATGACGCGAACGACGGCGTCATCGGCTGGCCTGACGATCGGACGGTCGTGGTGCAGGAATGCATCGGCAATCGCATCCAGGCGATTTATCGCTTCGCTGCGATCCGTGATGACCGGTTCGCCACTGACATTGCCCGAGGTCGCCACGACCGGTTGTCCGAAGTCCTGCAGCAACACATGGTGCAGTGGGCTGTAAGGAAGGAATACACCGAGCTCGGTGAGTCCCGGCGCGAGCGTTTTCGCCAGCGGGAAGTCCGGCCGTTTCGCAACCAGTACGATCGGGCGGGCCGGATCGGCAATACATTGTGCTTCTGTCGCCGTTGGTTCGACGGCTTGTCTGACGGCAGCGAGCCCGTCTTCTCCGTCGATCGGAAACATGACGGCGAGTGGTTTGTGCGGTCGATGTTTGCGCTGCCGGAGGCGCCGGACGGCTTCGTCATTGCCGGCATCGCACATCAGGTGATAACCGCCGACGCCCTTGACCGCGACGATCGCGCCGCGACGGATGGCGTTCACGGTGGCGGTCAGGGCTTCCTCCGTTTGCTCGATGCGCAGTTCGCCATCGATATATTCGAGTGACGGCCCGCAGTCCGGGCAGGCCAGGGGTTGTGCATGAAAGCGCCGGTCGTGCGGATTGTCGTACTCACGCTGACACGCCGCGCACAGCGGGAAATCATTCATGCTGGTATTCGGCCGGTCGTAGGGCGTAGCTGCAATGATCGTGTAACGCGGGCCGCACTGCGTGCAGTTGATGAACGGATAGCGGTAACGACGTTCGTTCGGGTTATTGAGTTCAGCCACGCACTCATCGCAGGTGAACAGGTCGGGCGGAATATGCACGTCGGCTTCCGCGGATGCGCCGCTTGGCCGGATAGTGAAATCAAGAAGGCCCGTAAATTCTGTGTCGACCCGGGATTCTATTGCAGGTCTGGCGAGCGGTGGTGCCCTGTCGATCAGTGCGGCCTGCAGTCTGTCAACAGCCGCTGCTGCTCCTTCGGCATGGATATGGACTTTGCCGCCACCGTTGTACACCGACCCTGTAATTTCGAATTCACTGGCGATCCGGTAGACAAACGGCCGGTAACCGACACCCTGTACACGCCCGCTAACCACGATGTGCCGCGCGATTGTCGCTGTGGCATCGGCCTGGATATGGCGTGTTGTTGCCGCACTCACTTTATCCTGCCTGTCCGGGTTGCGGTACCGCGCTGGTTTCGCGTACTCCGGATGACCACCATATCCGGCAGGCGCCTTCGTCGGAAACCATGCACGGTCCGATCGGTTTTCTCGGTGTGCACGCCCGACCATAGAGTGTGCATTCGTTGGGCAGAATCTTGCCGAGTACGACCCGGGCGCAATCACAACCGGGCGGCATCTCGCCCGCACGTTTACGATCTTCGTCCGGATCGATGTCGAATCGCTCGCGGGTATTAAAATCGGCGAGCGATGCTTTGAGTTGAAATCCCGATGCGGCAATCGTGCCGATGCCGCGCCAGGTCGCGTCGACGACATCCATTGTCTCCGCCAGTACGGAACGAGCCGTCGGGTTGCCGCCGGTTCTTGCGACCTGCGCATAGCAATTATCGAGAAAAGGCTTGCCGTCCAGGTGTTGCCGCAGTACCGAATACGTTGCCGCCAGCAAACTTTCCGGCGTGAAACCAGCCACGGCGACCGGGATGCCGTGCTGCTCGGCGACGAACTCCCATTCCTCCGGACCCATGACGGTCGAAACATGTCCGGGCGCAACCAGCGCATCGAAGTTCGGTGCTTCGCTGTCGAGGAGCAGGGCAACCGCCGGCCAGGTCAGCCGACCGGACAGCAGGACCGACAGGTTTTGCGGCAAGCCTTGGGCAACGAGCCCGGCAACCGGGGCCGTGGTTGTTTCGAAACCGGCGGCGAAAAAGACTACTTCTTTATTGCGGTGGGCTGCGGCAATGGCCAGCACCTCTTCGGGTGACGACACCGGCCTGACGTCGCCGCCGGCCGCGCGCGCCTGTTCCAGTGAACGCGGGTCCTTCTTCGGCAGGTTCGCAGGAACGCGCAACATGTCGCCGAATGCGACGAGAATGACATCGTCTCTGAGCGCCAGTTGAATGGCGGCATAAATATCTTCTTCGGGACAGACACAGACCGGGCAACCGGGCCCGGGTATCAGGCGGATTTGCTCCGGCAGTGCGCCGCGCAATCCCGCCATGGAAATGGCTCGCTCGTGGCCGCCGCAGACATTCATGATGCCCACGGACTCGGGCAGATCCAGACCACGAATCCGCTCGAGCCACGTCGCAGCGCTGCTCATCCGCTCGTTTCCGGCGCATGCAGTGCTGCACTATTGATCTTCATTTTGGGCCTGCATTCTGGGCATGAGTTTGTCACCGGCACGCATCGCTGTGAGCGTGGACTCGAGCCAGTGGAGCCACGGCTGCAGCGTCTCCGCATGGCGTGCCGACACCGGCAGGACCGTCGCCCCGTTGCCCAGTGACCGCACATGGTTTTCTGCCGCGTCGGGTTTGAAATCGTCCAGCACGTCGAGCAGATCGGACTTGGCAAGCAGTACGAGGTCGGCGGCGCGAAACATGACCGGGTACTTGGCGGGCTTGTCGTCACCTTCGGTCACGGACAGCAATACAATGTTCGCGTGATGTCCCAGATCAAAGCTCGCCGGGCACACGAGGTTACCGACGTTCTCGATGAACAGGATGTCGAGCGCATCGAGATCCATTTTGTGCAACGCGTCATGCACCATGTGCGCGTCCAGATGGCAGGCTGACCCGGTTGTAATCTGCACTGCCGGCACGCCCTGTGCCCGAATGCGCTCGGCATCGTTCTCCGTTTCCAGATCGCCCTCGATCACGCCAATTCGGATTTTATGACCGATGGCGCGGATCGTGGCTTCGAGCAGGCTTGTCTTGCCGGACCCGGGCGACGACATCAGGTTGATCACCAGCATGTCATGGCGGCGGAAGTGTTCACGATTATGAATCGCCTGGTGATCGTTCTCGTGCAGCAGGCCGGTCAGTACCTCGACCGATGCCTTGCCGTCGCTCGAACGATGGAGTGCACCGGTTGCCGCTACCAGGTGCCGGTTACCCGGCGTGATCGTGCAGCCGCAAGTCTCACACATGTTCAGATCCGTTCGCTGCCTCTGTGCCGGTGATCCCGGAGAGTTCAACGGTTCTGAGCAGCATCTCGTCTCCCTGTTTCAGGTCAACACGCCAGTCGCCGCATTGCCTGCATGTCAGGTTGCCGGCAGTGGCCCCGGAAGTGGCAGCGCATTGACGACAGTGGACGAGAATGTCGCAGGGTTCGGCTTCGAGGACGGCATCTGCCGCCACCGTGCCGCATCGCGCGACACTGAAGGCCCGTTCCAGCAGCGGAATTTCGATACCTGACAGCGGGCCGATGATGGCGACGATCCTGTCAACCCGGGTTGCGCCGCGCTCATCGGCAATGCGGCTGACCTGCGACAGCAAGTCCTGGCAGATTGCAAATTCATGCATTGCCTGGTTCCTCCGCATCGGTGCCGGGTATCTCGTCCCCGGGTATCTCGTCCCCGAGTATTTCGTCGTAGAGTTCCCAGGCCGATTGCGCCTCCTGCTCGGTCATTTTCTGGATTGCATTGCCAACATGCACGAGGACCATGTCGCCGACAGCGATCGCTTCGTGCTGCATCAGGAACAGGCTGACCTTGCGACGGATTCCCCTGGCCTCGCACTGGGCCAGGTAGCCGTCGATCTCAATGACCTGCATGGGTACGCCGAGGCACATAGTTTATTGCTCCGCCGGGGCTTTCCGGCCCGGGTTCACAGCTTACATGATGCCGTGCCGATTCCGGCAAAACAGTTCGGTATTACCGTATTCAATTGCGGCATCGATTAGCGATAATTTGCGCTAGAATAGGCCAACGGTCCGACTGTGTAGTACAGATCAATCCTGGGGCGCATGTCGGCGGCGTGGTAGTCATCGAGTAGCAAGCCATCGGAGTGTTGTATTGTCCGGGCAAAGCGCTGAAGACAGGAAATACCTCGTACTTGGGGTGGGCAATACACTCCTGTCCGATGACGGCGTGGGTGTGCATGTCGCCAAAGTCCTCGAATCCCGCTCGGAATTATCCTCCAGAATCAAGGTCATCGACGGCGGTACGCTGGGCTTATCGCTGCTGCCCGAAATCGAGGATGCCGCCGGCCTGATCGTCGTCGATGCCGCCGAGCTCGGTGCGCCGCCCGGCACGGTTCGTCTCTTTGAAGACGATGCCATGGACCGTCACCTGAGCGGCAAAAAAACTACGGTTCACGAGGTCGCCGTTGCCGACCTGCTGGCGGCGGCCAGCATGACCGGCCATGCGCCGCAGGACAGGGCGCTGGTGGCTATTCAGCCTGCATCGACGAGACGCTCGTCACCGCACATCACGGTAGCCTGGCCAGGGAGCATCGGCTCGATGCCGAACGCCGGCTCAAGGCGGGTGAGCTCAAAGTATTGGTCGCGACGGCGTCGCTCGAACTTGGCATCGACATCGGCGATGTGGACCTGACCGTGCAAATCGGTTCACCGCGTGGTATCGCCACGTTCCTGCAGCGTGTCGGCCGTTCCGGTCACGGTGTCGATGCGTTGCCGAAGGGTCGTTTGTTTCCGTTGACTCGTGACGATCTCGTCGAATGTACCGCGCTGCTCGATGCCGTGTACCGGGAAGAACTCGACGCGATTCGATTACAGGGGCCGGCACTCGATGTGCTGGCGCAGCAGATCGTGGCCGAAGTCGCGGCCCGTGAATGGACCGTCGATGATTTATTTTTCGTCGTGCGGCGTGCCTGGCCGTATCGGGATCTGTCGAGGGATTCTTTCGAACAGGTCATCAGGATGCTCGCCGACGGTTACACGACGCGGCGCGGGAGACAGGCCACGCACGTGCACTATGACGTCGTCAACGGACTGTTGCGCGGTCGGCGCGGAGCGCGCCTGATGGCGATCACGAACGGTGGCGCGATTCCCGATCAGTTTGATTACGATGTCGTGATGTTGCCCGAGGAATTCTCGGTCGGCTCGTTAAACGAAGACTTCGCGTTCGAGAGTCTGCCCGGCGATATCTTTCAACTCGGCAATACGTCGTACCGGATTCTGAAAATTGAGACCGGCAAGGTCCTGGTCGAAGATGCCAAAGGCCAGCCGCCGAATATCCCGTTCTGGTTTGGCGAGGCGCCGGGCCGGACCGATGAATTGTCGTTTGCTGTCTCGCGCCTGCGCGCTGACGTATCTATGTGGCTCAATGACGGTCTGGATGCGGCTCGCGCGCGTATCGCCGGGCGATTTGGCTTGTCCGAATCCGCCACCGAGCAACTCGTCGATTATCTCGCCACCACGAAAGCGATCCTTGGCACTTTACCGACGCAGAATGAGATCGTCTTCGAGCGCTTCTTCGACGAGGTTGGCGACACGCATTTGGTCATTCACTCACCGTACGGCTCGCGGTTGAATCGTGCCTGGGGTCTTGCCATCCGCAAGCGTTTTTGCCGCAAGTTCAATTTCGAGCTGCAGGCCGCCGCACTCGACGACAGTATTGTCCTGTCGCTCGGACCGACGCACAGCTTCCCGCTGGAAGAAGTGGCCGGCTATCTGAAACCGGCAAGCGTGCGCAGCGTACTGTCGCAGGCTGTGCTTGCCGCACCGATGTTTCCGACCCACTGGCGCTGGGCCGCTAGCATCGCATTGGCCGTGCGCCGCAACCGCAATGGAAAGAAAGTACCGCCGATTTTTCAGCGCAACGACGGCGAAGACCTGATGGCCGTCGTGTTCCCGGATCAACTCGCCTGCTTTGAGAATATTGCCGGTGATCGCGAGATTCCCGATCATCCGCTTGTCGCGCAGACGATGACCGATTGTCTGGATGACCTGATGGATACCGACGGGTTGGAGCAGTTGCTCGGACGACTCGTCAACGGTGAAGTCGCGGTCACGGCCCGCGATTTGCCGACGCCATCGCCGCTTGCACAGGAGATCATTACGGCCAAGCCGTTCGCGTTTCTCGACGATGCACCGGCCGAGGAACGAAGAACCCAGGCGATTCGCACGCGCAATATGCTGGACCCGGAGGAGGCGGCGGATCTGGCGCAGCTGAGTCCCGAGGCGATCGATCGGGTTTGTGCCGAGGCCTGGCCGGAGCCGCGAAATGCCGATGAGTTGCATGATGCACTCGTGCTCGGTGGTTTTGTGACGGACGCGGAGGCTGCTGGCGGCTGGCGACCGTGGTTCGATACGTTGATTGCCGAGTGCCGCGTGACGATGGTTCATGTCGGGGCGATCGATGCCGGAGCAGATTCGCATCTGTGGGTCGCGGCCGAACGCCTGAGCCAGGTGTTGCAGGTCGTGCCTGCAGCTCGACTGGAACCCTTGATCGAACCGGTCGACGGCTTGCGCGGCGAAGCGGAGTCGGCAGAGTCCGCGCTCGTCGAACTGGTTCGCAGCCGTCTCGAAATGCTCGGACCGACGCGCCCGGGACCGCTCGCAGGTGCCTTATTGATTGGTATATCAAGCATTAATTATGCATTGCAAGCTCTTGAAGTAGAAGGGTTTGTGATGAAGGGACATTTCCAGAGCGTGTCCGGCGACGAGGAAGAATGGTGTGAACGGCGGCTGCTTGCGCGGATCAGTCGGTACACAATCAAGAGTCTGCGCCGGCAGATCGAACCCGTTTCGCCGGCCACCTTCATGCGCTTCCTGTTTGACTGGCACGAGATCGGCTGTGGTGATTCAGAGGGTCCCGATGCCGTTCGGCGGGCGCTCGACCGATTGCAGGGCTTTGCGGCGCCGGCGGCAACCTGGGAAAGCAGCTTACTGGCGCAGCGAGTCAGCGGCTTCCTGCCCGTCTATGTCGATGAGTGTTTGGCATCGGGGGGCTATGTATGGGTACGCCCGGCAGGTAATGCCACGCCCGGCAGAAAGTCGGGGCCAGTCCGTAATACGCCTGTTACGCTGATTCATCGTGGGGAAATGGAGGCCTGGGCGCCATTATTCACACGTGATACTGCCGCCGAACTGTCGTTGCAGGCGCAGAAGGTTTACGCGGCACTGGAAGAGCACCGGGCCATCTTTTTCGACGACATCGTCCGCTTGACCGGCTTGTTGCGAACCGAAGTTGAGTCGGCGCTCGGTGAGTTGGTGGTGCAGGGTCTTGCAACAGCTGATCGCTTCGGTGGTTTGCGATCACTGATCACGCCGTCGGCCGGGCGGGCGAGTTTCTCGCGGCCACGACGACGCGGGCAGGTCAGCATCGATGCGGGTGGTCGCTGGTCATTGATCGGGGAAACATTGGGGCCGAACCGAGATTTTTCAGAAGCCGAACAACCTCAGTTTGGCCCCAATGTTTCCGATTATTCGGATCAGGCTGCCGAGACGATTGCCTGGGCGTTGCTGGATCGTTATGGCGTCGTGTTTCGGGCCGTCCTGCAGCGTGAATCACGCCGCCTGCCGCCATGGCGCCGCCTGGTTCGAATATTGCGCAGGCTCGAGGCTCGCGGTGAGGTGCGTGGTGGTCGGTTCATCAATGGGTTTTCCGGTGAGCAATTTGCCGCACCGGATGCGGTTGACAGGTTGCGGAGCGTCCAGCGCAGTGACCGATCGATTGCAGAGCGACCCATGGTTATATCGGCAGCGGACCCGCTCAATCTCGCCGGTATTGTCACGCCGGGCGAGCGAATTGCGGCGACGGCCCGTAACCGCTTGTTGTATCGTGACGGGCTGCCGATTGCCGTCTACGTCGGCGGCGAATTCCAGTGGCTGGGCCGGCGCAGTGCTGCCGATGAATGGACGGCCCGCACCATGTTGATCCGTAACGATTCCGGATTGACATATATTAGCGGCTCAGCCGGCCCAAACTGATATAAAGGAGCACGGCTTTCGGGCCCGGTTTTCCCTGAAAGTCCGGTATTGATTCGGGCACAATAGCTGCTCCGTTTCTATCGGGCCCATCAATCAAGCAGAGTTCTATGATGTCCGCGAACTTACAGGCGTCTGAAGAGATTATTGACCAGCTGCGTGCCATTTGCGGTGCGGAGTACGTATTAACGGAACATGCGGATCGTGAATTTTTCGCAATGGATGTCTATCAGTCCTGCGAACTGCCGATCGCCGTTCTGCAGCCTGGCGGTGTCGAGGAATTGCAGGATATTGCGCGCATCGCATCGACGGCCGGCATCGCGCTGGTCCCGCGCGGCGGCGGGGCATCGTATACGGATGGTTATGTACCCTACACGACCAATTCGCTGTTGATCGATACCGGGCGCATGAATGCGATCGTCGAAATCAATGCCGAGGATATGTACGTGACGGTGGAGCCCGGTATCACGTGGGCCGAGATGACTGTCGCGCTGGCCGAAAAAGGCGTGCGCTCGGCGTTCTGGGGGCCGTTCTCCGGATTGCGGGCGACGGTCGGCGGATCGATGTCGCAAAATGCGGTCAGCCTCGGTTCCGGTACTTATGGTTGTTCAGCCGATACGGCGCTGTCGTTCGATATCGTTCTGGCCAATGGCGAGATCCTGAGTACCGGCTCTGCCGCAATGGGCAAGGCGACGCCATTTTTCCGGCATTACGGTCCGGACCTGACTGGCCTGTTTACGGGCGATGCCGGCGCGTTTGGCATTAAGGCGCGCATTACGTTGCGCCTCGTTCCCTTGCCGGCGTATTCGGGTACGGCCTCGTTCGGCTTTACGCAGTTCGACGACATGGCCGACGGCATGTCGAAGGCGGCGCGGACCGGTGTCGTTGCCGATTGTTTCGGTCTGGACCCGGTACTGCAGAAAGGGCAACTCGGCAGCGCGGACACGAAGGACGCGATCCAGGCCGCCTGGGCGGTTCTGAAGACATCGACGAATCCGATCAATGGTTTCGTTCGACTTCTGAAGATGGCGCTGGCCGGTAAGCGTTTTCTGGGTGGGTTCGATTATTCGTCGCACTATGTCGTCGAGGGTTCGAGTCAGGCGGAGATCAATGCCAAACTCACGACGGTTCGCAAGGCAATGGCCGGTCACGGTACTGAGATCGCCAATACGATTCCAACTGTCCTGCGGGCCATGCCGTTCATTCCGTTGAACGGCATTCTCGGGCCGCGCGGCCAGCGTTGGGTGCCGATGCACGGCATTCTGCCGTTTTCTCAAGTCAGGGAGTTCCACCGGCGCCTCAGCGAATTGCATGCACAGCACGCGGAAAAAATGGTGGCGTTGAAGATCGAGAAGGCGGCGATGTTTGCGGGTATCAGCACGAATGGGTTTTTATATGAACCCGTGTTTTATTGGGAGGATGACCGGACGCCGTATCACAAGCGTTACCTGCCGCAGGAACATCTCAACAAGTTGCCCGAGTACGCGGCAAATCCCGAAGGCCGTGCGTTGGTCCATGAGTTGCGTGCCAGGATCCGGGAAATATTCGTCGATCTGGGCGCCGTGCACATGCAGGTCGGCAAGACTTATCCGTATTTGAAAGGGCGGCAGGATCAGGCGACACAGATTCTTAAAGACATCAAAAAGAGTCTGGATCCTGATGGTCTGATGAATCCCGGGACGCTCGACGGGCTCAAGGGCGAGTCTTAATTGAGCATAGTAAAATATAGTATTAACAGTAAGATGTAGAGAATATTTATGTTAGTTTCTAGATTAGTTGTCATCAGTTTGGCTGCGGTGTTGTGTGTCCTGTCAGGGTGCGGCGGTGATCAGTCGGCCAATGGCGGCGTGAGTACTGCTGCCGATCGGGGCAAGACTCTGTTTCTTCAGTGCCGTGCATGCCACAGCTTAGGTGAGGGTGGGCCGAACCGGGTTGGGCCGAATCTGTTCGGCATTTTTGGCAGCAAGGCAGGAATCGTACCCGGATTTTCTTACTCGGATGTAATGGCAAATTCCGACCTCGTGTGGACGACGGAAGCAATGGACGAGTGGCTGAAGCAGCCGAGTAAATTTATGCCCGGGAACCGGATGATCTTCTTCGGCATCCCGGAGGCTCAGGATCGTGCCGACCTGATGACCTACCTGCGGCAGGAAACCGGAGCGCAATAAACCACATTGTGGGAGCGGCTTTAGCCGATTCCCCAGCCGCCACCGACATAGCCTTTCGGCAGCCCTGCATCGGGCGTAAACCCGTACATCTCTTCATCGGGTAATGCCGCGATGACGATGTCGCGGACCTTCAACAGTTTGTCCAGGTCGATGCCGGTCTTGAGCCCCATCGCGTCGAGCATGAAGACCAGGTCTTCGGTCACGATATTGCCACTCGCACCGGGTGCGAACGGGCAGCCGCCGATTCCCCCGAGTGAGCTGTCGACGGTTGTGATGCCTTCTTCGAGTGCGGCGACGACATTGGCGAGGCCGAGGCCGCGGGTATTGTGCAGGTGTACACCATCCAGCTTGTCGGCGCCGACCTCGGCGCGCACGGCTTTGATCAGCCGCCGGAGTTGTGTCGGGTTTGCATAGCCGGTCGTGTCGGACAGGCTGAGTTCATCGACGCCGGCCTCGACAAGCCGCACGGCCAGGCCGACAACCTGTGACTCAGGCACAGCGCCCTCGAGCGTGCAGCCAAATGCCGTCGACAGGCTGCCTTCAAAACTCGGTCGCCGGTCGGCCGGCAACGTGGCCAGCAGTTCGGTGATCTTGCGAACTTCATCGATAACCTGGTCGTGGCTTTTCTTGAGGTTTGCCTGGCTGTGTGTCTCACTGCAAGACAGCGGCAGACCGATTTTATCCGCACCGGCCTTGATCGCATTCTCGGCACCCTTGAAATTGGGTACCAGTGCGACTACATCGAGTCCCTGAATCGTTTTGGCATGGGCAACGATTTCGGCGGCATCGGCCATCTGCGGCAGTAGCTTCGGCGGTACGAATGACGCTACCTCGATTTCGCGAACACCGGCCGCGGCTTCCGCATCGATCCAGGCTTTTTTCGCTGCGGTCGGCATGACCGTCTGAATACTTTGCAGTCCGTCGCGCGGGCCGACTTCGCTGACGAGGATGTCGATGTCGCTCATTACAATGTCCTTATAAATAATGTTTGGCTGAGCCGGGTTTTTTCGGTACCGAAAATCGTATGGTGGCAAATTAGTTAATCAGTTAACACCGGCACCGCCTATAATAACCGGCATTGCATAACGAAAAGGCTTCAGGATGTCAGATAAACAAGCACTGCCGCTCGCCGGCATTAAGGTCGTGGAGTTTACCCACATGGTCATGGGTCCTGCGGCCGGCCTGATGCTGGCCGATCTGGGTGCCGATATTATCCGGATCGAACCGGCAACGGGCGACAGCACGCGCCGGCTGCTTGGCTCGGGGTCCGGGTATTTTCCGATGTATAACCGTAACAAGCGGAGCCTGTGTGTCGATCTGAAATCCGATGCAGGTAAGGAACTCGTCCTGAAGCTCGTCGATGAGGCGGATGTGCTGATCGAAAATTTCCGGCCGGGCACGATGGATCGGCTCGGTTTCGGTTATGGAGCGCTCAAGGCCCGCAACCCGAGGTTGATTTATTGTTCAGAGAAGGGATTTCTGAGCGGGCCGTACGAACATCGCACAGCGCTCGATGAGGTCGCCCAGATGATGGGTGGGCTGGCTTACATGACGGGGCCGCCGGGACAGCCGCTGCGCGCCGGAACATCGGTCATCGATGTGCAGGGTGGCATGTTCGGTGCACTTGGTATCCTCGCGGCGCTGCACCAGCGTGATACGACAGGCCAGGGCCAGCAAGTTGTCGCATCCCTGTTTGAGAGCACCGTGTTCCTTGTCGGCCAGCACATGGCGCAATATGCCGTCACGGGCGAACCTGCCGCGCCGATGCCGGCGCGCGTGTCGGCCTGGGCAATTTACCAGGTCTTCGAGACTGGTGACGACGATCAGGTTTTCGTCGGCGTGGTCAGCGACAAGCAGTGGAAGTTGCTCTGCGACGCGTTCGGCCTCGATGAACTGGCCGCCGATGGAACGCTTGCGACGAACAATGATCGCGTCACGCACAAGGAACGTCTGCTGCCGATCATCAAGGACACCTTCAGGCAGTTCACGAAGCAGGAGTTGATGGACAAGCTCGAGCAAACCGGTCTGCCGTTTGCACCGATCGCCAGGCCGGAAGAGTTGTTTGAAGATCCGCACCTCGCAGCGAATGACGGCCTGCTGCCAATCACCGTGACCGACGGCGAGCGAGCCGGCAAGCAATCGAAGTTGCCGGCAATGCCGCTGGAGATGAATGGTCAGCGTTTCGGTATCCATCGTCCGGTGCCGCGCAAGGGTCAGCACACGCGCGAGATCATGGCCGAAGCCGGTTATTCCGAGGATGAGATCAACACGATGATCGAGCAGGGCGAAGTCGGCGCCGAGTAATTGTTTGGTGCTGGTCCCATTGTTTAACGCAGGGCTTAACGTTGGGCCTAACGCCGGGTAGCGATACTCACGGGCTTGCTCTGTGCATCACTGACGACATTGCCACGCGCATATCCCGATCGACGGGGCAGCCCCAAACGGTGCGCGCGATGTATTGACAGCGTCGGTGCGCCCGGCGTCATGACTTTCAGCATCCCAGCGTGATCCGCATGGCCGCGCCGCAGTGGACTACCTGAGATAGTCGCGACTTGATCTGATATAAGTCCTGGTCGCAGTCGACCAGAAGCACAGAGATTTCTGCAGATTTGTCCATGTGTGGTATCTGCATTCACGGTGGCTTACAACTCTACACCAGGCGGCCCTTCCACACTGCACGTCATGTTCTACTATGATGCAAGCTGGCTTCCCATGTCTTTGCATGTCTTTGCATTTCTTCGCGCAAT
Organism: uncultured Chromatiaceae bacterium; assembly: GCA_964629475.1. Taxonomy (GTDB): domain Bacteria; phylum Pseudomonadota; class Gammaproteobacteria; order Steroidobacterales; genus SMWD01. Next base: position 44,966 of record CAZVQW010000007.1, on the reverse strand, counting down.
CCATGTACTACTTTGCGTCCGCAAGCCTAGACTGACAGTCAATCACCGGGCCACGGTGTCCCGGCTACGTTACGCAAGACGAAATGCAAGCCATGCAGAGGAACACGGACATCATGAATACTTTCAATCGCACCGCGATATTCGTCATTGGCCTGCTGCTCCTCGCATCCTGCAGTTCAACACCGCGCTTAAGCGAAATACCCTCCGATGATATCGACTTGTCCGGCCGCTGGGTGCTCGATCGTGAGGCCAGTGATAATCCCCAGGATGTAATTCAAACAGCAATGGTCATCGCCGAGGTGGAACGCGCCAATGACCGGCGCGGATCAGCGGGTGGTATGGGTGGCGGCGGGAAGGGTGGCGGAGGTATGCGTGGCGGCGGCGGGAAGGGTGGCGGTGGCATGCGTGGGTCAGGCTCCATGCCCCCTGACGGTAGTACGGAGCCTGGGGAGATGAGGATGACGAACTTCGGTGGCCTGTTTCCAAACGCCGACTGGATCGAGATCGCCCAGTCCGATGAGCTAGTCAAGGTCGATTTCGGTGGACATCGTTCGCGCAGTTATACGCTACAAACGCCAATAACCACGGTGGGCGCTGCCGGCAGTATGGAAACCGAGTCCGGCTGGTCTGGCACCGAGTTCTGGACGGTGACGAAAAGCGAGAGGGGCATGAAAATCACTGAACGTTACGTCGTTTCGCCGAATCGTAGTGAGTTGTTACTGGAAACCGTCCTGGATGCCAAAGCCTTCGACGATGCGCTGATGATCCGCCAGGTTTTTCACCCGGCAAGCTGAAGGGATTGCGGATCATATAGCGGGCGCGCACTCGAGGCCGGATGCGAGGTGTCGTGGTCTCGGGTCTCGAACTACCGGCCATGCGCAAGGCGGTGGGCCGGCGCTTGCTCGTTGTGACGCCGGACATCCGGCCGGTCGATTCGGGATGCCGCGGATCCGCGGGCGGAGGCTTAGGGGATGCAGGAGACGATTGCGTCGGTATTCGGATAATTGCTGCAGAATTACTAAGGCACGACTGCAAACCCATCTGTGCTGAAATTCGCATCCAGTGCGAGCGTCGCCGCAAAATGTTCGATATGGGTTTCATCGTGAGCGGTGGAAAGAAAACCGACCTCGAAAGGACTCGGTGGAAGAAAGATGCCTTGTTGTCTCAAGCGGTGAAAGAGCTCGGGGTAGGCATCCGCGGTCCCGGGAGGAATCGCCCCTCGGCTCCGTATGGGTTCGGAGTTGCCCCGGCCTGGCACAATCCAGAACAGCGAACCAAGCTGCTGCACGTGAAACAATCCGTTAACAGATGACAGGCTTTTGTGCAGATATCGGCCTAGCGCATCAAGCTGTCGGTAAACGGTGCCGTTCTGCAGTCGTTCGAGCACCGCAAGACCAGTCCTGACCGCAACCGGATTCGCACTCAGCGTCCCCGCCTGGTACACGGGCCCGACCGGCGCGATTTGCGCCATCAGATCCGCCCGACCGCCGTATGCCGCCATCGGGAAGCCGCCGCCGATTATTTTGCCGTAAGTCACCAGGTCGGGGTGGATACCGCAGACTTCCGCATAGCCTCCGAATGCGAGCCGGAATCCCGTAATGACCTCGTCAAAAATCAACAGACTGCCGTGCAGGCGGCAAAGATCCGCGAGCGTTTTGAGGAATCCATCGCGCTGCGGCAACAAACCATGATTCGCCGGCAGCGGCTCGATGATCGCGGCAGCAATCCGGCCACCGTAGCGCTCGAAGACCTCGACCACGCCCTGTTCGTCATCCAGCCTGGCAACCAGCGTCTCGGCCGCAACCGCGGGTGAAATCCCGGCGCTGTCGGCGTTCGCAATGTGCGCGACTCCCGAGCCGGCCGACATCAGCACAGCATCCGCATGGCCGTGGTAACAACCATCGAACTTGAGGATCAGCGGTCGGCCGGTCACTCCGCGTGCCAGCCGCAATGCGGACATCACGGCCTCGGTTCCGGAATTCACCAGTCTGAGGCTCTCGACCCAGGGAATGTGCCGGGTAATCAGTTCGACCAGTTCCAGCGAATAAGGCTCAGGTGTACCCAGTGTCCATCCCTGGTCCAGTGAAGATTTTGCGGCTTCCAGCGACAGCTGATCCCGATGACCGAAGATCAGCGGCCCGAATGACATGCAGAAATCGAGGTAGTCACGCCCGTCCACGTCCCGGATCGATGCACCCGTACCACCTTCCATGAACAGGGGTGACCCACCCACAGCAGCGAATGCACGCACCGGTGAATGTACGCCGCCCGGCGACACGCGGCACGCACGAGCAAAATAATCCTGTGAGGCATTCATGCCAGCCACTCACGCGACTGGCGGGCGCCATAACTGATAATCATCGAGGCCCCGGCCCTGGCGAATGCCGTCCAACTCTCGACTATTGCCTGGTGCGACATCAGCTCTGCCTGTATGGCCAACGAAAGTGCGGCGAATTCACCGCTGGCCTGGTATACCGCCCACGGCAGATGAATCTCATTACTCAAAGATGCCAGCACATCCAGATACGGCATGCCCGGTTTGACCATCAGGATATCGGCGCCCTCGGCTGCATCACGGCGTGCACTCAGTAATGCGTCCGAGGGGCGCGCCGGGTCAATCTGATAACTGGCGCGGTCAGTGAGCGTCCCGCCCGGCGCGGACTCCGCCGCGAGTCGGAAAGGTCCGTAGAAACGGGAGTGGAATTTTGCGCTATAGCTCATGATCAGCGTGCGCTCCAGTTGTTGGCGGTCCAGCAGCTTCCGAATTGCCGCTACCCGGCCGTCCATCATGTCGCTCGGCGCAACGCAGTCGGTACCGGCCTGAGCATAGGTCAGTGCGAATTCGGCCAGCACCTCGACACTGGCATCGTTGAGCAGATGTTGCCCCGACTCATCGAGTACACCGCAATGACCATGACGAGTGCTGGAGCACAGGCAAACATCGGCGGCGATCCAAATCGCGTCGCCATACGTTTGCTTCATACGTTCGATCTGCGTTGCGGTAAAACCGGGATCAAAATGTTGATCATTTTTTTGTGCCGGAACGCCGAATAACAGGAATTTGTTGATGCCGTTATTTATGTCTGCCTCAATCTGTCGCAACAAGCTATCCGCAGTTTCCCGGTATGTGCCTGGAAGTCCGGGAATATTTTGTCGCTCATTAATTCCCTCGACAACAAATAGTGGCTGGACAAACTGCTCCGTGCATACGCTGATTTCGCGCGTCAATTCACGGACTGCCGGGCTCTGACGAAGGCGCCGCAAGCTCATATCAGATGAATTCAGGCCAGCCATTGTTGCCAAACCTTGCGTGAAGGGAAAACCGTCAGGTCATGGACGCCGTGGTCGCGCAGAGCGGCTGCTGTCTTGCCCGGGCCGCAGGCGTGTTGTGCGTTGTGTGGCAGCCACCTTGCAGCGACTCGATATTGCGCCGGGCTGCTCCAGTAGAAATGTGAATGTGTCGATAACTCGCGGTCAATTGCTACCGCCTTGTTGGTATCGTATTCGAGCCGATAGGTTGCAGTGATCAAAGGTATCCCCATCCCGTTCCAGCTCGGTACTGCTTGCTCATAGGTCAACACCTGCCACACATCGAGTGCAGGCAGGTTCAGCACCGACTGTGTCAGAGTGTCGTGGACGAATTCGAAGCCAAGATTGTCCGCGCAACCCTCAACCCAGATACCGCGTTGCGCCAGCCGGCGCCAACTGGTCACTCCGCTTACCCAAGTGCGCGTTTCAAACGGCCAGGGGTCAATCGATGCGATCGCATTCCAATGTGCGACGAATACCGCCGGCGCCAGTATTTCCACCTGACCGGTCGGCATGCGTGAACTGAATTCCTCCCAGATGCGAGCCGGGCAGGGTGCGGCGTGTTTGGGGGCCGGTGGGTAGCGCCATACCAGTTCCGCAGACTCCTGCCTGCCGTTTTTATTGCTGCTGGTTTCGCTACGGCTCCAAGTGAGGTCACCGAGTTCCTGATGGCTGACAGCGGTAATACCGAGAGTTGCACGATCTGTTGCCGGTCTTCGCGAAAAAATTTCATACTCGCGTTCAACCAGGGTTGCAGAGTCTGGGTCGTGTAAACTTTGTAGCAGTTTTATTGTCCGGGTATCTTGTGCACGGCATTCGAGTGCCAGTGCCCCTTGCCCCGGAGCGGCCGGACAATGACTCAGCGGTAGCACCATCCAGCGTACATTATGCAATAACGGTGCAATGAGCAAGTGACCATGCGCATCATTGTAGAGTCTGCTCAGGCCCGCCAGCGCGAGCACGACGCCATCCAGGTAACCGTCGGATTCCGTGTCCTGATGGATTCTCCCCAGGCGCTGGTCGACCGGGCCGCGAAGATCGACAAACTGTATTTGTGCCGGAAGCCCAATTGCGGGCAGCGCCATTTGTAGAAACGTGCCGACATTTTTTACGCGTCGCAATGACGATGATCCAATCCTAAGTGGCTTGCCTGTCTGGAGTTTGTGCAGAACTCTCGAATTGAAAATCACCACATCGCGAGGATTCTCCCGCCGGGGAATTGCGGCTGTCGTTATTCCTGCCGGCCTTTGTCCCGAGAGATCCTTGCGAGAGTGCACACAGAAATCCACCTCGCCTGACAATAACGAACGGTCCAGTTGCGTGGAAAAATAACCGGCATCCTTGATCTGGCACAGTGGCGTGTGCCTGTCGTGATCGCCGTCAGTCGTCATGGGTACCAGTTCGATACCAAGCCCGGGATGTCGTTGCTCGAGAGTTTGTGCAACGATGCGGCTTTGCGCCATGGCCAATGGCGAGGCACGCGTGCCCAGTTTGAGTGGTGCACTTTTGTTCATGGCGAAGCGAACTCAAACCTTGGGCCAGCTTGTGCTTGCAGTAGGTGGTTGGATTCGCTGGCATGGTTTCTGGCGAGTGCCGCACACTCGTTGTGTGCCCGGGTGAGTTGAAGTGACCTGGCATCAGCCTGATTACGACGCAGCGCAAACAGGTGTTCGAGATGCAGGTATTGCCCTTCTTCATGACCATAGTCATGCCACCAGGCCGGTGTATCACGATAGCCTAAGTGAATGACGGACTTTGCCGGGTGCTGTTGCAACACGTCTATCCACGTTTGTTCAGATGCTCGTGCCGGCGGTGTGCAAAAGATGATGTGGGCGGCCCAGCGGACGGCATCGGCTTCGTCCCCCGGGGCAAAGCGTTGCTCTGCATGGTCCGGCGCCCAGGCTTCGGTACGCCGATTCCAGATCGCCAGCCGATACTTCCGTAATGCGGGTGCAATGGAACGGGCGAGACTGCCTGATCCCACGATCAGCACCGGTTCATTTTTGCGTAATTCAAGCAGGTGACGTATCAGCGTGCCGTAGGAATGTCCGCCGATACGCTGCAGGTGTCTGCTGCGAATACGCTTGGTATCGGTAAACAGTTGCGCCATCAAGTCTCGATTAGAGCTGCCAATGTTGGCGCCAAACATCGCCTGATGGTGTTGCCATGCATCCTTGAGTTGGCCGAATACATTTGTTTCTCCGGGGATGGCGCTTAGCAGGCCGGAAGCGAATTTCAACAGAAATTCGTATGCTTTTTTGCCGGAGAAAGATTCAATATCCGTGGCTGCGTCGACAGCACCCCGGTGCTGCGTCTGTTGACCAACCCAAATGCTGCGCTGACAGGTATCGACCAGGAGCGGTGGTCCGGCAAAAAATCTGTCAGCGAAAAACCCGGGTGTGAATTTGTTCTCACCGATGCGATGAATGACTCGCAATGTGTCAAGCGGCATTTTGGACATGGTGTTCCTGCTCCACAGGAGACTCATTGATCAAATTCGTTGCGCCGCTATCAAGCTCTTCGCCATCAAGAATAAATCGATGCGGTGCAAACCAGGCATAACGACCGGTCAGGGCCGTAACTTCCCCGACAATTAATACAGCGGGACGTTGAATGACTGGTACGGTGCCCTCATGTATTTTGTGCAGTCGTGTTCGTATCACGCGCTGCTGGTTCGTCGTGCCCTCGCTGACGATTGCACAACTCAACTGCCCATCCAGGCCGGCGGCAATGAGTCGACGGCTGATCTCCGCGTACTGGTGGACGCCCATATAAAACACCAGCGTCTGACTGGTTTGAGCAAGACTATGCCAGTCAATCGTGGTTTCACCGTCGCACCCACGCGCAGTAACCAAGGTTACAGAACGCGATAACCCGCGTACCGTCAGTGGTATTCCCGCATAGGCGGCGCAACCAGTGGCCGCGGTAATCCCGGGCACAACTTCAAAGGGCAATCCTTGTTCTGCCAACGCTTCGAGTTCTTCGCCGCCTCGCCCGAACAGGAAGGGGTCGCCGCCTTTTAACCGGCAAACCTGTTTGCCCTGTATTACTGCGTTGACCAACAGTGCATTGATGTCTTCCTGAGAACGGCTGGGTCCGTTCGGAGACTTGCCGACATCAATGAACTCGGCGTCACGGCGCGCGAGTTGCAGAAGTTCTGCAGAGGCCAGCCGGTCGTAGAGCACGACATCGGCCCGTTCCAGCAGTTCCTTGCCGCGCACCGTAATGAGCTTGGGATCACCCGGTCCGGCGCCTACCAGGCAGGCTTTGCCGGTGAGGTTCGTTGTTTCGGGCGAGGAATAATCCAGACGATGTTGTAACGCTCTTTCCGCCTCTGTGGGACGGTTTCCCAGCAGATGATCGGCAACCTCACCATCCAGTACCTCCTGCCAGAATCGATGACGCGCCCTGACGCTGGCAAAGCGAGCCTTGATGCGGGCACGCCAGCTACCGGCAAACTCGGCCAGTTCGCCCAGCCGCGTTGGCAGCAACGATTCAATTCGGGACTTCACCATCCTCGCCAGTACCGGCGAGTAACCGGCAGTCGAGATCGCGACGGTAACCGGTGACCGGTCGACAATAGCCGGCACGATGAAGCTGGATGTTTCGGCATCATCGACCACGTTGCACAGGCGCAACTTAAGTTTTGCCATACGCGCAATTTCTGCATTGCATTGTTGATCATCGGTTGCCGCGATAACGAACCAGTGGTGATCGAGCAGTTCTACCAACAGCTCCGGGTCGAACTTGCCGGATACGATCAGAACCCGGCCACTGTTGGCCGGAATGTCAGCCAAGGCCTGGATATCCGCGCTGATGTCGGGCGAATGGACGGTGGCCAGCCCACCTGCCTCCAGCGCCAGCTTTACCTTGCGCAAAGCTACGTTGCCGCCGCCGACGACCAGGATGCGGCGGTCCTTGATATCGATAAATGCAGGGAAGTGTTTCATGGTTCTTGCCTCAAAAGTCAGACTCCACGATAACGGCGTGACCGGAACAAAAAAAATAATCATTTTTTCTGCGCATATTTCCCCTGGTTATATGCGCTCAGTTGCCTTTATTTGACAAGCGGTGATAAGCGGTGGTTATATGCGCGGCCTGATGTCCAGCTTTAATATCAATCTGTTGACCCGCCTCGCCAGTTGTCTGGCCTGTTGTCTGTGTTGCAAATGCGCCAACGCGGGACGGAATTGTTATGCTCCAATGTAAGTAACACACAAGCTGGAGAAAGATTTCAAGGTCGCCCCGCCGCAAGGTTGGGCGGCCTTTTTTATTTTGATGTATAGATTGGCCTCGAAATTGCCAAGAAAATAATGAGCAAGGGAAAAAAATAATGACTCTGCAACAACTCAAATACCTGTTGGGTGTCGTGGACAGTGGTCTGAATATCACGGCTGCGGCTGAACGTCTGTATACGAGCCAGCCGGGCATCAGCAAGCAACTCAAATTGCTGGAACAGGAGTTGGGCGTGCCGTTGTTCACACGTCGTGGAAAAAGTCTCGCGGCAATTGCACCGGCCGGTCATGATGTAATTGCGCGCGCTCGAACGATTCTGCGAGAAACCCAGAACATCCGCAGTCTTGCCAGGAACCTGTCCGGTGAACAGCAAGGAATGCTGTCCATCGCAACGACCCATACCCAAGCGCGATATGTATTGCCGGAAGTTATCCGCACATTTCGCGAACGCTATCCGAAAGTTACCCTTGAATTGCATCAGGGCACTTCCGAGCAAATCGCCGAACTGGTGGCTAATAACCAGGTAGATTTTGCAATCGCAACTGGTTCTCAGGCGTTGTTTCCAAGCCTGGTGTTAATGCCGTGCTACCACTGGGACAGAATCATCGTTGTGCCAAAGGGCCATGAACTGGCTCGACTCGATCACGACCTCGATCTCGTGCAGCTCGCACAGCACCCGCTGGTCACCTATGTATTCAGTCTGACTGGTCAGTCTTCCTTCAAGAAGGCATTCGCCGACGCGGGGCTGGCGCCAAACGTCGTTTTTACCGCACGCGATGCGGATATCATCAAAACCTATGTGCGGACGGGTATGGGTGTTGGTGTTATTGCCGGCATGGCGTTTGACAGCCACGATACCGGAGACCTGATAGCGATTAATGCCGAACACTTGTTCCCGCGACAGACGACCTGGATCGGTTTTTCGCGCGATACGGTGTTGCGCCAATATATGCTCGATTTTGCCGAGCTATTCGCACCGCATCTGACAGCCGAACAGATGCAGGATGTGTCCGAACTCGAGTCCCAAGCGGAGGTTGATGAACTGCTCGAGGCACTTATGTTGCCAACCCGGCAAGCCTCTGTTCATGTAAATACTTGAATTAGCAGAAGGGATGCTGCCCGCTTTAGAGTGCAGACAGATCGATTTCGTGTAACCCGCATTCCCGCTTGAGCCCGAAGAATCGGGTCTCGTCAATATCGGTAACTTCGTGCACCGGTTTAGTGGTGTGGACATCACCTATCGAGACATAACCCTGTTCCCACAACGGATGATACGGAAGCCGATGTTGTTTCAGGTATCGAGAGATGTCGCGATCCGTCCAGTCTGCAATTGGGTGTATTTTCCAGCGATTGCCCGAGCAGCTGAGGAACGGGATTGTGTTGCGATCACTCGACTGGTCTCTGCGCAGACCCGCAAACCAGGTGCCGACTCCTAAATCGGCCAGGGCACGTTCCATCGGTTCTACTTTGTTCTCGTGGTTGTATGCTTCAAGACCACCCAACCCTTGTGTCCAGCGCTGACCATATCGAGCTTCCTGCCAGGCCGGACTCAACGTACTGCGGTAGACCTTGAGATTCAAAGATAACCGGTTGATTAGTTCGTCAATGAAACGGTAAGTTTCCGGGAACAGGTAGCCGGTGTCCATAAAGAGAACCGGAATATCGGGTTGCAAACTTGTAACCATGTGTAATGAAACCGCTGCCTGTACGCCGAACGAAGAGGTCAGCACGTGGAGTCCGGGAAGATGGGTCAAAGCCCACTCGACCCTTGCGGGCGCCTGTAGTCCGATTACCTGTTGATTGCCATGCTCGACCGCTATTCGCAGGCTGTCCGCCTCGTTGTAGATAAACGCCGGAGAGTTTTCATTCATCGAGGACATTTAACTTGCTCCTTGTTCTTGTTGTCGTATATAGAAATCACCAAAGGTTTCGTTCTTTTTCCTTGAAGCTGCATAACGACCCAGCCAGTTGTCCAGTGTTTCGATGATTTCTTTCTCTCCGGCATTTTCCTGGTGCAGGCGATTCAGTCGGTTGCCCGAAAGATTGCCACCGAGCATCAGGTTGTAGCGACCCGGCGCTTTTCCAATCAGTCCAATTTCAGCGACATACGGCCGTGCACAGCCATTCGGGCAACCAGTGATGCGTACCGATATCTCCTCCTGTCCGATTGCATGTTTATCGAGTAGTGCCTCGATATGCTTTAGCAGCATCGGCAGGTGGCGTTCCGCTTCGGCCATTGCCAGGCCGCAAGTTGGAAAGGCGACACAGGCCAGTGCCCGGCGACGAACGGGCGAAACCCGGCGCCACAGATCTAGTCCGTGGTTACGAGTCAGTTTGTCGATACGTTGACGGCTCGCACCGGACACGCGGCTGATAATCACATTCTGGTTCGGCGTGAGCCTGAATTCGCCATCATGAATGCGCGCGATCTCCCGCATCCCGGTCAGTAGTGTCTGCTCACCGTCATCTTGCAGCCGGCCGCTCGGTATGTATAGAGTCAGGTGGCCGAGGCTATCCACACCGTCGATCCAGCCAAAGTGATCGCCGTTGTGTTCAAAGTCGAACGGCATGCCGGGCAGCAATGCAAAACCAGTACGCATCTCGAGCTCCACGACGAACCAATCCAGACCGCGATCGTCGATGGTGTACTTAAGCCTGGCATGCTTGCGATTATTTCGATCACCGTAGTCACGCTGGATTCCGACGATGTGTTCGGCTACCGTGATGACCTGGTCCGGAGTGCAGTATCCAATGTGCTCGGCGAGCCGCGGATAGGTCGAGGGTTCACCGTGTGAAGTTCCCAGTCCGCCGCCGACCGTTACGTTGAACCCTGCCAGATCCCCATCACGTTCTATCGCGATGAATCCCAGGTCCTGTGTGAATACATCGACATCGTTCCATGGTGGGATTGCGATACCGATCTTGAATTTGCGTGGCAAATAAACCGGGCCATAAATGGGTTCATGATCGCTATTGTCGATCAGCTTCTTTCCATCCAGCCAGATCTCATGATAAGCGCTGGTTTGCGGTGAAAGATGCGCCGAGATGCGCTGCGCCCATGCCAGGGCGTCACCATGTACCTTCGATGCCTCGGCAAGCGGAGTACACATCACATTACGGTTCACATCACCACAGGCGGCGATGGTATCGAGCAAACTTTCGTTGATGCTCTGTATGGTGGTCTTCAGGTCGCCCTTCAGCACGCCGTGTAGCTGAAACGCCTGCCTGGTAGTCAGGCGCAGAGTGTTGTTGGCATATACCCTGGCCAACTCATCCATTTTCAGCCACTGTGCCGGTGTGCAAATTCCTCCCGGCACGCGTGCGCGAATCATAAAGCTGTAGGCCGGTTCCAGTTTTTGCCGGGTACGCTCGGTGCGGCGATCGCGGTCATCCTGCTGGTAGAAACCGTGTAGCTTCGATAGCTGTATGTCATCCGCGGCCAGACCGCCGGTAGCCGGGTCAGCCAGACTTTCCACGAGCGTGCCGCGCAGATAATTGCTGTTTCTCTTGATCCGCTCCACAGCGGAGACGGGCGCATTTTTGTTTGTGTCATTCATGACTGCCGGTTCTCAATAGACATCACGGTTATAGCGACCATTGCCTTTCAGATCGCGCAGGTAATCTTCAGCATTTTCCGCCTTGACGCCTCGCTGGTTGCCAATCACATCGATCAGTGCCTGGTGAACATCCGGCGCCAAATTCAGTGCATCACCGCACAGGTAGAGATGTGCACCGTTCTCCAGCCAGTCATAGAGGTCACGACCCCGCTCCCTGATGCGTTGCTGCACATAAATTTTCTGTGCCTGATCTCTTGAAAACGCAAGGTCCAGGCGTTGCAGCGATCCCTGTTTCAAATGCCGCTGCCACTCCAGTTGATAGAGGAAGTCAGAAGAGAAATTCCTGTTACCGAAGATCAACCAGTTCTGCCCCTTTGCGCCATGAAATTGTCTGTGTTCGACAAAGGCACGAAACGGGGCAATGCTCGTACCTGCGCCGATCATGACGATATTCGTGTCCTCATTCTTCGGCAGGTGAAAATGGGAATTGGGTTGAATATAGACAGGTATGCTGGTGGTGTCGCCGGCGAGGAAGTTCGATGCGCTGCCCCAGTGCGGCGCACCGAACGCCTGGTAGCGAACGACGGCAACAGCCAGGTGCACCTCGTCCGGGTTGGCGTCCGGACTCGACGCGATCGAATAGAGGCGGGGCGTTAATTTCCGCAAAGTACCGACCAGGGTCTGAGCCGATATCGCATGGGTAAACTCGTTGAGCACATCGATCGGCTGGTACTCATCGAGGTAACGTTTGAGCATTCGCCTGTCCTTATCACCGAGCAACTGCACGATTCGCTGGTCGCCGGTCGCGCCCGCATAGTCTTCGAGGAACCCACGGCTCATCCGGGTAATCTCCAGTCGTTCACTCAATGCCGTATTCAGAGGCAGCTCGTGGTCGTCAAGCCGCACGGGCGTGTCTCCATCGACGCCGAGGCGCTGAAGATACTGCTCGACCAGCCGCGGCGGATTCTGCGCCATCACGCCGAGTGCATCGCCCGGCACATAGCTTATATTGGAGCCGTCCAGCGATAGTTCGATATGACGAATGTCCTTGCTGGAATCACGCGCAGTGATCTTCTGATTAACCAGCACCTCCGCGTTGAACGGGAGCTGCCGGGTATAACGTTGGGTGGTAATCGCATGCAGCTGCGGTACGGCAACGAACGGTCGCTCGTCTGCGGAAGCAGCCTGCTTCGATCTGGCTATGACCGTCTCGATCCAGCTTTGTGCATCGCTCTCGAAATCCAGATCGCAGTCCACGCGTTCATGCAACCGGGTCCCACCCAGTTCGGCTAGACGATCGTCCACGGTCTTCCCGGTTGCGCAGAATGCTTCGTAACTGCTGTCACCGAGTGCCAGTACGGAATAGCTCAAGCTCTTAACTCTGGGCGCCCGATCACTCATCAGGTAGTCGAAAAACGCCTCTGTGCCGTCCGGCGGCTCACCGAGTCCGTGGGTGGCGACGATCAGCAGCAGGTTCTGTTCTTTTCTCAGCGAAGAGGGTTTGTAGTCCCTGAGATCACTTAAGCGGGTAACGAGACCGGCGGCCCCGGCTTGTTCACAGAGTATTTCGGCTAATTGACGGGCGTTGCCGGTCTCGGTTCCATACAGGATGGTCCAACTCCCGGATGCCAGACCCTGTTCCGGTTGAGGCCGCGCTTCGGCCGGCACAGAGTCTCCGGCGGCCAACCCGGCAAGATACCCGCTCGCCCACCACAGTTGAGCCTGATCGAGTCGCGCACCAACATTGTTGAGGTCGACCAGTGATTGATGTTCGATGAAAGGTTGATCCTGTATTTTGATTGGTGCCGGCACCGATCTTCTCCACATGGTCCAAGAGATCTGGCATGACACCCTAGCTACTCATGGGATCAGACGGAACGTAGTATTTGTTATCCGGGTATAACCGGCGATTATTAGTTTGTTTTCGGATATAACCAGTGATTATTAGGATGTGCCTTTTTAAACTTAGCGTAACCTCTGATTTTCTTGACCATAATCGGAGTGATGAGCATAATTTTTTACATGAGCCACGCGTCATCCATCCCAACAATGCTCGTTGCATCCGGGTACCCGAATGAACTTTGTTGTCGCCATCACCTAATCAGGGCCAGGCGCTTTAACTGTCCGTAGCCGGACACCTCATTCGTCCCACGCAGTTCTAGGCCCGCTCACTGCGGGCTTTCTTTATCTATTGCACACGAACAACACGCACAAGAGGACTTGCATCATGACTACGATACCCGCCAAAACTACAACATCCACCGTCGCCTATCCCGATATTACCGATACTGTCTTTGACACACCGCTGATCCAGCTGAAAAAACTAATCCCCGAAGACCACGCCACCGTCTTGCTCAAGGCCGAGACATTCAACCCTATGGCAAGTGTCAAGGATCGTATTGCCGACGCAATGATCAGCGATGCCGAAGAATGCGGCCTCCTGACACCAAACACTCAGATTATCGAACCGACATCCGGCAACACCGGCATCGCCCTTGCCTACCTTTGCGCCGCTCGCGGCTATCGCCTCACATTGACCATGCCGGAATCGATGAGCATCGAACGGCGCGTGCTACTGCGCTCGCTCGGTGCCATTCTCGTGCTGACTCCCGCCTCGGCAGGAATGCCGGGTGCCGTCAAGAAGGCCGAAGCGCTTCTCCGCGAGACGCCGGGTGCCTGGATGCCACAACAGTTCGACAATCCCGCGAACCCGCGGATTCACGAGCGCACGACCGGACCGGAGATCTACCGCGCCACCGATGGCGCTGTCGATGCGATCGTGACGGGTGTCGGCACCGGTGGAACCATCACCGGCGTAACGCGCTACATTCGCACGCAAAACCCCGACTTTCGCGCGATCGCAGTCGAGCCGACAAATTCACCCGTGTTGTCGGGCGGCACACCCGGGCCACACAAGATCCAGGGCATCGGCGCCGGCTTCGTTCCCGCCAACCTTGATACAACGCTGCTCGATGGTATCGAACAAGTCAGCAACGATGATGCATTTGCCTGGGCTCGCCGGCTCATCGCCGAGGAAGGAATCTTCGCGGGTATCAGTACCGGCGCAAATGTCTGTGCAGCAGCACGCGTTGCCGCACGTCCTGAGAACCGCGGCAAGACTATCGTCACGGTATGGGCGAGCTTCGGTGAACGTTATCTGTCGACGTCGATCTTCACAGAGTCGGCGGCATGATGCATCGTGCGGCTGCCCCACCGGACTACTGGGCCCTCGAGGAGTGGACCGCACAACTGGAACGATCGGTTACCGCAATCGAACGTCTTTACGCTCCGCTCTCGACGCCACCGGCGCGGTCCACTGTGGCGGGACTCGTGGAAGAGTTCGAGGAACTGCTGCTACCGGGATTCTTCGCTGACGAGCCGGGATCATCGTACCGGGATATCATCGCACGCGCCGCCAGGAGTCTCGAGGCGCTCATCATTTCCTGTGCCGCGGTTAATGGCAACGACGGCATCAACGTGATGTACACGCGAAACACATTCATGGACCGGCTACCGGCCCTGCGCAGCCGAATCGGCCTCGATGTCGCCGCGCTACTTGAAGCCGATCCCGCCTGTCGGCATGCCGTGGATGCGATCCGGGCATCGGCCGGTTTTCACGCAATTCTCGTGCATCGGCTCGCCCATGAGTTGCTTGTGCTGGGAGTTCCCCTGCTACCGCGGATGATGGCTTTCGAGGCGCAGATGCGCACGGGGATCGACATCCATCCGGCGGCGCATATCGGACCTGCATTCGTTATCGACCATGGCACCGGCGTCGTAATCGGCGAGACCACACAGATTGGCGACCATTGCCGGCTCTACCAGGGCGTTACGCTCGGCGCCCGCAGTGTCACGCGCGATATGATTCCCAGCCCCCGGCACCCGACCCTCGAGGATCACGTCACTGTCTACGCCGGCGCCACGATTCTCGGTGGCAACACGATCATAGGGGCCGGTTCGGTCATCGGTGCCGGTGTTTATATCACGAGTTCAATCGCACCTGGAACGGTGGTCCGCCAGGCGTCCCCCGAACTTCTTCAGCGCGAGAACCGCGCGACAGTGCCGGGGCAATATCAAATTTAAGGAAATCGATGCTGACAACAACGCACTTAGGCCGAGTGTGCACTGACTCGGCTCGCCCGAGATATAGAACTTTCTGGCCTTACGTTGGAATGGGTCGAATGGTTTAACCACCGCCGTCTGCTCGAGCCGATTGGTGGCATACCACCAGCAGAATTGGAACAGGCGCATTATCGCCAACAGGAAGGGTCGGCCATGGCGGCCTGACTTAAATTAACGAGTCTCCGGAATACCCGGGGCGGTTCACAGTCGGTGCCGGTGTGATGGAAAAACAGCCACTGGCACCGGGTGCCGCATGGTCACGGGACATTTTGTGTGCGCAGGCATCGGACAAGCTGCGCGCTGAATCAACCGGGCTCAGTTGGCCTTGCACCGCCGTTCCGGTGGCCGGTCATCGACGGTGACCTGTGCTTGTTCTTATTATTATCGCCTGCAAGGACGGCGTCATATCGGTCGCTTCTACAGATTGATAAAAGGTGCCGGGTTTATTTATGCGGTGGCAGCTATCATGTACCTCTTTCGAATACTTAACGTCGGGTAGCGATTCTCACAGGTTTGCCGCGCGCATCGTTGACGATTTTGCCGCGCGCATACCCTGATCGATTTGGCAGTCCCAAACGACGCGCAAGAAGTCTTGACAGCGTTGGCGCACCCGGTGCCATGACTTTCAACATTCCGGTGTGATCCGCGAGGTAAAACCGCTTCTGCCATGTCTCGACCAGTTCCGTGTCGACATTTGAGAAGTACCGGTTGCTGTCGCGTCTCGCGCCATGGGTGTGCCAAAACGCGACAACCCTGGCGCCCGTCGGAATTTTTATCGTGATCGTGATTTGATCGCGGCCCGGTTCGCCGGCGCCGACCGTAAACGTATAGCAGTCGTCCTGGCGCAGGATCGCGCCCATGAATTCACGGTCCTCGCGAATAGATTGTGGGTTGAATCGCTGGCTTGCGGCGACAACTGCGTCAAGTTCCGTGCCGAACCATTGCGGATTCGATGTCGGTCCGGCAATGGCCGATGTGACACCGGTCGGGAATATCGCGATCAGGCTGGTGGCGATACTTGCAGTATTGAACGGCAGTCTGGATCTTTTCATTCCGAGCCCCCTTGGGTCTATGGCTTTTTAAGGAGTGAAAAGAATGTTATAAAGAGTAACTACCTGATAAATTGATACTTTTATATATCTTTAATGAGTTTTTGTAATACTTAGAGGGGTGTTTCGATGCCACGGGATCTGCCATCGCTGAACGCCATACGGGTGTTTGAATCTGCGGCCCGGCATCTGAATTTCAGCCGTGCGGCGGATGAATTAAACGTGACTCAGAGTGCGGTCAGCCGGCAGATCAAGCTCCTCGAAGAACAACTCGGACAGCCGCTGTTTCGGCGTGCCGGCCCGACGCTGAGCCTGACAAAGCCCGGTGCGATCTATCAGGCCAAGGTGGCCGAGGCGTTGACTGTATTGCGCAGGGGCACTGCTGAACTGCGCCGAACCGAGGCGTCACCGACCTTAACGGTCAGTGTATTACCCACCTTCGCGTCGAAGTGGCTCGTACCACGGCTGGTCGAATTCGAGCGCGAGCAACCAGAGGTTCGATTACGGCTCGACCCGTCTTACGGAGTGATTGATTTCTCGACAGAGTCTGATATCGACATCGCGATTCGATTGGGGCGCGGCGGTTGGCCGGGCGTGCATGCATCACGCCTGACGGCGCTGCATGTGTCTCCGATTTGCAGCCCGACAACGGCCCGGCGCTTACGCGAGCCAGCCGACATCCTGCGTCAGTGCCTGTTGACCGACGATTCGATGTACGATGAATGGCCGCGTTGGTTCGATGCCGCCGGAGTTGATTTTAAACCCGTCAAAACACGACACTTCTCCGATGACAATATGTTGTTGCAGGCTGCGATTACAGGGCAAGGTATCACACTGGCGCGGGCCGTCATTGCTCAGGATGAACTTGATACCGGTCGGCTCGTTCGTCCGTTCGACATGAGTATTCTGTCGGCGTTTCAGTACCATTTCGTGTGTTTGCCGGAACGGCACAGTGAACCGGATATTCAGGCCTTTCGCTCGTGGCTGAAACAAGCACTACATACCGGATAGCCGATTAAAATTTACAAGTAGATCCACGGTCGCTTGAGCCGGTCGCGCGCCTTAAAGGCCAGAATCTCATCGTCGCGTTTCATCGTGACTGCAATCGCATCCAGTCCTTCCATCAGCATCTCCCGGTCGGCCGGTGCAATGTCGAAGGTGTCTGTCCGTTTATCGGGACCGGTGACATTGCATTTGCCCAGATCGATTGCGATCCGGTTGTTATCGGGGTCTGCTTCGACCAATGCTGCAAGTATCTGAACTCGCTCATCGGGAAGGATGACCGGCAGGATGCCATTGCGCACGCAATTACCGTAGAAGATTGCGCCGAAGCCCGGCGTGATAATTGCACG
Source organism: uncultured Chromatiaceae bacterium (assembly GCA_964629475.1). Classification (GTDB taxonomy): domain Bacteria; phylum Pseudomonadota; class Gammaproteobacteria; order Steroidobacterales; genus SMWD01. The sequence goes on along the minus strand of CAZVQW010000007.1, from coordinate 27,341 downwards.
GATACCCCATTCGGCCAGCGCCCAGACCGCGTGTTCGCGTGACGATCCGCAACCGAAGTTGTCGCCGGATAACAGGATCTGTGCATGTCGCCAGGGATCGCGGTTCAGGATGAAGTCCGGATTCTCGTTGCGGCTGCCCGGTTCCGTGTAGCGCCAGCCGGCGAACAACCCCTCGCCGAGGCCTTCCTTGGACACGCGTTTCATCTCACGGCTCGGAATGATCGCATCGGTGTCGATGTTGATGCGCATCAACGGGGCGGCAATCGCCGTCAATTGCGTGAATTTATCCATGCTTTGGCTCCAGTGTCCGCACGTCCGTCAGGCAGCCCTTGATGGCTGACGCTGCAACCGTTGCCGGGCTCGCAAGGTGTGTCCGGGTGCGCGGCCCCTGGCGATTCTCGAAATTGCGATTGGTGCTCGATACCGCACGTTGTTCGAGACCGAGGTTCTCGCCGCCGGCGAAGAAACACATCGAACAACCGGGCTCACGCCATTCAAAGCCGGCCGCGGTAAAAATCTTGTCGAGGCCTTCCGCCTCGGCCGCCTTCTTGACCAGGCCCGAACCCGGTACGCAGATCGCCTTGACGCCGGCCGCAACTTTACGGCCCTTCAGGATCGCGGCCGCATTACGCAGATCACTGAGCCGACTGTTCGTACACGAACCGATAAAGGCAGAATCGATCGTCAAGCCCTCGAGTCGGGTGCCTGGCTCAAGATCCATGTATTCGAGTGCGCGTTCGATCGACTGGCGGCGGTTCGCATCCGGTTCATCGGCCGGATCCGGTACGACGCTATCGATGCCGGTTTCGTGTTGCGGGCTCGTGCCCCAGGTGACTTGCGGCACGATCTCGCCGCAATTGATGGTGATTTCTTTATCGAAGACGGCATCATCGTCGCTCGGCAGGGTCTTCCAATAGCTCAGCGCCTGGTCCCGGAGGTGATCTTGAGGTGCATATGGCCGGCCGGCGACATAGTCATAGGTCGTCTCGTCCGGCGCGATGATGCAGGTCCATGCGCCAAACTCGACACCCATGTTGCACAACGTGAAGCGGGCCTCCATTGGCAGCTCTCGGACTGCCTCGCCGGCGAATTCGATCGCGTAGCCGACACCGCCCGATGCCGTATACCGGCCGATCAGATGCAGAATCATGTCCTTGGCCGTGACGCCGTTACCGAGTTGACCTTCGAACGATACACGCATGATTTTCGGTTTCCTGACGGCCAGCGTCTTGGTTGCCATCGCGTGCTCGCATTCCGTCGAGCCGATACCCCAGGCCAGCGCACCGACCGCGCCCTGTGTACATGTATGGCTGTCAGGGCACACAAGCGTTACGCCGGGCAGGGCGATACCTTGTTCCGGAGACACGACATGAACAATCCCCTGGCTGTCGTCGCCGAGATCGAAGAGATTGACGCCGGCTTTCTTTGCCGCCTCGCGCGTGGTCGTGATGAAAGCGCTGCCACCGGGGACCATCGTATCGTCGGTGCGGCCGGGAATCGTGTCGACGATGTGGTCCATGCAGCCGAAAACCTGTTCGGGGTTGCGCACCTTGCGGCCGGCAGCTTCGAGTCCTTTCAGCGCAATGCTGCCGGTTCTTTCATGGAAAAATACCCGGTCGATATAAATCAGCTGGCTGCCGTCTCCGAGGTCGGCTACGCTATGCGCCTCCCAGAGTTTTTCAATAATTGTTTGACTCATTTCTCGTTCCCGGAACCGGCTGCTCGCCGGATGGATTGGCTCGCAGGCATCATGTCAGGTAATAAACAACAAATCATAGCAAAGCGCGGATTCTCCGATAAGCAGGCGGTCATTCATGATGAGCACTGAGTCTTCGGTATGGTCACGGCTGGCGGCGGCCTGGGGTGTGGTCGGCGTAATGGGTATCGTCCTGTTTGCGGTCGTGCGTCTTGTCCCCTATGTCATCGATGCGCTAGTTATCGGTCTTGCTGCCTGGCAATGGTTGCTGTTGCTGATCAGTGTCGTTTTCATGGCCTGGTCGGAAGGCTACAAGGGATTCCAGTTGAAATTTTCGCCGCGAGTGGCGGCACGGGCGCTGCATTTATACCGCCACTCCACATCGTGGCAAACACGCCTGCTCGCGCCACTATTTTGTATCGGATACTTTGGTGCGAGCAGGCGTGTGCTGATCGGTGCGTGGGTTGGGACGACCGGTATTGTGCTGCTCGTCTTGCTCGTTCATCAGCTTGAGCAGCCATGGCGAGGCATCCTCGATGCCGGTGTCGTTGCCGGCCTGAGCTGGGGATTGATCAGCCTGGTCGTCATGGTGGTCGCGACTTTTAGCACCGGTACAGTCCTGACCTCGCCGGAGCTATCAGGCCGGTATAATAGCGATTGATTGTTTCTGACCCGGAGTTCAAGCAGATGTTGTCACACATCGATAAGAAAAATCAGCCGACGATGGTGGATGTCGGCGGCAAACTGGAAACGCAGCGAACTGCGCATGCGATGGCCGTCGTATCTTTGCCGGAGCCGGTGCGGGCGATTATCGAAAATGGTGACATCACGACCGCGAAGGGGCCGGTTTTTCAGACCGCAATCATTGCCGGGACGCTCGCGGCAAAAAAGACTCACGAGCTGATTCCATTCTGTCATCCAATCGGCCTCGATGGCTGCAAGATCAACATCGAACTCGATGACGAGGGCCGCGCGGTCATCGATTGCCGGACGAATGTCCTGCATAAGACCGGCGTAGAAATGGAGGCATTGACCGGCGCCAGTGTCGCTGCGCTGACAATCTACGATATGTGTAAGGCGCTGTCGCATGACATCGTTATCGGTGATGTGCGGTTGATCAGCAAAACCGGTGGTAAGAGCGACTACGCTAGCCCGGCATAACGCGATTGATGTCTCATCGTTCCGATTGCAATGAGGTGCCGCCGATACAGGGCCTGTTGCTGGCCGGTGGGCACAGCCGTCGTTTCGGCCGGGACAAGGCCGGGATCGAAATTGATGGCCGGACTCTGCTGGCACGAATATTTTTCCTTGTCAGCAGCATTTGCGACCGTGTCTTCGTCTCGGTTCGCGCCGATCAGGTCGACGAGGCATTGCGAAAGAGCTACCGGTTGATCGTCGATGAGCAGCCTGAGCTTGGGCCGGCCGCCGGAATCCTGGCTGCGCACAGCCACAGTCCCGATGCGGCATGGTTGATCACGGCTTGTGACATGCCCTTGCTCGATGAGCCGTCGATTCGCCTGTTGATTGAAGCGCGTCAGGCTGAAAAACCCGGAATCGGTTATCGCAGTCCGCTGGACGGTCTTCCGGAGCCGTTGTGTGCGATATGGGAACCCGCTACGCTTAACAGGTTCCGGCAGCGGGTAGCATCGGGAGGTAGTTTGAGCCCACGCGACATGCTGACCGATGCGAACATCGAATTAATTGAACCGCTGGATGCTCGAGTGCTGACAAATGTCAACACACAGGTCGATTTTGAGCGGTTAAAGTCCGGCAAGTAGAGCAACCGGTTCTGATGACAGAGGAATTAATGAGCGACAGGAAAAAGAATAATATCAGCCGTGCGGACGCAGAGGTCGCTGTCAGAACACTGCTTGGCTGGATCGGCGAAGATCCTGACCGTGCGGGTATCAAGCGCACGCCGGCCCGTGTTATTGATTCGTTTGACGACTGGTTTGCCGGCTACGATCTGGACCCCTATGCATTGCTCGGCAATTCTTTTCAGTCCGTCACGGATTATGACCGGATCGTCACATTGCTCGACATCGATTTTGCATCTCATTGCGAGCACCATATGGCCCCTTTCATCGGCCGCATCCATTTGGCTTATTTGCCGGACCAGAGACTGGCCGGAATCAGTAAACTGGTTCGCGTTGTCGAGGCTTATACCCGGCGCTTGCAGGTTCAGGAACGCCTGACGGCAGAAATTGCCAAATGCATTAATGATACTTTGGAGCCACGCGGTGTCGCGGTTATTGTCGAGGCGCAGCATCAATGCATGACGACCCGTGGCGTGAACAAGACCAATATCAAGATGGTGACGGATGAAATGCTTGGCGCATTTCAGGATGATGATCGCATTCGTACCGAGTTTATGCATGCCGTGGGGCAGGTGTGTTGAGCGACGCTTTATCATCGGCAACCCTTTATTGAATGAATACAATCAATAGACGTTATTTATGACACTTATCGTTGACTCAATTGAATTAGCCAAGGCCTACGAAGGTCAGGAAATCGGGGTATCGGACTGGTACCTGATTGATCAGGATCGTATTAACCGGTTTGCCGAGGCGACGGACGATCACCAATGGATTCATGTTGATGTAGAGAGAGCGAAGAAGGAATTGCCGATTGGCAAGACAATTGCACACGGTTACCTGCTGACAGCACTATTGCCGGTGTTGGTTGAAAATATCGTCATCTTCAAGGGCGAGCGAGCAATTAATTACGGGCTCAACAAGGTGCGCTTCAAGCAGATGGTGCCGTCGGGCAGCCGTGTCCGGTTGCGCAGCACGCTGAAATCGGTACGCAAGAGAGCGGGTGCCTTGCAGATTATTCTCGACAACACGATGGAGATCGAGGGAGAGAGTAAGCCGGCCTGTGTTGCCGAGACGATCGCATTGTATTTCGTGTGATCTGCTGCTGACCGTTTCGGTCAGTCATTATTCAACAAATTGAGTCAGTGTGGGTGCGCTAAAATTTTGTGTCGTTACCCGGGGTCACTGGGCAACCCGGGAATCGAGACGCTCGAGAAAAACATGAATGCGGCGTGCATTTGCGCCCATGTCGCTTCTGCCGACCCGTGACTTGGAGCGAACGTCGACACTTGTGCCCGATTCGACTGTTGTCAGGCGAATAACGACATCATCCTGAAAACGAAACCACGTTGTCGTGTCGGTGGCTTCAATACGTCCCGCAGCCTGATCGGCAGCAATGAGGTGCCAGTTAAGGTCGCGTGCGACCTGTTCCGCAGCCGAGAATACTTCGGCAGTCGGTTTGTTGATCGTTAGCGTCACGAGGTCGGGGTAGGCAGATTGCTGCTGGTCGGCTATATCGGCTCCGGCATATCCGGGCGGATTTGGTGCGTCGGCGCGTAACGGCAAGATTGCCTCGAACAGCGGAGGATTGTCGGTATCGGTCGTGATGTCATGGATAGGCGGCACCCCGGACGAATTGCGCAGCTGGCTTAGTGCCATGCCGATCAGGATGACGCTAATAGCCAGCGCGCTCCATGCGCGCGGCGCCGAAGCATCGCCCGCCGTACCCGCGCTGATCACGATGCCGACCAGGATGATTAGACCGGCCATGGCCAGGATAATGCAGCCGATGCCGAATACCATAAATGATGAAATGGGCGTCAGCAGGCCGATTCGGCCACCAACGAGGCTGATGCCGAGCACTACGATGCCTAGTATTGCAAGCCAGATGCCGATCAAACACCACCGTGTGCCACGAGCCCGCTTAGTTGATTCGGATATGTTCATTTTTCACCATACTCTTCACTGCTGGTTGCCACCAGACCCTAACATAGCCAGTATGACCCGGATATCATATCTGCCGATGGCATGATTCACCGTCATCAGCCTCATTCGGGCTAAAATACGCCAACTGTCATGACCGGATGCCATCTATGGACGAGACGCTCGCTGATTTAATCCGTCTGCTGGACCTGGAGAAAATCGAACGTTACATTTTTCGTGGCCAGAGCCACGACATCGGCACGCCTCAGGTTTTTGGCGGGCAGGTATTGGGGCAGGCACTTTCGGCGGCCAGCAAGACGGTCAGGAGCGGCGTTGTGCATTCCTTGCATGCCTATTTCCTGCGTCGCGGCGATGTCAATGCGCCGATTATCTACCAGGTCGATCATGCTCGTAACGGCCTGAGTTTCTCCAATCGGCGTATTGTCGCTATTCAGCACGGCAAGCAGATTTTCAATATGACCGCGTCGTTCCAAATTCCCGAGGACGGATTGGAGCACCAGGCTGCTATGCCCGATGTGCCCGGTCCGGACGAACTGGCCGATATTACTGACGTCCGGTCCAGTGAATTCGACAAGCTGCCGGAAAAGCTGCAGCGCTTTCTCAAGACTCCGCGTCCGTTTCATATGCGTCCGGTGCGGCGAGATGGCGCTGACAGCAGAAGTCTCGAGCCGGTCAGATATGTCTGGATGAAGGCCAATGATTCGCTGCCGGACGATCTCGAGTTACATCATGCCCTGTTAGCGTACATTTCGGATTTTCAATTGCTTGGCACGGCGACGTTGCCGCATGGAAATCTGAGCTTCATGCGTGAAAATCTGCAAATGGCCAGTCTTGACCATGCAATGTGGTTTCATAAGTCATGCCGTGTCGATGAATGGTTGCTGTTTTCGTATGACAGCCCGCGTGCTGCGGGGTCGCGGGGGTTGGCGCGTGGGTTGGTCTTTGATCAGTCTGGCGTGTTGGTGGCGTCGACTGTGCAGGAGGGGTTGATTCGGGTCCGGGAATGATCCGCAAAAGTGCTCGATTGCCGCCGGGCGGGGCCGGGGATATGCCCCTCGCCTCCGGAAGTCATTAGTCGGGTCGGGACATATCCCCGGCCCCGCCCGGCTACTTCGGTGGAACGATCGTGACTATCCGGAGCCGTACCCTGTGTTACTCCATCGCTCGCAGTTCGCGACGATAATGCTCCGCGCGTTCGATATAGCGTGTTGCATAGTGGGGCAGTGCGGCGATTTCTTTTGCGGTCAGTTCGCGGATTACCTTGGCCGGGGCGCCGAGAATCAGTACGCCATCCGGGAATTCATTTCCCTCGGTGACCAGTGCATTAGCGCCGACAATCGAGTTGGTACCGATGCGTGTGTGATTCAGGATAGTACTGCCGATGCCGATCAGTGAATTGCGGCCGACCCGGCAGCCGTGCAGCATGACCTGGTGCCCGATCGTGACATATTCGTCGAGCGTCAGTGGCGCGCCCGGGTCACAATGTAAAACCGAATTATCCTGCACGTTCGAACCGCGACCGATCGTGATGCGTTCGACATCGCCACGCACGACGGCGCCGAACCAGATGCTTGTGTCTTCCTCGAGGATGACGTCACCGATGACGTCGGCAGAGGGTGCAACGTAGCAGCGGCCACGAATTTCCGGGCTGATTTCATTCAGCGAATAAATCATCGTACGTGACGGCTACTTACTGGCCACCTGCCTGCTGTGCGACGGCCGCCGTCGCCAGTCTGATCGCTTCGGCGTCACCGAGAAATTCCTTCTCCCCGCGCGGGACTAGATTGTCGTCCAGATCATAAAGGATGGGTACACCGGTAGGGATATTGAATTCCGTGATGTCTTCGTCGGAGATTCCATCGAGCATTTTGACCAGTGCGCGCAGACTGTTTCCATGGGCAGCAATCAGCACATTTTTACCCGCCTTCAGTTGCGGCTCAATAACTTCTTCCCAGTAAGGTTGCACACGTTCCAGAGTAGTCTTGAGCGATTCTGTTGCAGGCAGATTGTCGATGCCCGCGTAGCGTGGATCATGGCAGGGATGACGCTGGTCTGATTCATCCAGTACCGGTGGAGGAATGTCATAGCTGCGGCGCCAGATCTTGACCTGATCCGCACCATGTTTGGCTGTCGTCTCGGTCTTGTCCAGACCCTGCAGCGCTCCGTAATGTCGTTCGTTCAATTTCCAGGAGCGCACGACAGGAATCCACATCAGGTTTGTCTCGTCGAGGATAATCCATAGTGTACGAATCGCGCGCTTGAGGACGGACGTATAAGCGAGGTCGAATGTGAAATCGAGTTGTCCGAGCAATTGCCCGGCCGATTTGGCTTCGGCGATTCCCTTCTCGGTCAGATCTACATCATGCCACCCTGTGAACAGATTTTTCTTGTTCCAGGTGCTTTGCCCGTGCCGGCACAGGACCAGTTTTCCCGCCATCGAGTATTCTCCGAATGATGTCTAAGCTGAAACCGCAAGTGTAGCAGGCCGTTTGTGCCCGGTCGTGTCGTAGAAATACGGATAACACGCTGTCACGGCCGGTGTGGGCTCGACAGGTAGTCGTGCGACTGCATTTCCCACAGTCGACTGCGCGTGCGTTCGAATTCCCGGTTGAGGCGGCGGCCGGTATAAATCTCTCCGATCGGCGCCGCGGCAGCAATAATTAATTTGACCTTGCGATCGTAGAATTCATCGACGAGTGCGATGAAACGGCGGGCTTCATCTTCTTTCAGGGCGTCAAGGATCGGCAGGTTCGAGATGATGACGGCCTGGAAACTGCGTGCCATCTCGATGTAATCATTCTGGCTGCGCGGGCCTTCGCACAGCGCGGCGAAGTCGAACCACGCGATGCCGTCCGCGCGGCGCCTATACGGGATCTCACGTCCGTGTACCTCGATTGATCCATCGGCGGTGCCTGGCTCCGGTGCAATGCGTTCGAAGTAGCCGACCAGGTTGCGCAGTGCGTCGTTGTCCAACGGTGAATGATAGATTTCCGCCTGTTCCAGTACGCGCAGTCGAAAATCAGTGTCGCCGTCTACCTCGATTACTTCGGTATGACGATTCAGGGATTCGATTGCCGGCAGAAATTGCCGGCGCTGCAGGCCGTCCTGGTACAACTCGTCCGGCGGAATATTTGATGTTGCAATCAGCACGATGCCGCGGTCAAAAAGCATGTCGAACAGCCGGCCGAGAATCATCGCATCTGCAATATCCGCAACAAAAAATTCATCAAAGCATATGACGCGAGCGCGATTCGCCAGACCCTCAGCAACTGTTTCAAGTGGATCTTCCTGGTTGGAAAGCTGCTTCAGCTGGTTGTGTACGTGGTACATGACCCGGTGGAAGTGCTGCCGCAACTTGTCCTCAAACGGCAGGCTTTCGTAGAACAGGTCCATGACGAAGGTCTTGCCGCGGCCGACACCGCCCCACAGATAGGCGCCCCGGATCGGCGCTTGCTGGCCGTTACCGAGCATTGACTGTAGCAGGCGGGGCACAGAGCGTTCCCGGCGCGCGGCACCCAACAGGTTGTCGCGCACACGATCGAGCGTTGTGATGGCCTTGATTTGCGCGGTATCAGCGGCAAATCCATGTTTATTTATCGCTTCGATGTAGCGATCGTGCAGATTCATCCGGTAACTGTACCGTACAATACGGTTTGGATTCTGCAGACGTCTAACCACAACGAGTACCGGAAATGTCGGAAAGAGAATCAATGGAGTTTGATGTCGTGATCGTCGGAGGCGGACCGTGCGGTCTCGCCACAGCTTGCCGTTTGATGCAACTCGCCGGCGATGCAAGTCATGAGCTGAACGTTTGCCTCGTCGAAAAGGGCTCGGAGATCGGTGCGCATATCCTGTCCGGCGCCGTGTTCGAGTCGCGTCCTCTCGACGAGTTGTTCCCGGACTGGCGGGAACGCGGCGCGCCGGTGACGGTACCGGTGTCCAGTGACGAAGTACGTTTCCTGTCCGGTGATAGCGGGGCGGTAAAGGTGCCGGAGATCTTTGTGCCGAAGCCGGCACGCAATCACGGTAACTACATCATCAGCCTCGGTGAGTTGTGCCGGTGGCTTGGTGATCAGGCCGAGGCGCTCGGCGTCAACATCTTCCCCGGGTTTGCCGCGGCCGAGGTGCTTTACGAAGACGGTCGCGTTGTCGGTGTTGCAACTGGTGATATGGGCCGCGATGCTTCGGGTGAACCGAAACCGGCGTTCGAGCCGGGCTATGAGTTGCGTGCTCGATATACGGTGTTCGCGGAAGGTTGCCGCGGTAGCCTCGGTAAATCACTCATGGATGAATACGGGCTACGGGATGACTGCGACCCGCAGCACTTCGGCATCGGCATCAAAGAAATATGGTCCGTCGATCCGGACAAACATCATGAGGGCCGGGTCGAGCACACATTCGGCTGGCCGCTTGGCAATACCGAGGGCGGCGGGTTCCTGTATCACGCCAGGGACAACCAGGTATACCTGGGCCTGATCGTCGCGTTGAATTATGCCAACCCTCACCTCAGTCCCTTCCACGAGTTTCAGCGCTGGAAACACCATCCGGTTATTAGCAATACACTGGACGGTGGGAAGCGAATCTCTTACGGCGCACGTGCAGTGAACAAGGGTGGTCTGCAGTCGGTGCCAAAACTCGTGTTCCCGGGTGGGCTGCTCGCCGGTTGCGAGGCCGGATTCCTGAACGGCGCCAAGATCAAAGGGACGCATACGGCCATGAAAACCGGCATGCTTGCGGCCGAATCGATCTTCGCCGCGATTTCTGCCGATGAAGCCGCGCCGGCGGTACTTGACGACTACGCAGAGCGTGTGCGGGCATCCTGGGTTTACGATGAGTTGCATCGTGCGCGTAACTTCGGCCCGGCGATGAAGAAGTTCGGCATGTTATTCGGTTCGGCATTTATCTGGATCGACCAGAATATTTTCAATGGCCGTTTGCCGTTTACATTGCACAGCCCGCAACCGGATCACGAGTGTCTGCAGAAGGCCGCGGATGCTGCTCCGATCGACTACCCGAATCCCGACGGCATACTCAGTTTCGATCGGTTGTCGTCGGTATTTCTATCGAGCACGAATCACGAGGAAGACCAGCCCTGCCACCTGCAACTCAAGGACCCCGACTTGCCGATCAGTTCGAACCTGCCCGTGTACGATGAGCCGGCGCAGCGCTATTGTCCGGCCGGTGTCTATGAGATTGTGCGTGACGACGGGAGTGAGCCGCGTTTTCAGATCAACGCGCAAAACTGTGTGCACTGCAAGAGCTGCGATATCAAAGACCCGTCACAGAATATCAATTGGGTCGTGCCCGAGGGTGGTGGCGGGCCGAATTACACCGGCATGTAATGTCCGGCAGGCTGGTTCAATAGCCTGCCGGTGTCATTAATCGATTTCGAGTGCAATGGCGACTGCTTCGCCGCCCCCAATGCACAGCGCAGCGATGCCGCGATTTTGTCCCCGATTACGCAGTGCATGAATCAGGGTTGTCATGATGCGTGCACCGCTGGCGCCAAGCGGGTGGCCGAGGGCGCAGGCGCCGCCGTTTACGTTGACCCTGGCATGGTCCAGACCAAGGTCGGCCATAGCGGCCATCGTGACACATGCGAATGCTTCGTTGATCTCATAAAGATCGACATCGTTCGCTGACCAATTGATCTTTTGCTGCAGTTTTTTGATGGCCGATACCGGCGCCGTCGTGAACCACTCCGGCTCATGCGAGTGTCCGGCGTGACCTACGATGCGCGCCAGCGGCTCCAGGCCGCGCCGTTCGGCTTCGCTTTGTGACATCAGAATCAGCGATGCGGCGCCATCGGCAATGGTCGATGATGTCGCTGCAGTGACGGTGCCGTCTTGCGCAAATGCCGGCCGCAATGTCGGGATTCGTTCGATGTTGGCGCGAAAGGGTTCTTCATCCTTATCGACGGTAGTCTGCTTCTTGCGCTGCATGACCGTGACCGGTGCCAGCTCGTTGGTGAATGCACCGTTGTCAGATGCAGTCACTGCCCGCCTGATCGATTCGATCGCAAAAGCATCCTGAGCTTCGCGACTGAATTTGTAGTGGCTCGCCGTCTGCTCGGCGAACTGCCCCATCATGTTGCCCGAGCTTGCGTCCTGTAAGCCGTCAAAGAACATATGGTCGATGACTTCCTTGTGGCCCATGCGATAACCGGAGCGCGCCTGCGGCAACAGATACGGCGCATTGCTCATCGATTCCATGCCGCCGGCGAGTACGATATTGGCCGAGCCGGCGCGAATCAGATCATGTGCGAGCATGGCCGCCTTCATGCCGGAACCACAGACCTTATTGATCGTCATGCAACCAACAGCCTGTGGCAGGCCGGCTGCCAGAACCGCCTGTCGGGCAGGTGCCTGACCGATGCCGGCCGGCAGCACACAACCGATAATGGCCTCATCGATATCTTCGACGTCAATGCGCGACTCATCGATGCAGGCACTGGTTGCCGCAGCTGACAGATTGGGTGCATTGACCGGACTCAGGTTGCCCTGAAAAGCGCCAATGGGTGTTCGGCGGGCGGCGACAATAACGATAGATTCAGTGTTTGCGTTCATGCAACTCGATTTTCAGCTGGAGCAAATAAAAAAGGTGTGCCTGCAATCGCGCCGGCACACAACAGACGGGCATTATGCGTTGCGAACGACGTTCAGCCAAGGAGCGAGGTCGAGTTCATGAGCCGCCCAGCGTATCCGGTTCGTTCAGATCTTCGAGAATGCTGTCGCGGCAGGCATTCAGCAAGCCGCCGGTGGAAGCGTCGGCATGCTCCGGCCCAATGGCTGGTTTGATGATGACTTCCAGCCTCCCCGGGGTAGGCAGCAACTGGCGTGCCGGCAATATGTCACGGCTGCCGCGGATGATGACCGGAACGAGTTGCAGGTTACTGCGTTTCGCCACGGCGAAGGCGCCGTTACGAAAGCGCTGCAGACCGGGTTCAAGCCGGAATGTGCCTTCGGGGAAAAATGCCAGCGATGAGCCGTTTGCGGCCATCTGCATGATTCGCCGCGCATCTAGCGCACTACGCTGGTGGTCGAAACGCTCAACAAATTGTGAACCAACGCGCCGCAGCAGGAAACCGGCAAACGGTACCCGGGTAATTTCCCGCTTGATGACAAAGGTGAATTGTGGCGGCAGCACCGCAGTCAGGATGATGCCGTCGAGATAACTCGCATGATTAGCGACTACGACGCACCGTTCTGCCGGCAGATTTTCATTTCCTGTGACCCGGGGCGTGACGCCGGTCACAAAAAAAATCAGCGCGGCTGCTTTTTGCGCGAGCACCCGCCGATTGTGCTGGCCGGGGACGAATGCCAGCAGACCAATTGTCGGAACTATGATCGCGACGAACGTCAGCCAGGAAAATACCCCGTAGATTAGCCGGAATGTCGTGTTCAATACGGCTGACATCGGGAGTATTTTGTTAACTTAATTTTTATGTAATCCATTGATACTTTTTGTGAAATCTATCACGGCGATTGGTTGCCGGGCGGCACATACTTGCCGCCAGCCTAAACCGATTTACGGTCGTTGAGGAGGTCAACGGCGGCGATCGATAGGGCTGACTGAGGGCATGCGGCACCGACCGGAGGGATTATCGGTGTTTGCATGATGAAAGTTCAATCCCGTCGGTCTCTTGGTGAACGTTCCGGTACGCCAGGGAGTCCAACTAGATTGCTTGAAGGGACATATATAAAGTAATGTCACATAATTCTGTTAAAACCGTGGGCGAAGCCGCTTCTGAAAAGACAGCGCCTGAGGCGATCATCGACAAGTTTCTCGACACGATCTGGATGGAGCGTGGCCTCTCGGTCAATACGCTCGGTGCTTATCGTGCCGATCTTATGGTATTGCAGCGCTGGCTCGCAAAAAGGGATACGAGCCTGATCTACGCGACTCGCGCAGATTTGCTGGCATTTATCGCATGGCGCGGCAAGGAAGGCGCCAAACCCAGGTCAACGGCCCGGCAGCTGTCGAGCTTCAGGCGTTTTTATCGTTTCCTGTTGCGCGAAGCCGTCATCGGCGAAGATCCGACATTGAAAATCGATATGCCGAAAATCGGGCGTTCGCTGCCCCGTTCGCTGACTGAAAATGAGGTCAATGCGTTACTTGCCGCACCCGATACGCACGACCCGCTCGGCCACCGTGATCGCACGATGCTCGAGGTCCTGTACGCAACAGGCTTGCGCGTTACTGAGTTGATCAATCTGAAACTGAGTGAAATTAACCTGAACCAGGGTGTGTTGCGGGTCAGCGGCAAGGGTGAGCGTGAGCGCCTGATTCCGATCGGCGATGAAGCACAGGACTGGTTACGTGAATTTCTTGCCGGCCCGCGCATCGAAATCCTGCTCGAACGGCAAACTGATTACCTGTTCCCGACCCGCCGCGGCGATCGTATGACTCGTCAGGCTTTCTGGCACATCATCAAACGCTATACGAAGAAGGCGGAAATTTCGGGCAAGCTGTCGCCGCACACGTTGCGTCATGCATTTGCCACGCACCTGCTAAACAATGGCGCCGATCTGCGTGTCGTGCAGATGTTGCTCGGTCACAGCGATTTGTCCACGACCCAGATTTATACTCATGTTGCCCGCGCCCGCATGAAGGAACTGCATTCGCAGCATCACCCGCGAGGTTAGCGGTAGATAGTGTGGGGGGGGGCTTTTGTGGGAGCGGCTTTAGCCGCGATAGGTACACCAACCCAGGATTATCGCGGCTAAAGCCGCTCCCACAAAAGCCGCTCCCACAGTCATTCGTTCAGGTGAGTCGCTTAAGCGATGCCGGCCCCATTTGATTTTGGCGTGTTAATATCCCGGCGCTTTGATTTCGTTGCGCCGATGGAACCCAGATGTAGTAACGTGGTCGAACATCCCGGTAGTCACCTGTTTTGGAACTGGAATATGAAATTGACGCAGAAATTGTGTGCCCTCATACCTGCAGCTCTGCTGTTAATCGCCTCCGCTGTTGGCGCCGCCGATACCAGCGAAGCCGACATGCAGGAAATCCTGCAGACATTCCCCGAATTATCGGCCGGCACGATCGTGCCGTCACCGATCCCCGGGCTCTATGAGATTATGCTGGGGGGGCAGATCAGTTATGTCTCCGCCGACGGTCGCTACCTGCTTCAGGGCGATCTGATCGATGTTTTAGAGGAAGTGAATCTGACGGAAAGCCGACGCGAGGTTGCTCGTCAATCAGCGATCGATCAGGTGGATCAGAGCAGCATGATTGTGTTCCGCCCTGCAGAAGTCAGGTATTCGATTTCAGTGTTTACCGACATCGACTGTGGCTATTGCCGTAAGTTGCATCGCCAGATGGCGCAATACAATGAGCTCGGTATCGAGGTCCGCTATCTTTCTTTCCCCCGTAGCGGACCGGATACAGATAGCTGGTCAAAGGCCGAAAATGTCTGGTGTGCCGATGATCGAAATCGGGCTTTGACACAGGCAAAGTCCGGTGTGAACGTCAAATCAGATGATTGTGGCCCGACTCCCATTGGGCGGCATTATCAATTGGGCAGATCCATTGGGATTCGCGGAACACCGGCAATCGTCGTTCAGAGCGGGGAATTGATACCTGGGTATGTGCCGCCGGACGAATTGCTCGAATATCTCGAAGACTGACTGAAAAGTCCTTCGATACATCGAGGCACGACATTGGAAACTCGCAATCGTGCCACTGGAGTAGCCGGGCGGGGATGGGGATATGTCCCGACCCGACTAATGACTTCCGGAGGCGAGGGGCTGCCCCCGCCCCCCCCCCGCCCGCGGGTGCGGGCGCGGCGCGCCCCCCCCCCCCCCCCCCCCCCCCCGCGGCAAGTCAGGAATCAGAGCGTAAAGGAAGCGCCGTTATGCTGAACAGCGGCTTCTAGCGTTCCAGCAACTCAAGCTTATTCGGCTTGTCGCGCCATTCTTCGGAGTCGTCCGGTGGGGTGCCGGCCTCGGTGATGACCGGCCATTGCTGTGACAACTCTTCGTTCAACTGCAGGAAGTTCTGTTGACCCTCGGGGATTTCATCTTCCGATACGATGGCCTCGATCGGGCACTCGGGTTCACACAGTGTGCAATCGATGCACTCATCCGGGTCGATGACGAGCATGTTAGGGCCTTCGTGGAAACAGTCGACCGGGCACACCTCGACACAATCCATTAATTTGCACTTGATACAGTTTTCAACAACAACAAAAGTCATTCGATTCTCCGGGCAGCTTGAGCTTTCCCCCTGTTATAGACCGCGGTACTTTAGTGATTTCGGGCGGGAAATCAAATATTTTTTTACGTATTAGCCAATTTCGCACACATTGCGGCCCTTTAATCGGCCGGCCGGCCCGGGGCTGTGCGCAGGCACAGATCATCACGGCCGGTTTCCCGGTTGCGTAAAAACTGCTCCAGGGCAAGGCGTACGCTTGGGAAGGCGATTTCGTCCCACGGGATGTCATCGGTTGAGAACAGGGCGGCGGCCAGGCTCTCATCGCCGGCACCGTATTCTGGTTTGCGCAGAGTTCCGCTAAAGAAAACATGCACTTGTTTGGCTTGCAGAACGTCGATAATGGCGATCAGCGCACCGACATCGACTACTGCCTCGGCCTCCTCAAGCGTTTCACGCGCCGCAGCATCGGTCAGAGTCTCGTCGAGTTCCATGAAGCCGGCGGGTACCGTCCAGTAGCCCAGGCGTGGTTCGATGGCCCTCCGGCACAGCAGGATTTTGCCCTGGTACTCCGGTACGCAACCGGCGACGATCAGGGGGTTCTGGTAATGGACAGTCCCGCAGTCACGGCAGACATACCGTTCCCGGTTGTCGCCCTTGGGTATGGTCTTGGCGACCGATTGACCGCATTTGCTGCAGAAATTCATTTGTTCGTGACGCTCCTTTCCGAGGCATTCTATAGGGGAGTTCACGCGGTCCGCCAATCGGCCCGCCTTCTGCTATAGTGCGCGCCCTTTTGCCACCCGCCGGCTCTTGTGGCCAGACTTATGTTCGACATCCAACGTATTCGCAATATTGCCATCATTGCCCATGTTGATCATGGCAAGACGACGCTCGTCGACCAGTTGTTGCGCCAGTCCGGCACGCTGGATGCCCGTGTCGAGTTGCCGGAGCGGGCGATGGATTCAAATGACCTTGAGCGCGAGCGCGGTATCACGATCCTGTCGAAAAATACCGCGATCGACTGGAAGGAGTGGCACATCAACATTGTCGATACACCCGGGCATGCTGATTTCGGCGGTGAGGTCGAGCGTGTGTTGTCGATGGTCGATTGTGTCCTGCTGCTTGTCGATGCAGTCGAAGGCCCGATGCCGCAGACCCGCTTCGTGACCCAGAAGGCTTTCGCGCACGGTTTTACGCCGCTGGTGGTCATCAATAAGATTGATCGCGACGGGGCCCGGTCGCACTGGGTTCTCGATCAGACCTTCGAACTGTTCGACCGGCTTGGTGCGACGGACGAGCAGCTTGATTTTCCGGTTATTTATGCATCGGCGCTGTCAGGTTTTGCCGGCACTGATGCCGACGTTAGTTCCGGCGACATGACACCGCTGTTCGACGCCATCGTCGAGCATGTCAGTCCGCCGGCCGTCGATCTGGATGGCCCGCTGCAATTACAGGTTTCCAGTCTCGATTACGATTCTTACGTCGGCGTGCTCGGCATCGGTCGCGTGGCACGCGGGACGGTGCCTGCCAATACCGCCGTGACTGTTGTCGGTGCGGATGGTGTGAAACGCAACGGCAGGATCATGGATTTATATGGATTTCACGGCCTCAACCGGCGTCCGATAGATGTCGCCGGTGCCGGCGATATCGTGGTATTCAGCGGTATCGATGATCTGAAAATCTCCGACACCATCTGCGACCGTGAACACCCGGAAGCATTGCCGCCGCTGATGGTCGATGAACCTACGATCACGATGACCTTCCAGGTCAACAAGTCACCATTTTCCGGTCGTGAAGGCAAGTTCCTTACCAGCCGCCAGATCAGTGAACGTCTGGACAGGGAGCTGAAGCACAATGTCGCTCTGCGCGTCGAGGGTACGGATGATCCGGATAAATTCCGCGTCTCGGGACGAGGCGAGCTGCACTTGTCGATCCTGATCGAGAACATGCGCCGCGAAGGTTATGAGCTGGCTGTTTCGCGGCCTGAGGTTATCGACAAGGAAATTGATGGCAAAACCTGCGAACCCTGGGAGATGCTGACCGTCGATTTCGAGGAAGCTTATCAGGGTGCGGTTATGGGCCGGCTCGCCGAGCGCAAGGGTGAATTTCTGAACATGCAGCCGGACGGCAGGGGTCGCTCTCGTCTCGAATATCGAATCCCGTCGCGTGGGTTGATCGGTTTTCGCACCGAGTATCTGACGGCGACGGCAGGCACCGGGCTTATCTATCATGTGTTCGACGGATACGATCGCCGCGTACCGGTTGCAATTGGCCAGCGTAACAATGGTGTGCTCGTATCCAAGGCGCACGGCAAGGCGCTCGCCTATTCGCTATATAATCTGCAGGATCGCGGTCGGCTTTTCCTCCGCCATGGAGAAGAGGTGTACGAAGGCATGCTGGTGGGCATTCACAGTCGCGGCAATGACCTGGTCGTCAATCCGACCAAAGCCAAGCAGTTGACGAATATCCGTACTCAATTGGCCGATGAAAGCCTGACGCTGACCCCGCCGATCCGTTTCTCACTCGAAGAGGCGCTCGAATTTATTGATGATGACGAGTTGGTCGAGGTGACTCCGGCCAGTATTCGCCTGCGCAAGAAGACGTTGTCGGAGTCTGATCGCAAGCGCGAGCATCGCCAGGCGCCAGTGCTTGATTAGAGCATCTGGCGGTCCAAAAAAAAGCAGGCTGATGTAGCCTGCTTTAGTTTCGCGGGAGTCCCGCGTCTGAAACGTTCTTGCGCCGTATCAGAACTTCTGAATTCCGAGGACAACCCCGGTGATCCACGAGATGGTCCAGATGCACCAGACGGGTACTCCGAATTTATGGAAATTGGTCAGTACGCGTTCACTTTTCTGCATGAGGGCCAGGGTACCGGCTGCCGTAATGATCAACATCAGAACCAGTGCCGTGTATCCGCTGATCGTATGCAGATCGTAGGTCACTTCTTCGACTGATGACTTCATCATGGCGGTGCCCAGTATGTCGCCCGCCAGACCCAGATAGAACAGAATCAGGTGCTTGAGCTCAAGCCGCTTGTTCGTCCAGTTCCACCAGACTGCGGCCGTATAGAAAAGCAATGCAGCCGTGATCGAAATGACGGCAATAATGATAATGGTAGGCACTACAGGTTCTCCCCTTTATTTGGTCAAAAAATTAATGCTTCTCAGAAGCTTTAGTGAGTCTGAAAAAGCTTGAATCCGGTATCAGTCATGCCCGCGCCACATTCGCATCAGGATATGGTTCTTCTTGATGAATTGTCCCCATAACGCACCGGATACATGCAGTGTTAAAAGTGCAGCGCCGATTTTCCAGCAAGTTTGGTGTGTCACAGAAAACAAGTCATAGGCAAAAGTCGATCCGTCAGTTCTAGGCGCCATCATACGCGGTATTTCCAGCCCAAAGAAAAAAACCGGAAACTCCGCGGCAGAAGCCGACGCTACGGCCCAACCGGTCACCGGGTAGAACACCATCAAAAAATATAAAAATATCTGGGTTGTTCTGGCCAGAATGCGTTGAAATGCCGCATAACCTGCAGGTAAATCCGGTATGGGATGGTTCATGCGCCAACTGATGCGCAGAAAGGCAAGAAAAAGTATCAGCAAGCCGATCGTATGATGCCCATTCATCGAGAGCAGAACCCAGGTGTCATCGCCCTGAGTTTCAGTGTAGACCTCAAGGAGATCCTCCATCCAGAATCCCAGGGCAATCTCTATGGCGATGAACAAAACCACGAGCCAATGTATGGCGCGAGAAATCAATCCCCATTCTGAAGCACTATTTTTTAGCATAGAAATAAGCGTGATGTTGCTGACAAATTGTAATTAATTCAGAAATTATGCTGGTGCCCGGGGCGAGACTTGAACTCGCACGTTATTTCTAACAATGGATTTTGAATCCACCGCGTCTACCAATTCCGCCACCCGGGCCACGGGCGCTGAACGGCGCATACTCTACCATCGGATTCGCGTTATGCAATTGAATAAACATGGGTTATCCGTCCTGGATCCATGGAAACCTGCAGCAGACGGCAGTTCTTCTGCAGATATTGACTGCGGTAAGATTGCGACCATCTGCTTCACACGAGCATCTAACTGATCCATATGGCTGGTTTTGCGGGAAAAACACTGGATCCGGGGATCGTCGAACAGGCGCGGCGTGGCGATATCCGGGCTCACGAGATCATCTACCGGACTTTCAGTGCACCGGTTTATTCGCTGCTTGCCCGGATGACGGGGTCCACGACCACTGCCGACGATCTGTCGCAGGAGACTTTTATCGAGGTGATGCGCGGCATTGACCGGTTTCGCGGCGATGCTTCACTGGCAACGTGGATACGCAAAATTGCAGTCAGCAAATGCCTGATGCACATGCGGTCGGCCTGGCAGAACCGCGCGACGCTGTTTCGTGATCTTGGCGAAAATCATCCCGCCACGGAGCCACGCATCGTCGGCGAAGCGGCGTTGACGAATGTGCATCTGGATCTGGAGCGGGCGCTGGCCAGGCTGTCCGATGTCAGTCGCGTGATCGTGATCCTGCATGATATTGAGGGTTATACACACCGCGAGATTGCGACGTTGATGGGCAAGAGTGTCAGTTTTTCCAAGTCTCAACTCGCGCGAGCGCACCAGCGCCTGCGCCGGGCAGTTGAAAATGGGGCGCAGGAGTCGACTTCTGCCGCGGAGAAGGGCGCATGAAGTCCGACGTAGCAGAACTTTTGCGGTCTATGCCGGACCTGGAGCCGCCCGCTGATGGTTGGCGTCGTCTCGCCGCACGTCAGGCACGACTCAACCGGATGCGTTGGGGGGTCGGACTTGCGACTGCCGCATCGGTCATCGTTACGGTCGCCGCAGGCTTTCTGATCATGCAGCAACGAGAGTTTGCGGTAATGTCGACGAGTCCGCCAATCATCGAGTCGATCATTGTTTCGGCCCCTGCCGTGCGGCCCGAAGCGCGTGAGGTGGATGCGCAGGTACGAGCCTGGCAACAGCGCTCACAATACATGGAGCGTCTGCTCAGCGGGTTGCCGGCGCGCGGACGGATTGCACAAGCCGATACGGCCGGCGTCATTGCAGAACTGGAGGATCGGATCGCGGCGGTCGATTATCAATTAAATAGAACCGGGTTGAACAAAACAGCACGCAGCGGAGGTGGTATTGAGCGACGTCAGGTACCGGTTGACGGTCCGCGCTACCAGCCTGCAGGTGCATCTGAACTGTGGCGGCGCAGAGTTGAATTTATGGATCAACTCGTACGAGCACGTTACGCAGAAACCGGTGCAACTGGTTTTTGACCGATGTCAAAATTAACTTTAAATATAAACAATAACTATAAGAAATTATTAATAATAATATCTTTTTTATTTGGCGGTCCTGCGATCGCACAGAACCCGGACTTACCTGTCATCGAACCGGAACGCCGCGCGGTCCTCGGCATCAATATCGCCAACGGACGTGAGAATGGCGGGCCGGTCGAGGGTGTCATGATCGTCGGTATCGCTCCCGGCAGCGCCGCCGATGATGCGGGATTGCGGGTTAACGATGTGATCGTCGAGATCGACGGTGCGTTGTTGATGGCCGCATCGTCGGGCGATGCGAACCGGGCGTTGCTCGCATTCATGGCCGGCGTGTCGCCCGGTGAAGTGCTCACGGTAGTTTATCTGCGCGACGGCCAGGCTAGTCAGACAGTCCTGACGGCCGATGAACTGGACCCGACCATGATGGTGGAGCCGGGCTATCCGTTCATACGCGACCTCGAGCAGTTTGGCAGGCAATTCGGTGAAGATATCATCGGTTCATTGCAGTATCGCTGGCGCCATCACGGCTTGTTTTCCGGCATGGAGCTCGTTGCCCTGACGCCGGAGCTCGGGCGCTATTTTGGCACCGAGCATGGGTTGCTTGTGATTCGGGCGCCCAATGACGAGACGATCGACCTGCAGGACGGCGATGTCATTCGCACCATTGGTGGTCGCAGTCCGAAGGATCCTGGCCACGCGATGCGGATTTTGCGCTCGTATGAACCGGGTGAGGAGGTTGTGATCGGGATCATGCGGGATCAGCGGGGCACCGATGTCGAGATTTTGTTACCTGAGCCGGGGAATGATACACAGCCCGAGGGTGGCTAGCTCGGCATCGATCGGCGCGTAGCGTTAATTCCTGAAAGTTCACAGCTTGAATTGCCGCCGGGCGGGGCCGGGGATATGCCCCTCGCCTCCGGAAGTCATTAGTCGGGTCGGGACATATCCCCGGCCCCGCCCGGCTGATTCGGTGGCACGATCGTTACTGTCCTAAGTCATACCGCAATCTGTCCAAGGCCTTTTCTGTCCGTTACCCTTCCACCCCATGAATTCAGGTGCTTTTCAATTCGACCTGCCGCCCCATCAGATCGCCCAGCAGCCGCTGGCCGACCGGTCGGCCAGTCGTTTGCTGCATGTACCACCCGGCGGACGGCCATGTGAGGACTTACGGATTACCGACCTCGGTCGCCTGCTCGAGCCCGGGGATTTGCTGGTTCTGAACGATACGAAAGTGATTCCGGCCCGGTTGCGCGGGCGCAAAGTGAGTGGGGGGCGAGTGGAAATGTTGCTTGAGCGGCAACTCGACGTCGATCTCGCGCTGGTTCAGCTCAGGGCAAATCGTGCCCCGGTCGTCGGCGGGCAGATTGAGTTTGACGGTGGCACGGTTGCGAAGGTCGAGGAGCGGCGTGACGGGTTTTTTGTTCTGCGGTTCTCGCGGCCGGTCGATCAGGTGCTGGATGAATACGGCCACGTGCCGCTACCGCCCTATATAGAGCGAGCCGATGACGAGGCCGATCGAGTGCGCTATCAGACTGTTTTTGCGCGTGAACCGGGCGCGGTCGCCGCGCCAACCGCCGGTCTGCATTTCGACACCGGGCAATTGGACGAGTTGCGTGAGTGCGGCATTGAACTCGGTTTTCTGACGCTGCATGTGGGTGCCGGGACGTTTCAGCCGTTACGCCCACAACAGATCGAGTCTGGCGAATTGCATGCCGAGCGTGTCGAGGTATCGGCTGAATTGTGTCGCGCCGTAAAAGCAACCCACGCAAGGGGCGGTCGCGTCGTCGCGGTGGGTACGACCTCGGTACGCGGCCTCGAGACCGCCGCACGGTCCGGCACGTTGGCGCCGTACTCGGGTGAAACAAAATTATTTATCCGCCCGGGGTTTCGTTTCAATGTCGTCGATGCGTTGTTGACGAATTTTCATCTGCCCGAATCGTCATTGCTGATGCTGGTTTGTGCATTTGCCGGCACCGAGTCTATCCTCGCCGCTTACGAGCATGCGGTCGCCGGTGGTTACCGATTTTTCAGTTACGGCGATGCGATGTTTTGTACCCGCTGCCCAACGGCGTCTGCCCGGCTGACAAGAGAAGTACGACCATGACGAGTCCGATGCAATTCGACCTGATCGCCACATCCGCTGAAGCGCGCCGTGGCCGGATTCAGCTGGCACGAGGGCGGATCAACACACCGGCTTTCATGCCGGTCGGTACGTACGGTACGGTCAAGGCAGTGACGCCGGAGGAGCTGGAAAGCATTGGGGCAGAGGTCATTCTGGGCAACACATTTCACCTGATGCTCCGGCCGGGAAGTGAACTGATTCGTGAATTTGGCGGGCTGCACAAGTTCATGCACTGGACGCGGCCGATCCTGACCGACTCGGGTGGTTTCCAGGTCTGGAGCCTGACGAAACGCCGCAAAATAGCCGAGGAGGGTGTCGAATTTCGGGCACCGACCGATGGCAGCAAGGTCATGCTGACGCCCGAAAGCGTCATGCAGATCCAGGCTGATCTCGGCAGCGATATTCAGATGATTTTCGATGAGTGCACAGATTATCCGGCCAGTGAACGAGATGCGCGTCGGTCGATGGAACTTTCTCTGCGCTGGGCGAAACGCAGCCATGATGCTTTTTCCGGGCTGGGCAGCGCCGAGCGCGGCGCTGCCGTGTTCGGCATCGTGCAGGGCGGCATGTACCCGGCTTTGCGCACGGCGTCGCTCGAGGGCCTGCTCGAACTGGATTTTGATGGAATCGCACTCGGTGGGCTGTCGGTTGGCGAAACTGAAGATGAGCGGCTTGCCATACTCGAGCACACGGTGCCGCAGATGCCGGCCGACAAACCCCGCTACCTGATGGGGGTCGGCACGCCGGCCGATATCGTCAAGGCCGTCGCCCGTGGTATCGACATGTTCGACTGCGTCATGCCGACACGCAATGCGCGCAACGGCCACCTGTTCACGGATCGGGGTGTCGTGCGGATTCGTAATGCACGATATCGTGACGATCCACGGCCGCTGCAGGAAGGTTGTGAATGTTACACCTGTAAAAACTATAGCCGGGCCTACCTCAAGCACCTGGACCGCTGCGGTGAGATGCTGGGTGCGCGCCTGAATACGATACATAACCTGCATTACTATCAGTCGTTGATGGCCGAGATTCGTGGCGCGATCGAGGCTGACACATTTGCCGAATTTGCCCGGAATTGGCTGAGCGGTCCGACCGGAGCATGAGAAACAATTCACGGTATCTGTGGCATAATACGCGCCGTTTTGCCGATAGAGCATGAATATGGGCTGGTTTATACAAGACGCATACGCACAGGTCGAAGGGCAGTCAGATCCGTTTATGAGCCTGTTACCGCTGGTGTTGATTTTCGCGGTTTTCTACTTCCTGTTGATCAGGCCGCAGAACAAGCGCCAGAAAGAACACAAGGAACTGGTTGCAAATATCGCGGTCGGTGACGAAGTCGTGACGGCCGGCGGAGCGCTAGGTACGGTAACGGAGGTCAAGGATCAGTTTGTGCATGTGCAGGTTGCCGATGGTGTGGTGCTGAAGATCCAGCGTCACACGATTGCCGCCATCATGCCGAAAGGCACGGTCAAGAGCGCCTGACGGCGACGACGACACGTCATAATGAACCACTATCCCGCCTGGAAAAATCTGCTCATCCTCGGCATAGTCGTGGTCGGCGCGTTTATCGCGGCGCCGAATCTCTTCGGTGATGATCCGGCATTGCAGGTCAGTCGCGACAGCGGTTCGGCCATGACCGAACTCGAGTTTAGCCAGATTTCGCTGGCACTCGACACTCAGCAGATCAGCTTTTCGCGTATTTACGAAGATGACGGGCGGGCGATGGTGCTGTTTGACGCAGTCGAAGACCAGCTTCGCGCCAGCGATGCGTTGCAAGACAGTCTCGGCAAGGCTTACGTTATCGCGCTGACGCTTGCGCCACGGACACCCGATTGGCTGCGTGCATTAGGTCTGGAGCCCATGAGTCTCGGACTCGACCTGCGCGGCGGAGTGCATTTTCTGTTCGAGGTCGATATCGACGGCGCGGTAGAACAGCGGCTCAAGCAATACGAATCGGATTTCGACAAGCTGCTGCGCGAGAATCGTATTAAACGCAAGACGCGCCTCGTTAACGGTGAGGTGCGCATTACGCTCGGCGATGCCGGTGATGCGGACCAGACCGAAGCTTTATTGCGGGACGCTGATCAGGATATCGACCTGAGTCGCCGAACCGAGAGCGGCAACGTGATCATTGTCGCGCGCATGACGGAAGATCAGATCAAGCAGCGGCGCGATTTTGCCATTCAGCAGAATACGGTGACGTTGCGTAACCGCGTAAATGAGCTTGGCGTTGCCGAGCCATTGGTCCAGCGTCAGGGCCTGGATCGTATTGTCGTACAGCTGCCCGGTGTTCAGGATCCCGCCCAGGCCGAACGGGTACTCGGGGCGACGGCGACACTTGAGTTTCGCCTTGTCTGTGCCGGTGAGAATGCGATCGCGGCCGAGAGTCGGGGGCGTGCCCCTATCGGTTGTGAGTTGTATGAAGATCGCGAGGGTAACCCGGTATTGCTGAAGCGGCGCACAATTGTTTCAGGTGATCAACTCGTCGATGCCACGTCGGGATTCTCGCAGGGCCAGCCAGCCGTGTTTGTGCGTCTGGACAGCAAAGGTTCGCGCGAGATGCTCGAAACGACGAAGAAGAACCTGCAAAAGCCGATGGCTGTCGTATTCGTCGAGCAGAAGCGTGATCTTGTCGAGCGTGACGGCGAGATGGTCGAGGTTAATCGCGAAGTAAAAGAAGTCATCAACGTCGCGACGATTCAGGGTGTCTTCAGCAGTAATTTTCAGATTACCGGGCTCGATGTACTCGAAGCGCGTGACCTGTCACTGTTGCTGCGTGCCGGTGCGTTGGCCGCGCCGATCTATAAGGTCGAAGGCCGCATGATCGGTCCCAGCCTCGGTCAGGATAACGTCGACAAGGGTAAGCGAGCCATCATCATCGGCCTGGCGCTCGTTGCCGTGTTCATGGTGATCTATTATCGGGGCTTTGGGTTCGTTGCCGACCTTGCCCTGATGACGAATCTCGTTCTCGTCGTCGCACTGCTGTCGCTGTTGCAGGCATCGCTGACACTGCCGGGGATCGCCGGCATCGTGCTGACGGTCGGTATGGCTGTCGATGCGAATGTGTTGATTTTCGAGCGTATCCGCGAGGAACTGCGCAACGGAAATTCACCGCAGGCGAGTATTCACGCGGGTTATGAGAAGGCGTTGTCAACGATTGCCGATGCGAATATCACTACATTGATTGCCGCCATCGTGTTGTTTGCTTTCGGCACCGGCCCAATAAAAGGCTTTGCCGTCACGCTGTCGCTCGGCATCATTACGTCCATGTTTACGGCGATTGTCGGTACGCGTGCTGTGGTCAACCTGATCTACGGTGGACGCAGCCTCAAACAATTGTCGATTTAGATTAGGTTAATTTAGATTAGGTCGATCCAGATTGGATAATAAAGATTAGATGCAAATCATCTCGACAAAAACGAATATCGATTTTCTAGGCAAGCGCCGCTTTACGGTAGTTTTGTCGGCTGTGTTGATTGTTGTCGGCATTGCCTCGATGTTCACCCGCGGGCTGAATCTCGGTATCGATTTTACCGGCGGCGTGTTGCTTGAGGTTGGGTATTCGGAGCCGGCTGATCTGGGCGACATTCGCGCCCGCCTGGCGACGGGCGGTTTTGATTCCGCACTCGTGCAGAATTTCGGGACCGCCACTGATGTCCTGATTCGTGTCTTGCCGGAGGAAGGTGTCGAGAGCGCAAAGATTGGTGATCAGATTCTCGGCTTGCTGACAACCGGTGCTGCCGGAGTTGAATTGCGGCGTGCCGAGTTTGTCGGACCGCAGGTCGGCAAGGAGTTGACCGAGCGTGGCGGGCTGGCGATGCTGTTCGCCGTCATCATGATCCTGATCTATATCATGATCCGATTTCAGTGGAAATTTGCCGTCGGTTCGGTCGCGGCGCTTGTCCACGATGTTGTAATTACGATCGGACTGTTTTCCATATTTCAGTTCCCGTTTGATTTGTCGGTACTCGCGGCGATCCTGGCCGTTATCGGTTATTCGTTGAACGATACGATTGTCGTATTCGATCGCATTCGTGAAAATTTTCGGCTCATCAAGCAGCAGGGTGCCGAGGCGATCATGAATACGTCGATCAATCAGATGCTCGGGCGAACCGTAATCACGAGCATGACGACACTGTTCGTGCTTCTGGCCTTGTTGCTTCTAGGCGGCGAAGCCGTGCGTGGATTCTCGCTGGCGCTGATTATCGGCATCATGATCGGTACCTATTCATCGATTTATACGGCCAGTGCATCGGCGCTGGCGCTCGATGTTACGACTGAGGATCTGATGCCGAAGAAGGTCGATAAGGA
>CAZVQW010000006.1:0-125961 GCA_964629475.1 uncultured Chromatiaceae bacterium | reverse complement strand
CGCGAGGGCGGCCGAACGGTCGGCGCCGGCGTGGTAGCGAAGATCTTCGAATAACACAAATACAGGGCTCTGGCCCGACAGGACAAAGAAATGGCTACAAATCAAAACATACGAATCCGCCTCAAGGCATTCGACCATCGGCTGATCGACAGTTCAGCCAGGGAAATCGTCGAGACGGCCAAGCGCACAGGTGCTCAGGTCCAGGGGCCAGTGCCTCTGCCGACGAAAAAGGAGCGGTTTACCGTACTGATTTCGCCGCATGTCAACAAGGATGCGCGGGACCAGTATGAGCTGCGGACCCACAAGCGGCTCATGGACATCCTGGAGCCGACGGACAAGACCGTCGATGCCCTGATGAAGCTGGAATTGCCGGCCGGGGTAGATGTGCAGATTAAATTGAACTAACGAAAATAATTGCTATAATTGCCTGCTCGCTCGAGCCCGGTGCAGGAAAACCTGCACCGGGCTTCGTGCTGCCAGAGCCGAGCTGCAGGGGTGATCTGAGGGTTGTCTGGCAAGAACAGGAAGCAGGGCTGAAATGCCCCGCGCAAGGAATCTGACGGGTCAGGCTTCGATTTCGGGTTTATTCAACTATAAACCACCCGAAATCGAAGACTGACCTGTTTTCATCGAACTTAATGATCTGCTCCGCTACATGCGGGGCATGTCTGATGTAAGGAAATCGGCATGGCCATCGGGCTTATCGGTCGAAAAACTGGAATGAGTCGCCTCTTCACCGAGGACGGCGTATCGGTGCCTGTAACAATCATTCAGGTGCTGCCGAATCGCGTGACGCGCATCAAGACGGAAGAATCAGATGGCTATTCGGCGCTGCAGGTCACGACCGGCAGCGTCAAGCCGCAGCGGATCTCCAAGGCGGTTGCCGGACAGTATGCCGCCGTGTCGGCGGAACCGGGCGAGGGATTGTTTGAGTTCCGCACTGATGGTGTAGACATCGGGGAAATCGAGACCGGCGCGGAACTGACGGTTGAACGCTTCGAAACAGGTCAAAAGGTCGATGTGGTCGGCACGTCAATTGGTAAGGGTTATGCCGGTGCGGTCAAGCGGCACAATTTCGCCACGCAGGATTTCACACACGGCAACTCACTGGCGCATCGGGCGCCGGGTTCGATCGGTCAGAACCAGACTCCGGGTCGCGTATTCAAGGGCAAGAAGATGTCCGGACACATGGGTAACGTGCGGCGCACGGCTCAGGGTCTCGAGGTCGTGCAAATTGATGCCGAACGCCAATTGATTGTTGTCAAGGGTGCGGTTCCCGGGCACAAAGGTGGCCGCCTGATTGTCAAGCCGTCGATTAAGGCTGCGGCACAAAGCAGCGCAGCCAAGTAAAGCCCAGGCAAGAAGGCGACAGGAATAAAGATGAAAATTGCTATTAAAGGCGGCTCGAAAAAATTAGACGTATCGGACGATACGTTTGGCGCGGCCTTCAACGAAGCGCTGGTCCACCAGGTCATTACGGCCTATCAGGCGGGCGGTCGCAGCGGCAGCAAGCGGCAGAAGAACCGTTCGGATGCGCGCGGCGG
This sequence comes from uncultured Chromatiaceae bacterium, assembly GCA_964629475.1. Taxonomy (GTDB): domain Bacteria; phylum Pseudomonadota; class Gammaproteobacteria; order Steroidobacterales; genus SMWD01. The sequence goes on along the minus strand of CAZVQW010000006.1, from coordinate 124,417 downwards.
TGGTGCCAAGCCATGGCGGCAGAAAGGCACCGGGCGGGCACGCGCCGGTACGTCGCGCAGCCCCATCTGGGTCGGTGGCGGCCGCACGTTTGCAGCACGTCCGCGCGATTACTCACAGAAGGTTAATCGCAAGATGTATCGTGCCGCGATGCGCTCCATGTTGTCGGAGTTGATTCGCCAGGATGGCCTCGTCGTTGTCGATTCGTTCGAGATGTCGGCGCCGAAGACCCAGGATCTTGTCGCCAAACTTGCTGAGCTGAAGCTCGATTCCGTGCTGATCCTCGTTGATCAATACGATAACAATTTGTGCCTGTCGGCACGCAACCTGCCATCGGTAGACGTGCTGGACCTGCGTGAGATCAATCCGGTCAGCCTGCTGCGTTATGACCGGGTACTGGCCACGAAAGCGGCCGTTAAAGGCCTCGATGAGCAGTTGTCATGAGTGGCGGCGCTACGCATAACAGGGAACGGTTGATGACGGTGCTGCTTGGTCCGCATGTCTCTGAAAAGAGCACGGATGTTGGCGAACGGGACAACCAGATTGTTTTCAGGGTACGCCGCGATTCGACCAAGAAAGAGATTCGTGGCGCAGTCGAAATGCTGTTCGAGGTCAAGGTCACTAATGTCCAGGTTGCAAATTGCCGGGGCAAGATCAAACGCTTTGGCCAGGAATGGGGTCAGCGCAACGCGTGGAAAAAGGCCTATGTCACGCTCGCCGAAGGCGAGAACATCGATTTTCTCGGTGCCGAGTAAGAGTTGAGGATCTGGAATAATGCCATTACAGAAGCTTAGACCTACCTCCCCTGGTCGCCGGTTTACGGTTAAGGTTAACTCGCCGCAGCTACACAAGGGTGCGCCGCACGAGCCATTGCTTGAAAAGAAAACCAGCTCGGGTGGGCGGAATAACCACGGTCGAATCACGACGCGTCATCGCGGCGGCGGTCACAAGCGCCGCTATCGGATCGTCGATTTTCGGCGTAACAAGGACGATGTCCAGGGCAAGGTCGAGCGGATCGAGTACGATCCGAATCGCAGCGCACACCTCGCGTTAATCCTGTATGTGGATGGCGAGCGACGATATATTCTGGCGCCCAAGAACGTGCGCGCCGGTGATGCGATCATGTCGGGCCGCCAGGCACCGATCAAACCGGGTAACGCGCTGCCGTTGCGCAATATTCCGGTCGGTACGCTGATTCACTGCATCGAACTCAAGCCCGGTAAGGGCGCGCAGATGGTGCGCGCGGCCGGCGGTAGCGCCCAGGTGGTTGCGCGCGAAGGCGCCTACGCAACGGTGCGGCTGCGTTCAGGCGAAACACGTAAAGTGCACATCGATTGTCGTGCGACGATCGGTGAGGTCGGACACAACGAACACAACCTGCGCAAGCTCGGCAAGGCCGGTGCGACACGCTGGCGCGGTGTTCGCCCGACGGTGCGCGGCGTGGCGATGAACCCGATCGATCATCCACACGGTGGCGGCGAAGGCCGCACGTCGGGTGGTCGTCATCCGGTCTCACCGTGGGGTACGCCGACCAAGGGTAAGAAGACGCGAAACAACAAGCGGACCGACAACATGATCGTCCGTCGTCGGCGCCGCAAGTAACGGCTGTCCATAGACAAGCCCGTAGATAGGCAACAGGGGAACGAATAAGTGCCACGCTCGATTAAAAAGGGACCATTCATCGACGACCATCTCGCGAAGAAGGTTGCCGAGGCCGCTGCGGCTAATAACCGTCGACCGATCAAGACCTGGTCACGACGCTCGATGATTATTCCGGACATGGTGGGACTGACAATCGCCGTGCATAACGGCCGCGACCATGTGCCGGTGCTGATTTCGGAGAACATGGTTGGCCACAAACTGGGCGAGTTCGCGGCGACCCGCACGTTCAGGGGTCATTCGGGCGACCGTAAGACCAAGTAAGGTCCGGAAAGAGCACCGAAGAGAGCAGGGAAGAGAGTAATACTCAGGAACGATCGATGCAGGTTTTAGCAAAACTCAAATACGCGCGCATCTCGCCGCAGAAGTGCCGGCTGGTTGCCGACGCAGTCCGCGGCCAGTCTGTCGGCAATGCATTGCAGACGCTCACGCTGATGCAGAAGAAAGGCGCGAAAATCGTCAAGAAAGTGCTCGAATCGGCCGTTGCCAACGCCGAGCATAATCACGGTGCCGATATTGACGAGTTGAAAGTGTCGCTGATTCACATCGATGAAGCGCCGACATTCAAACGCTTCCGGGCACGGGCCAAGGGACGTTCGAGCAGAATCATCAAGCGTAATAGCCACATTACCGTGCAGGTCGCGGACGAATAGGATCAGGGTATGGGTCAGAAAGTACATCCAATTGGCATTCGCCTGGGTATCTCCAAAGACTGGACGTCGACGTGGTACGCAGATACGAAGACCTTCCCGCAGTATGTAGCGACCGATCACCAGATTCGGAACTTCATCAAGGAGAAGCTCAAGGAGGCATCGGTCAGCCGAATCACGATCGAGCGCCCGGCACGCAAGGCGCACATCACGATACACACGGCGCGTCCGGGTATCGTCATCGGCAAGAAAGGCGAGGATATCGAAAAGCTGCGCCGTGCCGTCGCCCAGATGCTGGATATGAGCCTGGCCGATGTACGCATCAACATCGCTGAAATCCGCAAGCCCGAGCTCGATGCACAGCTTGTTGCCGAAGGCATCGCGCAGCAACTCGTGCGCCGCGTCATGTTTCGTCGTGCGATGAAACGCTCCGTGACAAACACGATGCGGCTCGGTGCCCAGGGCATCAAAGTCAAGGTCGGTGGTCGTCTGAACGGTGCGGAGATCGCACGTTCGGAATGGTATCGCGAGGGTCGGGTACCGCTGCACACATTCCGTGCCGACATCGATTACGGGTTTGCCGAGGCGGCCACAACCTACGGCATTATCGGTGTCAAGGTCTGGATCTTCCGCGGCGAAGTATTTGAGGTTGAGCCCAGCAGTGCGGCGGGCGACAAAGCAAAGGCTCGCCCCGGGCAAGCCCAGCAGGGATAAGCAACGATGCTACAGCCGAAACGAACAAAATTCAGAAAGCAGCACAAGGGCCGTAATCGTGGTCTGGCGCAACGGGGCAATTCGGTTGCCTTCGGTGAATATGGTCTGAAATCAACCGGGCGCGGTCGCATCACGGCCCGTCAGATCGAGGCCGCGCGTCGTGCGATGACCCGCTACGTTAAGCGTGGCGGCAAGATCTGGATCCGGATATTCCCGGACAAGCCGATCACGAAGAAGCCGCTCGAGGTTCGCCAGGGCAAGGGCAAGGGTAATGTCGAATACTGGGTTGCCCAGATTCAGCCCGGCCGCGTGCTGTATGAAATGGAAGGCGTCGATGAGCATGAAGCGCGTGAGGCGTTTCGCCTGGCGGCAGCCAAGCTGCCGGTTTCCACCGCTTTTGTGACACGGACGGGACTGTAAATGAACGCGAGTGAATTACGACAGAAGAATGGTCAGGAATTGACTGACGAGCTTCTCGACCTGCGTCGTGAGCAGTTCAATCTGCGCATGCAGCAGGCTACCGGCCAGTTGGTTCGCCCTCACGAGTATCGTCGGGTCCGCCGTGACATTGCACGCATCAAGACGGTGCTGAGCGAACAGAAAAACAGTCAGAAAAAGGTTGAGGCCTGATCATGGCAGATGCAATTAACAATGAGACTCAGGCTGAAGCCCAGGCAGAAAACCAGGCTGAGACCAGTAGACGCACCGTGACCGGGCGCGTCGTCAGTAACAAAATGGACAAGTCCATTTCCGTACTGGTCTCCCGGGTTGTCAAGCATCCCGTGTATGGAAAGTACTTGCGCCGATCGACAAAAGTTCTGGCGCATGACGATCAGAACATGTGCCAGGAAGGCGATGTTGTCTCAATCACCGAGTGCCGTCCGCTGTCGAAGCGCAAGGCATGGCGGTTGGTTGAGGTTCTGGAACGCGCCGAAGCGCAGTAATCAGGGATAAGTGCGGTAATCGATCATGATCCAGATGCAGACAATCCTTAACGCGGCTGACAACAGCGGAGCCCGGCGCGTTATGTGTATCAAAGTGCTTGGTGGCTCCAAGCGGCGTTATGCCGGCGTGGGCGATGTCATCAAGGTCAGCGTCAAGGATGCAATCCCGCGAGGCCGCGTCAAAAAGGGCGAGGTTTACAACGCTGTTGTCGTCCGTACGAGAAAGGGCGTGCGTCGCAAGGATGGTTCCCTGATTCGTTTCGACGGCAATGCCGCAGTTTTGCTGAATGCGCGTCTCGAACCGATCGGTACGCGTATTTTTGGCCCGGTGACACGCGAATTGCGAACCGGGCGATTTATGAAAATTATTTCACTGGCGCCGGAAGTCCTATAAGGCAAGCGGCGAGCGCCGGCTAGCAGGAATTTAGAGTCGAGAGACATGCAGAAGATAAAGAAAGGCGATGATGTTGTCGTAATCAGCGGCCGTGACAACGGCCGGCGTGGCACCGTTCTGGACGTTCAGGAGAACGGCCGGGTGCTCGTGGAAGGCGTCAACATGGTCAAGAAACACCAGAAGCCGAACCCGAATGCGGGCGTGCAGGGCGGCATCATCGAAAAAGAAATGTCGTTGGATCGCTCCAACGTCATGTTGTTCAATCCGATCACCGAGAAGGCTGACCGGGTGGGTATCAAGAAACTGGAAGACGGCCGCAAGGTCCGCTTCTACAAGTCCAACAATGAGGTGGTCGACGTCTGATTGGGCGCCAACTGAATAAAGCAATGTCGAGACTTCAAGAACTATACAAGACCACACTCGCGCCGCAGCTTAAGGAAAAGCTGCAGCTCGATAACGTCATGGAAGTGCCGCGGATTACCAAGATCACGCTGAATATGGGCGTGGGCGAAGCAATTTCCGATCGTAAGGTCATTGAAAAAGCCATGCATGACATGGAGTTGATTGCGGGTCAGAAGCCGCTTATGCGCCGTGCTCGCAAATCAGTTGCGTCGTTCAAGCTGCGCGAGGAAAATCCGATCGGCTGTAAAGTCACGCTGCGCCGTGAGCGCATGTATGAGTTTCTCGATCGCCTGGTAACGATCGCGATTCCGCGTATCCGCGATTTCCGTGGCCTGAATCCCAAGTCGATGGATGGGCGCGGCAATTACAGCATGGGTATTCAGGAGCAGATTGTTTTTCCCGAAATCGATTATGACAACATCGATGTGCTGCGCGGGATGGATATTACGATTACAACGAATGCCCGTACCGATGAGCAAGGCAAGGCATTGCTCGAAGCATTTAACTTTCCGTTCAAGAAATAGAACGACAGGGAATCTGAATGGCCAAGAAATCGATGTTGGAACGTGAGCGTAAGCGGGAAAAAACCGTCCAGCGCTTTGCAAAGAAACGAGCCGAGCTGAAGAAGACCATTCTGAGCGTATCGAGCTCGGATGAAGAGCGAGCCGCAGCAGTTGCGAAACTGCAGAAGTTGCCACGCGATGCAAGCCCGACTCGACTGACGAACCGGTGCGCCATCACCGGGCGGCCTAAGGGTTACTACCGAAAATTTGGCCTGGGACGTAACAAGCTGAGAGAAGAAACAATGGAAGGCAACATTCCCGGCTTGCGCAAGGCGAGCTGGTAAGCGTAGTACGAAGCTGTGTGATGTTGTTGAGCGAAAGGATGCCGAGAGAGAATATGCCAAGAGAGAGATTGAACAGATGAGCATGTCAGATCCCATCGCCGATATGCTGACGCGTATTCGTAATGGTCAGAACGTTGGATTCGAGAGCGTGACCATGCCGTCGTCGCGTCGCAAGGAAGCAATTGCGAAAGTTCTTCAGGAAGAGGGCTACATCGGCGAATACAAGGTCGAGCAACTCGACGGTAACAAGGCCAATCTCGAGATTGGTTTGCGTTATTTCGAGGGTAAGCCGGTCATTGACGTGATAAAGCGCGTCAGCAAGCCTGGGCTGCGCATCTACAAGAAGAAAGATGAGTTACCGGAAGTGCTCGGCGGGCTCGGCGTGGCAGTCATTTCGACGTCGAATGGCGTCATGACCGATCGTGCCGCACGCAGCAAGGGTTTCGGCGGTGAAGTTATCTGCGTCGTCTCTTAAATAAGAACTCGCGAAGATTTAACTATGTCCAGAATTGCAAAAAAGCCGTTACCTTTGCCAAAGGGGGTTGAATTCAATCAATCCGCCGATGTGCTGAAGATCAAAGGCCCGAAAGGCGAGTTGTCGATGTCCGTCAACTCCGAAGTCGAGATTTCCGTCGAAGACGGTATTGCCAGCGTAAAAGCACGCTCCGGATCGAAGTTTGCCGGAGCGATATCCGGTACGACCCGTGCACTGATTAACAACATGCTGACGGGTGTCACGGATGGTTTCGAACGTAAGCTTTCCCTGGTCGGTGTCGGTTATCGGGCCAAGGTGCAGGGTAAGAAGCTCGATCTGACGCTCGGTTTTTCGCACCCTGTCGTCTATCAGGCGCCGGACGGTATCGATCTGGAAACACCGAGCCAGACCGAAATAATCATCAAGGGTATCGACAAGCAAAAGGTCGGTCAGGTTGCGGCGGAGATCCGCCGGTTCAGACCACCCGAACCCTATAAGGGCAAGGGCGTGCGTTACGCTGATGAGCGGGTCATCATGAAGGAAGCGAAGAAGAAATAGCAGGATCTGACCGGTCAGGTCAGAGCCAGGACAGAGTTATGAAGAAAGGTAAAGGTCAAAGCAGAATTCGTCGTGCACGCCGCACTCGGGCCAAAATCCGGGAGCTCGGCGTCAATCGCTTGTCTGTGCATCGGACACCGCGTCACATTTATGCGCAGATTATCGGGCCTGACGGCGGCAAGGTGGTCGTCGCTGCATCGACGACCCAGAAAGACGTCCGTGGCGATCTCAAGTACACCGGAAATGTCGAAGCGGCCACGGTCGTTGGCAAGGCAGTTGCCGAAAAGGCAAAAGCAGCCGGCATCACGCGAGTTGCATTTGACCGATCGGGATTTCGTTATCACGGTCGCGTCCAGGCATTGGCCGAAGCGGCTCGCGAAAACGGATTAGAGTTCTAAGCAGGACATTACAGGGCTAGGTAAACATGGCTAGGGTTCAGCAAAATCAAAAATCTGACGATCTGATCGAGAAGCTCGTCACCATCAATCGCGTGGCGAAGGTCGTCAAGGGTGGTCGGCAGTTCGGCTTTACAGCGTTGACGGTTGTCGGTGACGGCAAGGGTAACGTCGGCTTCGGTTACGGCAAGGCTCGCGAAGTACCGATTGCTATCCAGAAAGCAATGCAGGTGGCGCGCAAAAATTTGCAGCGTGTCGTTCTGAGTGAAGACACCCTGCACTATGCAATGGTCGGGCGTCACGGCGCGACGAAGGTTTATATGCAGCCGGCTTCGGATGGTACCGGCATTATCGCCGGCGGTGCGATGCGCGCTGTTTTCGAGTGTGCCGGCGTGCGTAACGTGCTGGCCAAGAGTTATGGGTCGCGTAATCCGATCAACGTAGTTCGCGCGACCATTAACGCGTTGTACGGCGTGACATCGCCCGAGCATATCGCGGCGAAGCGCGGTAAATCGGTTGCGGATATTGTGAGCTGAAAGAATGGCTACGGCGAAGAAAATTAAGGTCACCCTGGTCAAAAGCAAGCATGGCCGCCTGAAGGCGCACAGCGCCTGCGTGGCCGGCCTGGGTCTGCGGCGCATGCACCAGACCGTAGAAGTTATCGATACTCCCGAAAACCGCGGCATGATCAATACCGTGTCGTACCTGCTTCGGGTCGAGGATAGTTAAATGAGACTGAATACGCTGAAACCCGGTAGCCGAAAGGTGCCCAAGCGCCTGGGCCGTGGCCATGCCGCCGGACAGGGCAAGACCTGTGGGCGAGGGCAAAAGGGCCAGCGCTCACGGTCCGGCGGGTACCATAAGGTTGGTTTTGAGGGTGGCCAGATGCCGTTACAGCGTCGGTTGCCGAAGGTTGGTTTCGCGTCGCCTACGCGCGCGGACACGGCCGAAGTCCGGTTGCACGAACTCACGAAGCCGCAGGATGAAGTTATCGACATCCTGAGCCTGAAGAGTGCCGGCATCGTTGGACATCGCGTCAAACGTATTAAAGTGATCGCATCGGGTGTAATCGACAAGGCCGTCAAGCTGAAAGGTCTGGCGGTCACGCCGGGCGCACGCAAGGCAATCGAAGCCGCCGGCGGTTCGATCGAAGATTGATTAAACAGGAACTGGTTCTGCGTGGGTCTTTATGGCGCACGCATCCGGTAAGGAATTAACGTGGCAAAAGACAAGCTGGTCAATCCTGCAGCGGCACTGGGCGAAGCGGCCCGGTTTTCCGATCTGCGCCAGCGCCTGTTATTTCTTGTCGGGGCGCTGATCGTCTATCGCATCGGCACATTTATCCCGGTGCCGGGTATCGATCCGGTAGCGCTCGAGCAGTTTTTCGACCAGCAGGATGGCACGATCCTGAGCATGTTCAACATGTTTTCGGGTGGTGCTTTGAGTCGCCTGAGTATTTTCGCGCTCGGCATCATGCCGTATATCTCGGCGTCGATCATCATGCAGATGGCCAGCGTCGTCGTTCCGACGCTCGCGGCGATAAAGAAAGAAGGCGAGGCCGGCCGGCGCAAGATTACCCAGTACACGCGATATGGCACCGTATTTCTGGCCGGGTTCCAGTCGATCGGTGCATCGGTCGCATTGCAGAACCAGGGCGTCGTTATCGCGCCAGGCCCCAATTTCGTATTTACGGCTGCCGTGACCCTCGTGACCGGCACCATGTTCCTGATGTGGCTCGGTGAGCAGATCACCGAGCGCGGCATCGGCAACGGTATCTCGATGATCATCCTGGCAAGCATTATCTCCGGGTTGCCGGCAGCCATCGGCGGCACGCTGCAACTCGTCGAGACCGGCGAGATGTCCGGTGCGCTGGCGTTGATCCTGGTCATCCTGGTGCTGGGAGTGACAGGAATCGTCGTGTTCATGGAGCGGGCACAGCGGCGCATCACGGTGCATTACGCAAAACGCCAGCAGGGCCGCCGTCTGATGCAGGGACAGTCGACGCACCTGCCGTTCAAACTGAATATGGCAGGCGTTATTCCACCGATTTTTGCCTCCAGTATTATCCTGTTCCCGTCGACAATTGCGCAGTGGTTCGGAACGCAGGAAGGTTGGGGCTGGCTGCAGACACTCGGCGCGCAGCTTTCTCCGGGGCAACCGATCTACATCATGGTCTATGCATCGTTGATCATGTTTTTCTGTTTTTTCTATACGGCACTCGTGTTCAATTCTCAGGAAACGGCCGATAACCTGAAGCGGTCGGGTGCGTTTGTCCCCGGCATTCGTCCGGGATATCAGACTGCCGAGTACATCGACAAGGTACTGACACGCCTGACATTCTGGGGTGGCCTGTACATCATGTCCGTCTGCCTGTTGCCGGAATTCATGATTTTGTACTGGCGAGTACCGTTTTACTTCGGCGGCACGTCGCTGCTGATCATCGTTGTTGTGGCCATGGATTTTATGGCGCAGCTTCAGTCACACATGATGTCCCATCAGTATGAGGGCATGTTGAAAAAGGCCAACCTGCGAGGCTACGGTCGCGCCGGACAGGTCAGGTAAGGAGTTCGATATGAAAGTTCGAGCATCAGTCAAAAAAATCTGCAGAAACTGCAAGATTATTCGCCGCAACCGGGTTGTACGTGTGATTTGCACGGATCCGCGGCACAAACAGCGTCAAGGCTAAGGAGAACACCAGATGGCGCGTATCGCTGGAATTAACATCCCACTGCAAAAGCATGTGGTGGTTGCATTGACGTCGATCTACGGCATTGGTCACACGCGGTCGGTACAGATCTGCGCAGCGGCAAATGTAGCGCAGGATACGAAGGTCAAGGACCTGACGGAGCCTGAGGTTGAACTGCTGCGTACCGCAGTTGCTAACTTCACCGTCGAGGGCGATCTTCGGCGCGAGGTATCAATGAACATCAAACGCCTGATGGACCTCGGCTCGTTTCGCGGTATCCGGCACCGTCGCGGCCTGCCGCTGCGTGGCCAGCGTACCCGCACGAACGCGCGTACCCGCAAGGGCCCACGTCGTCCGGTTCGCAATTAGGGGTATCCAATGGCAGAGCAGAAAACAACGCGCAAGAAGGTCAAGAAGCATATCGTGGACGGTATCGCCCACATTCATGCTTCATTTAACAACACGATCGTGACGATCACTGATCGGCAGGGTAATACGGTCTCGTGGGCGACGGCTGGCGGCTGCGGATTTCGCGGTTCACGCAAGAGTACGCCTTTTGCTGCCCAGGTTGCGGCTGAACGTGCCGGTAAGGCGGCCCAGGAAGTCGGCATGAAAAATCTCGAAGTGCGGGTACGCGGACCGGGCCCCGGTCGTGAATCTGCCGTCAGGTCACTGAATTCGGCCGGCTTCAGAATTTCAAACATTGAAGATGTGACGCCGATTCCACATAACGGTTGCAGACCGCCGAAGAAGCGACGGGTCTGAGGAAGAAATAATGGCAAGGTATTTAGGTCCAAAATGTAAGCTCTCTCGCCGTGAGGGAACCGATCTCTTTTTAAAGAGTGGTGTCAAACCTATTGAGGCGAAGTGCAAGTTCGAGACACCACCGGGTACGACCTCGGGTCAGCGTCGCGGGCGACTCAGTGACTATGGTTTGCAGTTGCGCGAAAAGCAGAAACTCCGCCGAATGTACGGTGTACTCGAGCGGCAGTTTCGCAATTACTACAAGTCTGCAGCTCGCACGAAAGGCTCAACCGGTGAAAACCTGTTGCAGTTACTCGAGGGTCGTCTGGATAATACGGTCTACCGTATGGGCTTCGCGTCCACACGAGCTGAGGCTCGTCAACTCGTGAGCCACAAGTCTATCGTCGTCAACGATACGGTCGTGAACATTCCGTCCTACCAGGTCTCGCCCGGCGACAAGGTCGAGATACGTGAGAAGGCCAGGAAGCAAATGCGTATCAAAAGCGCACTGGATATCGCCGCGCAGGTTGGTCTGCCGGAGTGGGTTGAAGTGGATGAGAAGAAGATGGCCGGCGTTCTGAAGGCGCTGCCGGTGCGGGAAGAAATCCTGCCCGACATCAACGAGAATCTCGTTGTTGAGCTCTACTCCAAGTAAATCAGGAGGCATTGGTTAACATGCAGGAAATGACTACAGAATTTTTAAAACCTCGCACCGTCAAGGTTCAGCAGGTCACCGATACGAAGGCGAAGATCGTCATCGAGCCCTTCGAACGTGGTTTTGGCCATACGCTGGGTAACGCACTACGGCGCGTGTTGCTGTCGAGCATGTCGGGCGCTGCGATCGTCGAGGCGGATATCGACTCGGTGCTGCATGAGTACACGAGCATCGAAGGCGTGCAGGAAGATATCGTTGAGATTCTTTTGAACCTCAAGGCTGTCGCGCTGCGGATGCATAATCGTACGCATGACGAGTTGACGTTGTTCAAGACGGGCCCGGGCCCGGTCACGGCCGGTGATATCGCCCGCGACCATGACATTGAAGTCGTCAATCCCGATCACGTCATTGCCAACCTGACAAGCGGTGGGTCTTTGAAGATGGTCCTGTCCGTCGAGCGTGGCCGCGGCTACCGTCCGGCTGCACAGCGTCTGGATCTCGAGGAAACGACGGGCACGATCGGTCGTTTGCAGCTCGATGCGACATTCAGTCCGGTCACCCGTGTCAGTTATACGGTCGAGGCCGCCCGCGTCGAACAACGCACGAACCTCGATAAGCTGATCATTGATATCGAAACCAACGGTACCATCGATCCTGAGGAAGCGATTCGTCGTGCCGGCTCAATTCTCAAAGATCAGCTCGATGTCTTTGTCGATCTCAGTGGTCAGGATGACAGCGCCGCCGAGGTCGAGTCGCAGATTGATCCGATTCTGATGCGTCCGGTTGATGAGCTTGAATTGACGGTCCGTTCGGCAAACTGCCTGAAGGCCGAGAGCATCAACTATATCGGTGATCTGATTCAGCGCACCGAGGTCGAGTTGTTGCGCACGCCGAACCTCGGTAAGAAATCATTGACCGAGATCAAGGAAGTCCTTGAAAGTCACGGTCTCGCTCTCGGTATGCGTGTCGAGAACTGGCCGCCACCGAGCCTTGTCCCGGATGATGACGAGCAGGCCGCTTAAAAAGAAGCAAGGGATCTTGCAGGAACTGTAACCATGCGACACAGACAATCAGGCCGTACGCTCGGCAGAAAAAGCGCCCATCGCAAAGCGATGTATAAAAATATGGCGACATCGCTGATCCAGCACGAGACGATTCGCACGACCTTACCGAAAGCCAAGGAACTGCGCCGCGTCGTCGAACCTCTGATAACGCTGGCCAAGACCGACGGTGTCGCTAATCGCCGCCTGGCTTTTGACCGCCTGCGCGACAAGCGCTCGGTTGGCAAATTGTTCAACGAACTGGGTCCGCGCTTCAAAGATCGACCGGGAGGCTATCTCCGCATCCTGAAGATCGGTTATCGTCCCGGCGATTCAGCGCCGATGGCGATCGTGCAGCTGCTCGACCAGCCGGAGGAAACGGCAGTCGAATAAGCTAGTAGCAACACGTCTATGAAAAAGCCGGGCACAGCCCGGCTTTTTTTTGAGCAGCCAATGCGCCGAGATAGCGTTCCATTTGAATTCGCAGGCGAATGCCTGAAACCATTTATTCATGGGTGTTTCAGCGCAACTGCGAAAAGGTGATTTGGGCCCATGACTCGAAAACTCCGCGCTGTTTACACGGAAAATCCCTTTGCCATGTAGAAATTATGTGGCTATTCTGATGCATAAGAATGGTTCTGAAGCAGAGTTCTGCACTAACTACACAAGCCGGCTAATAAATTTGCTGTCAGGAGCCTGGACAATATTACCCGATAGGTACGACATTCCAGCCTGATCAAGCAGTACTGGACCTGGGTCTGGAAGATCTGCGCAGGCTGAATAACAAACTCCAGGAATCTACTGAAGAGCAGGAATTAATATTTGATAATTTTATAGTCGCGCCGATGAGTGCATTGCAGAAAATGCTCAGCAATATAGCCAGATGGATAAGTCAATAATGACAGTGTCTGCACCGATGTCGCATTTGATATAGCTCCTTTGGCTCGTGAAATTCAGGCAATCAATCGCAAGGGTATAGAGAGATCAGACATGGACATTCAAGAAAACTGGAAAGAAATAAAAACTCTTTTCAATGAGTCGTTCAAATCTTCTTTTCACTATGCGATAGCTACTGTGTCTGAGGGTGGTGAGCCACACATAACTCCCATCGGGTCATTGGTGCTTGGTAAGCCATGTCATGGGTTCTATTTTGAAGAATTTCCGCAACATCTTCCGCGTAATTTGGGAAGTAACAAACAAGTTAGCGTTCTGGCGGTTAATAGCGGCCGATGGTTTTGGCTCAAGTCACTGCTGGGCGGAAAATTTCCCAGTCCGCCAGCAATTCGATTGCATGGGATAACCGGTGAGTTGCGAGAGGCCACCGACAAGGAAATTGCACTTTGGCAGAAAAGAGTTCGGTTTGTCAGTTTTAGTAAGGGGCATGCTCTAATGTGGAAAAGTATGCGTATGGTAAGAGATATCGAGTTCACAAAATCTGAGTCAATTCATATTGGTGAAATGACCAGCAGTACCTGAATCCAGTTGTGTAATGCAAACTAATAAGCCAGATATCATTGGCCGCAAAGTAATCACCAATCCCGTAACATCGGAATGATTGCGTCAACCTCAAAAAAGGTATAATTCTCAGCTAATTATGGGTGTCTGGGAAAATCCGGGGATTAGATATGCGATTCGAGCGGGCTGCGCGGCCAACTGCCGCAGAAATCTGACTGATGCTGATCGAGGCGGCAGATGACTTATGAGTAAATCGAGCTATCTTCGTCTTGGTCTTCTGACCTTCGGCCTCGGATTCGCCGAGGCCGCCTCGCGTAGCGTGCATGGGCCGCGGTGGCAGCAAAAGCTGTCCATGGTTGGTTATTACTTCTATTGCCACTCTATCGAGGTGGCGTTGAAGTCTCACCTCAGGAAGTCCGGCTTTTCGGAAAAACAGCTTCTCGATCTCAGTAACGAATTAAAACTGGTTCTCGAAAATTCTGCAGAAACCCAGATTGACAGCGAGTCCCTGTCTCCGGAGTTGCGTGAATGTATTGGTATGATGAATGCCTACTATCGAGAGAATGAATTTGAATATTTCTCCCATGTAATGGGAACGCGGCTCCCTGATACAAGGCAGTTTTCCAAGGCCGTTAAGCATTTGCGCCGTGGCCTTGATGCAAGGTACAAGTCCAGGCGCATTAAAAAATGACGTTTAGCAGTACCTGCGGGGAAAACATAGCTGGTTCAGCTTCATCTGCCAGTGATAATCAGAGATTAATCTGTATTCCAGCAGGGTAATACGATGGCATCCACTGCAATAATCTATCCGGCAATCGCAATGTTTGCCCTGACTCTAGGTGCACTGCTTGTGTTGGGCATTTCACGGTACAAGGCCATTGCGCGCGGTGATGTGCGGATGAGTTATTTTCGAACCTACGATACGGGCACACAGCCTGCCAGGCTGCAAATTTTATCGAGACATGCCCAGAATCATTTCGAGGTACCGCCATTATTCTATATCGGCGTGTTATTTGTTTTTGTAACCGACTCGGTCAGCTCGGCTGCTGTAAGTTTTGCATGGCTGTTTGTTGCCATGCGTTGTGTTCACGCTTACATCCACTTGGGTAGTAATAATGTCAGGCACAGGTTTTATGCATTTATCATCAGTTTGATTTTTCTTGCAGGCCTATGGCTCACACTTCTAATCTCTCTCATCAGCTCCTGAGGAAGCTGACATGGTCAAGAAAATATCCGACCTTCCCGGTAATGCTAATCTCGTTAATGCCAAAGACTGGCTTTGTGATTGATGAACTAAAGAGGTGAATATGAAACTGGAATCATTGGCGCTACACCACGGTTATGAGTCTGAATCGACGACGAAAGCTGCGGCTGTGCCGATCTACCAGACGACATCGTATACGTTCGACAATACGCAGCATGGTGCGGATCTATTCGACCTGAAGGTCGAGGGCAATATTTATACACGGATCATGAATCCGACAACAACCGTTCTCGAGCAGCGTCTTGCGGCTATGGAAGGTGGGGTGGGCGCACTGGCGGTTGCGTCCGGTATGGCTGCGATTACCTATGCGATTCAATGCATTACGAGTAATGGCGATAATATCGTCAGTACGACGCAGCTGTACGGTGGCACATATAATTTATTTGCCCACACATTTCCTCGTCAGGGTATTGAGGTTCGAATGGCCTCCTGCGAGGACTATGACGGCATCGAAAGCAGTATCGACGAAGGCACGCGGGCAATTTTCTGTGAGTCGATCGGAAATCCGGCGGGTAATGTCATCGATCTTGAACGGCTTGCAGCAATCGCACACAAGCATGGCGTACCGTTGATTGTCGATAATACTGTTGCAACACCGTACTTGTGCAGACCATTTGAGCATGGTGCAGATATCGTCATTCACTCGCTGACGAAGTATATCGGTGGTCACGGTACGACAATCGGCGGCGTTATTATCGACTCCGGGAAGTTCGACTGGGCCGGTAACAAGAATCGCTTTGCGATACTGAGTGAATCGGATCCGTCGTATCACGGCGTTATCTATACCGAGGCATTCGGAGAAGCGGCCTATATCGGCCGTTGCCGCGTCGTTCCACTGCGTAATACCGGTGCGGCGTTGTCGCCGCACAGCGCATTCCTGATAATGCAGGGCCTTGAGACACTCGGTCTGCGGATGGAGCGGCATTGTGCAAATGCGCTGGCTGTTGCGCAGCACCTGCAGAAGCATCCGAAGGTCGACTGGGTGAGTTACGCGGCACTACCGGGTAATGAATTTTTCGAGCTATGTGACAAGATTGCCCGTGGTCAGGCATCAGGAATCCTGAGTTTCGGTATCCACGGCGGCAAGGAGTCCGGTCGTCAGTTTATCGATGCACTGAAGATGATCCTGCGACTCGTCAACATCGGTGACGCAAAATCACTGGCCTGTCACCCGGCGACGACGACGCACCGCCAGCTCAGCGAAGAGGAGCTGGCGACGGCTGGTGTCACCGAGGATCTGGTTCGAATCTCGGTCGGTATAGAGCATATCGACGATATTATTGCCGACATAGACCAGGCGCTGGATGCCGTGGGTTAAAGAATTTAACCGGTAACCCTGCGGACAACGTAACCTCCTGAACGTTCGTCCAGTTCCAGTTCCAGAAGGCCGCGTGACTGAGCTTCTTCCAGCAGATCGCTGAACGACCCAAAGCCGTAGAATGCCTCGTTGAATCCGGGGCGAGTTCGCTTGAGCGTCTGCTTGATCATTGAGCCCCACAGCTTTGCGCGATCGCCGCGTTCCGCATATAGTGCCTCGGTTGTTTCGATGACGAGGTCGATGGCCTGCTGGGTCGGGTCGTCCTGAGTCTTCGGTTTTGTCTTCGTTGCCTTGCCAGCTGTGGTTTTTTTCCCGGTTTTCTTCGCGACTGATTTGCCGCGCTTCGCTTGTTTCGGTTTGGGGCGATCGGCAACGAGGTCGTCGTAGAAAATAAACTCGTCGCAACTGCTCATCAGAAGATCTGATGTCGAGTTCTTGACCCCAATGCCGATTACGGTTTTTGCATTTTCACGCAACTTGCTGACCAGTGGTGAAAAATCAGAATCACCTGAGATGATGACGAATGTGTCGATATGCTCTTTCGTGTAGCACAGATCGAGTGCATCGACGACCATCCTGATGTCGGCCGAGTTTTTTCCGGACATGCGCACATGCGGAATTTCAATCAGCTCGAATGCGGCTTCGTGCATTGGCGCTTTGAATTCCTTGTAGCGTTCCCAGTCGCAATACGCCTTCTTGGTTACAATGCTGCCTTTGACCAACAGCCTTTCCAGTACGCGCTGGATATTGAACTTTGAATATTTGGCGTCGCGAACACCGAGAGCGATGTTTTCGAAGTCGCAAAACAGGGCCAGGTTACCGTCACCGTCCATCGACAGGTTCCTCTATTGTGCGGGCGTTGTGCCGCAGTTTATGAATTGACGCTACGCTAACAGATAAATGCGGGTGAAACATAGGTTAATATAAAGCCATGGCGTGATGGTCCTTCATATGTTGTATTGTCTTGTTGGCTATATGCTGTGGGAGCGGCTTCAGCCGCGAATACCTAGTAGTGGTTTGTCATTCGCGGCTGAAGCCGCTCCCACAGTTTCATTGCCGGAATCTGTCGCCTTATGCGAGAAACATCGTGTAGACGGGATTATCACTTTCGTCCGTGTACAGGTAACCAAGGTCGTCGAGATGTCGGTGAAAACGATCGAGTTCGTCATCGGGCACCTGAACGCCGGCAAGCACACGACCGTAATCGGAGCCGTGATTGCGGTAATGGAACAGGCTGATGTTCCAGAAATTCCCGATCGCCGTCAGGAATGCGAGTAGTGCACCGGGGCGTTCCGGGAACTTGAAACGATAGGCACGTTCGTTGTCGATTCCCGGCGCCGGGCCGCCGACCATATGCCGGATATGTAGTTTTGCCATCTCATTATCCGTCATATCGATGACCGGATAACCGGCATTTTTCAATGACTCGAGAATTTCTTCGCGCTCTTCGTTGCCCCGGCGCAGCTCCACGCCGACGAATATACGCGCCGCCTCAGCATCCTGATAGCGGTAGTTGAACTCCGTGATATTGCGCTTGCCGATAGCCTCACAGAAGGCCATGAAGCTCCCTTGTTGCTCGGGTATCTCAACGGCGAACAGTGCTTCTCGATGCTCGCCAATTGCCGCACGTTCGGCGATATGCCGGAGCCGGTCAAAATTAACGTTCGCGCCGCAGTTCACGGTCACGAATGTTTGCCCGCTTGCGTCGTTCGCTGTGACAAAGCGCTTCAGGCCGGCAACCGCCAGTGCACCGGCGGGTTCCACGATGGCTCGCGTGTCCTCGAAGATATCCTGAACTGCTGCACAGATTTCGTCGTTGTCGACAAGAACGATGTCGTCGACGAGTTCCCGGCAAATCCTGAACGTCTCGTCGCCGACGCGGCGGACCGCGACGCCGTCGGCGAAGATGCCAACGTCATTGAGCGTGACCGGCTCACCGGCTTTAATCGCCGCGGTCATGCTGGCCGCGTCCTCGGGTTCAACACCGATAATTTTTGTTTCCGGGCTTAGCGACTTGATATACAGCGCTATCCCGGCGATCAGCCCACCGCCGCCAATCGGTACGAAAATCGCGTCGATCCTGTCCGCATGCTGGCGGTGAATCTCCATGCCGATCGTGCCCTGTCCGGCAATGACATCCGGGTCATCGAACGGATGGATGAAGGTCAGATGCTGCTTTTCTGCAAGTTCACGTGCATGGGCATAAGCGTCGTCATAGGTCGCACCATACAGAATGACTTCGCCACCGAGAGATTCGACAGCGTTACCCTTGATCGTCGGCGTCGATTCGGGCATGACGATGATGGCCCGCACACTGAGTTCTCGCGCCGCAAGCGCGACGCCCTGCGCGTGGTTGCCGGCCGAGCTACAGATCACGCCATGCGTCAGTTCGTCCGGCTGCAGTCGGACCAGCTTGTTATATGCGCCGCGGAGTTTGAATGAGAATACGGACTGCAGGTCCTCGCGTTTGAACAATATGTTGTTGTCCAGGCGCCGTGACAGTCGTTTGGCCGATTCGAGCGGCGTTTCGATAGCAACGTCGTAGACGTGGGCCGTGAGGATTTTGTGCAGGTAGTCGGTTTTCATGAGGATTGGGGCTGATGATAGCCCTATCTTAGGAGATACCGTTGTTGAGGCCTATAGGTTTGTGTGATCGTGGAAGCCGCTCCTACGACTGATTTTCGGGTTCGCTCAACAGATCTGACATGTGGTGTGTTAGTTCATCCTGTTTATGACCCGGCAATATGAACAGCCAGCCACCGAGGCGGATATTGAGATTATCGGCCCGGGTGGCGGCTGTATCGCCGGTGAGATCTTCCTGGTTGTTTGCGGTGAAGCGTGCCTCGAGCTCTGTATCAGTGGTGAATTCAAAACCGACGAAATCCATTTTGTCGCTGGTGTAGGTCTTCGTAATAACGATGAGTCCGTCAAAGGTCTCGAAGCGGGTTACGATCGGCTGAACATTTTCAAGGCTGACACCTGTGCGCGCTACGACGTCATCCATCACCAGGTCCGTGAGAACCGAGCCGATTGAAGCTGTCACGCCGGGATAGGTTAGTTCGCGATTGGCGGGTTGGTCGATGAGTTCGAAACTGCTCGCATCAGGCCCGGTCTTCTCGATCCTGACGCGTTCGCCGTCCGGATGCGTCGTCGTGGCGCTGAATATATCGCTCGCAGCAATGTCGATGATCGTGTGGTCAAGCCAGTCGGCCGGTTCGGTGCCGAGATCCAGGCTGGCGGCAATCAGCAGGCTGACTGCTGCGCCGGGTTTGCGCGCATACGCATGATCGCCGCGCACACCGGTCGTGCCGATTATCATGCGATAGGGTTCGCCAGGGCCTTCGATGACGAGTTCGATACCGCCAGCATCTTCTTTCGCGATATCTTCTACACCGAGTCGGGTATAGAGTGCCGGGTCGGCAGTTTTTTCTTCGACGATCGTCGCATTCGCCAGTGAAATCAGATTGTCGCGGATCTTGCCGATGTCCGCCGGGTAGGCATCGCGTTGCGCCACGACCCATTGCTCGGCACCACGGGACAACGTAACGGCTACCCGGTTGCCGGCAGTCCTGATCGTCAGGCTGGTAATGTCATTCAATTCCTGATCGAGCCCGGGCAGCAATACCGACGTTTCGCCGCCATCAAAGTCCTGGCGGTTCGTCATCAGGATCGCGCTCAGGGCGGCAATGATAATGACGAGAGTAATTAGCGTGCGGCGATTCATCGTCAGGCTCCCGCGGTGCTGCGCCGCCGGCGCACCAGCAGCAAGACGATACTGAGTACCGTGATCGCAAACGGTACCAAAGCAATATTGATGATCTTGAGCCAGGTACCGAGGTCCTCGATTTGTTGGTCGAGTTCACGTTGTACCTGGCGCAGTTCCTTGCGAATCCGCAGGCGCTGCTCCTGGAATCGTTGCAGTTCGGCTTCCTGCTCAGGTGACAGAATCATCGTGCTTGCGTCTGCCCGGTTGGATTGCAATTCGCCGAGTCGCGCCTCGGTGTCGCGCAGTTCCTGTTGCAGCCTTTCCTCTGTTTCGCGGAAGCGGCCTTCGGCCTCGATTCGCAGGTTTTGCACGCGCGTGAACGGGCGCGTGAATGTTGCACGGGCGCGGACGCTAATCAGGTCACCGGAACCGGTCAGGTTATCGAGACTGTTGACGATGAAATCGCCGTTGCCGGCAAATGCCGTCGAGATGCGTTGGCCGAAGAAGTTCTGCACCTGTGCCCAGAGTCGGTCAGTCAGAATATCGGTGTCGGCAATGAGAATAACGTTGATCGCATCGCTCGATGCAGTCAGGTGATCACCCGTTGTATTTGCCATGGGGCTGTTCAGCGGGTCACTCATGGAGTCATCCAGTGAGACGCTGGCGGGCGGTCCGTCGGGGAATGCGCTTGGCACCATGCCCTGGATGCGCGCAGCAATCGTGTATTGCTGTCCGGTGGGCACAAAACCCTGGCGAAGTTGAGCCGGGTCGCGGATGAACGCGAGTCCGTCCGTGCGCAACGGTGCGGCCAGGTCGCTCGATTCGACAAGTGGCGTGACTGCAGCGGGTGCGTCCTCGGTAACCGTGATGAATCCCGGATAACCGACATTCAGGTTACGCAGGTCAGCGCTGACGATATCGGTCCGGTCGATGGCGGTCTCGTCGATGCCGAGCAGGCCGATATGGCGGACGGGCCGACTATCGACCCCGGTGACCTGCAGGGCGAACCGGTCATCGGCGATATATTCCCCGGTCGAGACGGACAGGCCCCAGGCCTCGAGCAACAGGTTGAGGTCCGATGCGTGGCTGGCCATCATCGCGGCGGCCGGGTTACTCGGATCCTGCGGGGGAATGTCGGCTTCGGCGTACGGGTCGACCATCAGCAGCGCTCGACCACCACGCAGGATGAACTGGTCGATCGCGTATAACGTCGCATCGGACAGTGCTTTTGGATGGACGACGAACAACACGGCGACATCCGGATCTATTGTCGATATTGAGTCAGCCAGTTCGCGCACGTCGAACAGTTGTTCGATCTGTGACATGACGATCCACGGTTCAGACATGCCACCACCCATACCCCCGCCCATAGCCTGGGCCATCGGGTCGAAACCACCTTTGATCGGCAGGCCGCTGATCAGGCCGACGACGGGTCGCTGCGGGTTGGCCAGTGTATCTACGAGCCTGGCCAGATCGTATTCGAGAAACGTTTCTTTGCCGGGGTCGAGGAACGCAATGTTCTCCTCGTCATCGACACTGTTGGTGCCGGCAATACCCATGTAGATCGTATCCTGTGCGCCGCCCAGAGAGACGGCCTGCAACCCGAATGCAGCGGCCCGGTCTTCTTCCTCGGAAAAGGGCAGCGGATCGATGAGAGTCACGCGCAGTTGACCGCTGGACTGTTCGACAAACTCCTCGAGCATCTCGCGCACGCGCCCGGCATAGGTTCGCAGATACGGCACTTCGGACGTGGCGCGATCAGAGTAGAAAAAATACAGGTTAATCGGCTCGTTAATGTTGCCGAGAATGTTCTTCGTGCCGGCGGACAGCGTGTACAGGTTGTTTTCGGTCAGGTCGAGACGCATACCTCGGAATAAGGTATTACTGGCCGCTACCGCAACGACGAAAATTGCAGCGATGATGATCAGTCCGGTGCGGCCGAGCGTGGTTTTGCTGTTGCTCATGTCAGTCGGCCTTCTTCATGTCGAGAATGATCGTATTCGCGTAGAGCCATGCGCCGATAACCAGCAGGAAGTACACGATGTCGCGCAGGTCGAGGACACCTTTGCTCAGTGCATTGAAATGCGTCAGGAAGCTCAGTGACGCGATCGCATCGACGATGGTTTGCGGTGCCCAGCCGGAGAAGAAGTCGAGTACGAGCGGGAACCCGCTGAGCAGGAATACGAAACAGATCACAATGGTAATGATGAATGCGACGACCTGGTTACGGTTTGCCGCCGAGATGCAGGCACCTATGGCGAGAAATGCGCCGGCCATTAGCAGACTGCCGACATAGGCAGTAAATATGACACCGTTATCCGGTTCGCCGAGATAATTGACCGTGATCCAGATTGGAAACGTCAGCACCAACGCGACTGCCGTGAAGGCCCAGGCAGCAAGAAATTTGCCGAGCACGGCTTCGATCATCGTGACCGGCAGCGTCATCAGCAGTTCAATGCTGCCCGACTTGCGTTCTTCGGCCCACAGGCGCATCGAAATTGCCGGGACCAGTATCAGGTACAGCCACGGATGAAAGCCGAAAAATGGCGCGAGGTCAGCTTGGCCGCGTTCGTAGAAACCGCCGAGATAAAAGGTAAACACACCCATCAGCGCCAGAAAAATAACGATGAAAACGTAGGCAAGTGGTGTCGCGAAATAGGCGCGCAGCTCCCGCGCAGCGATGGCCCGGATCGTATTCATGAGGCGCCGCCGTTGGTCGCGTTCTCGGTCGTAATAGTTCGGAATACTTCGTCGAGACGACCGGATTCGAGTTTCAGTTCTTCGAGCGGCCAGTTATTTCTGGCAGCGATATCACTGATCGAGTTGAGGATGGATGAATTCGGCTTGGGAAATGCCGTGACCGTACATGTTCTGTCATTCGCCTCGATATGTTCGACGCCGTCGAGCTTACGCAGTTCATCCCGCATGGGTTCGAATTCAGCTTTGTTATCGAGCTTCAGAGTCACGGCGTTATGAAAACGCGACCGGTTGATCAGCGACGCCGGCGTTTCATCGGCCACGATCCGGCCCTGCGAGATAATGATGGCACGATTACAGACGGCATCGACTTCCTCGAGAATGTGTGTCGAGATGACGATGATCTTGTCGGTCGCCATCGATTGAATCAGCTCGCGCACTTCGTGTTTCTGGTTCGGGTCCAGTCCGTCGGTAGGTTCGTCCATGATCAGCACGGGCGGGTTGTGGAGAATGGCCTGCGCGATACCGACGCGGCGCTTAAAGCCCTTCGACAGCGTCTCGATACTCTGGTCAAGTACCGGCGCGAGGTTCAGCCGCTCGATCACGTCGTCACTGCGTTCGGCAGTCTCGCGGCGCGACAGGCCGCGGATCCTGGCGATGAAAGACAGGAAGTCGCGCGGTGTCATCTCGCCGTACGATGGTGCGCCCTCAGGCAGGTAACCGAGCAGGCGTTTAGCCTCGGTGGGATGCTTTTCTATCGAGAAACCGCAGATTTCGGCAGTGCCGGAGGTCGGCGGCACGAAGCCGGCAAACATCCGCATCGTCGTGGATTTTCCGGCACCGTTCGGGCCTAGAAAGCCAAGTACCTCGCCGGCCTGCACCTGAAACGAGATGCCATCCACTGCAGTCAGCGAGCCGTATTGTTTGGTTAGCGCATCCGCCCTGATCATCGGATTATCCTGAATTCGTGTGAATGGCCGTAGCCGTCAGATTGGCGGTATTTTGCATAGATGTGGAGGGCATGCAAGAGATCATGGTGAGGTCCGGAATTGGGGTGGTGCAGGAGCAGCAGGATTTGAGCTGCGGGCTCAACCGGTCAGGTGGCGCAGACACATTGAAATAGCATGGACACCGTGATACCATGCTTTCATGATACGGCAGTTCGCTAATGCAGGCACCGAGGATATTTTCAACGGAAAGAATTCTCGGCCTGCGAGGCAAGCTTGCCCTGGAGGGCTCTGGAGAGTTGCAGCTCGAAAACTGGATCAGCTCGATTCAGTTGATGCTTTAGATGACCTAAAGATTCCACCGGGAAATCGTTTGGAAGCATTGTCAGGAAGCCGAAAAGGGCAATTCAGTATTCGAATAAATGAGAAATACCGTATCTGTTTTAAGTGGGAGTCTGAAGGTCCAATGGATGTCGAGATATTAGATTACCACCGATGAGGAATTGAGCATGGTACGAATACCTACACATAGAGAACCAACACACCCTGGTGAAATGCTGTTGGAAGAATTCTTAACTCCAATGGGGCTTTCGCAAAGAGAATTAGCGAATGGCATTCATGTTCCCTATCAGAGAGTCAATGAACTAATTAATCGCAAACGGGGAGTAACGCCTAGCACTGCCCTTCGGTTAGCAAAGTTCTTTGGTAATTCTGCAGGATTTTGGATGAACATCCAGTTACGTTGGGAGCTTTTTCACGCCCAACGGTCAGAAGCTGATGCCTTGAAAGGCATTCGCAAAACTAAGTCGCGGTTGCCACCTAACCCGTCGGTGCAGACGGACGGTCAGCAAGCTGGCCGCCGCTGACCGAGGCGGTTAGGTGTCATTCGAAACAGCCAAGGAGACATAAGATGAGGTCAGGTCTGAAGAATGAAGATTTCAACCTTTAGTTCAAGTCAGTCTCAAGCTGTTATCAATCTCTTTGCTAAAGTGTTCTCTGAGTCTGAAGGGCAGGACGAAGGTGAAACAATAGGTGGCTTGGTATCCAATCTAATCAACACTACTGATGAGCGTGACATCGTGGGTTTTGTTGCTGTTTTGGAAGAAGAAATAGTGGGCTGTATATTCTTCAGCCGCCTTACACTACCGAGTGAAAAAATTGCATTTATTCTATCTCCTGTTGCCGTTACTACAGAGCGACAGGGAAAAGGAATAGGCCAACAACTTATCAATTATGGCATTGAATGCCTGAAGTCCAAAGATGTGGACCTGATATTCACATACGGAGATCCAGTCTTTTACTCTAAAGTGGGTTTTCAACAAATCAGCGAAGACATTGTAAAAGCACCTTTAAAACTAACACAGCCTGAAGGTTGGCTTGCCCAATCACTAAAAAATGGCGTGATCGATGCGATGGAAGGTTCATCTGAGTGCGTACAAGCATTGAATAAGCAGGAATATTGGTGAAAGCAAATAACAAGCTGCGCCGGAACGCTAGTCGCTCCCAATCGATTTGCCGTCGGTATCGATCAGGCGGATCGATTCAAAGCCGAGTTCCCGGATGGCTGGTTCTATCCTGGCGCGGTCACCGACGACAACCCATGCGAGGTCACTTGGCCGGAGATATTCGGTAGCTGCCGTCGTGACGTCGGTGACATCGAGCCGGTTGACGTCGGCAGCATAGGTCGACCAGTAGTCACCGGGCAGGCCGAAGCTGATGATTTCTTCCAGTGCGCCGACGATATCGGCATTGGTTTCCCAGCGACCCGGCAGAGACAGTGTTTTGCTGCGCTTGACGATCTCGAGTTCCGCTTCGGTGGGTGGCCGCTCGTCCAGGATCGCGCCGAATTCGGCCGCTATCTCGGCGATGGCTTCTTTCGTTTTGTCCGTCTGCACCGGTGCATAGACGAGCAGGGGCCGTTCACCGCGCGCGCCGACAATCAGGCTGCGCGCACCATACGACCAGCCTTTGTCCTCGCGCAGGTTCATATTGATGCGCGCAGAAGATAATCCGCCGAGGATATCGTTCATGGACTGCAGCGCGATCTCGTCCGGGTTTGCGCGTGGTGGCACGAGTTGCCCGGCAAAGATTACTGACTGGTCTGCGCCTGGCCGGTCGACCAGGTAGATGGTTCGTTCCTGCTCGATGGCTTCGACATCAAGGTTTTTATTCGGCACATTGCCGGCCTGCCATTTGCCGAACAGTTTTCCGATCCGCGCCATCGTGGTTTTGCGGTCGATGCTGCCGACGATGACGAGTGTCGCATGGTTCGGCTTGAACCATGTTTGATGAAACGTCTCGAGATCATCCCGCGTGATTGCGCCGACCGAGTCGGTTGTGCCGCTGCCCGTCAGCGGGTGACCGTAAGCGTGACCGTCGCCATACAACAGGCGGGGCATGATCCGTAATGCCATGGAAATCGGCCGGGTCTTTTCCTGTTCGATGCGCGCGAGCGTGACGCGTCGCAAGCGTTCGAGTTCCGTATCCGGAAACGCCGGGTTCAGGATGACGTCGGCAAAAATATCCAGCGATGCGTCGAGATTTTCGGTCAGCGCCGACATCTGAATGGATACATCGTCCAGGCTCGCGCCCGTATGGAGATTGGCGCCGAGTGACGATAAAGCATCGCTGATGTCGAGTGCCGAATGCTTGTCCGTGCCTTCGTCCAGCATCGTCATTGCCAGCGATGTCGTGCCCTCCCGTGAGAATTGATCGGCTGCATACCCTGCATCGAGCAGCATCAATATCTCGACCAGTGGCGCGTCGTTGCGTTCTATGACAATGACTTCCATGCCATTGTCGAACTTCGTACTGGTAAACGGTGGAAAGTGGATGTCCGGTGCCAGCCCCGGTTTTGGTGCAGCGCTGCGGTCCGCGCCTTCGTCGGCTGCTACGAGATCCGGGTAAGGATGCACCTCGCTAATAAACGCATTGCGACCGAGCCATTTATCGGTAACCAGCCGCACATCTTTGGCGGTTGTCTCTTCAAGTATCGCAAGAAACTCCCGGTATTTGGCGGGCGAACCGCCGTAGACAAAGTTCTTCGCCAGTACACCGGCTTTACCGGAACTGCCGCCGACGCGCTCGATGCCACGCAGAAAGCTCGCCCGCACCTGTGTTTTGGCGCGTTCGAGTTCCTTGTGCGTCGGTCCATCGTCAATAAAGCGATCGATTTCCTCGTTGATCGTACTCTCGATATCCGCCAGCGTGATGCCCGGTTGAGCCGTCGCAGCCAGGTATGTGATGCCGGCGATTTCGAGTGAGAACGCAGCCATCTCTATGCTGGTTACCGTTTGGTCCGTGTAGGCGAGGCGTTCATAGAGGCGTGAATTCTTGCCATGGGAGAGAATGCGTGTCGCGAGCGCAAGATGTACTGCTCCGGCAGTGCCCCAGCGCGGCCCGGTCCACGCCTTGTAGAGTCGCGCCTGCGGTACCCGGTCCTGCATCGTGCGGCGTCGTTCGACGGTATGCTCGGGGATCCATTCAACCGGCTTGGACAGCGGCGGACCCGGCGGTATATCGCCGAAATATTTCTCGACCATTTGCCGTACGTCATTCGTATCGACGTCACCGGCAATCGACAGTACGGCATTGTTCGGCCCGTAGTAGGTGGCGAACCATTCCCTGACATCATCGAGCGTCGCGGCGTCGAGGTCTGCCATCGAGCCGATCGTCTCCCACGAATACGGGTGACCGTCGGGGAACAGCTGTTTCAGCATATGGGTCCAGACCTTGCCGTACGGCTGATTGTCGGACTGGCGTTTCTCGTTCTGCACGACGCCGCGCTGTTCGTCGAGTTTGGCCTGCGTGATGGCATCGGCAAAATGTCCCATGCGGTCCGATTCGAGCCACAAAACGGTGTCGAGCGCGTTCTTCGGAATCGTCTCGAAATAATTGGTGCGGTCGAACCAGGTTGTCGCATTCAGGTTGGTCGCGCCGAGTTGCTGCAGGAACAGCAGGTACTCGTCATCGTAGTTTTCCGAGCCCTGGAACATCAGGTGTTCGAACAGGTGGGCGAAACCGGTCCGACCGGGAACCTCGTTCTTCGAACCGACGTGGTACCAGATGTTGACTGCGACGACCGGTGCCTTGTCGTCTTCGTGGACGATCAGCGTCAGGCCGTTGTCGAGAGTAAATTTCCGATACGGGATTTCGATGTCGTTTGCCGTGGCAGCCAGCGCGATGCCTGCGCACACACCAGCGACGACGAGACGGGAAAAATACGATATTCCTGAATGCATGCGATCTGATCTCCGTTATCCATGCCAATTGCGGACCGGGAGCTAGTATACTGACCCGATCTCCTTGCGACAGTCTTTCGTCTCATGACCGATCACTCTTTGTTAATTAAAGATGCGCGCATCGTCAACGAAGGTCGCACGATCGACGGCGACGTACTGATTCGCGCCGGGCGTATCGAGCGGATCGGATCCGGTATCGCCGCGGACGAGGCGGACGAGATCGTCGATGCCGGCGGGCTGCACCTGCTGCCGGGCCTGATCGACGACCAGGTGCATTTCCGGGAACCGGGGCTGACGGCCAAGGGTGATATCGCAACCGAATCGGCCGCGGCCGTCGCGGGCGGTATTACCAGTTTCATGGAGATGCCGAACGTCAAGCCGCCGACGACAAACCGGCGTGCACTTGCCGATAAATATGAGCGGGCCACCGGCCGTTCGCGGGCCAATTTCGCCTTCTACCTCGGCGCGACAAACGACAATATCGATGAAATTCGCCGCCTCGAGCCGGCCGATGCATGCGGCGTCAAGATGTTCATGGGCGCTTCGACCGGCAACATGCTGGTCAACGATCCACAGGCACTCGACAGTGTGTTCGCCGAGTCTCCGCTGCTGATCGCAACACACTGCGAGGATTCGCCGATGATCGCGGCAAACGAGCAGGCGATGCGGGAGAAATACGGCGAAAACGTACCAATGGCGGAGCATCCGGCAATACGCTCGGCCGAGGCCTGCTATGCCTCATCGTCGCTGGCGATCGAACTCGCGCAGCGACACGATGCACGGTTGCATGTGTTGCACCTGACGACCGGTCGCGAACTCGAACAGTTTGCGCCCGGCCCGCTCGCCGGCAAGTCGATCACGGCGGAAGTCTGCGTGCACCACCTGTTTTTCGATGAGTCGCGTTATGCGGATCTGGGTGCGCAGATCAAGTGCAATCCGGCGATCAAGACCGCGGCCGATCGCGAGGCGCTGCTTAACGGTTTGGCCACCGGGCGTATCGATGTGGTCGCGACCGATCATGCGCCGCACCTGGCCGAGGAAAAGGCCGATACTTATTTTAATGCACCGGCAGGGTTGCCCCTTGTTCAGCACGCATTGCTGAGCCTGCTCGAGCATGTGCACGATGGACGTTTCCCACTCGAACTCGTCGTCACTAAATCCAGCCATGCTGTGGCCGAGCTGTTCGGTGTTGCCGAGCGCGGCTATATCCGTGAGGGGTATAAGGCCGACCTCGTGCTGGTTGACCTCGACGGGGAGACTGTCGTGTCGCCGGATAACATCTTATATAAGTGCGGTTGGTCGCCGTTCGAAGGCTACCGGTTCCGTTCGTCGATCGCCGCGACACTTGTCAATGGTGTAATCGCCTGTCGCGACGGCGTCATGACCGATGCCATTGCCGGCCAGCGTCTCGTCTGTAATTCTGCCCGCGACCGACGTCCAGCGTAGGAGCGGCTTCCAGCCGCGATTCCCTTCAGCGGTATATTAATCGCGGCTGGAAGCCGCTCCTACGATAGATCGATGAAGGGACAACCCCGTCAGATCAAACCCTCTTTCGTCAGCCGCGCAATATCCTCCCGCAACCACCGCCCGAACTCGCCGCGCACAGGCATCCTTACAGCGCCACCGTCGAGCAGGTGATTGCGCTCACGGAACACGGTCTGCGTGTAGCTGTCGGCATAAGCCTGAAACGGTTGGCGTGACAGCAGGTTTGTCATGCCGGCCTTTTGCCGACGGGCGCGTAATGCACTGAGATCGATCGTTGCATTCGCGATCATCGATTCGCCGCCGGGCATTGCCTCGGCCAGGATGTTGCCCTCGAAATCGACGATTTTAGTCATGCCGGTTGTCGATTCGGCCGGCAGCGGCGTACCGGTCAGGCCGGCTGAATTGGCTGAGACGACGTAGGCGATGTTTTCGATCGCACGTGCCCGACGAGTGATTTCCTTGGTCGCAACGCTCGGGCTGCCGGCCTCGCTGGTTGGATGGATAAAGACTTCAGCGCCGCGCATGGCGTGGCAGCGGGCAATTTCAGGGTACAGGATTTCTTCCGAGGCGATCGCGGCCAGCCGGCCGATCGGCGTGTCGGCGACCGGGAATACGCCGTCGAGGCCGTAGCGATCGACATAGGCGTCCCAGACATCGTAGGGGCTCGGTGCGCTCAGCGAGATCAGCCGGCGGTAGCGCAGGACCGTGTCACCGGCCGGCGAAATGACGAAACAGCACTGGAAATACAGCTCCGGGAAATGCGGGTCGACCTCGTATGCATTGCCGGCCACGTAGACATCGTGGTTCGAGGCGATGGCGGCCAGCGCCTCGTATTCGGGGCCGTCGATCTCGAGCGCCGCCTTGTCACGCCAGCCGTCGATCGTGTCGCCCATCGGGAAGCCGGTCAGGAAATACTCGGGCATGACGACGAGGCGGGGCACTTCACCGCCGTAAAGCGCGATGAACTGCTTGCTGGACGCGATGGAATGGCCGGCCCGCTCGATATTTTCGATGATTCTGGCTCGGGCTGAGGCCCGGTCCGGGCATGCGTTGACGCAGTCGGTGCGAAATTGCAGAGCCAGGGCCGTGTAGCGTTCCAATGGGTTTGTCGATCCGGTAGACATGAATTTTCCTCTTCAGGGTCTGTTGCAAGTGCGTCGCGGGCCGGTCAGGGGTATCCGGCGGCTGCAGCGCGGGTCGTGCCCGGCCAGCCGGCCGAGCGCTCTTGAGCACTCTAGTGATTTATTTCAGGCGTCACATAGGTATAATCGCGTCTTTTTCTGCAGCCGGGTCCGGTCCACACTCAGCCGGTACAATACCGTACAGCAACAAATTACGCGCCAGCGCTCAGCATATACACATGCAACCCACGGATATTACCAATCCGGATTACTTCCATAAGGTCGTAGATTGCCAGAAAGGCTGTCCGGCGCATACCGACGTACCCGGTTACATTCGTCTGATCGCCCAGGGGCGTTTCTCGGACGCCTATATGATGAATCGGCGCACGAACGTGTTCCCGGGCATTCTCGGCCGGGTCTGCGATCGTCCGTGCGAGCCGGCTTGCCGGCGTGGACGCCTCGATGAGGAGCCGGTCGCGATTTGTCGCTTAAAGCGCGTCGCGGCAGATCTGCGCGACGACATCAAAGATCGGCTGCCGGTTATTCCGGAACAGAAGAACGGCAAGCGTGTCGCGATGGTCGGCGCCGGTTGCGCATCGCTCGCGGTCGCCAATGATCTGATGCCGCTCGGTTACGAGGTCGTGATCTACGAGGCTCAGGAAACACCAGGCGGGCTGATGCGGACCAATATTCCGTCGTTCCGGTTGCCGGCCGAGGTGCTCGATGAGGAAATTGCGAACATCGTCGACATGGGCGTCGACCTGCGCCTCGGGACCAAGGTTGAGAGCCTGGCCGCCCTGCTCGAAGAAGGGTATGACGCCGTATTCGTCGGCAGCGGTGCGCCGAAAGGCAAGAACCTGGAGATTCCGGGCCGCTATGACTCCGACCGGATCCATATCGGTATCGACTGGCTCGAGTCAATCGCTTTTGAGCACACCGACAGCGTCGGCGAGAACGTACTGATCATCGGCGTCGGCAATACCGCGATGGATTGCTGCCGCAGCTCGCTGCGGCTCGGCGCACAGAGCGTCAAGGTCATGGCACGCAAGCCGCGCGAATTCTTCAAGGCTTCGGACTGGGAACTCGAAGACGCCGAGGAAGAGAACGTCGAGATCGTCGTCAATCATTCGCCGAAGGAGTTCGTCATCGAAGATGGCAAGCTTGTCGGCATGAAGTTCGAACTCATGGAATACGACATCGACGACAAGGGTCGTATCAAGGAACAGCGCGTGACCGGCGAGACTATTGTGCCGTGTGACGATGTCGTGCTGGCAATTGGTCAGGACAACGCATTTCCGTGGATCGAGCGCGATCTCGGTATCGAATTCGACAAGTGGGAAGTGCCGGTCGTCGACCCGGTGACCTACGAGTCGGGTCACGAAGGTGTCTTCTTCGGTGGCGACGCCGCATTCGGTCCGAAGAACATCATCTGGGCCGTCGAGCACGGTCACCAGGCCGCGATCTCCATTCACAAACGCTGCCACGGTGAGGTGGTCGGCAACCGACTCAAGGACGGGATGCACCTGTCCAGTGCGAAGATGGGTATGCACGAGTGGTCATACAGCAATGATTATGACGGCCATGAGCGAACGCTCGTACCGCACATGAGCCTGAAGGAGCGCTTCAAGAAGCTCGATTTCGAGGTTGAACTCGGTTTTGATGCGGAGCGGGCTGCGCGGGAAGTCGAGCGTTGTCTCAATTGCGATCTGCAGACCGTGTTTTCGACAGAGTTATGTATCGAATGCGATGCCTGCCTGGATGTCTGCCCGGTTCAGTGCCTGACGATCACCCACAACGGCGATGAAGACGACCTGCGAACACGACTGAGATCACCGGCCGAGAACCTGGAGCAGGATCTATACGTCTCGACTCCTTTACCGCACACATTCAGAGTCATGGTCAAGGATGAGGATCTGTGCGTGCATTGCGGTCTTTGCGCCGAGCGTTGTCCGACGGCAGCCTGGGACATGCAGAAATTCACGCTGGCCGTGCCGTATGCGATAGACGAAGACAAGGCGCCCGAACCGGAAAAGATTGCCGCCAAGATATGGGATTCGGGGATATTGTGAACTCTGATATGAGTACGGGACCAAAAAATAACGATTTTACGATTCGTGTAGCAAACACGAACGGCACGGGATCGGCCAGCGCCAATGCGCTGTTGATGAAGTCTTTTTTCCGCATGGGTATTCCGGTCGTTGGCAAGAATTACTTCCCGTCCAATATTCAGGGTCTGCCGGCCTGGTATGACATTCGA
This sequence comes from uncultured Chromatiaceae bacterium, assembly GCA_964629475.1. Lineage (GTDB taxonomy): Bacteria > Pseudomonadota > Gammaproteobacteria > Steroidobacterales > SMWD01. The sequence continues at coordinate 91,765 of CAZVQW010000006.1, read as the reverse complement.
ATTAGCGGTGAGGGTTACATGGCCCGCTCCGGGCGCATCGATATCCTGATTGCCATGAACGCCCAGACTTACGAGAAAGATCTCGGCGATGTCGTGCCCGGTGGTTATTTGATTTACGACTCGACATGGCCGCGTCACAAGCTGTTGCACCGCGACGATGTGACGATCATCGGCATTCCGCTCGCGAGGATGTGCAACCAGCAGTTCAAGACGGCCCGTTCGCGGGTGTTGATGAAGAATATTGCCTATGTCGGTGTCGCCGCCGCACTGCTGGATATTGATCTTGATGTCATCAAGGCGTCACTCGACAAAACTTTCGCTAAAAAAGCCAGCTTGCTGGAGGCTAATCACACCGCGTTCCGGCTCGGCTACGACTACACCAAAGAACACTTTGACTGCCCCCTGCCGTTCAAGGCGGAGCGGATGGATAAAACCAGCCGTCACATCATGATGGACGGCAACACCGCGGCGGCACTCGGTGCGGTGTATGCCGGTGCGACGGTTGGTGCGTGGTATCCGATCACGCCATCGACATCGGTCATGGATGCGTTTACGAGTTTTTGTGAACGTTTTAGAAAAGATGATGAAACAGGCCGTGCCAAATACTGCATTATTCAGGCCGAAGACGAGTTGTCCGCGATGGGCATGGTGCTCGGCGCCGGCTGGAACGGTGCGCGCGCGTTTACGCCGACGAGTGGTCCCGGTATTTCACTGATGAGTGAGCTGCTCGGCTACGGTTATTTTACCGAGATACCGGCCGTGCTCATCAATGTACAGCGCTGCGGTCCGTCGACGGGCATGCCGACACGTACGCAGCAGGCGGACATCATGTCCTGCGCTTATGCATCGCACGGCGATACACGCCATGTCCTGCTGTTCCCGTCGACCCCGGAAGAATGTTTCTATCTCGCCGTGGATGCTTTCGATCTCGCCGAGCGGTTGCAGACGCCTGTCATTATGCTGACGGATCTCGATATCGGCATGAACGACTGGATGATCCCGGAACTGAAATGGGACGACAGCTACCGTCCCGATCGCGGCAAGGTGCTCGATGCCGATGCAGTCGAGAAGATGGAGTCGTTTCATCGCTATCTGGATGTCGACGGCGACACGATTACCTACCGGACGTTGCCGGGAGAGCATCCGAAGGGCGCGTATTTCACACGCGGTTCGGGTCACAATATGTACGGTGCGTATACCGAGGACTCGAATGAGTACCTGGAAGTCGTCGATCGCCTGCGGCGCAAATGGGAAACGGCCAAGCAGTATGTTCCCGAGCCGGTGGTCGATTACTCGGATAAATACAAGGTTGGCATCATCTCGATCGGCAGTTGTGACGGTGCCGTTATCGAGGCTCGCGATCATTTGATCGAAGCGGGCATCGGCGTGAATTACATGCGCGTCAAGGCGTTTCCGTTCACCGACCGCGTACAGGAATTTCTCGATGCACACGACAGGATTTATGTCGTCGAGCAGAATCGCGATGGCCAGTTGCGCAGTCTGTTGTTGCTCGAGACCGACGTCGATGCAGCGAAACTGATACCGCTGCTGTTATACGATGGGCAACCGATCGAATGCGAAGGTATTTTCGAATCGATTTGTCAGGATCAGGCCAAGGGGGTAGCGGCATGAGCTATATCGTCAAACCTAAGGTCATGCATCCGCAGAGCCCGAGAAATAACCTGGGCCTGACCGTGCGCGATTACGAGGGCGGTATGTCGACGCTGTGCGCCGGTTGTGGTCACGATTCGGTGACCGGTGCAATCGTGCAAGCTGCATTCGAGCTGAGTATTCCTCCGCACCGTATGGCGAAGTTCAGCGGCATCGGCTGTTCGTCGAAGACGCCGGCCTATTTCGCCAAACAGTCACACGGCTTCAATTCCGTGCACGGGCGCATGCCATCGGTCGCCTGCGGCGCCAACGCTGCGAACCACGACCTGCACTATCTTGGCGTATCCGGCGACGGCGATACGCTGTCTATCGGCCTCGGCCAGTTCTGTCATGCGATGCGCCGTAATCTGAACATGCTGTATGTCATCGAGAACAATGGTGTCTATGGCCTGACAAAAGGTCAGTTCTCGGCATCCGCCGATCTCGGCAGCACCGCGAAAAAGGGTGCCGAGAATCAGCAGCCACCGATCGACCCATGCCGCATGGCCATCTCGATGGGTGCCGGGTTTGTCGCCAGAAGCTTTTCCGGAGACAAGGAGCAACTGGTGCCGCTGATCAAGGCGGCACTGGGCTATAAGGGCTTTGCCGTCATCGATGTCATTTCACCGTGCGTAACGTTTAATGATCACGAAGGCTCTACTAAGAGCTACAAATATACTCGCCAGCATTTCCACCCGGCAATTCACGCCGACTACGTGCCGCCTTCCGAAGACATCAAGGCGCAGTATCAGGACGGTGAGGCGATGACGGTTACATTGCATGACCATAGCCAGATTGTGTTGCGCAAGGTTGAACGCGATTACGATCCGACCGATCGGGCCTCTATCTACAGTTATCTCGAAAAGCACCAGCAGGCCGGTGAAGTCATTACCGGGTTGCTGTACTACGACGATAGCCTCAAGGAAATGCACGACCTGAGCAATATCGTGCATGAGCCGCTTTCCAGGATAGAGCATTCCAAGCTGTGTCCCGGTGACGAGGCGTTGCAGTCACTGCAGAATATCTGGCGCTAGCCTGCGCCGCAGGCACGTCTTCCTGTCGCATAAAAAACGGGGGCCGGCACGATCGTTGATCATGTCGGCCCCCTTGCATTGCGGGATCCTAAGGGGGGTAAGGGCCCCGTTTGCATGGCAGGCCCTTAAGGGGGGAGGGCTGCCGGTTGATGACGGCTGGCGTCATCTGATTTGGTTCATGTCGCCGGGGAGGATTGTCAGGCGACTCGAACCGTGTGCGGTTATCAGCCGCGTTTGTTCTGGTCGATTGCCGCCAGTCGATACGTCTGACTGGGTTGGCTGAGTTTCATGCCAAGATCGGTACCTACACTGATGCGGGTCATCCAGACGGCGATTTCTGTGCCTTTGTGCAATTCATCACGAATACTCGCGCTGAAATCTGTGTATTCCGGCCGTTCTGCCGTTATTACAAGCGACGATGGCTCCCCAGTGTGCCCAACCGATGCAGAGCCGGCGAATAACGCCAGCGCGAGCAGTGCGGTGGGCAAACGAACGGGACGCCGGTTGCGGCTTTCCTTTCTGTTGTTCATTGTTGCTCACCATAAAAAATTACTAAGTTAGTTCAACCCATGCCCAATGCGTGGGGTTCGGTTTCTATCATTGCAGGAAGCGTGCCAACTATGAGCAGTCAATAAAATCAATGGCTTAAGTCGATGCACTTCACACGGAATTCCGTGATTCACGGAAAGTCGTGAACTATTTTCACGGAAATCCGTGTATACTGCGTCGATGACCACAAACGATCGCTATTCATGGCTGTTTCACGAGCTGCCGGTCATCGCAGCGTTGATGGATGCCGACGGCTGTTTTACCGACGTCAGCGACGAGTGGGTCAGACGGCTCGGTTACAGCTGTGAGGAGATGCGCGGTCGGCAACCGCAGGACGTGGCAACTCCGGAAGGTCTCCGGCACATTGTCGAGGAACATTTGCCGCTGTTTCGGCGCACGGGGCGACTCGATCATGTGCCGGTCGAGTTGTCGGCCAAGAGCGGTGAAAAGGTGACGTTGCTCACGACAACGATGGCGGAGACCGATGAAGACGGTCAATTGATCCGTTCTCTGTCGGTGTTCACCGAGCTATCCGACCGGGCCAGGCTGAAAGAACGCTTCCGCGATTTGTATGAATCGACACCAGCCCTGTTGCATACGGTTGATGCTGACGGTTGTATCACGGCGGTCAGCGATCACTGGCTCCACAAACTCGGCTATAAGCGCGCAGAAGTCATCGGGCGCAGCATTCTTGGTTTTCTCAGCGAAGAGGCTCGCGAGCCCTTGCTCGGTGGCAAGATTCGCGATGCCATCAAAGCCGGTAACCGCAGTAACGTGCCGCGCCAGATGCTCACGAAGAACGGTGAGCTGATCGATGTCGTCATGTCGTCACGCAGAATGCACGATCCCCTGACCGGCCAGGCGACATTGTTCGTTGCGAGTAAGGATGTCACGGAGCGAAACCGTGCCGAGGCGAAACTTCGTGATGCCTATGTCGAGATCGAGCGACTCAATAATGAACTTGAGCGTGAGCGGGATTACCTGCGCGAGGAAGTCAATGTAGCGATGAATCTCGGTGAGATCGTCGGTGAAAGCCCCGCGCTGGTAGGCATGACAGCGCGTATCGAGGCGGTTGCCGATACACCGGCCAGTGTGCTGATCGTCGGTGAGACCGGTTCCGGCAAGGAGCTTGTTGCACACGCCATTCATGCGCGCAGCGGCCGGTGTGACAAACCCCTGGTCAAGGTCAATTGTGCATCGATACCCGACGAGCTGTTCGAGAGCGAATTCTTCGGCCATGTTCGCGGTGCGTTTACAGGCGCACATCAGGATCGCATCGGCCGGTTCCAACTCGCCGACGGCGGGACGCTGTTTCTCGATGAGGTGGGCGAGATTCCACTCGCATTGCAGGGTAAGCTGTTGCGTGTGCTGCAGGAAAAGGAATTCGAGCGCGTCGGTGAAGACCGGTCACGCAGCGTCGATGTGCGGGTTATTGCCGCGACGAACAAGGATCTGGAAAAAGCCGTCGAGATCGGTGAGTTTCGTGAAGATCTCTATTATCGGCTCGGAGTTTTTCCGGTCCTGGTGCCGCCGCTGCGCAGACGGGGTGAGGATGTCGTCATGCTCGCGGTACACATACTCGAGCAGGTGTGTCGTGACTTCGGTCGCGAGACACTGAAGTTCACGCAATCGCAGGTCGACGCGTTGCGTGCATACGACTGGCCGGGCAACGTTCGCGAACTGAAAAATGTTATCGAGCGCGCCGTGATCCTGTCGGATGAACGGCATTTGCGACTCGACCTGTCGATGCCCGAGGCGCAGTTACAGCCACCCGCTATAGACGCACCAGGTTCCGATCCGGACAGCGCGCCATCGTTTTTAACCGATGCGGCAATGCGCGAACACGTACGCCGGAACATGATTGTGGCCCTCGAAGTCGCGGGTTGGCGAATTTCCGGCGAGAACGGCGCAGCCCAATTGCTGGGCCTGAAGCCGAGTACGCTGACCGACCGTATGCACTCGATGGATATCGAGCGGCCATCAGCCAACGGTCGGCGTCCGCGCAGCATCTTGTGAAGCGCATCGGTCGATGAGGTTGTTTTCCAGGCTCTTATTATTACCCGTGTACGCCACGGTTTTTTACGTACTGTTTGTGCCGGCCACTCTGGCGCAATCCACGAGCGAACTACCCGCCAGCGTGCAACGAATTATCGACGCCCACAACATTGACGCCGACAGCTTCAGCGTCATCGTACAGCGTGTCGATGCCGACGAGCCGTTACTGGCTATTAATCCGGACACACCGCGCAATCCGGCATCGACGATGAAGCTGTTGACGACATTCGTGGCCCTCGAAGCCCTTGGCCCAAGCTATCACTGGATGACCGAGGCATATCTCGGTGGTTCACTGACGAACGGGATGCTCGACGGCGATTTGTATCTCAAGGGTTACGGCGATCCGTACATGGTGGTCGAACGCTTCTGGCTGTTCCTGCGCCAGATGCGCCAGCGCGGACTGACAGACATCGACGGCGATCTCGTCATCGACAATACATATTTCGATATGCCGCTGATCGACCGGGGCGCGTTCGATGGTCAGGCGCTGCGTACCTACAATGTCGTACCAGACGCATTGCTCGTCAACTTTCAGGCAATCAGTTTTATTTTTAACCCGGACCCGGTCACTAATCGCGTCGAGATCATCGCCGACCCGCTGCCGGTGAATCTCGATATGCGTAACCGTATTGAAGTGGGCGACGGCCGCTGTGGTGGTTACCAGAACGGTATCGTGATCGAGCCGACCGATCGGACCGAACTCGATCGCGTGACGTTTTCCGGACGGATCGGCAGCCGCTGTCCGGAATATCGAATGTCGCGGGCCCTGTTAAGCCCGCCGACTTTCGCCTATGGCGTGTTCCGGGGTCTGTGGGAGGAAAGTGGCTCGTCACTCGCCGGCACGATGCGAGTCGCCGAAGTGCCCGATGGTCTCGAACCGTTTCATGTCATGGAATCGTTGCCGTTGTCGGATGTCATTCGCTCGATCAATAAGTGGAGCAATAACGTCATGGCTCGCCACCTGTTGCTGACCGTCGGCGTCGAGCGCTTCGGCGCACCGGCAACCGTCAGCAAGGGTCGCCGTGCGGCCGTGCAGACACTCAGCGAGCATGGGCTGGATTTTCCGGGTCTGCACATCGACAATGGCGCCGGGCTGTCGCGAGATGCCCGAATTTCAGCGCAGAGCATGGCGCAGTTGTTACTGGTTGCCGATCAGAGTATTTATCGTGCCGAATTTGTTTCGTCATTGGCGCTGGCCGGCATGGACGGCACGATGCGGCGCAGATTTCGTGAGAAAAAACTGGCCGGGCGCATACATCTGAAGACCGGACGGCTGGATGATGTATTTTCGATGGTGGGTTATGTTCGCAGTCAGTCCGATAACGAGTATGTCGTCGTCGCTATTCACAATGGCGTCGATGCACACCGGGGGCCGGGAGAAGAGGCGCAAAGCGCTTTATTGAGATGGGTTTACGAGCAGTGATTGATAAGCTGATTTGCCGTGTCATGTGTGTGTGCGCACTGGTTGTTATTTTCGGCGGTGTGCAGGCGGAGACGGCTTACGTTACCGATCGCCTGCAGCTCGGTGTGCATGCGCTACCCGACACGAGCGACAGGTCATTCACTAAACTCAACAGCGGTGACCGCGTCGATATTCTGGAAGAAAATCTCTATCACGCTCGAGTCACGTTACCGGATGGTCGTACGGGATGGACCAAGAAAACCTATCTCGTTCCTGATAAGCCGGCCATTCTGCGCGTGACGGAGGTCGAGCGTGAACGTGATAAGGCTCTCGCCAAACTTGAGTCGTTGACCGCGAGCCTCAGTGATCGTGAGGCGCGGGTCGGCGAGATCGAAGCCGAGGTTGCGGCTCGCGAGACCGCTGCAGCGGCGGAAGCGGAGGAACTCGACAGATTACGTGTCGAAAATGTCAGGCTTACAGATCGTCTGTCGGCCTATTCGTTCAGCGTGCGAAGTAAGCGTAAACTTTAAGGCTATCGATTACGAGCCTGCGGCCCGTGGTCGAGCCCAGAATAACAAATGGCCCGGCACGGGCAGACCGATGGGATCTCATCCTGGTGATCTCTTTCGATTCTTGATCCGGGCACGGGGCAATCTTGGGGAGAAGCCGGGTTGAAGTCCGTCGGTAAAGAAACAGCATCGCAGCACTTGTCGTGACACCTGATCGCGGCTGTATTTATTGGCTCGGTTGCATTGCTGGCAGGTTGTGGACAGGAACCTGAACCGGGGTCAGACATCAGGCAGGTCGATGATCCGGCCATGCAAGCGCCGCCGGAGATGTCCGTTGTCGACGCGCCGAGTCCGGCAGCCGATCCTCAATCGTCAGCCGATGACGACCTGGAATCTATTCCCGATCCAAACAAATCAATCGTCGATCTGGATGCGCGTCGCGTCTATTTGCCCGGAACCGGGTGGGTCGGTGGTGACGCCTTTCTCGATCTGTATATGAATCGCCCGGAGGAATTGCCGGGCGACATTGATTCCTCTGCCGTTCACGAACTCGCAAACCTGCTGATGAGCCAGGAAAGCTGAATACCGCTGGAGCTTTGCTAATGTCCAAGACGCACACATCCGGAAGCAAGTTGTCGATCGATCATGAGCCTCGCCGACGGAGTCTCACGACACAGATTCTCTTCTATGTGTTGACCTTCACGCTGGTCTTTCCGCCCTGGGCGCTTGTACCGGTTGCCAAGGCCGCCTTCAACGATGAGACGGCGACACGGTTGCCGGCTGCTACAGACGATGCCTATGGTTTTGCAGTCGGTGATGTGGACGGCGCAAATGGTCCCGATATCGTGGTCGCGATTCGCGGCCATGCGCTGCAGGCAGACAGCGAGTCCACGACGATCACGATCGAGGACGGCGACCCGCCGGTCGCAGCGATGGTTGCACCGAGCGCCGGCGCCGCCGGCGGACCGCCGGTGTATTTTGATGCCGGGCCTGCCACGGATGATTTCGGCATCGTCGAATATCGCTGGGATTTTGATGACGGCGTCGACCGCGACGGCGACGGCAACTTCACCAACGACATCGATGCCGTCGGCATGCGACCGTTCAATGTATTCACATCGACCGCAGGCCCGGCCGGCCCGCTGTTAACCGAGGACTTTAACGGGGCCGCGCTGGACAGCACGGTATGGGAGGCTGCAGGTGCCACCCAGTCCGGCGGCATCGCCAGCGTAACCGGCGTCGGTGGCTGGGGATCGCGGTATCTGAAGAGCAACGAAAACTTCGGGCGCGAGCGCAACTCGTTCCGCGGCAAGTTCCGGCAGTCGTCGGGCACGTCGAGAATCATGGTCGGCGTCAAGAATACGACTACGAACAACAGCTACACGCAGATGCCGCACGCGATTTACTTCAACAACGGCTCGCTGCAGATCTATGAACTCGGCAGCTCTCGCGGTGCTGTTAACAACTTCAGTTATGCCCGGGACAACTGGTACGAATGGCGCATCGATCCGACTGCAACCAGCGCTGATTATTACTTGCGTGAGGCGGGCTCGATGATGTTTCGGTCGAGAGCCTCGGTCCGTATACGGTAACGCTGACCGTCGAAGACGGCGCCGGGCAGACTTCCTCGACGCAGGTCGATGTCAACGTCGCGTTGAGCCTGCCGCCGGACGTCATCACGGTGCCGTGGGTCGCGTTCGACCCGCTCGTGCCGCACGAGACCTACAACGGCAAGGCGATCCACCTGAAGGGCATCGTTCGCGATGCGGACCCGGCCACTTATCAGTGGGACTTCGGCGACGGCACGCAGTCGGCCGTCATGAACGTGACCGATCCGTACGATCTGGGCATCACGCATACCTACCCGAGCGCACCGTCCGGCACGCCGTTCACGGCTACGCTGACCGTGACCGACGCGGCCGGCAACACCGGGTCGGATGATTACCTTGTGGTCGTCAAGCCGCAGAACCTGACGACCGAGATCAACGTCGCGATCGATGAGGGCCTGTGGTACCTGCATACCGAGCAGACCAGGAACACGCTGGACGGCTACCCGAACGGTTACTGGACCAGCAACGCACGTGCCAGTGCGACGTCGTCGTCGATCCAGGCCTTCGAGATCAACGGTCACCTCGAGACCGTCAGTCACGCCGACGACCCGTATGCAGAGACCGTCATGCGCGGCCTGCGGCAGTTGTTCCGCGATCTGGGCACCGTCGCGATCGGCGTGCAGACCTACGGCGAGCCTGATACGAACGGTAACGGCATCGGCGTCCAGACCGGGGTGAACAGCAGCGGCGGTCAGCCGATCTACCAGGGCGGCCAGGTCATGGATGCGATCGCCAGCAGCGGCACGCCGCTGGCGCGCACGGTAACCGGCGTCGACGGTATCAAGCGCCGCAGTTATTTCTACATTCTGACCGACATGTCCGACCAGTTCGCCTGGGGCCAAACGGAACAAGGCGTCGGCGGTGGCTGGCGCTATAGCTGGAACAATTCAATCGACCAGTCCGCGGCCCAGTGGGGTGCAATTGGCATCCTGGCCTCGCAGGACGTTTTCGGCATCCCGGTACCCGAATGGGTCAAGGAGCGTAACCAGTTCTGGATGGATTATTCGTATAGCGGAACCGGCTGGGGCTATTCCAGTCCGGGTCTGTCGACTGCCGGCACGCCATCGGGCCTCGTGCAGATGTCGTTCGGCGATCAGACGACAGACGACTCGCGCTGGATCACGGCCGAGAACTGGATTGCCGATACATGGACCAGCAACTACATTATCAATCCGGGTAACCGGCCGTACTATCCGTACTACGCGATGACCAAGTCGATGCGTCTTGCCAAGCCCGAGCCGGTTGTCGAATTCTACAACGGCATGGACTGGTTCCGTGACGACACGCTCGGCCTCGCACGTACGCTGATCGACGATCAGCTGCCGACCGGCAGGTTCCCGGGCACGGCAAATATCAGGGATCAGTTGCGCAGCGCCTGGGGTGTCATCATCCTGAGCCGCACGCTGTTCGTGCAGCCGCCGGTGGCGGTTGCCGGCCGCGACCGGGTCTGGGGTGTCGACATCCCGCTCGAGTTCGACGGTTCCGGTTCGTTCCATCTCGATCCGTTCCGCTCGCTCGTGAAATATGAATGGGACTTCGACGGTGACGGTATCTTCGATTCCAGCAGCGATCAACCGTTGGCCACGCACACCTATGCACTGGCCGATTATCCGGAAAACACATTGCCGCAGACCATCACGGCGGCACTGCGTGTCACGGACAATAACGTGCCGGCGCTGACCGATACGGACACCGTGGAGATCATCATCGCCATTCCGCCGCATCCGCCGGTTGCGGTCGTCGGCGGGCCGTACACGTGTACAGCCGGGCTGGCGTGTAGCCTCGATGGCACCGGTTCGTTCGACATTGACCCGACCGACTTCATCACCTTGTACGAGTGGGATCTGGACGGCTTCCCGTTCGACTACGACGGTACAACGGGGGCGACGCCGGATCCGGTATTCGACCAGGTCGGCGTCTATAACATCGGCCTGCGCGTCTGGGATAATGGCGTCCTGAATGTTGACAACGTGCCGCTGTCGGATGTCGACTTCGGCACGGTCACGGTCGTCGAGAACCTCGGACCGAGCGCGGATGCAAACGGCCCGTATGTCGTCAATGAAGGTTCGAATATCGTGCTCGACGGCACCGGTTCGACCGATCCGAACGGCGACCCGCTGACTTACGAGTGGGATCTGGACAACGACGGGCAGTACGACGACGCGCTCGGGCCGAACCCGGGTTACATCGGTGCCGACGACGGCATTTATACGATCGGCCTGCGCGTCACGGACGGCCTGCTGGACGATACGACGACGGCGACGGTCACCGTCAATAACGTCAATCCGGTCGTCGATGCCGGTCCGGATAAGCTCATCAACGAAGGCGGGACGTTCACGAGCGCCGGTTCGTTCAGCGACCCGGGCAGCGAAGATACCTGGACCGCAACGGTCGACTACGGCGACGGCTCCGGACCGCAGCCGCTGGCGCTGAACCCGGACAAGAGCTTCGCACTGAGTCATGGTTATGCCGATGACGGTATCTACACGGTTACCGTGACGGTGGTCGACGATGACGGCGGGGTCGGCATCGATTCGGCTATCGTCACGGTCAACAATGTGCCGCCGCTGGTCGATGTCGGGCCGGATGACACGATTGGCGAAGGCGATCCGTTCGCCGGTGCCGGTTCGTTCACGGATCCGGGCAGCGATACCTGGACGGCGACGGTCGACTATGGCGACGGCTCCGGAGTTCAGCCACTGGTGCTGAATTCTGACAAGACCTTCAGCCTTGGCCATACTTACGCCGGTCAGGGGCAGTTCACGGTCACGGTCGTCGTCACCGACGATGACGGTGGTGTCGGTAGTGACAGCCTGGTCGTCACGGTAGAGGGGCCGAGTAACCTGCCGCCGGTCGCTGATGCAAACGGCCCGTACTCGATCAATGAGGGCTCGAGCGCGGTACTCGACGGTTCCGGCTCCAGTGACCCGAACGGCACTGCGCTGACGTATGCATGGGACCTGGATAACGACGGTCAGTACGACGATGCGACCGGCGTCAATCCGAGCTTCGACGGCATCGATGACGGCACGTTCACGATTGGTCTGGAGGTCAGTGACGGCCTGTTGACAGACACCGACGCCACGACGGTGACGGTGAACAACGTAGCGCCGACCGTCGATGCCGGGCCGGACGCCACGATCGACGAGGGTGATACGTTCACCGGCGCCGGTTCGTTCACTGACCCGGGTGTCGAGGACACCTGGACGGGTGAGGTCGATTACGGTGACGGTACCGGTGCACAGCTTGTGCTGAATCCCGATAAGACCTTCGCGCTGAGTCATGTCTATGCCGATGACGGTATCTATACCGTCACGGTGACGGTGACGGACGATGACGGCGGAGTCGGCAGCGATACGCTGGTTGTGACGGTTAACGAGGCTACGGAACCGGAGCAGACGATCTTCAACCTGGCCGCTCGCGCGAAGACCGGCAAGATCAACGTGACCTGGGCGCCGGTGAGCGGGGCCGATGAATACAACGTGTATCGCAGCACCAGTCAGGGCGGTCCGTATGCCTTGATCGCCGGTGGTCACCAGAGCGGCTTCGCGGTTTATGCCGATGGCGGCCTGACCGGCGGTCAACTGTACTGTTATGTCGTGACGTCGGTTACGAACGGCGTCGAGTCGCTACAGTCGAACGAAGCCTGTGCCACGCCGCCTGTAGAGAGAGAGTGCACAAGCTGTCACGTTGGCAGTGACCGATGATGACGGCGGCGACACACTGATCGCGACGCGGTTACCGCGTTTACCGATCAGTGTAGCGCTGGCCGGAACTCGAGCTCTGCCACGATCCCGGCTTCGAGTTCGAGCAATTCGTGCAGGCGCGGGTAGACGAGTCGTTCGTCGAATTCCTTGAGCAACAGGTGCACGAACAGGTGCCCGTGCTTGAGCTCGGCTTTCCACAGGCGTGAATAAAATGCGCGCATCGTCTCGTCCTCGAGTTCGCGGGCCAACAGGCCGAAGCGCTCGGCGCCGCGGCATTCGATGACCGAGGCGATCAGCATGCGATCGATCAGTCGCTCGTCGCGCCCGTGACGCGCCGCATCGAGCAGTCGTTTGACATACGGGTCCGGCTCGTCCTTGCGCAGCGTCAATCCGCGCTTGGCGCAGATCCCGTAGACGTCTCTGAAATGCTCGGTCTCTTCAAGGGCGAGGTCGATCATGGCCGGGATCAGATAGGGTCGGTCCGGGTATTTGACGATGAAGCTCATGGCCATGGCCGAAGCCTTGCGCTCGCAGTTCGCATGATCGAGCAGGAAGGCATCGAAATCCCGGCAGACGGCTTTGACCCAGGCCGGTGATGTGTTAACAAGCACATCGATGGATTTTTTAGCCAATGGTAGTTCCTCGTGACGGTAGTGGACTCGAACGCGTCGATTACCAAGCGTCGGTCGGCGGTCGAGCGGTATCTCCAAAGGCGTCAATTCTACCCGTTTGACGTCGCTGTGGAACCGTCGCCGGCTCTTGGCCTCGTGGTCGTCATACCGTGTTTCGATGAACCGGACATCGGCCTCGTACTCGAATCTCTATCGGCCTGCGACGCGCCCGACTGCGATGTCGAAGTGCTCGTCGTCGTCAACGCTCCGGCAAGCGCAGCTGCAGACACATTGGCTCACAACGAAGCGGCGGCGTGCTGCGTCCGTGAGCATGCGTCCGGCGGGATGCCGGACTGGCTGCGCGGCTATGCGATCGAACACAATGCGTTGCCGGACTCACAGGCTGGTGTCGGCCTGGCGCGCAAGATCGGTATGGATGAAGCAGTTGCGCGTATCGTGACGGCGAGCGACCGCAATGGTGTTATCGCGTGTCTGGATACCGATTGCAGCGTTGCACCGAACTACCTGACGCGGCTGCATCAGGAATTTGGCGAGCATCCCGGGTGTCCCGGTGTTTCAATTTATTTCGAGCATCCGGGATTGTTCGATGCGGATAATCCGCTGCACCGGGCGATGATCGACTACGAACTGCACCTTCGGTATTACGTCGCCGGCCAACGGCGTGCCGGGTTCCCGTATGCATTTCATACGGTCGGTTCGGCGCTGGCCTGTTCGGTGGCGGCCTATGTGGCGCAGGGTGGCATGAATTTGCGCCAGGGCGGTGAGGATTTCTATTTTGCACAGAAACTGATCGCCGCAGGGGGTTATCGAGCGTTGAACGATACGACGGTTTATCCCGGGGTCCGTGAATCGGCACGCGTGCCGTTCGGGACCGGCCCGACTCTGCGGCGTGCACTCGAGACCGGTGTCGGGCTCGAGACCTTTGCGCCGCAGACATTCCGGGATCTCGCGCGGTTCTGCGCAGTGCTTGCGGAGGCGACGCCAACAACGCTGCCGACTCTCGTGGCCGGCTTGCCGGCTGCGCTCCGGCAGTTTCTCGATGACCAGCAATTTTCCCGGCGACTTGACGAGATACGTGCCAACGTCGCGTCGGAAGCAAGTTTCAGGCGCCGCGTGGGGCGTTGGTTCAACGCATTCCGATTCCTGAAGTTTGCACAGTATGCCGGTCGCAACGCATACCCGAAGGTTCCGGTTGCAACGGCCGCGCACGAGTTCGCCGGTCCGGAGGCGCTCCGGACCGCGGCGGATTTACTGCGCTGGTACCGCCGCCAGGACCGTGACAGCTGAGATATTTTTTGCGCCGCGGGTCACAACCCGGTTCCCTCATGTAAAATGGTTCGTTCTGGGGCACTCTGTTTCCCGAGCCTGTAGCGATTGCTGCAAAATGACTGTGACCAAGGGAGAGCGTTGACATGAAACTCATTACGGCGATCATCAAGCCGTTTCGCCTGGACGATGTGCGCAATGCGCTGAACGAGGAAGGCGTACACGGCATGACCGTCATCGAGGTCAAGGGCTTCGGCCGGCAGCGGGGGCATACAGAACTCTACCGGGGTGCCGAATACGTCGTGGATTTTTTACCAAAATCCAAGATCGAGGTTGCTGTTGACGACGAACGCGTCGAGCGGGTCATCGAGGCAATCATAACGGCTGCCAAGACCGGCAAGGTCGGCGACGGCAAGATTTTCGTTACGAATCTCGAACAGTCAATCCGGATTCGCACGGGTGAGACCGGCGACGAAGCGCTATAGAAAAACCCGTCACGGCTAGCGCTGATCCGGCACGAAGCTTGGAAACAACATACAGAGGTGGTGTGATGGGCGTTCCAATTTTGTCAGTCCTTCTGCTGATCGTTACTCTGATCCTGCCGGCGGTGGCCGGTGCGGCCGAGATCGATACGGGTGATACGGCCTGGATGCTGACATCGACGGCGCTCGTGTTGTTTATGACTCTGCCGGGGCTCGCATTGTTTTATTCCGGTCTGGTACGGTCACGCAACGTTCTGTCGGTGCTCATGCAATGTTTCTCGATCGCCTGCATGGCATCGATTATCTGGATGATCTGCGGCTATAGTTTATTTGCGACTGACGGTGGCGCTGTGCAGGCATTCATCGGTGGTCTGGGCAAGAGTTTCCTGGCCGGCATCGGCCCTGATTCGGTCGAAGGAACGATCCCGGAAACGGTTTTCATCATGTTCCAGATGACCTTCGCGATCATTACGCCGGCACTGATCGTCGGTGGCTTTGCCGAGCGCATGCGTTTCAGTTCGATGTTCCTTTTCGCAATGCTCTGGCTGCTGCTCGTTTACATACCGGTTGCGCACTGGGTCTGGGGTGGCGGCTGGCTGGCCGAGCTCGATTTCATGGACTTTGCCGGCGGTGCGGTCGTGCATATCAACGCCGGCGTCGCGGCGCTCGTCGCGGTGCTCGTCATGGGTAATCGCAAGGGCTTTCCGCGTACGCCGATGCCGCCGCATAACCTGCCCATGACCGTCATGGGCGCCGGCATGTTGTGGGTCGGCTGGTTCGGTTTCAACGCCGGCAGCGCTATCGCGGCGGACGGTGCGGCCGGTATGGCGATGCTGGCGACGCATATCGGCGCGGCAGCCGGTTCGCTGGCCTGGATGGGTAGTGAATGGGTCCGCTTCGGTAAACCCAGCGTATTGGGTATCGTCACCGGGATGGTCGCCGGGCTCGGCACGATCACGCCGGCCTCGGGTTTCGTTGGTCCGGGCGGTGCGCTTGTCCTCGGCCTCCTCGGTGGACTCATTTGCTTCTCTGCGACGCACGTGATCAAGCGGCGGTTAAAGATTGACGATTCGCTCGATGTGTTTCCGGTGCACGGCGTCGGCGGATGCCTCGGGATTCTGTTGACCGCCGTATTTGCCGCGCCGAATCTCGGCATCTTTAGCGGTCTCGGCTTGCCCGACGGTGCGACAATCGGCAGTCAGTTCGGTGTGCAGGCTATCGGCGCCATCGCAACAATCGCCTGGTGCGGTTTTGCGACATTCGTCATCCTGAAGTTTATCGATGCATTAACAGGTTTGCGCGTCTCTGCAGACGAGGAGACCGAAGGTCTCGATATCGTATTGCACGATGAGCAGGGTTATAACTTGTAGCGGATTACTGACTTTCCGTGATCAGCTCGCGCAGCGCATCGCTGCAATTCGGCTGCTTCAGGATCTCGGCGCGAATCGACCTGGCCAGCTTCGGATCGGGATCTGCGAAAGTCAGGTTCGTCAGTTTTTCAAGCACTTCGGTTGCCGGCATCCGAGCCAGCCAATAGTGAAATGCTTCGTGGCGATAGTGCTCGGGCGTGTGTTCCTCGTGAGGTTTCAGCGAGAGAATATGGTTCCTGATGAAGTCATTGTCCGGAACCAGGCCCCATTCCTTCCACTCCGCGGGAAACCGCATTAGCTCCAGGTATTCATCGGTATTCATTGCGCTTTCCTTGCAAGCATCCCCGGTTCAGATGTCCGTGGCGTTGTCTGATCCGTCAAAATAATAATCATCGGCTATTCGACCGGATAGCCGCCTTCTTCCCAGCCGAGCATGTTTCCCTCGAGTTCGACGGTTTTTGTGAAACCTAGACGCTGCAGGGTCTCTTCGGCGGGTACTACGCGGCGTCCGGACCGACAGTGCAACACGATCATGTCATTCTTGCGGCCATCCAGTTCGGCGATCCGTGCCTCGAGTTCGGTATGCGGAATATTGACGGCACCGGGGATGTGCCCGCTGTCATACTCTTTTTTCGACCTGACATCGAGGATCAACGGCGCATTACCTGCTGTCATCAGCGCATCGAGATCGGCCGCGGCAATGGTTTCACCGGTTTGCTCTGAAGAGCAGGCAGTGAAGCTGACGGTGAGCAGGACAAGAGTAAAAATCAGCGGAAACTTATTCATGGTGTCTGATCCCGGATATTAATTAGCCGGTCACAATCCTATCATGCGGTGACGAATATTCAGTCAGTAATTACCGTGAATTTCCGAGAGCCGGACTGACCGGCCGCTTGCGATGGTAGGCTCGGACAATGCGCGCGCCGAGCAGCACGGCGACGATCGAGCAGTAGATCAAAGGTTCCGTCAGGTCTTTCTTGACCTGCCAGTAGAAATGCCAGCAGGCTGCAATCCCGGTCAGGTAGACGAGCCGGTGCAACCGGATCCAGTTCCTGCCAAGTTTTCGGCGCCAGTTATGCGTCGATGTGATTGCGAGCAGTGCCATCGACAGGAGGCCGAATAATCCGATCGTGATGAACGGACGTTTGGTAATGTCTTCGATGATCGCACCGGGATCGAAGCTTTGATCCAGGACAAGGTAATTCAAAAAATGTAGCCCGCAATAAGTGAATGCAAACAGCCCGGTCATGCGCCGAAACCGGACTGGCAGCGGACCGATGACCCAGGTCAGCGGAGTAATCGCAAGCGTTGCACAGAGCATGCGCAGACCCCAGATGCCCAACGCATCCTGAATGTCTTCGATGGGATTTGGCCCGAGCCGCAGCGTGCCGACTTCGAACGCCTGGAGCGCCAGCCAGACCAACGGGATGCAGCAGGCCGTGAAGACCACCGGCTTGCCGTAGCGCTCAGCGGTACGCAATGAAATCATCGGGTGGTCAGAAATATCGGCTCAGATCGAGGCCCGTGTACAGGCCGGCGACTTCATCCGCGTAACCGTTGAACATCAATGTCGGATGCTTCTCGGCGAACAGTCCCGAACCGATGCGACGCTCGCGCGCCTGGCTCCATCGCGGGTGATCGACATCAGGGTTTACGTTTGCGTAAAAACCGTACTCGGATGGCGCCGCTTCAGACCACGAGGTGGGTGGCTGTTTTTCGGTGAAGCTGATGCGAACGATCGATTTGATGCTCTTGAAACCGTATTTCCACGGCACGATCAGGCGCAGAGGCGCACCATTCTGGTTCGGCAGGTCGACGCCGTACAGGCCGGTTGCCATCAGTGTCAGCGGGTGCATGGCTTCGGCGATCGTCAGCCCTTCGATATACGGAAAATCGAGCACCCGGGCGCTCTGCCCCGGCATCTCCGCCGGTCGGTAGACGGTTTCGAATGCAACATACTTCGCTTTCGACGTTGGCTTGAATCGTTTCAACAGGTCGGCAAGCGGAATACCGTTCCACGGTACGACCATCGACCAGGCCTCGACACAACGAAACCGATAAAGCCTTTCCTCGATCGTGTGCGGGCCGATGATGTCCGCGAAATCGAAGGTGCCGGTGATCTCGGCTTCGCCGTCAATCGTGACACTCCATGGTCTGGATTTGAACTTTCCGGCGTACCTGGCTGGATCTTTCTTGTCGAGTCCGAATTCGTAGAAGTTGTTATAGCTGGTGACGTCTTCGAATGAGTTAGGTACGAGATCGGAGTTGTCCGGCGGCCGGGCCGCGACTTTGGAACCGCTGTCATCGGCACCGGCGCATCCGGTAGCGAACAACAGGCTGGAGCCGGCCAGTGTGGCCGAGCGGATGAAGCCCCGGCGATTCAGGTAGCGGTTTTCCGATGTGATCTCCGATGGCTTGATGTGCGGTTTTTGTCGAATCAGCATGACAGGTGGGTCTCCATCTGTTGGGATCAGTCCCGGCCGCTATAGCGGCCGTTCAGGCTCCAGTCGTAGTCGACGAAGCGGAGCTCAAATCCATCCTGGCGAAGCGTGTCCTGTGCTGCCGCATCGGCAGTAAAGCGCGCCAGATAGCGTTGCAACGACCCGCCGGCTGCGATGAAATCATCGCTATACCAGTCGAATATCTTCGACAGAAATGCTATTCGGCGCTCGGCATCGAAACGATTTCTGGCCGGATCGTTAATGAACTGCCGTGCCGCTTCATGCAACTGCATGTCGAGGATTTCCGGGCGATATGCCCGGCTCGACAGGCGTGGGCATGACATCGAGGCACAGACGATAGCGAAATGGATGCGCTGCTCACCGAGCGGGATGATGAAGTCGTGTTCGAGTGTCTCCAGGCTGATCGCCTCGCCGAGCACGTTGAACTTCTGTCGTTTGAAAAATTTTCGCCGGCCCCACCAGCCGGATGGTGACTGGCCATCGAGAATGCCCTGTATTGCCAGCACGTTGTACGCATTGATATAGAAAGCCAGTTCGGCACTGGGCGAGATCAGGTCGGTCGATCGGACCGCGCCGATTTGCTCTATGAATTCGGCGAGACGCGGTTCTGCTGCGATCCCGTCGTAGTCGACGAAACCATTGCGCACGTTTCTCGCCAGGATTTCATCGAGACTATCGTAGTCGGGTAATTGCGCCTGCGCGCCGCCAATCGAAAAAATCAGGGTGAGCGCGGATAACAGCCAGGCTGCATTGCACAGACCGGGGCGGGTAATCGATCGGCTGCTGGCACAATGCCCACGCTGGGAGATGATCGTTGCTTTCATCGCTCGTTTGATTCCAAGGTTCGGCATTGGTTCCCCTTGCATTGCACTATACTGGCCCGGCCATGAATATCACCAGAAAATCAATCACGACAGCCTGGCTGTACGTCATGAGCCTCATTGCCCTGGCCGCATTGACGGGCTGTGAGTCAGAGGGCGATGTCACGATCGTTAACCTCGGTGGTACGACGGTGCCCGATACGCCGGGTGAGACCGTCTGGCTGCACTTCAAACAAGAGGCAGAGGCTGCGGCGGGCGGCCGGCTCGAGTTGCGTCCGCTGATCTATGGTCAGCTTGGTTCGGAAGAGCAGCTTTTGTCCGGCTTGCGTCGCGGGCGGATCCAGTTCGCGAACCTGTCGGCACAGGTTATGTCGACCGTTGTGCCCGAACTGTCGTTGTTGTATGCACCGTTCCTGTTCGATGACGCAGAACAGGCAGATTATGTCTACGATACTTACCTGACAGATGTGTATCGTGAATTGCTTGCCGAACACAATCTGCATCTCGTCACATGGTACGAGATCGGTTTTCAATCGGTCTATGCGACCACGCCGATCCTGGTACCGGCCGATGCACGCGGCAAGCGGTTTCGTGTGTCGAGCAGTCTCAACGCACGTCTGTTCGCCGAAGCGATCGGCGCCGATGTGATTCCGCTCGGCTTCGGTGACATCGTCTCGAGTCTGCAGACCGGTCTGATCGAGGCGGGCGAGAATTCCGTCAGCCTGTATGCACGTACCGGGATTGCCGACGAAGCACCGCACTTAACGCAGACCCGTCACGCATTCGGCGTTTCCGTCATCGTGGCCGACAAGCAATGGTGGGATACGTTGCCGGCCGATGACCGGAGCGTTCTGACCGACAGTTTTCCACCGATCAGCGAATCGCGGCGTCTGTCACGCGCGCAAGATCTGGCCGATCTGACGGATCCGTCGCTCGGCATCATCGTGCACACGCTCAGCGCGGAACAGCGCGATGCATGGCGAGCCGCAACGGCCGATATTACCGGGCAACTCATCGAGCAACTCGGCGGTCGCGCCCGTGACATTCACGCCCTGATCCTCGAGGGCAAGGACGAGTACGCACAATAATTGCCACAACATACTGAATACTAAGGAAAAATACTGACTGGTGACGACTGCCAGATGTCAATCATTTAATAACCATAGTATGCTCGGAGAGCGCAATTATAGGGGTCGAACCGAGGTTTAGTAATCGAAAATACAGGTTCGACCCCGGTTTCTTTTATATGCGGAGATAAATTTGTCATGCCATCAGTGTGTTTGCCGTTACATCAATTGACCCGGGTATGCCTGTTCGGGTTTTTAATATGCTTCGTTACCGGCTGCTCGCCCGAGCAGAAATCTGCAGCGACCGATTCTGCCGATAACCCGTTCACCGAAGTGGGAGAGCGCGCCGTGGTGACGATCACGGCGGACAAAATCGTCGCGCACGTCAAGGTGCTGGGTGCCGATGAATTCGAAGGCCGCGGGCCGGCGACCAGGGGCGACCGACTGACGCAGGCCTACCTGATCGAACAACTGGCAGCGGCAGGCTATGCGCCCGGAGGAGTCGACGGCACCTGGTTACAGCCGTTCGATATCGTCGGCATCGATGCGGCATCGCCTGCGGTCTGGACATTTTCCGTCGATGATCAGAGCCGTGACTTTGCGCATCGTCAGGAATATGTCGCTGTGAGCGGTGTGCAGGCGAACTCCGCAGTCATCGAGGACGCGGAGGTCGTATTCGTCGGTTACGGCATCCAGGCGCCTGAATACGACTGGGATGATTTCAAGGGTCAGGACCTGTCCGGCAAAGTGTTGTTGATGCTGAACAACGATCCGGAATGGGATCCGGAGTTGTTCGCGGGGGAGCGGCGTCTTTATTACGGGCGGTGGGTTTATAAATACGAGAGCGCGGCGCTGCAGGGCGCCGCCGGTGCGATCATCATTCACACGACGTCGTCGGCGGGTTACCCGTGGCAGGTCGTGGAGACGGGCTGGACCGGTGAGCAGTTCGAACTGCCGGCCAGTGACGAGCCGCGCAGCCAGGTGGAGGCATGGATGACCGAACAGGCGGCCGGCGAACTGGTCGCGATGGCCGGTAAGAACCTGGCGGCGCTGATCGAATCGGCTCGCAGTCCCGCGTTCGAGCCAGTGCCGCTTGGCGTGAAGACCTCGTTGTCAATGAATAACACGATCAGCAGCAAGGTGACCGCCAACGTACTCGGTATCCTGCCGGGCAGCGATCCGGAGCTTGCCGGGGAAGCGGTGATCCTGACGGCGCATCATGACCACCTGGGAATAGGCAAACCCGACGAGACCGGCGATCGCATCTATAACGGTGCGGAGGACAACGGCATGGGCATGGGTATCGTCATGGCGCTGGCCGATGCTTATGCATCGATGCCGACAGCGCCCCGTCGCACGATGCTGATGCTGTTTGTGGCTGCGGAGGAGCAGGGCCTGCTCGGGTCGCAGTTTTATGCCGAGCATCCGACGTTTCCGGCAGGTCGAATCGCTGCAAACATGAACTTTGACGGCGGCAATATATGGGGCAGGACACGTGACATCACCTTCATCGGTTACGGCAAGTCAAACTTAGACGAGATCGCCGACCTCGTGGCCGAGCGGCAGGGCCGGGTCGTCAAACCGGACCAGTTTCCGGACCGCGGTTACTACTATCGTTCGGATCAGATCAGCTTCGCGAAGATCGGCGTACCGGCTACCTATTTCGACGAGGGCATGGACTTCATCGGCCGACCGGCGGGCTGGGGCAGGGAACAGATCGAGGAATATGAAGCCGTGCGTTATCACCAGCCCAGCGACGAGTATGACGACAGCTGGAATCTCGACGGCGCCGTCGAGGACGCGCGTCTCGCCTTCTGGGTCGGACTGATCGTCGCCAACGCTGATGCCATGCCGGTCTGGAATGCCGGCGATGAATTCGAGGCAGCACGGAAGGCTGCGCTTGAAGCGCGAGAGGATTGAAAATCTCTGTTCCACCCATTGCTGCCCGGCTTTTGTGGGAGCGGCTTTAGCCGCGATTATTCTGGGTTGGCGTACTCATCGCGGCTAAAGCCGCTCCCACAATTGTTCATCAGGTGAGCCGCTGATGTTAGTAGGACAGCAGTGGGTATGATCCCGGTTAATTGGTTTTCCCGATCGCGCGGTGTTTCAGTCTCTCTGTCGTCAGGATCGCAACGTTACCGGCGAGGGCAAGCGTGACACCGATGAGGATGTGCGATTCAAGCACGAGGCCTTCGAACATCGCCGACAGGATCAGCGCGACGATCGGGATCATGACCATCGAATATCCGGCCCGGTCGGCACCGATGCGGCCGAGCAGGGTCAGGTAGCAACCGAACGCGACAACCGAGCCGAACACGGCCAGGTACAGCAGGGATGCGATGTAAGCCGGTGACGGATCGAAGTCAAACGGCTTGCCTTGCAGAAAGGCAAGTCCGGTATTCAGTAACGCACCGTAAAACATACCCCACGCCGTCGAAGACATGACCGGCAGAGCCCGGTGCTGCATGGTCTGCGCGATAATATTGCCGAAGGACGCCAGCAATGCGCCGGTCAGTGACAGGCATACGCCGATGAAGACCTGATCCGACATCGACACATCCTGTATCGCCGGTCGAAAGATAATAAAGATGCCGACGATGCCGAGTCCGGCGCCGAAGTAAGTGCTGCGATCGATGTGTGTGCCGAGAAAGATGCGCGCATTGATAATGTTCATCCAGACCATGGATGAGAAAATGATCGCATTCAGCGCAGACGTGATATAGATCTGTGCCGCATAGGCGGCCAGGTAATTCAGCCCGAACAGAAATACGCCCATCAATGCGAAGGAGCCGTGCGCACGCCAGTCGAAGCGCAGCGGCCGGCCTGAGAGCGCGCACCAGATGAATGCGACCACGGCCGCTATCAGGAAGCGGTACGCGAGTGACACCTCGAGAGCGACGACGTCGATCTGAAACTCGATGGTAATCCAGGTCGATCCCCAGAGCAGCACCGCGACGATATAGAGCAGCAGGTTGGTCATGGCAGCATCCAAGTGTAGCCTGTAATAGCCAATCGGCACATGATCGTGCAGTCAGTGTCTGGATTAGTTGTGGCGAATGTCAATCAATTTTCTATTATCATTGCGACAAAGCCCGAACAGGCAATTGCCTGCGCCATCCGGTACAGTGAGTCATGCATGAAACCTGCAATCCGGAAAGCAAGGTGATTACCGGAGAAAAATACCTGTGAAGAGGTCGGAAAGATTGCAATAAGGCTTACCCGGGTCATCCTGCTAGCCGCTGTTCTCGGTTCCTGGGCCTTGGGAACCGAAGCGCAGGAACTGGTGCCGCGCGCTTACTGGCCCGCACCGAAAGGAACCCAGGTACTCGTCCTCGGATACCAGTACTCGACCGGCGATATCATCAGCGACCCGACACTGCCGGTCGTTGGCGTCGAATCGGACATCAACTACGCGCAGGTTTCCTATCAGTACACGCTGAGCCTGTTCGACAGGACGGCCAACATTCAAGTCAACCAGCCGTATATGTGGAGTACGACCGAGGGAATCGTAGAAAACGAGCACCGCAGGCGTGACATCTCCGACATGACCGATACGCGCATCTTGCTTTCGGTCAATCTTCGTGGAGCGCCGACTCTGGATGCAGCCGGATTCAGGGCGTTACGTGCAAATCCGAAAACCATCATCGGTGCCAGTGTTCTGGTTCAGGCGCCGACGGGTGACTACGATTCGGACAAGGTCCTCAATGCGGGTACGAACCGGTGGGCCGTCAAGCCCGCCATGGGCATGATCTGGCCCGTACGTCCCGATTTATTGTTCGAGGCTCACTTCGGCGCATGGTTTTTCGGTGACAACGATGATTTTGTGGGTATGAAACGGGAACAGGAGCCGATTGTTTCGACCGAAGTGCACCTGATCAAGCACATCACGCCGGAATTCTGGGCATCTCTGGACCTGAATTATTATTTCGGCGGTCGCACGACCGTTGACAATGTCGAGCGTGGCGACCTGCAACGCAATTCGAGAATAGGTGTTACCGCAGTCTTCCCGATCAAGGGCCGCCATGCCATCCGCACCAGTTACAGCACCGGAATCGTTACGGATTCCGGCGGTGAATACGATACCGTCACCATCAGCTATGTTCATGCCTGGTGACTGAGGATTAAATGCACTGCAGGCGCTGCTGTACGTGATCCCCTCCTGACCGCTGCCGACATACTGCTTGGCAGTGGCCTAATTACCCGTAATCAACACCGCCGTACCGTTTATCGCACCGTTGCGCAGGTCATCGAGCGCATCGTTCGCCGCCTCGAGCGGGTAGGTCGTGATCTCGGGGTGGATCGGCATGTGACCCGCCAGCGCCATGAAGTCAGAGCCGTCTTTGCGGGTCAGGTTGGCAACGGAACGGATCTGCCGTTCTTCCCACAGGTAGGCATAAGGAAATGACGGGATATCGCTCATGTGGATACCGCCACAGACGACGACGCCACCCTTCTTCACATCCTTCAGTGCCTTGGGTACGAGGCTGCCGTCCGGTGCGAATATCAATGCTGCGTCGAGTTCTTTCGGCGCCGGGCGGTCGGAACTCCCGGCCCAGGTCGCGCCGACACGCAGTGCGAATGACTGTGCGGCCTTATCTCCGGGTCGTGTAAATGCATAGATCTCGCGTGCTTCATGGCCGGCAACCTGCGTGATGATATGTGCGGCCGAACCGAAACCATAGATTCCAATGTGCTTTGCATCGCCGGCCATGCGCAGGCTGCGAAAGCCGATGAGGCCGGCGCACAGTAGCGGCGTTGTCGTGGTTGCCGGCAGAGATTTGGCCAGCGGAAAGCTAAAGCGTGAGTCTGCAAGCATGTAATCGGCAAAACCGCCGTCGACGTGATAGCCATTGAACCGTGCGTCATCACAAAGGTTTTCGCGGCCCGAGCGACAATACTCGCAGTCACCGCAGGTGTGCGCGAGCCAGGCGAGTCCGATGCGCGAGCCAGGCGACAGGATGGCTTCGGGGCCTGCCGAGACGATGTCGCCGACAACCTGGTGTCCCGGGACGATGGGATACTCGATATCGGGTAACTCGTTATCCTGTACATGCAGGTCCGTACGACAGACGCCACAGGCGACGACTTTTACCAGTACTTCGTGCGGTCCGGGTTGCGGAATATCGCGTGATTCGAGGTGCAGTCGGTCGCCTGCACATCGCAGAACCATTGCGCGCATCGTCTGGTTGTTGTTGCTCTTTGTTGCCACGTTGCGCTTGTCGTCAGTCTGCACCCGGTAAGCCTGTGCCGGGTCAGTCAGCTCCCGGATATTTCAGTTTTCCCTGACTGCGTTCCGGTTTGGTGAGCGTATCGGAATTGTCTTCAGTCGCGGTAGTGTCGCCGGCATAATAAAATTCGTGTCTGGCCAGCTGAGCACCGCTGATTTCCGCAACACCGTCGACATAGCGCGGCCGGTATAGCGATTGTCGATAAATGGTCAGGAATGATCGGTCCATCAATTCCGGTGGATTACTCTCGATGATACTTGGATTTGTGACACGCCCCCGGGTGTCGATGGTGAAATCGATCAGGACCGATCCGGTTCTAAGTTCCTCGGGTGGTTTGCCACGTGCGCGGCGAGCATATTTTGGAAACAGATTGCCCTCAAGGCGAACCGGCTTGTCGAAATAGAACTCGCGGCGTTCGGCGCCGACCTCGTCATCCGGCAGCGCCTGCCAGGCAGCGATGTACAGGTCATTTGCCGTTTTGAATTTTCCTTCACGGGTCAGGCTGTCACCGAGCGACACCAGTACCCCTGCGCGGCGCAGCGGATCGTTATCGGGAGACTCCTCGATCAACTGCAAGGCCTTGCGCAGGGTGCTTCTTGCCGCCGATCGGTTGCCGACCTGCTGGTATACCAAAGCCAGCCCCTGCAAGCCCTCGACGCGTTCGAGACTGTCGTCGCCAAGGGCCCTGCTCACGACCCGGTTGGCCTTCTGATATGTCAGGACTGCATCTTCATATCGGTGGATACGGTTATACCAGCGGGCCAGCTTGTAGTAAGCATGGGCTGTCTCGGGGTTGTCAATGCCGAGTCTGCGCTGTTGAATCTCGAGCTGAGATTCCTGGTAAAAGGTTGCCTCGTCAATATTGTCCAGGGACGTGTGACTGTTGGTCAGGCCATCCATGATCGGGAATTGATCAAAGTTAGTGAAACCCAGGTTGACGTGATTCAGGCGCAGTGCCCGGTCGAATGACTGTGTGGCCTTTTCGAATAACCCCGCTTCGTTATAGATTTCGCCGAGTGTTGTCAGCGGCTCGATCAGGTTGGCGGACAAGGGCCCGGCATATCTCTCAATCAGCATGATGGCGGCGGACAGATTTTGTTCCGCTGCGGTTGTTTGTGCATCATTGCGCTGGGCCTCGGCGAGGCCTATCAATGGGTCGATGACCTGCTGCGCGTCCTGACCGTATTCTTCCTGTGTCAGTCGCAGGATCTGTAACGCCGCGCCGGCAGCTTCATCGTAGCGTTGCTCATTGTTGAGCTGCGTCAGGTGTTCACGCCCGGCGGCACGTCTGGTGGCGAGCGATGCCTGGACGGTATTTGTTTCATCAAGTGAATCCGACGGTTCATTGTCGATAACGGGAACTTCGTCGTCGGCGAACGAGCCTGTTGTCATGATCATCATGACGGCGATAACAGCGGGCACTAATGATGAAGGCAAAAATTTCATGCTGTTGCGTATTTCAGACTCCAGGGGTCGGCAGCCACATCGTTATTTACTTTAGCATCGGACCCGGGCCATTGTCTGTCCGTATTGCAGTCCGTCACGCCTGGCGACCTTCCCCTTGTGCCTGAATGGCGCTACCGTTGTCATTGAGATGTCAAAGCGTCACCAAAGTTCCACGTTGCCGCCGCACACATCGGCGTTGCCGGGCCGGACCGAGCCGATGTTCGTGCCGTCTGCGCACACTGTTCTCGGACACCCGTTACGGCCACCGTTTCCCGACACTATCGAGTGTGCCGTATTCGCACTGGGTTGCTTCTGGGGCGCCGAGCGCGTGTTTTGGCAGCGGTCGGGTGTTTACACGACGGCAGTCGGATACACAGCAGGTACTACGCCGAATCCAACCTATGAAGAAGTCTGTTCGGGCCGGACCGGGCACACTGAGGCAGTACTTGTTGCGTTCGACCCGCAACGTATCGATTACGATTCGCTGCTGGCATTGTTCTGGGAATCGCACGATCCGACACAAGGCATGCGTCAGGGTAATGATATCGGCACGCAGTACCGGTCAGGGATCTATTTCGCCGATGACCGGCAGCGTGTTGCGGCTAACCGAACGATGGTGAACTACCAGGCTGCTTTAAACGCCAACGGATGCGGTGCAATCACAACAGACATCGATCCCGCCGGTGAGTTTTATTATGCCGAGGAATACCACCAGCAATACCTCGTCAGGAACCCTGATGGATATTGCGGTCTTGGCGGTACGGGTGTCCGGTTGGAGGCCGACCGCTCATAAGCTGTTGACTTGGTGATGCTATAAGCTTACAAACAATGCAATGAACAGAAAACAATTACCGGTAACAATCGATTTCACCGCATACAGCTACAGGATGACTTGAGAGCATGGGACTTGTATATGTAGTTCTTGGTTTTCTGGTGCCTGTTGTTATGGTATTTGCCTACTCTGTATGGCTTCATCGACGGCGGGTTGCAGCTACCGAGAAATTAGCCAGCGATCCGGTTAACAAAGCCTTTATGGATTTATTGCAAAGATGCGCCGCCCTCAAGACTGCTGCAATGACAGACGATGTCACGAACATTGAAGAAGATATAGATTCTGTTTTGGTAATAGCGCGGTCCCTTCAGGATCAGGATATGAGAGAGGCATCATTGTCTCATGTCATGAGTATTTACCTGGCAATCGGGCGTGATGAAGAGGCGCACGCATTGCTGTCAGAAGTAAAAAATGAGGCCAATCGAGCCCGCATTCTCAGGGAAGTGCTCGGTAAAGTAACCTGACGAGTGCGCTCGGTTCACACTGGACTGCTCCTCCCGTAACACCATCTGCGCAGGCAATTCTTGCCGGCATGAGCGGAACCGGCACTCATTCCGGGGCACCGCCGCCATTGTTGCAGTGCAAACTGTGATGTCGACCACATTTCGTCACGCGGTGATCATTATTATGGAAAAGACCCCGAAACCACGGGGACCCAGGGGAGCATGTTGCTGCAAAAACGCATCAAGATCGATACGGCCAATATTTCGCAGGGGATGTACGTCATCCAGCTCGATTGTTCCTGGCTTACCACTCCGTTCGTCAAGCGCGGCTTTCGGATATCCAGTGAAGACGAAATCGTCTTGCTGCGAAAATTCTGTAAATTTGTCTATGTCGATGCGTCGCAGAGTGCGATATCGGAAAAAGATATCCTGAAGGCGCATAATGATTCGGGCTCGATCAAAGATCCATTTTCCCGGACGCAGATTAGACGTCGTGTGCCGGTGTCAAGCGGGGGAGGGCTGCGACGTTTTCTTACCTTTTTCCGGCGACTTCCATCCAATCGACAGGCGGGGGTGGTGCGGTAACGCTCACCCGTGCCGAAGCACAGCAGGCCATGGAAGCCTACGTTGCGGTCAGTGCGGCGATGAAAGAGGTGTTGCAGCGGGTTAAAAGGGGTCGTCCGATCGATATCGACCTGTTGTATCGCACGATTGCGCCAATGGTCGCAAGCATCGAACGTAATCGCGATGCGATGGCCTGGCTCGGCTTCTTGCGCAAGCGCGAGCAGGGGCATTTCAGTTACACGATAACGACCGCGATCTGGGCACTGATCATGGGTCATGAAATGGGTCTGACCGGGCGACGTCTCGCCAATCTGGCCATTGGCGCATTATTGCTCGATATCGGCAACACGCAGATCCCCGAGTCCATCGGCCAGAAAGCCGGTCCGCTGACCGATGATGAGCTCGATATCATGCGCACCCATGTGGAATATGGCTTGAAGATCATCGATAAGGTACCCGGTGTCAGCGATGAGATCGTCGACATGATCCGTTATCACCATGAACGCATCGACGGCAGCGGTTATCCGCAGGGCATCAGTAATGAAATCCCGGTCTATGGCCGCATTGCCGGGCTTATCGATTGCTACGATGCGATGATCTCCCAACGACCTTATGCCGATCAGAAATGTGCCTACGATGCTGTACGTGAGTTGAATCGACTGGCCGGAACGAAATTTCAGAAAGAAGTTGTCGAACAGTTTGTCCGTGCAATCGGCATGTTTCCAACCGGCAGTCTTGTTGAATTGAATACAGGTGAGGTTGCGATTGTCATCGGACAGCATGCTTCGCGACGGCTGCGGCCTAAACTACTCGTGATACTAAATGCCGAGCGACAGACATTACAACGTAACAAGATTGTTGATCTGTCCAGCCTTTCGGATCAGGCCGGCAAGCGAAATGCACGCTGGATTATTGGCGGTTTCGAGACCGGTTCATTCGATATCGATCCGCAGGATTATTTTCTGCGGCCGCAAGGTAATGCCTGATGCGGAATCGAGATGAATCACATTTTCGTTTTTCCCTGTTGCTTAGGGAGATCGAGAACCTGCGTTATAAGGAAGGCGTATCGACGGTAGCGCTTGCTCTGATCCAGCTCGACGGCATGGAAGAGATTAACGAGCGTTTCGGTTATCTGGGTGGTGACAAGGTACTCAAGGAATTTGCCGTACGGCTTGCCGGAGTTGTCGGTCACAAAGGCCTGACTTTCGAGATCAGCGGTACGTCATTCGCATTACTGCTGGAAAATCCGTTGCATGAAGGCGATGCGGTTTCGGGTGCTGAAAAGATTGCTAAAGTTGCATCCGATCCGGTACGAATCGGCACCGGGAAGGCCAGCATCAATGCTCGCATGGGTATCTCTTTGTTGCCGGAACCGGCCGCGACACCCGAGGAACTGCTGCGTCAGTGTGAAATTGCATTGTCACAAGCCAGACGCCGCGGTGAAACCTACCGGGTATTTACGCCAGGCCTGATGGACGGTCAGGCGCCTGGAAACGGCCGCGGCGCACGATCGTGGTTTGATGTTGATGAGGCGATTCAGCAGGGTGAATTCGAGTTGCACTACCAGCCGCGTATCAACCTGCGCTCGGGCTGTTTAACGGGTGGCGAGGCACTGATTCGCTGGCAGAGTCCGCGCGCCGGTACGATACCACCCAGCTACTTCATGCCGGAGGTTTCAAGTACCGAGAGTGCCCGGGCAATGTTGGGTTTTGTGCTGAATTCGGCACTGGCCAGTGCCCGGGAATGGATCGAGCGAGTGCCGGAATTTACCCTGGCTGTGAATCTCGCGCCTCTCAATGTATTCGACCCCGAGCTACAGCAGGTTGTCGAGCAGGAACTCGAGCATTGGGAATTCCCGGCCGAGCGCCTGTTTCTGGAAATTTCAGAAGAAGCACTCGAGCAGGATGAGGATGCAGCTATCGTGGCGCTGACCAAGCTGCACGACCGCGGTATACGTATTGCACTCGATGATTTTGGTACCGGCCGATTCCGCCTGTCTTCGCTGAAGAACCTGCCGCTGGACCAGATAAAGGTCGATAAGTCGCTGGTCGTGCCGATACCGTCCAACGAGAAGGATCGGCGCATCGTCGGCGCATTAATTCAGCTGGCCCATGCCGTCGATATTGAAGTCGTCGCCGAGGGCATTGAAGATGACGATATTATGCAGGCGCTGCTGGCTATCGGTTGCGAGGCCGGCGAAGGCTACCACTTCAGCCGTCCGGTCCCGGCCGAAGAATTTGCCCAAGAGTGGATCATGAGGTACGAGAGAAAGGCGGGCTAACATTATTTAACTCCAATTTCTAACGGTTCCGATAGCGATTCAGATCCAGGATTCCGGACTCGATCGGATCCTGGCGCGCATAATCATCCTGAAACCAGTCCGCAATCTGCCAGAAACCGGTATTGGTTCGTCGAACTCCATAACGTGCCACGACTTGTTCGTAGTCTGCACTGCTGCGGATGCTGGCCAGGTTGTCGACGAAATTGTCAATTTCCGTTGCCGTGACATGGAAAAAGAAATTCGGGTAAGAACCGACGATTCCCCGCATGACGGTAAGCGTGTCATCGTCGTGTTCACGATTTTCTTCATCTTCGAAAATCGACGTCAGATTCTTGTAACCCTTATTCAGGATCAATGTAAAGGCATGGCCGCCGTCTTCCGGATCGGTAACGCGTACCAGCGCCGTGTCCGGAAAGATGCTTAGGTCCCGACCGCGCAACGTGGCCAGGCGAGACATGGCCCGGTCGACGGCACTGCGATCGGTGCCGCCGTTACACGGCAGGGCCGTACAGCGATTCAGCGAATTTTCCGGAATCCCGATGGACCCAAGATGGTGCTCGATGCGTCGATAGAACTCCATCTGCACATCATCGGTTTCATAGCCGGTGACCAGTTCAAGGTCCACCCAGGTTTTCGGTTCCTGCATGAGCTTGGCGCGGCGTTCACGCATACCCAGGTACCAGTTGTCCCGAATTTTCTTTCGGTCGCCGGCGGGAAGGAATAGAAGAAATTGATCTTCGCCCTCCATGCGCAGGAAGTCCATGTATAGCCTGGTATTCAGCTGGTGACCGACATTACCGTAAACGTCGAATCCTGCGACGAGCAGGTAGTGGATTCTCTCGAGCAATGGATAATCGATGACCCAGGCTGTCTCAGGATAGTTGCCGACCAGCCCGTAAACGACTGACGCGCTGTCGAAATGACGGAATACCGTCAGCGCTGCATTACGGTTCTCGCCTTCACCATCCCAGATATAAGTCATGGCGTTATTGATATCTTGAGCTTGAGCTTGTTCGAGATATTGTTCCTTCACCTCGAGGTAATTTTTTTGACTACCCCAGTAGCGAGTATAGATTGAGAACAGATTTAGGGTGCTGACAGTCTCACTCGGTGTCACAAGGTGTGCGGCCACAGCATCGAGAAACTCGGGGCTTTCCGTGAATAAATCCTCATCCGGATTGATAAACATCACCCAAAAATGATCTTCGATGACATTCAGCGCGACCTGGCCCCGGCAGACCGGACCCTTGATGAACCCCTGGATAAAAAACCGGGCATCGTCGAGCAGGAACCGGTAACGGGAATTTGGTGGAATCGGTGCGAACGTCAGGAACGGATTTGACGCCGGTTTTGGTTTGTACGACGGTAATTCATCGACCGTGTATTCAGGATCGAGAAACAACTGCCGGTAACGATCCATTCTTGCGTCAGATAATTCATATACGACATGGTCCTTCGCGACGATACTCGCATCGTGGAGTCGCAACCGATAATAGAATGCACCCGGGTCATCGAACGGCCTGGTTGTCGGGATTTCATCGATCGGCTGTCCCGGGGCAGTGTGCGATCTGACCAGGCGGTAAAACTCCCGGTCCGGTGTATCGGCCAAGTGCAGGTGGGCAATGAAAAGGTGTTCATAGAGATACCGGCTGACGAGACGTTGTTTATTCGTATCACCGTTCAGAAACGATTCCCAGCGGACGATCTGGCCCTTTGCCGCCGGTGAAGCTTGTGCCGGCGGTGATCCGGGACCGCCCTGTGCAACCCACTGCACGAGCGCGCTGTATTCGCCGTCACCGAGATTTGGCATTGCGTACGGCATGCCCCATAGCGGATGTTCAATGGCAAATTCGTTAAACGTTCCGTTTTTCGGGCAGCTCTGTTTGCGGTCGAGGGAAATGTCGAAGCTTTCCGGCAACCTCCCGGCGCGTGGCTGCGGATGCAGCTGTTTTAGTCGCAGCATTCGGTACAGCGTGGATTGCTGCAGGTTCTGTTCGGGATTTTCTGTGGTCTCCGGGTTCTCATTCAGAACAGGGAAAAAATTCCTGGCTCGCCATTCATCGACCGACTTCGCGTCGATGCCGAGGCGTGATGGCGCCATCAACTTGATTCGTGCTCCGTTATAGACTTTTTCCTCGTTGGCGCCGCGCCGGATGCCGTCCAGTGACGATAATTTCAGCTGGCACGGCGCATCGTAACAGCCGTGACAGACGACACAGCGCCTGTCCAGAATCGGTTGCACTTCATCGGCGAAAGATATCGGTTCGTCCGGCAATGTTTGCAGCAGACCGTAGTCGACAACCGCTTGTGCGTCGGTACGGAATTCTTCTCTTTCCGTAGAGCAGGCAGCCAATATCATCGCCGCCACGACAAGCAGAGCGATTCGGCCTGTGTTCCAGGCTGGTTTGTGCATTCCCTGTTTCATCCTTTTCCTGTTAGAGCTCTGGCCCCTGTCGGCAGCTGGCCATGCTGCGGCATTATGTATTATTCCGTGCCGGAATCGAAATGCAGACGGGGCCTGCAATACAGGACAACACCCGATCTCCGGCGTACGGAATATGTTTAATATGATCATGAGAGTGTGAACTCTCTCACAGACTTTAATTGGGCCACAGGCGACTCTGATCATCAAATCTTTCAAACGCCGACAGCGGTCAAATCCAGCCTGTCGGAATGTAACTACAGGAGATATTTTCACCGGATAAAAAGAACAAGAACGAGAAAAAAAACAATCAGAAATCTCCGCCTGCCGAAGGAGAGTGACATGATGAGTGTGCCGGATACCAACCGCGATATCGGTGGCTGTAATAGCTCCGAGTTCATCGACGACCTGACGAGTTTTGCGTCAGACCATCAGATATCGAAATGGCGCGGAACATTCGCTGAATTTCTCGATAGCATTCTTCCGGCAGACCCGTACAGACTCACCCGTACCAGTCATCAGTACATCTACGACATGTTGTGCTGGTATCGCGATCAGCGAACGAACGATCACCCCGAATCGACGCATCCGAAGGATCTCTTCATCGAAGACCTGTACGGTATTGATGATGCATTGGATCGTGTCATAGATTATTTCAAGGCGGCTAGTGCCGGCTCGGATGTCGGTCGCCGGTTACTTTTAATGCTCGGCCCTCCGTCGGGGGGCAAGTCATCAATCGTCATCCTGCTGAAGAGGGCGCTTGAAGAATACAGCCATACGGACGAAGGGGCGCTCTATGCACTCGGCGGTTCGCCACTGCACGAATCGCCTTTGAACATGATTCCCGCCAGCCTGCGGGCAAAGTTCCGCGAGACTTACGGTGTCGAACTCGAGGGACAACTGAGTCCATACAGCCAGGCTGTACTCGATGATGAGTATTGTGGCGATCTCATGAAGTACCCGGTCGAGCGAATTTTCCTGTCGGAGGCATCACGTGTCGGCATCGGCACCTATGCACCGCATGATCCGACTACGGCCGATATCGCCGACCTGGTCGGTTCCGTCGATCTGTCGAAGGTCGCCGAGATCGGCGATGAAGGTGATCCGCGGGCGTGGTCATGGTCCGGCGCTGTCTACGCCGCGAGCCGTGGCGTCCTCGAGATGATCGAGATTCTGAAGGTCAAGCGTGAGTTCCTGTACCTGCTTCTGACGTTGACTCAGGAGAAGAACGTCAAGGTGTCACGTTTTCCGCTCATTCATATGGATGAGACGATCCTGGCACACACCAACCTGGCCGAGTTCAACAAGTTTATCCAGGAAAAGGAAAACGAGGCACTGCTCGATCGCATGGTTATCGTCAAGGTACCGTACACGTTATCGTACCACGATGAGTCGCGCATTTACGGCAAGCTCGTATCCAGTGCGCCGGCATTTCGCAAGGTCCACCTCGACCCCCACGTGCTGACGCTGGCCGCTGTATTTTCTATCCTGACGCGATTGCAGAAACCCGAGCAGGAAGGTCTCGATGCATCCAAGAAGTTGCGGCTGTATGCGGGTGAAGATGCCGAGGGATTTTCGAGTATGGATGTGCCGAAGCTCAAGGCGCAGAGTCCGGATGAGGGTCTGTACGGCATCAGTCCGCGGTTTGTCATCAATGCAATTTCCAATGCAATCACACGTAGCGATGCGCAGAGCCTGACGAGCATGGAAATGTTGCTGGCGCTCAAGGATTCGATCGAAAATGATGCCCGGATGGACGAGGCGCAGAAACAGCAATGGATCGATTATCTCGTCATTGCCCGCAAGGATTTCTACAATCGCTGGGTCAAGGAAGATGTACATCGGGCTCTGTTCGCGTCATTCGAAGATGAGGCCCAGCAGCTACTCGAAAAATATCTCGACGAGATCGAGGCATCGCTGGATAAACGCGAGATCATCGATCCAATCACCGGCGATTCGCGTTCGTCAGATGAGCGATTCATGCGCTCGGTCGAAGAAAAAATCAAGGTATCGGATTCCGGCAAGCAGTCTTTCCGCCAGGAAGTCGTACGAAAAGCCATGGTCGCATTCAAGGCAGGTGAAAAGTTTACGCTCGAGAGCCATTCGCGATTGCACGATGCAATCGAGCAATACCTGTTCGAGGAACGGCGCGACGTCTTACGACTCGTCACTTCATCGGCGCGGCCGGACGAGGAAACCGAGCACAAGATCTCGGCGGTGCAGGGCCGGCTGGTAGAGGAATACGGCTACGATGATCATAGTGCCAGCGAGGCGTTGAACTATGTCACGACTCTGCTTTCGCAGGAATGACGGGTGGCGCCGGACGTGAATCAGCCATCGACATTCGCCTGCCTCGAAGAAGGCAATCACGACTGGTACGAGCTGTTTTCACGGGGGGCGCGTGACTGGCTGCGGCATAACGAAATTATCGGCAAGGCGGTACGCGAGAAGTTGCCCGAGTTGCTGGCGGAAGCAGATGTCATGGGTAGCGGTGGGGACACCGTTAAAGTGCCGGTTCGGTTCATGGAGCATTTCAGGTTTCGCTTGCGTGAGGCCGAACAGCAGGCCGGTGCAGGGCAGGGTGCGGCCAGGCCCGGCGATAAGATAGGCAAGGCTGAAGGCAACAAACAGGAGGGTCAGGGCAAGAAGGGATCAGGTGGTGATGGCGAGGGTGGTTTCGAGTTATTGCTCGAATTTAAGATTGATGATCTCGTCGAGTGGCTCTGGGAGGAGTTGAAGCTGCCTAACCTGAAAATGAAGACCGGCGATTCGTGTGATGACGACTATGTGCGCGAAGGCTGGAATCGTCGTGGTGCCCGGTCACGGCTGGATCGCCGCAGGTCGATGAAGGAGGCGATCAAGCGCCGCGCCGTCGATGTGGGTGGACCGGCTTTTACGGATGACGATCTTCGCTATCGGCAACTCGTCGTTCGCAAGCAACCGGCGACAAAGGCTGTCGTATTTTTTGCTATGGACGTGTCTTCGAGCATGCGCGATCGTGATCGAAAGCTCGCCAAGACATTTTTCTTCTGGGTTATGCAGGGATTGAGGCGTCAGTACCAGGAGATAGAAATCGTGTACGTCGCCCACACCGTAAAGGCGTGGGAGTTCGATGAGGTCGAGTTCTTTCAGGTTCGCGGATCGGGCGGTACGGTTGCGTCAACGGCATTCAATACTATCGGCGAAATTGTCGACAGTCGTTTCGATCCGTCTCAATACAACATTTACCTGTTTTATGCCTCTGATGGCGAAAACTTTCGCGACGATCATGACCGGGCGACCGATGGCCTGGCAAAAATTTCATCTGTCGCAAATTGTATCGGCTATATAGAGACACCGGCTTCGGCCGAACGTGCACTCGAAACCGAAACGGCTGGTATCTTCAAGGCTGCCCAGGACACAGGCGCCCCGGCGAGCAGCTTTGCGTTGACGAATAACGAGTCTGTCTGGGAGGCTATTCGTGGCTTCTTCCGGCAGCATGCTGCCACGGAAACACACTGACGTACTCGTCGGCCGGTGATCAGGAGGAAGTAATGGCGCAGGCACTCGAAGAAATCGGTCAGCAACTCGAAAAGCTGGGGCAGAGTCTCGGACTCGATTATTTTCCGCTGCACTTCGAAGAAGTGCCGCAAAGTTTCATGCTGGAGATAGCTGTTTATGGGCTGCCGGTACGCATGCCGCACTGGTCGTTTGGCGTTCGCTATATCCACCAGATGATGCAGCGTCGCATGGGTCACTCCCGCTTGTATGAGGTCGTGTTTCCCGGAAATCCGGGCCGAGCCTATTTGGCAAAAGGCAACAGTGTTCCGGAAAACTCTCTGGTTATTGCGCATGTGCTCGGGCATGCAGATTTTTCGAAGAACAACGTGTTGTTTCGTCGTGTCCAGGAAGAAATCGGCTACCAGATCGTCGAACTGGCAGCCGGCCATGCTAAGCGTATTGCTCAGGCGATAGAGGAGCACGGCCAGGATCGTGTCGAGATAATCCTTGATGCAGCCCTGGCCCTGGAAGCGCATATTGACACGTTCAAGGGTGTGCGCCGTGGCTTGTATCCGAAATACAGCAAACCGGCAGTCCATCATGACAGTACCTTTCAGGGGCGTTTCCATTCGTTGCCCGGTGCGGATACGGCGGTTGCAGAGCTGGAGCCGGCACGGGTTGCAGCCATCATCCCGCCGAGTCCCGAGCAGGACCTGTTATGGTTCATCGCACACTATGCGCCTGAACTGGAAGGCTGGGAACGCGATATATTCCTTGCCGTACGCGAGGAGTCATTCTATTTTCAGCCGGTGTTCGCCTGCCAGATCATGAACGAAGGCTGGGCGTGTTACTGGCATGCACGCCTGCTGCGTGAGGCCGACTTCCTCTCGCAACAGGACTACGTCGATGCAATCAAGACGCACTCAGATGTCGTGCGTCCCCATGCTTCGGGCAGCCAGGTGTCACTCACGCCTAATCCGTATCATCTCGGGTTTTGCATGTGGGAAAAGATTATCGATGAACATGGGCTTGAATACGCATTTGAGGTGCGTAAGCATGATGACGACTTCAGTTTTATTCGTAATTTTTTAACGGAAGAACTCGCGGAAGAGCTCGAACTGTTTCAGTACATCGCAGGCAAAGACGGCGCCGTGCAGGTTGTCGAGACCAAAATCGATGAATTGCGTGAGGCGATACTGGCTTCAAAATATAACTTTGGGGCACCGGTTGTGAACGCCGATCGGATCGATGTCGATGGCAAGCTGCACCTGGTACATGATCACGAAACCGATGGTCGGGGGCTCGACCTGCGCCGTACCGAGAAGGTTCTCGACTATGTGCAGAGCGTGTGGCGGCGGCCGGTAGAGCTGGAGACGATCGATGCCGGCGGAAAAGCGCGTACCGTGACGGGCGCTATCGCAACCGGCTGATTCGGTGAGCTTGCGGCTGGCCTGTTATTCAGATTTCTCAATCTCGCAAATCAATTGTAGATGATCGAGCACGCTGCGGGTTTCGAGATAATGATCGCGTACGCGTTCTTTGGCCTTCTCGCCAACTGAGCGGGACAGCTCCGGATCGCTG
The DNA here is from genome assembly GCA_964629475.1 of uncultured Chromatiaceae bacterium. GTDB lineage: Bacteria > Pseudomonadota > Gammaproteobacteria > Steroidobacterales > SMWD01. The sequence goes on along the minus strand of CAZVQW010000006.1, from coordinate 52,872 downwards.
ATCAGGCGACCGATTGCAGCGGCGAATGCATCCAGGTCGGTCGGATCGTCGAGCAGCAGGCCGTGGACACCGTCCTCAATCTGGTCCTGGATGCCACCCACCTTGCTGGCGATGACCGGACGACCTTTCCACATCGCTTCGGTCACCGTCAGGCCGAATCCTTCCTGCAGGCTCTTTTGCACGATCACGCTTGCATGGCGTTGCAACGCATTGACGATCGCCGCATTCTCCTCGACGTCGCTCATCGGTAGCATGGCCAGGTGAACGCGAGAGCGTTGCCAGCTCGGCAGTTGGGTCCAGGCGGTAAAGACCTGCCCGAAAGTCATCGGGCTTTCCGGGTCGTCGGCGACGGCCTTGACGCTCGGGCCGGCCAGAATCAATTCGGCGCCGGAATCTTCACCGCCATGCGAGAGCCATTGGGTAAAACCATGCATTACGCCGACCGGGTCTTTCAGCGGATCCCAGCGTGAAACCTGTATGACCAATGGCCTGTCGCGCTGTGGTGGTGCACCGCAACGCACGATATCGACGAAACGGTTGATACGATCCATCGATCCGTCGGACCGCTGAAACTCGAGACTGGGTTCCCAGGGCGTTTGGCCGCCGACCAATCCGGTGTATGTCAGGATCGAGTCGATCGTGTTTTGGTCCATATCCTGGTTCTTCGGCGTGAACGCATCCAGGCTCGGCGGCAGCAAAATCGATTTTCCGTGATCCAGTGCGTCCGGCACGTATTCTTTGCGCGTGAACACATAGCGCGGTGAGTACTTGAGATAGGGAGCCAGAAAATTCCACGCCGCATTGACCTCATCGTTAGCCGGATGGCGGCCGATATGGCATCGCCAGACGATTCTTGCGCCGTGCTTGCTCAGGCTTGGCGCAAGGCCGATGGTTTGCGGGTCGTGCAGAATGACGATATCGCCGGGCCGGATCAGTGCCAGCAGTTCATCGACGTTGGCCTCCATCGTGGCCTCGTAGATGGCCCGCGCCTTCTCGTCCAGTGGTGTGCCATCGCCACTCTCACCGTGCAGGGCATGATGCAGGCGTTTGGTAATCTGGAAAAAATCGGGATTACCAGAGATGACGAGCCAGCGTGTCTTGATGCCGAGCCCACGACAGTAACCCAGCATCGAAGGCAGCATCTCGGCGACACCGCCGCCGACAGCGGTGGAATTAATGTGCCAGACGATATGACCGTCGCATACGGCCAGGGTCTGTTCCGCGGCATCTTTGATTGCCGTGATCGTCTCATCGCTGGCAGTGCCTATATAACGATCGATCGGGATCGTATGCAGATCAACTTCGGTTATCGGATGGAGAATTCGGAGGTTTTGATGTGTCATAGCATGCTTCTGAAGACGATGCTCGCGCGACTCTACTGACAGCTCTAAATCTTGTCAACGAAACGGGTCGTGTTCTAACCAACTTGCAGGGAAATGAAAAATTCGGATATGCCATTCAGCAGCATCTGCGTCGCAAGCAGGATCAGCAGCATGCCCATTAATCGTTCCACCGCGCGCGATCCGCGGTTGCCGAGAAAACGCATCAGGAAAGGCGATGCCGTCAATATTGCTGCCGTGGCCGCCCAGGAAATGAATAGCGCTGCACTCCAGTCCCAGATGTGCTCCGGTTGACTTGAGCTGAGCAACAGCAGGATCGCGATGGTTGACGGGCCGGCGACCATTGGTATTGCGAGCGGTACGATGAACGGGTCTTCTTCAACCTCAATCTGTTCCTTGATAGGCGGCGGAAAGATCATGCGCAGCGCGATAACAAACAGTAACACGCCGCCGGCAATGCTCAATGATGATTGTGTCAGGCCCATGAAGTTCAGGATCGCCGTGCCTGCAAACAGGAATGTCATCAGGATGGCCAGTGCGAACAGCATTTCCCGTGCGACAATGATCGAGCGTTCCCTGTGATTAAAATGTTCGAGGACCGCGTTAAATACCGGCATGTTGCCGAGTGGGTCCATGACGAAAAACAGTGTCGCGGCGGCAGGTGCAATATCTGACCAGTTCATAGATATATCCGAGGTGTCGATGCTAAATAGCTTACACCTGCTCTCGAGGCCAATGGTGCGGTGATGTAATTAGTAACCGGCCGCATGACCATCCTTGCGAGATTCGGATGCACCCAGGTAAACCTTGCGTTGTTTATCCCACATAATTGCCTGGTAGCCACCAAATATTCCCGGGCGCATGCCAAGCAGGTGTCCGCGAGCCTCCAAAGCATCCAGGGTTTCCTGTGAAAATCCTTTTTCAAGAAAAATCTTGCCGCCGTTTTGCATTTGCTCGCCGGTGGGCTGGCTGGAGCCTGCATGATGAATACGCGGTGCATCGCCGGCTTCCTGCAGGTTCATGTCGAAGTCGATCAGGTTCAGCAAAATCTGCACATGCCCCTGGGGCTGCATCGAACCACCCATGACACCGAAACTCATGTAACGGTACCCGTCGCGTGTTACGAACGCCGGGATGATCGTATGGAACGGTCGTTTGCCGGGAGCATAGACATTCGGGTGGCCGGGTTCGAGGCTGAATAATTCTCCACGGTCCTGCAATACAAACCCAAGATTGCCGGGCGTGATACCCGATCCCATGCCACGGTAGTTGCTCTGGATCAGTGACACCATGTTGCCGTCTGCATCGGCAACGGTCAGATAAATCGTATCACCGGTTTCCAGCGCCGGGTTGCCGACCGGATAGGAGGCGGCGGCCTGCTTCGGGTCCAGTAACTTGCGTCGTCGGTCAGCATATTCTTTTGCAATCAGCCCGGCGACCGGGACCGTGCTGAACGCAGGATCTGCATAGAACTTCGCCCGGTCTTCATAGGCCAGCTTCTTTGCTTCGACAAACATATGGACGTGATCTGCGCTGCCAAAACCCATTTCTCGCAAGTTGTATGGCTCGAGGATATTCAGGATCTGCAATGCGGCAATTCCCTGGCTGTTGGGCGGCAGTTCCCACAGCGTATAGCCGCGGTAATCGGTGCCGACCGGCTCTACCCATTCCGAGCGATGTGCGGCCAGATCGTCGGTCGTCAGAAACCCGCCGTGTTGCTCCATATGATCGGCAATTTCCATCGCGATCGAGCCGCGATAGAAAACATTCCGACCGCCTTCGGCGATACGATTATAGGTTTTGGCCAGACGGGGATTTTTAAAAATTTCTCCCTTGCCCGGTGCTTTGCCGCCCGGCATGAACGTGTCGGCAAAACCGGCATATTTTTTTAGCGATTCGGCATTGCGCGCCCAGCCCCTGGCAATGACCGCGGAGACCGGGAATCCATCGCGTGCATAATCGATAGCAGGCTGCAGTATCTCGGCTATCGGCAGACGACCGAATCGGTTATGTAACTCGAACCAGCCGTCTACCGCTCCCGGTACCGATACGGGCAGGACGCCGTAGCCGGGAATCCGATCCATGTCGTTGTCGAGGAAATACTGCAAGGTAAGCGATTGCGGTGATCGTCCACTGGCATTCAAGCCCCACAGACGGCGGGATTTTTCCTCCCAGACGATTGCGAACAGATCGCCGCCGATGCCGCTCCCGGTGGGTTCCATCAATCCCAGCGCGGCATTGGCCGCAATGGCTGCATCGACGGCGCTACCACCACGTTGCAGGATGTCGATGGCAATTTGCGTGGCCAGCGGCTGGCTCGTGGCCGCCATGCCGTGCTCGGCGATGACTTCCGATCTCGTTGCAAAGGCCTTGCCGCTACCGCGATCAGCTCCATGTGCCATAGGCGCTCCAAAAAACAAGGGTAACAGCAGGGCAAGGACTGCAAATCGTACCTTCAGCATGTAGTGAATATCCCACTGATCGCTCGACACCGCAACGTCTGTGGCGCCTGGCCGTGTTTCGGTATTCCACACGGCGGCCATCGTCTTGCTTTGCTATATTTAGCCCATACAGGTATCGGCAATCGAGCCCGTCTCCCAGAAAAATAAAGGCAGGAATTACACGTGGCCACAAAGCAGACGCTTCACGATACGGCGCATGTTCGTAACATCGCACTGGTTGGACATGCCGGCTCCGGCAAAACGACGTTGCTGGAAGCCCTGCTTGCCGGCACGGGAGCCATCAGATCCCCCGGCAGGGTCGATAAAGGCTCTACTGTTTCGGACTTTCTGAAACAGGAAAAGCACCATCAGCATTCTCTTGATACCGCCGTCTGTCATTTCGATCACGACGGCGTTTTTGTCAATATTCTCGATACACCCGGTTATCCGGATTTTGCCGGTCGCTCAATGAGCGTACTGCCCGGCGTCGAGACCGCCGCCGTCGTCGTCAATGCACAGGCCGGTATCGAGATGGTGACGCGGCGGATCATGAAATTCGCCGCCAGTCAGCACCTGTGCCGGATGATCATCATCAACCAGATCGATGCCGACGGGGCCGATCCGGAGGCCGTGCTGAAGGAGGTTCGCGCGGAGTTCGGGAGCGAATGCCTGCCGCTTAACCTGCCTGCCAACGGCGCCGGCTCGGTCGTCGATTGTTTCTTCAATCCATCCGCTGAAACGCCGGACTTTTCCTCCGTCGATGCCGCGCACACTGAGATGATCGATCAGGTTGTCGAACTCGACGATGAATTGATGGAGGTCTACCTCGAACAGGGTCAGGATATCAGTCCGGAGCAACTGCACGATCCGTTTGAGAAAGCGCTGCGCCGTGGTCACCTGATTCCGGTGTGTTTCGTGTCGGCCGAAACCGGTTCCGGACTGAACCAGTTGCTGAATATATTAGCCAAGCTGATGCCAAGCCCGCTTGAAGCGAATCCGCCGGAGTTCCTGCAGGGTGAAGGTGAGGATGCGAAAGCTATCAAGGTTACGGACGACCCGGAAGATCATTTCATCGGTCACCTGTTCAAAATAAATGTCGATCCATACATCGGACGCATGGGCATCTTCCGCGTCCACCAGGGAACGATCAGGGCCGGTGACCAGGTGTTTATTGGTGAGCGCCGTAAGTCATTCAAGGTTGCGCACTTGTATCGTCTGCAGGGTAAAGCAACGAGTGAGGTCAGCAGCGCCGTACCCGGCGATATCTGCGCCGTGTCAAAAATCGAAGATCTGCATTTCGATGGGGTTTTGCACGGGAGTCACGACGAGGATCAGTTTCATCTGAAGTCTGTTGCATTGCCGGCACCAATGTACGGTGTCGCGGTGGAACTGGTGCGACGGGGCGATGAAAAGAAATTATCCGATGCGCTGCACAAGTTGACTGCTGAAGACCCGAGCCTGCTGCTCGAGTTCAATGCGCAGGCTAACGAGACAGTGCTAAGAGGGCTGGGTGAGTTGCATCTGCGGCTTGTGCTCGAGCGCATGAAGGATGAATACGATGTCGAAGTAGAGACGCATCCACCGAAGGTCAGTTACCGTGAGACGGTGACGCGTAAGGCGGAAGGCCACTATCGTCACAAGAAACAGACGGGTGGAGCGGGGCAATTCGGTGAAGTGCACCTGCGTATCGAACCGCTCTCGCGTGATGCCGGATTTGAATTCGTCAACAAGGTTGTCGGCGGTTCGATACCGTATCAATTCATCCCGGCTGTCGAGAAGGGCGTGCGGCAGGTGCTGAGCGATGGCGCCATAGCCGGCTACCCGCTTCAGGACGTGCGCGTGACCGTATATGACGGCAAGCATCACCCGGTTGATTCGAAAGAAGTGGCCTTTGTCGCGGCCGGTAAGAAAGCCTTTGCGGATGCGATCGAAAAGGCCAGGCCGATTGTGCTGGAGCCGATCGCGCACATCGAGGTGACGACGCCGCCGAATCATGTCGGCGATATTACCGGGCACCTGTCCGGCGTGCGTGGCCGGATCAACGGCAGCGATACGCTATTGGGAAACCGTGTGAGGATCAAGGCCGACGTGCCGGTTGCCGAGCTTGGCGATTATCAGACGACGCTCAAGTCGCTGACCGGTGGAGAGGGTGCGTATACGATGTCGTTCGATCACTATGATGCGGTACCGACAGATGTACAGAAGCGACTCTGCTCCGAGTTTCGACCCGTTGCCGATGAATGACCGGAGGTTGGTGCCGGTGTGCAGTTTCCTGCGAAGTTATGCCGAGGATACGTTCCCGTAGGAGCGGCATCCTGCCGCGATTGGTACGTGGCTAAAATTTCTCGCGGCAGGATGCCGCTCCTACGAGGCGTTCTCACAAATCAAGATGACTGCCCCGACAGCCCACGACGTGATTATCATAGGCGCCGGCCATAATGGCCTGACGGCAGCCGCGTATCTGGCACGAGCCGGGCGTAAGGTGCTGGTCCTGGAGCGTCGTCCGATTGTCGGCGGCTGTGCCGTCACCGAAGAGCTGTGGCCGGGCTTTCACGTCTCGCGAGCGTCATACGTTGCCGGCCTGTTGCGGCCGTCGGTCATCGAGGAGTTGCATCTTGCCGATCATGGCCTGATGTTGTTGCCGCGGAACCCGTCTTCTTTCACGCCGCAGGCCGACAACCGTGGACTCGTACTCGGGCCGGACCGCGCCGCAACCTGCAACGAGATTCGCTACTTCTCGGCAAAAGATGCGCGGCGTTACCCGGACTATGAGGTGTTTCTCGAACGTATCGCACAGACTGTGGATCCGTTGCTCGATCTACCGCCACCGGAAATAGGCCGACCGCATTGGCACGATGTCGGTACTCTACTGAAGCTGCTTGGACGCGGGTGCCGTCTCGGCGCCAATCTGCCCAAGGCTGTCGCCTTGATGACCGGTGCGGCGGCACCGATGATTAGCGCATGGTTCGATAGTGAACCGTTGCGTGCGACGCTCGCGACGGATGCGATCATCGGCGCCTGGACGGCACCCTCGACACCGGGTACGGGCTACGTACTGTTTCATCACGTCATGGGTGAAACCAACGGTATGCGGGGCATCTGGGCCTATGCACGCGGCGGCATGGGCAGCGTGTCCGCGGCTATCGCGGCGGCGGCGCAGAGTCACGGCGCCGAGATACGTTGTGCGACAAAGGTGGCGAGTATTCGCACGACAGCCGGTCGTGCAGACGGCGTCGTCCTCGAAGACGGCACAGAACTTTCGGCGCCTACTGTCGTATCAAATGCCGACCCGCAGGCCACATTGCTCGATCTGGTGGATGAAACCCTGTTGCCGGAGGACGTGCATAAGCAGGTGACCAGCCTGGACTTTCGCAGTCCTGTCATGAAGATCAATGTTGCGCTGGACCGGCTGCCGGAGTTCACATCCAGGCCAGGCTCGCGTGCCGAACTGCAGGGTACGATCCACATCGGCGCAACATGCATGCCGGATCTGGAAGAATCGTTTACGGCCGCACAGTCAGGTCGGCTCCCGCAACATCCGATGATAGAAATGACGATCCCTTCGATTATCGACGACAGCATCGCACCGCCCGGCAAGCACGTCGCATCATTGTTCGTTCAGCATGTGCCGCATGGGATGGACGATGCCTGGTGGGGCAATGAACGAGACCGTTTTGCCGATCATGTCTTCTCACTCATCGACGAAGTTGCGCCCGGCTTCAGCGATTGCGTTATACACCGAGAAGTTCTGGCGCCGACGGATCTCGAACGCATCTTCGGCATCACCGGCGGCAACATCTTCCACGGGGCCATGACACCGGACCGCCTGTGGTTCAGGCGTCCGACTCCAGCAGCTGGTGGTTACCGAACACCTGTGCCGGGTCTGTACCTGTGCGGCGCCGGCACGCACCCGGGCGGCGGCGTCATGGGTGCTTGCGGGCGAAATGCGGCTGGCGTAATCCTGCGAGATCTGGGCTGATTTTTACTCTAACCCTATTTATTGTTACTCACATGGGGGACGACTATCGGCCATGAGATTGTCAAGAGTTTTCTGCGCCCGTTTTCGGTTAAAAAGATCCCGGGCATCCAGCATTTCGCATTCATCCCTTGCCATTTGCTCGATTTTGACAGGATAGTGTTTGCAGTCGTCGGGGCGGTCGTAATAGATATGACAGGTATATTTATTCTGGTTGGGAAGTTTTCGCAGCCAGGGGCATCTTGCCAACTGCTTTCCGGTGACGGGGCTTGCCCAGATTTTCCCGTCGCTGACATAGCTGAATATCTCCGGCCGGTAAGTTTCCCACCAGTCGATTTCACTCTCTGAAGCAGACAGACCGCCGTCACTATAGAGCGTGCAGCACTTGCCGCACTGATTGCAGTCTTTCACTGAATTATTCGATCCTGTTTCATTCGTTGCTCTTTGTGAAGAGAAAAATCGGGCCGCCGCTAATATGTGTTGTCCACCGATTGCCATAAACATTACTAGGGTCAGCACAAACGTACCAGAGGCTGCTGGTATCATGCACCTATGAAAAATTCCAGCTCGGCCTGCAGCCACGTTCTCATACTTATCATACTGGCGTTTTCTTCGCCGGTACTCGCCCAGTACCAAAGCAGTATTGTTCGCATCGATACCGGTGAACTGCAGGGCGTCGTTGAAGATGGCGTCGCGATATTTAGCGGCATTCCGTATGCATTGCCTCCGGTCGGTGAGCTGCGCTGGCGGCCGCCGCAGCCGGCTGCTGCCTGGGACGGCGTACGTGACGCATCGCAGTTCGGTCACGTCTGCCCGCAGCGATCCGGGTTGTACCCGGAATGGGTCGATGCACATTTCGCCGCGGCCGGCAGGAACGAAGACTGCCTGACGCTGAATATCTGGACGCCGGTCGAGCGAGGCGCGGATCCTTTGCCGGTCATGTTCTACATGCATGGCGGCAACATGCAATACGGTGCCGGTTCCGTGCCGGTTTACGACGGGCGGATACTCGCAAACCAGGGTGTCGTGCTGGTCACGATCAATTACCGGATCGGTTACCTCGGCCGGTTTGCACATCCTGCGATGACTCGGGCCCAGTCAACGGAGCCGCTGGTCAATTACGGGCTGTTTGACCAGATCGCTGCACTGGAGTGGGTGCAAAGAAATATCTCGGCCTTTGGCGGTGATCCCGATGATGTCACTATCTTTGGCCATTCGGCCGGCGGCGTGTCGGTTAACTTCCTGATGACGACGCCGCAATCAAAGGGGCTGTTTCACAAGGCGATTGCCCAGGGTAGCGGTGTATTGCTGGACCGGAGTCAGCATGCATTCGAACGTGGACCGCCGGGCCCGGTCGGGCAGTCTCGCGAGGATGTTGGTGTAGATTTCGTCGAGCATTTTGAGATCGAAGCCGATTCGGACGAAGAACTGCTTGTCGCATTGCGCGCACTGCCATGGGAACCCATTGTCGAATACCAGACCAAGAAACAGATTGCCTTCGGCCCGGTCATCGACGGTCGCGTCGTCGTCGATCATGTCGCCCGTGTGTTCGAGCGTGGCGAACAGCATGACGTGCCGTATATCGGCGGCGCGGCGGACTGGGAATGGAGCCAGATTTCCGGCATCCCGCTGATCGGCAAGTGGTTCGTCGGGGGGCAGTTGCTCGAGGGCTTGTCGGATGAGGATCTGGCGCCGTTCGATGATCAATGGACGCGCATCGGCTTGTCACAGCGCTGGTTTGCAGAGGGTCTGTTTCTGACTTCGACACGTTATCTCGGCAAGCAAATGGCCAATGTCAGTTCTCCGGCCTGGCTCTATCACGTCACCTATGTGCAAACGAATCTGCGTGGTGAGGTGCCGGGCGCCGGACATGGTATCGAAATACCATTTATCTTTGGGCATGTTCGCGAGCACCCCGAGTGGCAACGGCCACGGCAGATGTCGGGCAGGGTGGTGACCGATGAAGATCTGGAATGGGGCCGGATGGTCCGGTCCTACTGGCTGAATTTTGCCAGGACCGGCAATCCGAACGGACCGGGCCTGCCAGAATGGCCGCGCTACGATCCGGCGTCGGATCTGACTATGGAGTTGGGCGAAGACATCGTGCCACGACAGGGACTATATAAAGAGACGCTGGATTATCTGGAAAAGCGTGCGTTAATCCGTCGGCAGAATTTTCTGCATTAGTTAGCAAGTGTTGTTCCGGATACTTGCAAAAGGGTGCGAATCGTTTGCAGGAGCGGCCATGGCCCCAAAACTCCATGCTTGCTCATGCTCGGTAACAAGGTTATAAAAAGTCTCCATGCTGTTTAAAGTTCCCAGTGACCCCCGCCTGAAACGAATTGTCGTCATCAATCCGAAGGGTGGCTCGGGCAAATCGACTCTCGCAACGAACGTGGCCGGGTTCCTGTCGGCATCCGGTCACCCTGCGGCTTTAATGGATTTCGACCCGCAGGGTTCGGCGTTACGCTGGCTGCAAAATCGACCCGATGAACGGCCTGAAGTCTACGGCATAGCCGCCTGCGAGCATGACCCTTCGATGACACGCAGTTTCCAGATGCGGGTGCCGAGCCATATTCAAACTCTTGTCATCGATACGCCAGCTGCGTTGCAGTCGACCGATCTGGCCGAGTTTACGCGGGGCGCTCATGCGATTCTCGTGCCGGTCATGCCATCGGATATCGATATTCACGCTGCGACCCGGATTGTTTCCGATTTGCTGATCATTGCAAAAGTCAGTCGGCGCATGGGCCGGTTGGGTATCATCGCGAACCGGGTTCGCGAGAATACTGTCGGCTATCGAAAACTCATGCGTTTTCTCGATCGCTTGTCGATCGCCGCTGTCGGCGGATTGCGTGACAGCCAGAATTATGTCTATGCGGCCGATCAGGGGCTCAGCGTACATGAGATGCAGCCCTCGCGGGTGCGCAAGGATCTCGACAGCTGGGCGTCGATCACCGCATGGCTGGAGGCGCGGCTCGAAACAGGATTGACACCACGCGATTTACTGGAGCCGCAGGCAGTGGCACCTGTCGTTCCCAAAACGACTGAAAAAAAAGCCGAAGAGACAATGAAGGAGAAATCCGATCCGGCAGTCAAACCGCCGACAGACAGTGACGTCAGCAATCCTGAACCTACTGGTGGATCTACTGATCGAGTTGCTGGAATATCTCCTGCAGTGCCCCGGACCCCGGGTTGCGCACCACCATCGCTCGGCACAACCCACGACCTGGCAGAGTGATCTCTTCCGGGCCAGAGATGATTGCGACATCGATCTCGATGCATTCGTTCGCGACCAGGTTCAGGTCGTTGACCTGGAACGATTGGGCCAGGTACCCGATGTTCGGCGGCACGGCATCGGGTATCAGGTTCGGAATTTCGTAATTCAGCGGACATGACAGCGCGATCTTGCCGTATTCATGATTGCCTTGGATGAGCACCATGCGGGTCTCGGCATCTTCCTGCAAACCGATCGCTTTGTTGGTCGCGGGGCCTTTCAGTATGGTCTCCATGAAGACCGTCATCTTCAATGGCCCGAAATAAAATCCGAGTGCTTTTTCCATGTCGAGCACACCGGCTGCCGTTGTCGCAACGGCCGTGAACCCGGTACGCGTGCGGCCGTATTCTTCGATGAATGCGACTAACTTGCCGATGACCGTATTCCTGTCTTCCGTCAGGAGCTGGATCATGTTGATGACGATACCGTCGGGGCCGTCGAACATGACCTCCCTGGTTTCACCCATGGCCGGGCCGAAATTGTTATGCACCGGGTCACTCCAGAACGTAAAACCCTGTGCTTTGAGCATCTCGACATCAGCATCGATATCGCTCGAGTAGATATTCAGGTTGAATAACCCGGTAGCGCGTTGTATGTCCTGTGGTCGAACACGCTTCCTGTCGGCGGCATCGAACTCCATGATCTGGATGCGCCCGATGGGGTCGGCACCGTGTACCAGTAGCGCGCATCTGGCTGAGGATCCGGTCGGCAGATTCCAGTGTCGTTCGAATTCCGGTCCTTGCCAGGACAGGTTTTCGATAACCTCCAGGCCGAGCGTATCGGCGTAAAACCGAAGTGATGCATCGAGGTCTTCGACGCCGATGACGGCGACGCTGACCGGTGTACTGTCCGGAATCGTGTAGTTATTCATGGCGCGATGATACGCGAAGTGGATATTGTTGTGGGAGCGGGCTTCTATTGGTCTTGCCTCGCGTTCAGGCCGTTTCGCAAAGTTCGTCTTGTGCCTGAAGGTTGCGGGCCTGCTCGATCCACTCATCACGCTCGGCGAGATTGGGTGCGATCGCGAGTTGTTGTGCGATATCGCTGAGTTCCTGTGTCGTCATTTCGGCGAGTTGTCGATAGTGCCGTATGCCGTGGCGCTGTAGCCGGCGCTCGAGTGCCGGTCCGATGCCGCGAATCGCCTTGAGATCGTCACCGGATAGATTATCGTCGGTTGTTTCGGTCTGATGATTTGCGCTGCTGTTCTGGCAGAACTTTTGAATCACTTCTTTTTGCTGTTTGAGTTTGCGGGTCAATGGCGTTACACGTTGTTTCCAGTTTTCCAGCTTGTCCTGTAGTTGCCGCACCTGATCTGTACTGTCCCGTAACTGAAGATCGAGATCGTGAATTCGTCGATCGCGCGTTGCCAGCGTTTCGCGAAGTTCACCCATGTCGGCACGCATCCGGGCAATTTTTTGTTCGTCTCCGTCCGCTTCGCTCGTGGCCATCTTTTTCGTCTGTTCAGCTTCCATGTGCACGATTCGTGCGGCCAGTTCGTCTCTCTCGATGCGCAGCATGCTGAGTTCTTTATCCATGCTCGAAGGGCACGATTTGTTTGTATTGAGATCGGTCTTGCGGTGGTTTTTTTCTGCAAGTTGCTGTTGGAGGACCCGATTTTCCTGTTGTTTCCGCTTGAGTTCGGCTTGCGCATCGTTCAGCAGCTTGTCCTGCTCGGTGTGATTGCACTCGATGTTTGTGAGCTTGTCACGGATCTGGTCGCGGGTTGCTTCATGGCGACGAATGACGTTGTGCATTGCCATCATGCGCTTTCGGTACCGAGCACGCTGCGCCTCCAGTAGTGTATGAAGCTTGTTGCGATCCACTGCGTCGGGCGCATCCCGCGTTGTAAAATACGCCTTGCTCAGCACGCCACCGCTAATGAACGCGACGGCAAAACAAACAAGTCCAATGACCACAGTTAACATAAGACGGAACCGATTCTTAATCGATGGCCTTTAACTTAGTGGCTAACAGCGCCGGGAACTATGCGCTGTTTCACGCTTCGCGCAACCGGTTGTCTGGATTGGCGGTTATGACGGGGTGGTCGGCAATGCCTGGGTAATTGTCTGCGCCTCACCAGCCGTTACAATCCGAATAGTCTCGACCGGCCGGCCGGCGGCATCATGGGTCAGCATGATATTGGGTTGCTGTGGTTGGCCGCTATTCTGGCTGAGAACGAGGCCCGTCGAGCCATCGTCGAGTCGGACGCGTGTGCCCGTCGGGTAGGTGCCCAGACTTTCGGTGAATTCATCGACCAATGCAGAATCGAACTTTGTGCGGCGCATCGCACTTAAAAAACGCAGTGCCGAATAGCTGGAGCGAGCCGCGGCATAGCGCCGGTTCAGCGTCAGTGCATCGAAGGTGTCCACGATGCCGGCGATGCGTGCATATAGAGGGATTTCGGTACCCCCCCCAGTTGGTGTGGATAACCGGTGCCGTCAAGGCGTTCGTGGTGTGCTGCAATCATTGAAAATACACGGTCAAGACTTTCGCCATTGCATTGCATGAGGTCCAGGCTTTGCCGGACGTGCCGTGTCGTGAACCATCTTTCTTCCGGGCTGAGTCGATTGGGGTTGGCGAGGATTGTTATCGGTACGCTGACCTTGCCGATATCAAGCAGCAGGCCGCCCAGCGCCAGATTCATCAATTCATGTCGGTCCAGGCCGAGGTGTTTGCCGAACAGGATGCATAACATCGATGTACCCAGCGCCCGTCGGTTCAGGAATCCATGTGCCGGTTCTGTTGCAATCAGCCATTGCATGCCATCGGTGTCCCGTAGCGTGGCATTGAGAAAGGGTACGAGTTTTGTATAGATCGATCCGACTTCAATTTGTCCGTTAGCGCGCGCTTCATGAATAGTGTGGTCGATGAGGGCGCTCGCATTGCGCAGCGCTTCGCGCGCCGTATCCAGGTCGTGCCGAGAGCCGTTCCCGCGTATTCGGGTCAACGCCCGGTCTTTCCCTGGCCCTTCTGCAAGGTACGGCCGAATGTCCGGATCACTGCGCTGCGGATCGACATAGACGTAATCGCATGAATGCTGCAGTGCTTCTGCCTGAGCCGGTAACGTAATCAGGAAGCCACGGCTTGTGAACGGCGTGTGCAACCATGATCGGTCAAGTTCGGCGACAAACATGCCGGTCTCCAGGTCATTGCATCTAACCAGGACCAGTTGATCGGTAGGCGACGGCATAGGCTATCGAATTCCCGAGACGAATGAACTCATTACTATAGCCTGATGTCCGGGCGCTTGCCGTGAACTGTTGCTCAGGCAGCCGGCCGGAAACCGTGGAAAGTTTCCATAATGTGGGTACAGCCACTATCGGGGGCGGTTACGGATCACACCCGAAGCCTCGCACGGGCAGATTGCGTGCGGCTTTTCGGGTGCCTGAATCCAGTCAGAAATCGTCCAGATCGACGTCTTCGGCCTGTTCGGCCTGTTCGAGCAGATCGATCGCGATGGCGACAAAGTCACTGTCGGTGATAATGCCCCTGAGTTTCCCGTCAGTTACCACCGGCAGACAGCCATACTGATGCTTCTGCAGGAACAGCGCTGCCTCTCGCAGGCTGGCCCGTTCATCAACGGTCGTGACATTCGGTGTCATGAACTGCTCAATGAGGATCTCGGCACAATTCTGTTTCACGCCATTTTCGCCGAGGCTGGATTCAGATGCTGTCAGCACATCCCGGTGCGAGACGAGTCCGACGACTGTGCCGGTATCATCGACCACCGGTATATGGTGGATGCCTTGCTCCGCCATCAATTGCTTCGCATCGGCCAGATTGCCTTTATGGTTCAAGGTCTGTACATCGACCGACATGATTTCGTCCACGGTAATCATTTTCCTGCTCCTTTCCGTTTTTCTTCACCAGGTGACTGCTCCCGACGCATTTGCCTGATAAGCCGGTTTTAACCGGTATTGATATTACAATGCCGGACAAGAAGTCAAAGAATGCGTGAATTCCGAAATTGACCGTTTTGGGTTATCCGTGCAAACTAAACGCAATATTACATCAGGCCGGAGGGCCGGCTCGTCATGGAAAAGAAACACCTGCAAAGTATGATCGAGAACCTGCATCGGGAACTCGAGTCGGCGAATTCGGTCGATGAAGAGTCGCGGGCATTGTTGCAGGAACTCGCTCAGGATGTTGAAAAGCTGGCGGGCGGTACGGATACGGCAGATGTCGGGCATGAGACGACCACCGGGCAGTTACGTAACGCTGCGCTGCGCTTCGAATCGGAACATCCGAAGCTATCGATGGCCTTAGGTGAGGTTATCGATGCTCTGGGCAGACTCGGTATCTAGCGAGAGATCAGCCCCGCCACGAGGGGTCAGACACCACTTTTCCGCCAGCCACCGTAGCCAAATTCCAGCTCCCGCACGCCTGCGGAAAACTGGTGTCTGACCCCGGCCTTTCCGTCAGCTCCCCGCAAACTTCAGCAAACTCCGCGCCAGTTCGAGTGGCTTGTCCTCGACGATATAAAACCCCGCATCGTTCAGCAATTCATGCGCCTGTCCGCGTGTTCCCGGGATCTGGCTCAAGAGTTTTTCCGGCCCCATCGCCGTGCCTTTGAAGTCCGCACTGAAAAGGGTCAGCACCGGTTTTTTCCAGTTCGCGAGCGTATCCCATGCGTTGCGGTTTTCCGGGACGGAGTCCATGTCCGGAGTGATCGGCAGGATCATCGGGAAACGGCGCGGGCCGGTTTTGTAGCTCTCGTCGACGTAGGGTGCATCGAAGGCGGCAATCGTTTCTGGACTCAGTTTTTTCCGGGTCCCGTCATCGACCATTTTTCCCTGCGGAAACTTCGGCAGAGCGAATTGTTCGGTTCGCCAGTTGATGAACCAATCGCGGCCGGGAGCGTCGCCGATCGGCAGTTGCGTATTGCTGAGCGCTATTCGTGCAAAGAAGTGCGGGTGCTCGGCTGCGATGCGCAGACCGAAATAGCCGCCCCAGTCGAACAGGTAAGCGGTAATGTCCCTGAAATCCATGACCTGGAAGAAAGTCGTTAGCCAGACGATATGCTTTTCGAATGTGTAGTCGTCAGTGGCGGGTAATTTATCGGAACGGCCGAAGCCGATGAAATCGGGTGCGATGACTCGATAGCCGGCAGTGACGAGTGGCGGAATCATGTGCCGAAAAATATAGGACCAGCAGCCCTGTCCATGCAGGAGCAGGATAATCGGTGCATTGCGCGGGCCTTCATCGACAGCGTGCATGCGCAGTTTGTCGAAGCAGTGGTCTGGTAACTCTATATAGTGCGGAGCGAATGGATATTCGGGAAGAGCATCGAAACGTTCGTTCGGTGTGCGTAGTATGTTTGTCATTCTGATTATTGTGTCAGTGGCAGCGTCACTGCACAGGTATCATTAGTCGGCTCCATTGGTTTTATAACAGGCTGAATGGCGAGCGCTCAATCAATTGCTGCGACAGGCAGAGGCGTCAGTCCCTGTGACAGGATCGCATCGAGGGCCTGCGTGTAGGCCTCGATGACCGGCTTGTTATAGTCACCGGCCGGGACACCGTTGTAGATGATTTTCGTGCCCTCGACATTGAATTCGCGCGTGTACGGCACGCTCGGATCCGGATAGTCGATAGGTTCGTATAGGTCATAGGTGGGGAAGTGTTCGAAATTGAACATCGCGTGTGAATACAGTGTATCCGTGTTCTCGGCAAGAAACTCGATCGGCACATTGATAACGTAGTCAAAGTCTGCCTCGATGCTATCCCAGAATGCCGTATTTGTAGACAGATATGTGCCGTTCGGATTGTTATATGGATCGGCGAAGTGGTCCTGGCTCTGTACGATTTCTGTGCGACCGAAATCATAGCTCTCGAGTGTCTCCTGCAGGGCTGCAAGTGTACCGTTCACATAAGGCGGTGACAGCTCGATCCAGGACTCTTCCGGCGTACGGTCCCATGGCATGCCGTGAATAGACATGACGACCTTGACGTCGGCTCCGGCGGGCAGTCTATCGAGTCGGTCTCGCAGCATGTTGACCCACGTCTGTTGCATGACATCAAAATCACCGAGTTGCGGTGTCATGATGACCTTGATGTGTTTGCCGTTTTTCTCTTCCCATTCGTGGATATAGTGCATCGCATGCTTGAAGCCGCCGTTGAACTCCTCATGATGGGAGTAGACTGGTGCGGGTGCCGACAGGATTACGGTATCGACACCTTCGTCGAGCAGGCTGTGCAGCGCTGCGCGCGCACGACCGAAATCCTCGGCCGTAACCCAGCGGTAGGGCAGCTTCCCGTATTTCTCCTGCATTCGCTCGACTGCGCCGTCGACGATCAGCTTCATGCCGGGTTCGTGCGGAATCGTGCCCTGCAACGAGCCTTTTCCCGGTGTGTAGTAATAATGGCGAGCCTTGTTGATAAGCTTTGCCGCGACAGTCGACATGCCGCCCTGGCGCGAAGTTAACAGAAAAAAGCCGTGATCGAGATGAAAATTCTCGCGCGGCGGTACCCACTCGATTTCTCCCCTGTGATATTTGTCGATATAGGGTACGCCGTCCAGATCCTTGTCGTTGCCATAAGGATCGACGAGCTTGTTCGGTACGAACGGCTCGAATTCATAGAACCGGTCCGGGTCGATCAGTTGCACGCCACGATCTGCCGCTGCCATGTTTCGCATCGGCCACGGTATATATTGCAACGGTTTTAGTGCGAGTGTGTAGAAGTCTACTGCACTCATCGTTTCCGGCATGATCAGGTGGGTGATAAACAGTCCGACCTTGCCTTCAGGTACCGTATCCTGATTCTTGTAGTACGTGAAATAATTCGGTTCTACGAGTTGTGCGGGTATTCGATTGACATACTTGAACGTGCCGTAACCGCCGGCGATGATAACGACGATGAGTACTGCCAGATATTTAAGTAGACGCATGATCGTTTTCATTTTAGCGGGCCGCCACCTGGTATTTGCGTAGCGCCACAAACGGTACGAGCATGACGCCGAGGAACAGGATCAGCATGCCGAGCAGCGATGGAATGAGCCGCATCATGACGACCCCGAATGGTTGTTCTTCGTACTCAAAGTTCGGGAATTCATCATAGTCGGCGGGTTTCAGCGGGTAGCGCTGCAGAAACTTCGTGCTGAAATACTCCTTCCACTCATCGTGATAGGCATAGACCTGATGCAGGAAGTGCTCATAGCGATCTGCACTGGTGCCCGAGACCTCGTTCAGGGCGAGTTGCATCATGATCGCCGGCGACAGGTATTGGAAGCGTTGTACCAGAGTTTCCTGCTTGTTCAGTTGGTTCTGAAACTCGTCGTACAGCGGGCGAAGGGCCTTTTCGATCGAGTTGTTATTGGCCTGAGACAGCGTCAGAAAGTCCATGGCTTTCTGGTCACCTTCCGGAATGATTTCCAGATGGTCATAGTAGTACTCGTCGAGCTTTGCCATGATGTTCTTTTCAGCAGCGGTCTGCGCCTCGCGTGAGGCGATCGTCAGCTCCATGCGCGACGGTGCCGGGTAGATCGTCGTCGCGAGCATGCTGACCATCTGTGGCACGATAACCACGAGGATCAGCCAGATACCTGCCAGTATCGTGCCGTTCGACGCCGAGTTCTTGCCATAGACATTGACGAGTACCGCCAGTGCGAACCAGAACGCTGAATACAGCAGGGTTGCGATCATCCACAGGCCGAAGCGAGTCCAGGTGTCCGCGGTGTCGAGTCCGGTACCAACGGTCAGTAGTGCTATGACACCGAAGCCGAGGACGGTGGCCAGCATGACGGCTGCGCGCGAGATGATCTTCGATGCCATCAGTTCGCGGATCGAGATCGGATGGGCGAGGATCATTGCCAGTGTGCCGCGTTCCTTCTCACTCGATAATAGGTCATAGCTCATCGCGAGGATGAATATCGGCAACAGGAAGATCACGACAAATGCAATGTCGAAGCTGCCGACAGCCAGGTTGACGGGATTTTCGAGTTCGAGATTCTTTGTGACGTCCAGCGTCGTTGCCATCGAAACGGGCAGGTAGTTCAGCTGAATATCACTCTGGCCGACTGACAATGCGGCCAGACCGGTTGGTGGCAGCGTGACATATTTCGATGTCTCTGCACCGACCGCACCGGCATTCGTACCCTGCGGTGGCCCACTGCCCGGAGAATGACGCACGGCTGCAAACTGGTACTCGCCGCCGCTGGCCTGAACCTGCGCGAGGTATTTTTCGGTATCCGCGCGCATATGGTTACGCATGCCATCCTCGTAGGCTGTTGCCGCCTGCGCGCCTTCTACCTGCCGATCGATCGATCGGCCGCCGGACCAGGCTGCGAAGACAATCGCGGCTACCAGTAATGCCAGTATCGACCATAGTGCACTGGTGCGCATGATCTGGCGGGCTTCATGGGAAATAATCAGTTTCAACATCAGCTTCTCTCCAGGCTGATACGGTTGGCGGCGACGACGGCCAGGCCAATGACTGCGGCCAGCCACAGGGCCAGCAGGATAAAGTTGTTGCGATGTTCGGCTATCATTGCCGCAAGTTCAGGCGGCTCGAACTCAAACGGCGGCACAATGGCAAAAACTTCTTCGTCGGCCCGCATGTAATTACTCGAACTGGACGTTGCATTCAGGTCGACGGCCGCCTTCGCCAGGTAATCGTTCATCTTGACGACCATGTTGCGACGGTAGGTCTCTGCATCGCTCATGAACTTGACGTGCTGAATCAGATCCGTGCCCGATAGCGCCATTGAGATCGAGCGCAGAGGCAGCGTCGGGGCGAACAGCCCGAACCGATCCTGTACCTTGCGTTGCGCTGCGTATGCGTCACGAATCATGCCGTAGTGCTGGTCGAAGACCGGGTAGTCATACTCCTCTAGTTTCTGCAGTCGCACGGCAACGAAATACATCGGCAGGTCGGCTACGTTGTCGACGCCGTACTCCTTGAATACTTCCTTCGTGTATTTGGCAAATTTAACGAACGGTGGGACGCCATCGAAGCCACGTCTCTGGTGCGCACGCATGTCCGCCATCCACTTGCCGAAGGCCGGTGTCGGCTCCATAAACTTCGACATCTCGCTGGCCGCTTTCGGCATCAGGAAGCCCGTGAAAGCCCAGAAGCCGACCAGGATCATCAACGTTGTGCGCGCATGCCTGGTTAGCGCCGATACGGCGAGGGTCAGGAACAGGAAAATACCGGCGTACATCAGGTAGGCGATCGACATCGTTACGAGGCGTGTACCCATGCTGTCGGCATGATCGATCGACTCGGCCAGTGACAGCGCCAGCGCGCCGATGAGAATGCACGGTACGACCACGATCAGGACTGCGGTGCCTATACCGAGCGCCTTGCCCCACAACAATTGCCGGTTCGTGACGCCCATGCTCATGACCTGCCGGAGCGTGCCGCTCTCACGTTCGCCCGAAAAGGCCGTGAAGCCCAGGAAGATGATCAACAGCGGCAACAGTAATTGCAGGATGCTGGCACCGGACAGGTCGCCGAAGCGGGCTATTGCGCTCTGGTCCGACGCGGGCCGGCCGATCGCGAAGTTCTGCTTATGCGCCTCCATGAATACAGCCGTGCCGGTGTAGTTGCTGATGCCGTTGTCGAAGTACGATAGCGGACCTGCTGGCTTGAATGCATAGTTACCATAGTGTGCGGCGGAGTGTGGATTCTTGTCGCCCTGATCCAGCCATTGCTCGTTGGTACCTGCCTGTGCGGCCTGCTGAATGCGAACGGCAGTGGTGTATTTCTGGTAGCCCGCCATCATGGCCGTGAGCAGCAGCAGCACCATGATCGCTGCGGTCCACTTGAAGCGACCGTCACGTACGATCTCGGCGAATTCCTTGCGGGCAATCGAAGTAATCATTTGTTTTCTCTCGTTTGAGTCTGCGGTCAGGCGGCAAACTTGCCGGCATCGCCGTGCATGTGTTCGAGGTAAATTCGTTCGATGTCGGCATGGGACACATCCTCGGTGCCCAGTTCCTGCATCATTCGGCCTTCGCGCATGATGCCGATACGCGTGCCGGTTTCCTTGGCCCGAAACAGATCATGTGTCGCCATTAAAATCGACGCATCGTCATTCTTGAGCTGAATCAGCAGTGCCGAGAATTCGTTACTGGCTTTCGGGTCAAGGCCGGATGTCGGCTCGTCGAGTAGCAATGCTTTGGCCTGTTTGGCCAGTGCAATTGCTACGCCGACTTTCTGGCGCATGCCTTTGGAAAACTGGTTCACACGCTGGGTATACGATCCGCTCTGCAATCCGCAACGATCCAGAAATGCCTTGTACTCGGCTTCGCTGTAATCATGACCGCCGAGTTGTGCAAAGTAACGCAGGTTTTCCAGGGCGGTCAGATTTCCATAGAGCATGACCTGTTCGGGAATGTAGGCCAGCAGTTTTTTTGTTTCGAGCGATTCGCGTGTGACATCGATGCCACAGACTTCGGCCGTGCCGGCGGTCGGAGTGATGAAGTTCAGAAACAGGTTAATCGTCGTGGTTTTACCGGCACCGTTGGCACCGAGCAGGCAATAGATATCACCGGGGTTGACCTTCAGATCCAGTCCCTTCAGGGCGTCGTAATCCCCAAAGGTCTTTTTCAGTTGTTTCGCTTCGAGCACAGAGGTTCTCCAGATTGGCAAGCTCAGGCCTGAGCCTGAGCGTTGAATATGTTTGTGGTCATTGGTGGTTATTGCGGCATCGGCACAACATAGTTGACCGACTGGTCACAAAATATATACTAGGCCTCTGGTAAACGTCAACAACTTTCGTTTTGAGGACCATCCTATGCCGGAAGTGGCAGCCACCAAAGACTCGGCAAAGAATCCAGGCAAGGGCAAGGGACGCCTGAAGCGTGAGGCCACAGAGGCTGCGTTGATCGATGCATTTGGCCGCGTCGTGCAGCGCAGCGGGTTGCGCAACGTCGGTGTCAACGAGGTCATCAAGGAGGCCGGTATCGGCAAGGCTTTGTTGTATCGATATTTTAACGGCCTGCCCGGGCTCGTGGCCGCCTGGGGTGAAAAGAAAAATATCTGGCCGGACCTGTCGGAGTTTCATGATACCCCGGTTAATCGCGATCCACGCGATGCCCCCGCATTACTCAAGCGGTTAATTCTGTTTCATGCAAACGCATTGCGCGAAGAGCCGCTGCGGGTCGAGATTCTTGCCGAGCAGTTCATGAGTCCGTCGCCGATTTCCGAAGCGTTGAACGAGATACGCAAACAACTCGGCCGGGAGCACCTCGAGATTTTCGAAAATAACCCGGTGTTAAGCGAATATAGTGACCTGGTGCGTATCCTGATGGGGGCGGCAAGTTTCCTGGCAATCCGCGCTGTTAAGGCACCATGGTATATGGGTGCGAATCTTGGTCAGGAACAGCAGTGGGATGTGCTGATGGTGAAGATCGAAGCGATGATTGATGCTGTTATTGGGGCAGAAAGTAAGGCATAGGGAGTAGTGCCGGCGCGACGGCCGTAACAGCTAATTCAGAGTATCTGGGTTTGCAGTTTTGCTGTCAGTTTGCCGGGCCTGATCGAGAAAGGTGCGTACATCACGGCCGGTTTGCTGTCCGGCTTCCTGCACGGCCATATGCCCGACGCCCGGATAAGAGATAAATTTCAGTGATTCCACACTTTCGAGCAGTTCCTGAAATTCCCGGGCCTGTGCGAAGTCGGCCGTTGTATTTGCTTCGCCCCAAAGCAACAATGTTCGCGGCTGCAGTGCACGGATGATGTCCTCGATCGCGCCCGCTTTGTACTGTTTCAGGCGATCGAGTTGAGCCTCGCGCTGACCTTCACGCATCCACATGTCGTACCAGCGATTGATGAGTTCATCGGTCAGTTTTTCTTTGTCACCAAAACCGGATTCGAGCATGAACTTCGGCAGTGCGCGCGGCAAGATGTACTTGAGCAGATAAGCCGCATCCGGGACCTGATCGCGACCGTTCTCGGTTCGTTCTTTGCCTTCGAGTGAACCCGGATTCAACAGGATCAGGCTGTCGACCCGCTCCGGGTATTTGTGCGTGAAATGAATCGCGATCGTACCACCCATCGATGTGCCGGCAATGGAAAACTTGTCCAGATCCATTGCGTTGATGAATTTCTCGGTCAGTTCGAGCGTGCGTGCCTGGGTATAGTCACCGCTCGGGTCCGGGCCGGTCAGTCCGTGACTCGTGAAATCCATGCGCACGACACGGTAGCTGTCCTTCAGAGCCTCGACCCATGGATCCCAGCCGATCAGGTTGCCGAAGTTGGCGTGCAGCAGGAGTACGGCAGGGCCTTCGCCCTCGTCGCGGTAATGAATCCGTGCGCCGTCGATGTTGATGAAACGCGATGCACGGCTGGCGTACTTTGTTTCGAGGCGTTCGGCCGGAATATCGCGGTAAGCCCACAGGGCAATAGAAAGTCCGATCACCGCCGCGACGGCAATCATCACGATCGTATATCCGAGGATGCGCAGATACTTCATGGATTGTCCTTATTGTCGGAGAGGCTATTCTGCACATTTCGGTGGAAGCTGAAACGGGCTGATCTGTGAAGGTAGCATCATGCACCGGCCGTCTGTCGGATACCTTAAAGTAAATTTAAAGCTGTTATTGACGCAGTGTCGATAAAAACGGCAGGATGTCGACAGCTAGTCGACAAGAGATTGAGGCATGTTTGTAGCCACTCGTGATCTGAAATTCGCCAAGGGCCGTTTTTTACTGATGGGCAGCGTCGTCGCGCTCGTCGCATTTCTCGTTATCACGCTCAGCGGCCTGTCGGCCGGTCTGGTCAAGGCCAATATTTCCGGCCTGATGGCATTGCCGGCTACGCACATCGCGTTCGAAGGCACGGACCATCCGGGTTATCGCAACACGATGGTCGAGCGCTACATGTGGGAAGGCTGGGAAGGGCAGGAGGGTGTCCTGCACTCCGAGCCCATGGGTCATACGGTGTTTAACGCCCGGACCGAGGATGACAAGCCGCTTGAGATAGCCCTGTGGGGTATCGTACCGGGTTCGGTCATCGAACCGTCCGTCACCGAGGGCGAGCCACTCGGAACCGTTGAGAACGGCGTGGTCATTACGCGCGATCTGCTCGATGACGGTGTGACAGTGGGCGATACGATCATCCTAGATCGCGTGCTGACCGAACTCAAGGTGGTCGGGATCCTGAACGAGAGCCGTAACATCGGTCACCTTCCGGTCATTTATGCGCCGTTACGAAAATGGCAGGAAGCGACTTACGGCCCTCCGGGCGGACCGCCGCCCGGCGAACAGTTGCCGGATATCGTGTTCGACTTCGTCAGTATCGTGTTACTGCAACTCGAGGAAGGTGTGGACATCGCGGCGCTAGACAACGAGAACGAGACGCTGACGTTCGATCGCAACGGCTACTTTGCTGCGTCGACCGGGTATAAATCGGAAGTCCAGTCCGTACAGATGATTCAGTCCCTGCTGTTCGTGATCTCGGCCGTCGTCATCGGTGCGTTCTTCTCGATTTGGACGATCCAGCGAACGAAAGAGATCGGCCTGATCAAGGCGCTCGGCGCATCGAATGCTTACGTCTTGAAAGATGCGCTCGGTCAGGCGCTGCTGGTAATTATCGTCGGTACGCTGGTCGGTTTGGTGGGCATGTTCTGGTTCTATCAGTCTATCAAGGATACGGAGCTTCCATTCATGCTCGAAAGGACGACGATCACGACTTCGATCATCATGCTGCTGGTCGCCGGAATTTTCGGCGCAACCATGTCGATACGGCGGATTACAAAAGTCGATCCTATCATCGCCCTGGGTCGCGATCGCTAGTGTCGTGACCGGTGCGACAGATAACACCGGCAGGAAAAATATATGAGTCTGAAAATTGAATATGTGTCATTGGTCTTCGGTGACGGTGACGAACAGGTCAAGGCGCTCGATAATGTCAGCATGGAATTGCAGCCTGGCCAATTGATGGCCGTACTCGGACCGTCCGGCGCCGGTAAGTCGAGCCTGCTGGCGGTTTGCGGCGGGCTACAGACTCCAACGAGCGGCAAGATCTGGATCGATGATACGGAAATTACGGGGGCTTCGAGAGCGGCGCTGACGCGTATCCGGCAACAGCAGATCGGCTTCGTGTTCCAGCAATCGAATTTGGTGTCGTCGCTGACGGCACTCGACCAGTTGTTGTTGCTCGTGCATATGCGCGGCAAGCGAGCAGGTAAGTCCGATCGTGAACGTGCGACAAAACTGCTCGATGAGGTAGGCATGTCGAATCGTCTCAATCGCCGGCCGCACGAATTGTCCGGCGGCGAGCGTCAACGTGTCGGTATCGCGCGTGCTTTCATGACGAATCCAATGCTGTTACTCGTCGATGAGCCCACCTCGATGCTGGACCAGAACAGGGGTAAGCAAATCGTCGAATTGCTGGTCCGTGAGTGCCACGAATATAACGTGGCAACACTGATGGTTACGCACGAACGTGGCATTCTCGATACGGCTGATCGGGTCGTCGATATCAGCGACGGTCAGCTCAGCGAAAGGACGCAATAATTTATTAAAGAGAGTTTTCAGTGCCAAAGATCGCAGCCGCCAATATAGAGGAGCATATCCGCAACCAGGAAAAGCGAATTCTGGATGCCGCACGCGACCTTTTCACGACAAACGGCTACGGGGATACCGATATGGCCGATATTGCTGAGTCGATGGGGCTCGCGCGCAATTCTTTGTACCGCTATTACTCGAGCAAGGACCACATTTTGGTTGCTGTTGTGCGTCGTGATATGGCGCCATTTTTTGACCAGCTCATCGAGTTGGAAAATCTTTTTGCAGACCCGATCGAGCGTATTAATGCATGGATCGGTTTGCAGATAGAACTTGCTACCGGGCCGTGTCATGCCATGTCTCGAATGATTGGCGACATTCCGCTCAACTCTCGCGAGTTACGCAAGGAAATGTCCGCACTGCACGAGCCACCGGTAAGTGTCTTGCGAAATGCGGTGGAACAGGTTCTGACGGGTTCGGGACGCGATGTGCAACTCGTCACTGTCATGATTTCGAGCATGGTGCAGTCGGCAGCGGGGATTGCAATCAAAGCGGAACGCAGTAATTCCTCTGTCGAGGAGTTGCGGAATTCAGTTAGCAGGATTTTGAAAACCGGATAGTGAACCGGTGACCGGAGGAAAAAATATGTATCTACAGGAACTCAGATCCAATTTTGCAGTAACGAGCATGGTTGCGATCATGCTGGCTGGTAGTTCGACCGTCATGGCACAGGAACATGATCATAACCATAATGCAGTGCCCGCGTTGGGCCCGGACGGTAAACGCCTCGACAGCTACCAGGTCAAGCATGACATGGATGAAGAGACGCTGACTGCCTTGCGTAACAAAATTGCGCTTTATCGCGGCATGACGGACCGGGAGCTGAATATGAACATGTCGGCGATGGGTCCAAACTACGAGTGGTATGCGAGTGACCTCGAGATGAGGGGCGATATCGGCATCCTGATCCTGTCACACGGTGTCGGTGAGAATAGCGACCGAATGCTGATCGAGGCGCTGGAGCTGATTTCGAAACAAAACCCGACGGCCGTTGGTTTTGGCATGGCAATGATGAAATCTTCCCAGCTGCAGTCGGCAGTCGATGACTTGACGGAGCGCGGCGCGCAAAAAATCGTGCTGGTGCCGAACGGCACGACAACGCCGTACAACACGCTGACGCGGCAGTGGAAATATATCTTCGACCTCGGCGAAGAAGCGGCATACCTGGAGGTGTCGAAGGTCACGTCAGAAGCGTCTTTTCATATGACGGATCATTTCGGTGACAGCCGGCTGATCACGGACATCCTCTACGACCACGTCAAGGAGGTCAGCAAGAATCCAGCCAATGAGTTCGTCATGATTATCGGTCACGGCCCCGAAGATAATGAGGACAACGTGCCGGATCTGGAGATCCTGAGTGTGCACGCTGATCGTATCAGGGCCAAAAACGAGTTCGTGGATGTGAAGCTCTGGAATTTACAGGACGACGCGATTCCACCGGTTCGCAAGTCAAACGTAAAAAAAATCCGGCGCTGGATCAAGAAGGCCAACAATGAGGGTCAGGACGTTATCGTCGTCGCGATAGCGGCAGTTAGCCATGGCGTGCAGACACATATTCGCAATGATTTGCGTGGGTTGGACTACACGTTCGCCGACAAGGGCATGTCCGAACATCCGAAGTATGTGCAATGGATGGAGTCGGTCATCGATGAGACAATCGCCTCACTATAAATTCAGTAACGTTTAAGGAGTCAAACGAGATGCAAGATCTGCCCCACCACTACAAAGTCATGGCGCAGGGACAGCTTGAAGGCGATATCGAGCTTTCGGCGAGTCAGGTTGAATCGATTATGTCTGCCGGTCCGGCGGAGTTTGGCGGGCCCGGCGATCGCTGGTCTCCGGAAACCCTGTTCGTCGCCGCCATTGCCGACTGTTTTATTCTGACCTTCCGGGCCATTGCACGAGGCTCGAAATTACCGTGGGTCAGTTTGTCATGCGAAGCGGAGGGCAAGCTCGAGCGCGTGGAGCGTGTGACGCGTTTCACAGACATTGTCGTTCGGCCCTCGCTGGTCATACCGCCGGATGTCGATCAGGCACGCGCCGAACGCCTGCTGGAAAAAGCGGAAAAAGGTTGCCTGATTACCAACTCTCTATCGGGGGCGACAAGACTAGAACCATTAGTTAGCGTGACGGATTCTGTTTAGTAGGCTGTAAAGGTGAACTGGGATGCAGTTCACCGACGTTGATCGGCGTATCAGGTAAAAATGGCCGAAACGACTTGTTCAGGGACTGCTCATGACAACAATAATGTGGATTGCGATCGGCACAACCATCGGTTTGGTCTTGCCGTGGATCATCATGCTCCGGCGCAGCGCTGTGGTCGAAAGTGCCGACGGCACAGAAGTTTCCAATTCTCGCCGGGCCGCCCGATTCGTGCCGAAATCCGACCCGCATCAGGGTGTGACGATCGCTCCATGCCTCGAGTCCTGCGCCGCTGCCTCAGAGCAGCAGGGGCGCCGCTACCTCAGAGCAGCAGGGGCGCCGCTACCTGGCGAGTGAAGCACCCGCCTTGCCATTGCCGGGTTGTGATGCCAGAAAATGCACATGCCGTTACCGGCATCACGCAGACCGCCGCGAAAATGTCGATCGTCGTCTCCGGTTTGGTCAGTTCAGCGGTATCAACCCGCGCACGGGCAAGAGCGACCGGCGCTCGGCAGATGACAATGACAGGCGCCGCAGCACGCCGAAAGCCCAGCCGTCGGCTTATTTCAATGACCATTGAAATTTCTGGTTGAACTCTGCTGTTGCCTGAAAAAATAGTACGCCAGGCACGAATCAGGTTCGGCTACCGATTTTCGCCAGCGTCAATCCCCGCTCGACTTTTGTGATTCTAGGACGTATCGATAACTTGTCTCGATATCAGCCCGTTTACTTCTTCAGCAATTCCCTTTGCCGCTGCATGATGTAACGCAGAATTTTCTGTTGTTGAGTGTCGGTGCGGGTATCTTCCTGTTCGTCGAACTCGATGCCGACCCAGGTCGCATCCATGTCGAGTTTCTTGTGACGAATTGTGCCGGAAAGATCGACGTCACCCTCTGTGTCGGGAAGCGAAAAACTCAACTCGATCGTGTCCATGCCAATATCGCTTTTTTCGAGATCACCGCTGACGACGATGCTGACGCCGGTGGCGGATATGTCGCGGATCGTGCCCTCAGCCTGAAGGCCGTTGGGCGTCTTTAACTCAATCGTCACAGGACTTTGCCGGTCCGGCTCGATGCGCACCGCGTTACGCTGGTTTGCGATAGTGTACAGAGCGCTGAACAGGTTGCTGTCGCGACGTATCCTGTTTTCAAATTCCAGTCCGCAACGGGCAATCTCGGTCGCAGGATCGTAGACAAAATTCCTGACCTGTGCGTCGATACTGACGACAGAATATTTTTGCGAAGGCATCGGTACACGCAGCGTGATCGTTACCGTCTGGCCCATGAACAGCGGCGGTATGTCCTTGCCCGAAAAACTTATAGCGACACCGTCTACGCTGAAATCGTTCAGGTGACCATCGATGTCCGTACCGCCCGGCGTTTCCACGGCAGCGGGCAGTCGATCGGGTTTTTCGAGTGTTACCCGTTTCGATCTGCGTCGCTCTTTGTGCTGCTCGGACATGTCGGCCTTGTTGTTCACCCCGAACGATACGGTACGTCGATCATAGCCGCTGTCCGGTCGGGGTGCTATATTTGCCCGCGACCTCAAAATGACAACAACGAAGGATCGCAGGCGATGGCTTACTGGCTGATGAAATCCGAGCCACATGCTTTCAGTTTTGACGACCTCCGCAAGGTGCGGCGGTCGAGCTGGGACGGGGTGCGCAATTACCAGGCGCGCAACATGATGCGCGATGACATGCGTAAAGGCGATCTGGCTTTCTTCTATCATTCCAACTGCAAGGAGCCGGGAATCGCCGGTATCGTAAAGATCTGCAAAGAAGGTTACCCGGATACCATCGAATTCGGCCGCAAGGGCAAGCAAGTCAAGCCGAACAAGGACCCCGACAACCCGACCTGGTTCATGGTCGATGTTCAATACCAGCGCAAGCTGAAGCGTCCGATCACGCTGAAGGAGTTGAAATCACATGCGGCCCTGGCAAATATGCCGCTGGTTCGTCGCGGCAACCGGTTGTCGGTCATGCCGGTCACCGAACTGGAGTGGGAGTTCATACTGGGGCTTGAATGAACGTCGTGTGAGGTGCGTGTCGTGGACCGAACGGAAAGGTTTTACAAGATCCAGCAACTGCTGACGCAGCGTCGGTTTGTGCCACGTGATACATTCATTGAAGAACTCGAAGTATCGCGGGCAACATTTAAAAGAGACCTGGAATATCTCCGCGACCGGATGCAGATGCCGATCGTCTGGAATCGGGAGCTCGGCGGTTACCAGCTCGACGACAACGCATCGACCGCACACCTGTTTCAGCTGCCGGGCCTGTGGTTCAGTTCAGAGGAAATCCACGCACTGCTGACGATGGAGCACCTGCTCGAGAAACTGCAGCCGGGCCTGCTCGGTCCTCAGCTCAGACCGCTGCGCAGCCTGATTCGCAAGACGCTGGAAAGTGGCGATTTCACGGCCGGCGAGGTCAACCGCCGGATCCGTATCCTGCAGATCGGCGTCAGGTCCGTCGAAGGTGCTACGTTCCAGGCGCTCTCTACTGCGTTGTTGTCGCGCAGCCGCCTGAGTATCAGGCACTATCGACGTGCGCGTGACGAGACGCTGGATAGAGAGATATCACCGCAGCGTCTCGTCTATTACCGCGACAACTGGTACCTGGATGCGTGGTGCCATCTGCGCAAGGGGCTGCGGACATTTTCGGTCGACGTCATCCACGACGCGACGGTGTTGTCGAAGCGCGCCCGCGAGATCACCGACAAGACGCTCGATGAGACGCTCGGCGCCGGATTCGGCATTTTCTCGGGCAAGCATACGCAAACGGCCGTATTGCGATTCTCGCCCGTGCGGGCCCGCTGGGTATCGCGGGAAACCTGGCATTCGGCGCAGGACGGGCATTTCGAACTCGACGGTGCGTACCTGTTGACCGTGCCGTACAGCGATCCACGCGAACTCGTCATGGATATCCTCAAGTACGGTGCCGATGTCGAAGTCCTGGCGCCGGCCAGCCTGCGCAAGCTGGTCGGCGAACAACTCCACGATGCGTCCGCGCTGTATGGTTCCGGCACAGACTCTGAATAAGTGCGACCAGGAACGGTCTGAACAGTCATTCGGCCCCGGGTTGTTTGGCGTGTCGATTCTTTAATTACAGTCGCGAATGATCTCGTCGCGAATCGCACCGATCTCGACCGTACGCGGTATCGCCGGCAGGTCGGCGCAGCGCTTCGGTCGTGGGCACGCAGCGCTGCGTGGGCAGATGATGCTTGCCGGCAGTTCTACTGCATCTGCAACCCAATCGATATTCAGCACCCGGCCGGTGCTGCGTATTGCCTGCTGCGTTGTCTTGGCCGGCAGTGCCTCGCCGCCGTATCGCCGGCAGTTTTCGGCAATACCGTGAACGATATCGGCGGTGTCGAAGCCCTGTGATTCGAGGGCCGGGATCAGGTCGATGCCGACCGACAGTACATGCGCGTTGCCGGCCGAATCCCTGGTGCGAAACGAATGACAGCAATAGAGTAGCGAGCGTTCGCCATCCTGCAAGATAGAGATCTGGGAGCTCGGCTTGCGCGCCTGCGGTTGATCCAGCATGAAAAACACGGCCCAGCGCGGGCACGGATCGGACACCATCGACATATTGCCCCACGGTAACGGGATGCCGTTGCCCCGGTAGACGGAGCGCAGAAAACCCGGTGGGTATGCATCGAAGTAGTGCCAATGGCGGTATGTGGATGCCGCGGTCATCCTGCGCATCATGACAGCGGGTGTCAGTTCGATTTTGTGCCGTGCTTCGAGTCGATGGTGTTCGCGCATCAGAAAACGACGAAAAGGTTGTTTCGGGCAAAGCAATGCATCGGCGAAGAAACCACACTCGAAATCACGCCATGCGTATAACACGTCGGTTGATTGCATCGCGTCGAAACTGTTCGCGCTGGTTTCGGGCGATCCGCCGAGGCGTCCACCGGTTGCGTGTACCGAGCGCAAACCGTCGCCGCCATGCAGGACCTTGTGACCGATGTGGGACGCCAGTTCATATTTCAGGCGGGCGGGGTCTTTTTCGAGCCGCCGGTTCAGGTAGATTCGTGACGGCGCATCGAAGAAGGAGCGCACCATCGTCGTGAATTTACGGTCGTTCTCGATCGTGCGCATCGGATCACGGTCAAACCACGTTATTTTCAACCCGTGTTGTTTCGCAAGGTCCAGAAGATCGCGCACGCTGAGGGGAAAGCGACGCCCCCCTACGTCTTCGGCAGACCGCTCGAGATCCGGAAATTCGTTTTGCTGCGATTCCTGCAATGAACGAATCATCAGGTGGGCGAACTGCCGGCCGCTCGTGCCAGTCTGCGACAGCATTTCCGGGATCGCGGCCTCGAGCAGATCTTGCGAGAACAGAAACCCGGGCTCGAGCGGCATGCGCGCCTGGCCGCCGCGTCGGGACTCGGTGCGCAGCGACTTCAGGTCTATATTTTCATCGAGAAACCAGCGCGGACTCTTCTGAAACACGGTTGCCAGCAGGTCGAGAACGTCTTCGGATGGGGTGCGCTTGCCTGTTTCGATCATGCTCAGGTAGGAGACCGAGGGCGCCACATCCGCATTGATCTGGATGCAGCGCGACGAGACGTCTTGCAACGTCAGGCCGTTACGCTTGCGCAGGTTGCGAAATTTTGCACCGAGGAAGTGGCTCTTGCGGATCAGGTTCGACATAAGTGATTGTGAAATTCACATTGTGAAATTTTTGTTGTGAAATTTTGCAAGATTTGATTATATGCTTCTGTGAACCCCGTCATCAACCATCGGATCAGTTATGAGTAAGCTGCCGTGATGCAAATAAAAACAGGAATGGCTGATCAACAGCCATCGATTGAAATTACCTGTGAAATTCCCGACCCGGCCGCCGAAATCCTGAATCCGGATGCTCTCGCGCTCGTTGCGGATCTGCACAGGCGCTTCAATGGTCGCCGGCGTGAGTTGCTTGCGGCGCGAGTCGCCCGGCAGCAGGAACTCGATCAGGGTGAACAGCCCGGGTTCCTGGCCGAGACCGCGAGTGTTCGTGCGGGTGACTGGCGCATCGCCGATATTCCGTCCGATCTCGTCGATCGTCGCGTCGAAATTACCGGTCCCGTCGAGCGAAAAATGGTCATCAATGCACTGAACTCGCCGGCAAAAGCGTTCATGGCGGATTTCGAAGATTCCTGCTCGCCGACCTGGTCGAATATCACGCTTGGCCAGGTCAACATGCGCGACGCCGTGAATCGCACCATCGGTTTCGAAAATCCCGTAACCGGCAAGACCTATCAACTGAACGACAAAACGGCGACGCTGATCGTACGACCGCGTGGCTGGCATCTGGAAGAGAAGCATTGCCTGATAGACGGCGAGCGCGTGTCGGCATCGCTATTCGATTTTGCGTTGTACCTGGCGAATAACCACGCCGAGCTCAAGGCGCGGGGCACCGGCCCGTACTTTTACCTGCCGAAACTTGAAAGCCATCTCGAAGCGAGACTCTGGAACGATGTGTTCATCGCCGCCCAGGAGTCTCTTGGTATCCCGCCTGGCACGATCAAGGCAACGGTTCTGATCGAGACGATCCTGGCCGCGTTCGAAATGGATGAGATTCTGTATGAACTGCGTCAGCACTCAGCCGGTCTGAATTGTGGTCGCTGGGATTATATTTTCAGTTTTATCAAAAAGTTTCGTCAGCGTGCCGAATTCGTCCTGCCGGATCGCGGTACCGTGACGATGGACCGGCATTTCTTGCAGTCCTATGTGCAGTTACTGATCAAGGTCTGTCATCGTCGCGGCGCACACGCGATGGGCGGCATGGCGGCGCAGATTCCGATCAAGAATGACGAAGCAGCCAACGCTGCGGCAATGAAAAAGGTGCGCGAAGACAAGGAGCGCGAAGCGAATGCCGGTCACGACGGTACGTGGATTGCGCATCCGGGACTGGCAGCGATCGCCATCGAAGCGTTCGACTCCGTCATGACCGGTCCGAACCAGCTCGACGTGCTTCGTGACGACGTAGAAATCTCGGCCGATGACCTGCTGCGGGTTCCGACCGGAGTGATCACCGAGGCCGGTTTGCGCGAGAATATCCGGGTCGGCATTCAATATGTTGAGGCCTGGTTGCGCGGCAATGGCTGTGTACCACTGTACAACCTGATGGAAGATGCGGCCACGGCTGAAATCTGCCGCAGCCAGATCTGGCAATGGATCAAGCACGGCGCGACAACGGACGAGGGGCTGGTTGTCGCGGACAACTTCGGGCGCCTGCTCGATGAGGAGTTGCGAACGATAGAGGCGCAGCTCGGTCCGGAAACGTTCGATGCGCCAAGCTTCGACGCTGCCGCAAAATTATTCGGCGATATGGTGACGAAACAGGATTTTGATGATTTTTTGACACTGCCGGCCTACGAAGCGCTGGCGTGAGAGATTTGACCCAGAGGAATTGACCCAGAGGAATGGATCATGAGCAGGAAACTCGAGACAGAACAAATCAGACAAGAATGGGAGAGCGATGCACGCTGGAGCGGTATCACACGTACCTATGAGCCGGAAGATGTCGCCCGGCTGCGCGGCTCGGTACACATCGAATACAGTCTTGCACGTCTGGGAGCTGAAAAATTCTGGAATCTGTTACAGGGAGACGGCATTGTCTCGGCGCTCGGCGCGCTCACGGGTAACCAGGCGATCCAGGAAATACAGGCCGGACTGAAAGCCATTTATTGTTCCGGTTGGCAGGTCGCCGGCGACGGTAATTCGGCCGGTGAGATGTATCCCGATCAGAGTCTGTACCCGGTTGATTCGGTGCCGAAGATGGTCGAGCGTATCAACAACGCGCTGCTGCGTACCGACCAGATTCATCACCTGGAAGGCGATGATTCGATTGACTGGATGGCACCGATTATTGCCGATGCCGAGGCTGGCTTCGGCGGCAATCTCAATGCCTTCGAATTGACGAAGCACCTGATCCAGGCCGGTGCCGCCGCCGTGCATTTCGAGGATCAATTGTCGTCGGCAAAAAAATGCGGGCATATGGGTGGCAAAGTCCTGGTGCCGACGCAGGAGGCAATCAATAAGCTGATCTCGGCACGACTGGCTGCAGATGTCATGGGGGTGCCGACGGTCATCATTGCGCGCACCGATGCGAATGCCGCGACATTATTACAGGCGGCCTATGATGAACGTGACGCGAAATTTCTGACCGGCGAACAATCGGCCGACGGTTTCCACTACGCCAATGCCGGCATAGATCAGGCGATTGACCGTGGATTGTCGTATGCGCCATATGCCGACCTGTTATGGTGCGAGACAGCCAAACCAGACCTGGGTGAGGCCAGGAAATTTGCCGAAGCGATTCACGCTAAATTCCCCGGCAAGTTGCTCTGCTACAACTGCTCACCGTCGTTTAACTGGCAGGCAAATCTTGATGAGGCTACTTTGCGCAAATTCCGTGAGGAACTCGGCGCCATGGGCTACCGGTATCAGTTCATCACACTGGCCGGATGGCATGCATTGAATCTCAGCATGTTTGAGCTGTCGTGCGCGTACAAAGCGGATGGTATGTTTGCGTATTCCCAGATGCAGGAACGCGAATTCGGGAATGAGAAGAATGGCTTCCGCGCAGCGAAACACCAGGCGTTCGTCGGCACCGGCTACTTTGATGCCGTGCAAACCGTCATCTCGCAGGATGCATCAACGACCGCAATGTCCGGCAGTACCGAGGCTGATCAGTTCGAAGACAAGGCTGCCGCATCCTGATCATGTGACAGTCATGGCTGATTCCCGCTCGCCAGTCCGGGGCAGGGCGCGCATAATGAACGGTCTTTCGTATTGAGGGGCGTGTCATTATGAAGCGACTGGCCATCGGTATCGGCATCCTGATCGTTCTGCTGGTCGGCGCTTTTGCCGCCGTGATCGTGACGCTTAATTCGGTCGACTGGAGTGAGTACCAGGAACCGATCGCGAAGGCCGTCAAGGACGCGACAGGCAGGGAAGTGCACTTCAGCGGCGCACTGAATGTCAATATCAGCCTGTCACCAGGGGTCAGCGCCGATGATGTTACGTTTCAGAATGCGAGCTGGGCGAGCCGCGACGAGATGCTGGTGCTCGAGCATGTCGAGATCCATCTAAAGCTTCTACCACTCATTTTTGGCCAGATTGAAGTGAGCCGGCTTGAGATTGCCGGTTTCGACCTGCAGCTGGAAACAAATCAGCAGGGCAAGGGTAACTGGGAGTTTGTTCCGGCAGAGACAGACATGGCGGACGATATCGATCCTGAACAAGACCCGGTATCCGACGACGAGGCCCTGTTGACGGCAGCAGTCCTGAAAAAAGCCGTGATTACGAATGCCGTAATCGTCTATAACGATGGCGTAACCGGCGAATCACAGCATGTCACACTCGAAGAACTCACCGCGCAGATGGATGCGGTGAACGCACCGCTACGCATCGAGTTAAAAGCATCATACGGTGAGGAACCGGTCGAGCTGGAAGGCACGTTTGCGGGCCTCGGTGGCTTGCCGGGCGGAGAGCCCCTGGGCCTTGACATGACGATCAATGCGCTCGGCGCAACAGTGGCAATCATGGGCGACATCGATAAGCCGCTGGAAGCTGACGGTATCGCGGTTACCGTCAACGCATCAGGTGACTCGCTGAGCAGGCTGGCCGAATTCGCCGATGCTCCGATCGCAGATCCCGGTAAATACAGCATCACAGCAACGATTGCCGGGAATGCCGAGCAAATTGATGTGACGAACTTATCGATTGGTATGGCAGACATGCAACTTGACGGCGATCTGCAAATGGATATCGCCACGCAACCGATGCGCCTTGATGCGGCTTTGCATTCGCCGCGAATCGACCTGACCCGATTGTTACCGCCGGAAGAATCCGTTGAGTCGCCGCCGAACGATGTGAGCTCCGGGCAGCCGGGTGATCAGAGTGAACGGCTGTTCCCTGATGACCCCTTGCCGCTCGATGGACTCGATGCGCTGGAGTCAATCAATGCCGTTGTTGATTTCAAGGTCGGCGAACTGATCGTCGATCCTGAGACGACGATAACGGATCTCGATATCAGGCTCCAAGCTGCACCGAAGACCATCTCGATTGATCCGCTAAATCTCGTTGTCATGGATGCGACGATCAATGGTAGCGTCGGACTCGAGGCGGTGCAGGATGCCGCGGCCGTGACTGCGCTCCTGGATATCAGTATTCTGGAGATTGGCGACCTTGTCGAAGCGTCGGGCAATACAACGCTGGCCGGCGGTCCCGCAAACCTGAACATCGATGTTGCCGGCAATGGCGCTTCGGTTCGCGCCATCATGGCTTCGTTGAACGGCTTTCTGGCCGTCGAGCTCGGTGCCTCACGGGCCGGCAGCCCGTTGCTGCAGCGGGCGTTTGCCGACATCGAGGCAATTCTGACAAAAACTGCCCCGCAGTACGGCAAATCCGAGCCGATTGAGTTGCATTGTGTCGTGACTGATTTCAGGATCACGGATGGCATTGCGGTAACAGACAGTTTTGTCGTTGATGCTCACAACATCGCATTGTTCGGTGCTGGTCGGATCGACCTGCACGAAGAGACGCTGCATCTGAATTTTGACTGGCTGGCCGCGCGCGTAAAGACGCAGAATGTGCTGCCGCCGTTTAAGATTCGCGGCACGCTTGCAGCGCCGGCCGGTCGATTCGATACGAAGGCGTTGCTTGGCAATGCGCTTGGTATCGGTGCCGGGCCAATGAACGAAATCGATTTCAAACCCGCGAGCCTGACGGCTGAATCAGGTCCTGAGCGCTGCCGGCAACGCCTGGTCGCCTATGAGCAGATCCGGGAGAGGCGAGCGCAGCCGAAGGAAGTCACGGTGGAGTCGGTCCTCAAGGACATCGAAACGACGAAGGATGCACTGAAAAATCTCGGCGGATTCTTCAAGCAAAAGAAAAAGGATAGATAAAGCGCTACCTACCGGATACGAACACGTTGTTCGTTTGGCAGTCGCATGCCGCCCCCGGCGGCGACCCCGAATACACCGTAGAATTCCTGCCTGTTCAATGACTATAAAACTGTTGCGCAGATCGCCGGAATTTACCGGATTATGTTAAATACCCGCTGTACCCACTCTGGCATCCAATAGCTGTGGCTCAATGTGCCCCGCAGGGTCTTAGGTAGTATTCCGGATGGTTTCAAATGGCTGCGGTTCTAGACTCTGACTAATTGCGGGTTACGGCAATAGTGGGTTCGGCAGGGTGTGTCGAGGCTGGTTCGTTGCCTCCGGAACGATGCCGATGCCCAGTACCAAAAGAAAATCAAAATTTGTCATTTACATCATCGATCCCGATCAACAGGCGGTATCGAATCTGATGAAGCTGTTCGAGCGGACCGGATTTGAAACCGTCGGTTACTCGAGTGCCGAAGAATTTCTGGCTGCCGAGCAGGATCCTGCCCGGTTCGGTTGTATCGTGTCTGAGATGAAACTGCCGGGAGCGGACGGACTCGAGTTGTTAACCGAACTGCGGAACCGTAACAGTTGGTTGCCGCTGATTATCCTGACCGGCGATCCCGATGTCAGTCGGGCCGTGAATGCATTGCACCATAAAGTCTCCGATTACCTGGTCAAGCCCGTCGTCGAGCGGGAAATGATCAAGAGCATCAGGGCTGCGATGCGGGGAGCAATCAGTGCGCGAGTATCAGCGCGCAGAAACAGCCGTCGGACTAATCATCCAGCAGAACCGCAAGTTTAACGAGTTCGGCCAGCGACCGGACCCGCATCTTTTCCATGACACGCGCACGATGAATTTCCACGGTACGCTGGCTCAATTCCAGATCCATCGCGATGACCTTGTTGGCGTGGCCCTTTGCCACGGCTGACATGACCTCGGTCTCGCGCGGCGTCAGTGTCGCGTAGTTTTGCTGAACGATTTTCTTTTGTTCGACCTTATCCTGTATTTCCCTGCGCGCAACCAGTGCGGCCTGGATCCGGTCCAGTAGTTCCTGGTCGTGAAACGGTTTCTGTACGAAATCGTGAGCGCCGAGGTGCATGGCTTCGACGGCCATCGGGATATCTCCGTGGCCGGTGATAAAAATGATCGGCAGGCTGCAGTCCTGTTCGACGAGACGTCGTTGTACCTCCATGCCGCTGATGCCCGGCATGCGAATGTCGAGCAGTATGCAGCCTTCCCAGTCCGGCTGATAGGCGTCGAGAAACTCATCGCCGGATGAGAATATCTGTGATTCGATGCCGACGCTCTTGAGCAGAAAACTCAGAGAATCTCTGACCGCCTCATCGTCATCGACAATAAATACTGTTTCATGCTGTTCTGTCATCTGTCAGCCATTTGTGTCGGTAGCGTTACGGAGAATGTTGCTCCGCCGCTCAGGTTGTTGGCGAAGCTCAGCGCACCACCGTGAGATTTTACAATAGTATGGCTGATTGCGAGGCCCATTCCCATGCCTGTGTCTTTGGTCGTGAAAAACGGATGAAACAGCTTCTTGCTGACCTCTTCCGTGATGCCGTGGCCCTGATCGGTGACATCGATGCAAATCGTGTCGGGCGTCGCAATATAGCAATGCAGTTCCAGGCGCCGATGCTCCGGATCGTTATCACGCATCGCATCGATCCCGTTGCGCAGCAGATTCAGCAGTACCTGCTGAATCTGCAGCTGGTCGGCGATAATAGCGGGCAGGTTGGTCGAGATATCGAATGAAATGGCAATATTGTTGGCATTTGCGTCGACCTCCGCCAATGGCTTGATTTCATCGATAATCGTGCTGATGTCTGTCGGCACGAGTTCGACACTGTCGGGTCTGACGAAGCTGCGCAGCCTGCGGATGATGTCGCCGGCCCGGTGCGATTGTGTCTTTATGTGGGCAAGTGCTGACTTGATGTCTTCGAGATTGGCGGCTCCGCTTGCCAGTAACCGTTCACTCGCCGAGGCGTAGTTTGCAATTGCAGCCAGCGGCTGATTGATTTCGTGCGCCATCGCCGCGGCCATTTCACCCATCGTCGTCAGGCGGCTCGCGGTGATCATGTCGGTATGCATGCGCAGCTTGCGCTCCTCGTCCATCTTGTAATCCGTCAGGTCACGCATCATGCCGATGAAACGCATCGTATTGTTGTACGCGATTTCACCGATGGCCAGCTGGATCGGGAATATCGTGCCATCCTTGCGGCGTGCATTGAGTTCGCGGCCGATGCCGATGATGCGCGCCTTGTGTGTATTGAGATAGCGATTGACGTAGGTGGCATGATTTGCGCTGTCCGGAGCCGGCATCAGGATTGAAATATCCTGGCCGATCATTTCATCTGCCGTATAGCCGAACATCTCAATCGCTGCCTTATTGCAGCGCCTGATCCGTCCCTTGTCATCCATGATGATGATCGCCTCGATCAGTGCATCCATGACCGCCATCTGGGCGGACAGATCGAATTCCAAGGTTGGTTTATGTTCGGGGTGGGTGGCCACTAAGCGGATACTGCAAGTCAGACAGGCGGGCAGTGTAGGGAATCGGGCGGATGGCGGCAAGAAAGCCACTCCGTGTATTGGCTGTGCCGCCCTGCGGCGAGAAGGTAAATGATCTGTCCGCAGACAGAGTTCTTTAACCCCTGTGCGGTCACTGCGCCTTTCTCACTGCATGATAGGTAAAAATACGAATGGGGAGGGAGGGCACACCGTAGCTAGTATATAAATTAATCCGGTTTGAGAATCGGTCATGTAGTCAGGCTTTATTTGTCCGATTACTTTGAATTGGCAAATGAGCAGGTAGATTGCCTGTCACGGTTAAACCCCGACAAATTTAAAGGGAGAAAAAAAGTATGTATATCAATTTCTGGTATCCAATGATTCGTAGCGAGGACCTGGGCCATGAAATGCCAGAAAAGGTCAAGGTACTCGGCGTCAACTTTGTTGTATTCCGTGACCAGGAAGGCGAGCCACGTGTCCTGAGTGATACGTGTACGCATCGCGGTGCCTCACTTGGTGGTCCATGGTCCATGGGTAAAACCCCACGCATTATCGACGGCTGCGTTGTCTGTCCGTATCACGGCTGGGAATTCGACGGTAACGGCGAGTGCAAGAATATCCCGTCAATTGGCTACGGAACGAAGACACCGCCGCGTGCGAAGGTCGATTCTTACCCGGTTCAGGAGAAGTACGGCATCGTGTTCGCTTTTCTCGGTGACGAACCCGAAGAAACGCGTATTCCGCTGCTCGAGGTCGAGGAGTATGGTCAGGAAGGCTGGACAGCCAACGACATTCTCATTCTGGACGTACCGTATTATTACGAGCGTTCGATCGAGAACGGCCTGGATCCCGCGCATAACGAGTTTGTCCACCCGACGCATGGCCACCAAGGGGTCAACCGCGATACGTACAGGACAAACGAGTACGAGACCGAGGATCATCATCAGGGCTGGGGATTCTGGTTCTGGCATAAGTTCTTCGGGCCGGCAATGCCGCAGAAGGGCCACGAAACGTCGCCTGACAAGGAAACGCCCTGGGGCGATACGAAGACCGAAAGCGCCGATACGTATGCCGGTGGCGGCACGTACGGTCCGAACATCATGCCGACGTATATCAATATTGTCGAAGGCAAGATGTTTCGCCAGTATTTCTTCGAGCAACCGATTGATGAGCACAATACGCGGATCTTCTTCCTGAACATGCGTAACTTTATTCTCGATCCAAAGAACAACGAAGCGATCCACGCGCGCAACGCGGTTATCGCGGGGCAGGATATCGTTATTCTGACCGATCTGAACCCGACCCGGACTCCGTTGAGCCCGACGAAGGAAGTTCTGATGCCGGCTGACAAGGCGATCGTGGCTTATCGTGACTGGCTCGAGAAGTTTGACGACAAGGGCTGGCGCATTGATATGGATGAATTCAATCGTCGTAACGGTATCGGTGAGGCATTGACGATTCCATGCCCGGGCCGGCGTACCTCGGGTAACTGGGTACTCGACGAGGTTCCACGTATCAAGAACCGGGCCGAGCGCAAGAAGATTGAGAACGCCGCGTAGAACGGTGCGTACTCTCGACAGAGAGTAGGAAAGGCGGCCCATAGGGCCGCCTTTTTTTATGTCGGGACAGGTTTCAGCCTGTCCCTTTCTTATCAGCGCCTACTCGGAATTAACCCAGTCGCCGCTCTGGAAGCCGCAGCCGATCTCGAGGCCACCAGGATCACCTTCGTAATAAATGCGTTTCGTTTCGCCCATGTCGCACGTGCCGACCGCGTCTTCAGCAGGACATGCGCCATCACCATAAACGGCATCGGCGTTGTCAGCGGTATTGCCGAGTTCTTCACAAAGTGCTGCGTCGGTCGGCATATCGCAGACCTTGAAAGGTCCGGCGAACATGTTTTCCTGTGTGTAGTTGCAGTGGCCGTCACCGGCGGCCATGGCACCGCTCGAACTCATCAGAGCGACGGTTACGATGAACAGACTAAATGTTGTTTTCATATCAACTTGACTCCCGAAAGCGCTAATATATTTATTGAACCTGTATTAACGGCCAGTCCGAAGTATTTTCCAAGGTGTCACGAGCCCACGCGATCACTGTACGGTCGTCCAGTCGCTCCAATGGCTGGTCGTAATATGGTTACAGGGTGGCTGGCATTATTCGGTCAGTTCGGCGGCAATTGCTTCGAGTGACGTCAATGGTTCACTGCAGGTTGTGCCGCGGCAAATGTAGGCGATTGGCTGGTCAGCGGGTTTGCGGCGGGACAAGGTGGGCGGCAGGTTTGTGTCGAAGTCCGGGATTGCAAACACGAGTCGTTTCGGCGTGTAGACCGCACCGATGGCCAGTGCCCATCTGGAAATTTCTTCCGCTTCGCCGCGCAGGATCACGATTTCGGCGGGGGTCAGGATTTCATCGAGCGCCGTGATCAGAGAGGTGTGGGCATGCGGGAAGTCTTCTAGGGCACTGCCGGTTGCCCGGATCGTTGCGATGGCGGCGTCGATATATTTTGTTTCGCCGAGCAGATGGCCGAGACGATTGAGTGCGAGTGCGGCGACCCCGTTGCCTGACGGCACAGCTTCATCGGCCATCGGTTTGCTGCGGTGGATCAGCCGTTCGTGATCGGCGGCGGTGAAGAAGAATCCGCCGTGTTCAGGGTCTGTGAAGTCGGCGAGCAGCCGTTCTGCCAACATTGTCGCAAACTCCAGGTGCTCACTATTCCAGCATGTCTGCAGCAATTCAATCGTCGCATCGAGCAGGAATGCGTAGTCGTCGAGATAGGCATTGAATCTCGCGCGGCCATCCTTCCAGGTTGCGTGCAGGCGATCGTCAATGACCATGTTGTGACGAATGAAGTCGAGTGCATCCGTGGCCGCCGCTGTGAGTTTGTCGTCCTGTATCGCGCGTGCGGCAATCGCGAGTCCGCGAATCATCAAAGCGTTCCAGCTCGTCAGGATCTTGTCGTCACAGCCGGGTCGCGTGCGGGTTTCACGGGCCGCCAGCAACTTTATTCGTGACTCATCGATCAGCCGTTGTACGGTTGACGGGGTTTTGCCGATGCTCGATGCGATCGATTCGATCGTTTCGCTGACGCGCAGGTGCCAGTACCCCTCGAAGTTTGCCGATTTGTCGAGTCCGAAGCGTGGTGCGAAGGCGGCATAATTCTCCTCCGTCAGTAATCCTTTGGCTTCATCCGGGGTCCAGACGTAGAAGCGGCCTTCCGTACCGTCCGAGTCGGCATCGAGTGCCGCATAGAAGCCGCCTTGCGGCGCGCGCATTTCACGCAGCACCCAGGCTGCTGTGTCGAGCGCGACGCGGCGATAGGTATCGTCACCGCTGATTTGCCAGAAGCGGGCATACAGAGCCAGCAGCTCGCCATTGTCGTACAGCATTTTCTCAAAGTGCGGGATCGACCACTCGGCATCGACCGTGTACCGGCAGAAGCCGCCGCCGACCTGGTCGAATAGCCCGCCCTCGGCCATGCGCGTTAGCGTCAGTGCGCAGATGAACATGGCCTGTTTGTCCGGTTCGCTGTTCTCCTTGCTCTCGTTACTCAGCGCCGAATTTCGCCAGTGGCGCATCAGCCGGTCCAGATTCATTGGTTGTGGGAATTTCGGTGCATCACCGAACCCCCCGTTCTCGCTGTCGAATGTCTCGCCGAGTGCTTTGCGTACTGCCTGCAGTGAGCGTCCGGACAGCGGGTCTTCACTGGTCGGCTGCGCAGTGTCGACATGCGTGAGTGCATCGACGACAGCCTGACCGTATTCACCGACAGCCTCGCGATTGGCATGAAAATGGTCGTTGGTCTTGTTCAGCAGGTCGACAAATGTTGGCATGCCGAATCGGGCTTCCTTCGGGAAATATGTGCCGGCAAAGAACGGGCGCCGATCTTGCGGATCGAGGAATACTGTCAGCGGCCAGCCGCCGGGCCGGCGCTGCATCAACTGGTGTGCGGATTGGTAGACTTTGTCGATGTCGGGGCGTTCTTCGCGGTCGACCTTAATATTGACGAACAGCCGATTCATCAGGTCCGCCGTTTGTTTATCCTCGAATGACTCGTGCGCCATGACGTGGCACCAGTGGCAGGCCGAGTAGCCGATCGACAACAGGATCGGCTGGTTC
Organism: uncultured Chromatiaceae bacterium; assembly: GCA_964629475.1. Taxonomy (GTDB): domain Bacteria; phylum Pseudomonadota; class Gammaproteobacteria; order Steroidobacterales; genus SMWD01. The sequence continues at coordinate 8,656 of CAZVQW010000006.1, read as the reverse complement.
CGGCTGCGTGCAAGTTCCAGTGATTCTTCGCTCCACGGGTGCCAGTCCACCGGATTGTCGGCGTGCTGAAGCAGGTACGGGCTGGTTTCGTTTTTCAGTGCGTTCATCTTTCTGGCCAAACAGGATATTCTTTACCGGGTTCGGTTGCCGAACTTTTTTATTTGTCCAGAGAATAGAGATCTTGCAATACCCCGGTTTTGACCCGATCGCCTTACAGCTAGGGCCTGTCGCAATTCGCTGGTACGGTCTGATGTACCTGATCGGGTTCGCGGCTGCCTGGTTCCTGTTGCACCGGCGCGCTCGTCAGCCCGGTGCTGTCGTGCCGGCTGACAGGGTTGACGACTTGTTGTTTTACAGCGCCGTCGGCGTCATTGTCGGTGGACGACTCGGTTACATGTTGTTCTATAACTTCGGCCAGGTTGTCGACGATCCGCTGAGCCTGCTCAAGATCTGGCAGGGTGGCATGTCATTCCACGGTGGTTTTCTCGGTGTGGCGGTCGCGACATGGTTATTTTCGCGCCGACTTGGTTGCACGTGGTGGCAGCTCAACGATTTTGTTGCACCGATGGCCTGCCTCGGGCTCGGCGCCGGGCGCATCGGCAATTTTATCAACGGTGAGCTATGGGGCCGTCCCGGCTCCGTGCCATGGGCGATGCAGGTTGATTGTACGGATCCACATTTCTTCGACTTGTGCTTCGCGCAGCTGAATCTGCCGCGCGGTACGCTGCTGACGCCACCGCTGCATCCGTCGCCGCTGTATGAAGCCGCCCTGGAAGGATTCGTATTATTCGCCGTACTGTGGATTTTCTCGTCGCGACTGCGCCCGATCGGGTCCGTGACCGGTCTGTTCCTGCTCGGCTACGGGCTGTCACGGTTTGCCGTAGAAATGGTTCGTTTGCCGGATTCCCATATCGATTACCTTGCATTTGGCTGGGTCACGATGGGACATGTCCTGACGCTTCCGATGATTGTCGGTGGCGTATTATTATTGTGGCTGGCATTTCGTGGCCGGCTTGAACCGACCAACCACGCCCGGGAGTAGGGAAACTTGCAGCAATATCTGGATTTGATGCAGCGCGTGCTGGATGACGGTGCACGCAAGGACGACCGGACCGGCACCGGCACGCTGAGCGTATTTGGCCATCAGATGCGTTTCGATCTGCGAGAAGGTTTCCCGCTGGTGACGACGAAGAAAATCCACACGCGCTCAATTATTCATGAGTTATTGTGGTTTCTGAACGGCGATACGAATATTGCCTATCTGAACGAACATAAGGTTTCGATCTGGGATGAATGGGCTGATGGTGACGGTGATCTCGGTCCGGTTTACGGTGCGCAGTGGCGTTCGTGGCCCGCACCGACCGGTGGCGCCGTAGACCAGATCAGTCAGGTGATCGATACCTTGCGCCGTGACCCGGATTCACGCCGCATCATCGTCAGCGCCTGGAATGTCGCGGAACTCGACAAGATGGCGCTGGCGCCGTGTCACTGCCTGTTTCAGTTCCATGTTGCCGCGGGGCGCCTGTCGTGCCAGCTGTATCAGCGCAGCGCGGATATTTTCCTCGGTGTGCCGTTCAATATTGCATCGTATGCACTATTGACGCACATGGTTGCGCAGCAGATCGACCTGCAGGTCGGTGATTTCATCTGGACGGGTGGTGATTGTCACCTGTACCTGAATCACCTGGAACAGACGCAGCTGCAACTCGAACGTGAACCCCTGCCATTACCGCGGCTTGCATTACAACGCCGGCCCGAGAGTTTGTTCGAATATTGCTTCGATGATCTGGAAATTATCGGTTACGAGTCCCATCCGCATATCAAGGCCGCAGTCGCAGTCTGACAATTCAATAGGCGTCGGAAGCGGACACACTGACGATTTTCAGGGGGCCGTTGATGCGCGCGGCCGTCAATTTGCGTCCCCAGACGCAGCCGGTGTCGATCATCAGTACATCGGGCCTCTTTAGCAGGCCGATCGCCGACCAGTGGCCGCAGACGACGCGTACCGACCGGTTGGCCCGATTGGGTAAGTCGAACCACGGTAGCAGCGGTGCTACGGATTTTCTGGGCGGCCCTTTCTGCATGAAATCCAATTTTCCATTCGGATGGCAGAAGCGAATTCGTGTCAGGCAGTTGACGATGAACCGGGTTCGTTTGATGCCGGTGAGATCAGGCGACCAACGCGCGGGTTTATTGTTGTACATTGCGCGGAAAAATTTCCGGGAACTCTTCTTGCCACGTAGTGTTTTTTCCGCTTCACGGGCCAGCTTGACGGCCATCAGCGGGTCCCAGGCAGGATAGATTCCGGCATGCACCATCAGTGTGTTCAGGTCGGGGCGATAATGCACGAGTGGCTGATGCCGCAGCCAGTGCAGTATTTCATCGGCGTCGTCGGCGGCAAGAATTCGCCGCAGCGGTTTGTCCATCCGCCCCGGGTTCTCGCGGCCTGCGAGCAGGTGCAGGTCATGGTTGCCGAGTACAACAGTTGCAGAATCCTCTAATTTTCGTACAAAGCGCAAAACCTTTAATGATTGTGGTCCACGGTTGACAAGGTCACCGACAAACCAGAGTTCATCACGGCTTGGGTCAAACTTGAGCTTGTCGACGAGACGGGCAAGCTCTTCGTAACAACCCTGTACATCGCCAATTGCAAAGATAGCCATTAATTCAGGATGCCGGGTATTGCGAGTCTGAAGATCGGAATCGACGCCGAGAACGACTCACCGTCGTCATCGATCATGCCATAGCTGCCTTCCATCGTGCCAACCGGTGTCTCGATAATCGACAGGCTTGAATATCGATGATATTCGCCCGGTCTGATCCGTGGCTGTTCGCCGACGACGCCGTCGCCACGGACTTCCTTGACCTTGCCACCCGCATCTGTGATCAGCCAGCGTCGGTTCAGCAGCTGTACCGGCAGCTTTCCGGAATTGCGGATTGTAATCGTGTACGCAAATACAAAATGCTGATCCTTCGCATTGGATTGATCTGCAAGATAGTTTGTTTCGACACCAATCTGGATGGATTGTGTACCCATACCCAATGTTAACCCGGTCAGCGCCCTCATATGCTACATAGTAGCGAGCAAGTTACCCAGGGCGATAAATTCTTCAACGGTCAGCTGCTCGGGGCGAACCCCCGGATCGATGCCGCCAGATTCGATTTGGCTGGAGCTCAGCAGGCCACCGAGTGAATTACTCAGGCGTTTCCGGCGTTGGCCAAAGGCTTGTTTGACGACGCGATCGAAAGCATCGGGACGTATGATCCTGTTACGCTTCGCGGCGTCGGGGCGCAGGCGGATAAAAGACGAATCGATGCGTGGCGGCGGCGTGAATGAGCCGGGTTTGATGTTGAACAGCGTTTCGATTTCGCAGCGTGCGGCTATCGCTACGCTGAGACGACCGTAGATTCGGCTGCCGGGCCCGGCAGCGATACGCTGTGCCACTTCTTTTTGCAGCATGACATGGATGTCTGAAAATAAGTCATCGTAGCTGAGAATGTGGAACAGCAGTGGCGTCGAGATGTTGTAGGGCAGGTTGCCGGCCAGTCGCAGCGGAGTATCTTTTACCTGGTGGCCCGCCGGGCGAAGCCTGGCGAAATCGAAGCTCAACGCGTCAGCTTCATGCACCGTCAGCTTTGGCGATGCGATGTCAGCCGGTAACGCGGCGGCCAGATCGCGATCGATTTCGATGGCGTGCAGCACATCGATGGTCTCGATCAACAGGCGCGTCATTGCGCCGCGGCCCGGACCGATTTCGACGAAATGCTGGCCGGGTTCCGGATGTATCGCCGCGATAATCTTATCGAGGATGTTTCGGTCATGCAGAAAGTGCTGTCCGAATCGCTTGCGCGGCCGGTTATCGTTCATTGGAGCTGTCGGCCGGACATCTGAATGGCGAGATCAAGCGCTGCGAACATGCTGTCCGGGTTGGCACGCGCGGTGCCGGCAAGATCCAGCGCGGTGCCGTGATCGACGGAGGTGCGAATGATCGGCAGGCCCAGTGTGACGTTAACGGCTTTGCCGAAGCCGTGGTTCTTGAGGACCGGCAAGCCCTGGTCATGGTACATCGCGAGCACGGCATCGGTCTGTGACAGTATTGCCGGGGTGAATGCCGTGTCGGCCGGCAGCGGCCCGACAGGTTGGTAGTCGGCGGCGCGCAGTTCGGCAAGAGCAGGTTCGATCACTTCGATTTCTTCTGTGCCTAGGTGACCCGCTTCGCCGGCATGCGGGTTCAGGCCGAGTACGGTGATACGAGGTGATTCGATAGCAAAATGCGAAGTGAGACCGTCGTGCAATATTTTAAAAACACTCCGGATCCGCTCGCCCGTGATTGCAGCCGGGACATCCCGCAAAGCGAGGTGAGTCGTGACGAGGGCGACTCGCAGCGTGTCGGCGGCGAGCAACATGACCGGCTGCGCGGCTCCCGTTTGCTCCGCGAGAAACTCCGTATGGCCCGAGAACGGGATACCGGCATCATTGATGACGCCTTTGTTGACCGGAGCCGTGACCATGGCCGTAAACTCGCCACGCCGGCAGCCGTCGCAAGCCCGTAACAATGTAGCAATGACATATTCGGCGTTGGCCGGCTCGCGCCGACCGGGTTCGCATACTGCGCGTAACGGCTCACGGGCAACGACAAGTTGCCCGGGCTGCCGCCCGATTGCGGGAGACTGCGCATCATATGGAAGGATTTCGACTTGCTTGCCGAGCTGCCGCGCACGATCGGAGATCAGGTCGGGATCCGCGATGATGACAAGTTCAGCCGGCCATGCATGATCAGCAAGTGCGACGACGACATCGGGCCCGATGCCGGCTGGCTCACCCGCTGTAATGGCTATTCTTGGAATGGTACCTTTCACGGCAGATCAGGATGCCGCTCGCGCGGAGTACTAAAGTTTGTATTCGACGAACGCCTGATCGCGCAGGCGTCTCGCCCATAGTTCAGTTTCTTCTTCGAGCTTGCTGTTGCGAATTGCCATAATCGCTTCACGTCGCTCAACCTCTTCCGTCATATCCTGCACGCGCCGGCCCAGTAACTGGATGATGTGCCAGCCGAATGGTGACTGGAACGGTTCACTGATTTCATCGACTTCGAGTGCATCGCAGACGGCCTGGAATTCGGGCACGAAGACACCAGGTCCGGTCCAGCCGAGATCGCCGCCGTTGATGGCTGAGCCCGGGTCCTCTGACATGACTGTCGCGACGGCCTCGAAGTCATCGCCGGCAATGAGCTGTTGGCGAATTTCCTCCAGCTTTTGTCGCGCGGCGCCATCATCGAGCACCTCATTCGTCGTGATCAGGATGTGCCGTGCATGTGTCTGGTTTTCCATGACCGGATCCGTACCGCGCCGCTCGTCAACCCGGATGAGGTGAAAGCCACTCGCACTGCGTGTCGGCTGGCTGATTTGTCCGGGGGCGAGCCCGGGCACAAGGTCCGCAAAAAGTGTTGGTAGTTCACTGCCGTTTCGCCAGCCCAACTCGCCGCCATTCAACGCATTTTGACCATCGGACATCGCGATGGCGAGATCGAAAAATGATTCACCGCTACGTGCGCGCCCGAGAATCGCCAGGATCTTGCTTTCCGCTGTAGTGATATCGTCTACCGAGGCATCGCTCGGGATCGAGACGAGTATATGTGAGAGCTTGTACTCTTCGTTCTGTGCTGCACGACCGGCCTGTCGCTGAATGTGTTCGTCGAGTTCACGTGGTGTGACGTTAATCCGCGCGATAACGTCGCGCTGGCGTAATTGATCGATGGCGAGTTGCTCGCGCAACTCGCTGCGGAAACTGGAGTATTCCACTCCTTGTGAAGCAAGCAGCGCCGGTAACTCCGATAATGTCGTGCCATTGCGCTGGGCGATGCCGGCCAACGCCTGGTTCAGGGCTTCGTCGGGAATCCGGATACCGACGCGCTCGGCCCTTTGCAGCTGGATGCGCCTGATGACCAGTCGCTCGAGAACCTGCGGTGTGAGCGTGCTGGCCGGCGGGGCTTGCGTGCCCTGAGTGCTCAGGCGCTCGATAATTCGCTGCATTTCCAGGTCGAGTTCGCTCTTCAGGACGACGCCGTCATTGACGACGGCAGCGATGCCGTCGAGCAGATCGCCGCTGCTGCTCAGGTCCAGGGTCTGAGCAACCAGTGATGCAGAATGCAGCAGGCAGATACACAACAGGACAGGGCGATAATGAAACATCGATAAACTCATGATTTTGCCGCAGGTCAGCGGGATATTATTCAGGTCAGTAATAGTCAAGAGTACCACGGTCCAGCCAGCGATCGGCGGCGCTCGTGTTGTTGCCGAGGCCCTTGAGTTGCAGCTGAACAGAAAATGACGTATCGAATTCGCCGTTGCGGTTGGTCAGGTTACGGCGCCAGATACCGCGAATCGACCAGCAGCAGGTGTCGTACTCGATACCGACGAATCGGTCCAGTGTCGAGCGGTCAAAAATTGAGTATTTATAGCGGCCGACCAGATTCCAGTGTTCGGTCACGGGCCAGGCCGCGGATACGTCGATCTCTTCGTACAAATCGTTGCGAAACCGATATGAAACATTGGCCAGTTTCATATCGCTGGCGCGATAGCTCAGTCTCACATCGGTTCTCTGCGACTTATCCGTGTCGGTGTTGTACTGGTAGCCGAGGTGCATGCGCCAGTTCTCGTGCAACTTCAGGCCAAATTCGAGCAGGTAATCGGAGCTGCTGCTGTCGCTCGGCAAGCCGTCCGGCAGTGTGATGTCGCGATCACCAAAATACAGGATTTGGCCAAGCGTCGCGTTCAGGAACTCGTCACCGCCGTCTGTATCGATCAATCGCGTCGTGATACCCAGGCTCACATGGTTCGTGTCACCCAGACGGTCATTACCTACGAAGCGGTTTTTTCTGAACAACTGGACAACGTTCAGATCCGGTTCGATCGTGTCGAAGACCGGTATATCACTCTGATCGTGAGACGGAATGTACGTGTACAGTACCCGCGGTTCGAGAGTCTGCATCCAGCTACGTTTGCTTGTCAGCCGTTCGAAAACCATGCTTGAATCAATGCTGAATATTGGCGCCGCGAAACTGGGTGTGTCGTCAGCTCCGGGTGTCGTATCGTTGAGTTGATAGCCGGTAAAAAGTACGGCGGCAGCCGGTTCAATATCTAAAAAACCTAACCGTCGGGGTAGTGCGATTTCCGTCTCGATATGTTCACGCAAACCCGTTACACCGACATCGCGATCGAAATAAGCAAGTTCTGTGTCGAGTGAATATTTCAATCCAAGCCATCCATTCGGCGTATAACCGCGGATGGTCAGTTTTGGCAGGGTCGTGTACGGCAAGTCAGTTTCATCAATTGCATCATCCAGCGTCTGGTAATGCTCGAACCGCAACTGGGCTGACCATATATCGTTGAAATAGTCGATATCCGCACGCTGCAGCAGATTGATCTGGCTGGTACTGGCCAGGCCGGATGACAGGTCTTCGAAATAGTTTGAATCCGAGACGTTAATTGCATCGATCCGCGTCCGCCAGTCGCGCGTGAAGTTCGTCGTGTGTTGTACTCCAACCAGAGCGCGATACTCGTTTGCGACATCGTCGTGCGGCAGTATTTCACCGAACAGGGCGCCTTCATTACGTCTTGTCAGGTAACGAAATTTGGAGTTCAGCTGAACTCCCCGTTTGGACATATAGCGTGGAATGAAGGTTGCGTCGAACTGTGGTGCGATGTTCCAGTAATATGGAACCTCGATATCGAGTCCGCGCTGCTGACTTGAGCCAATCTTCGGAATCAACCAGCCAGACTTGCGCTCATTCGTCACCGGGTAAGAGATATACGGCAGGTAGAGGAATGGCACGCCTTTGAACGAGAGGCGCGCATTTTTTGCAGTGCCGATACCATGTTTCTGGTCAATACGAATCTTGCTGGCTTTCAGTATCCAGTCGTTATTTCCTTCGGGACATGACGTGTAACTGACTTTGCTCAGGCTCAATTTGCCGCTTTTTTCGGCTTTGATGTACTCGCCTTTGCCGCGTGCCGGAACAGACCATAATTGAAACTCTGCAACGTCGAAGCGGAGTTCCTCGGAGAATTGGTTGAGTTCGGCGCGGTCCGCACGAATCCGGGTTTGCGGATCACGAAACTCAACCTGCCCCTCGACGGTGAACACGCCGGTCTCGCGGTCGTAGCTGGCGCCTTGCGCTCTCAGCAGCCGGTTGCCGCTGACCAGGGAAATATCTTCTTTAAAACTTACGTCACCGCCGAGTGAAAATTTCGCCTGGCCACTGAACACCGCCAACTCGTCTTCCGGTACGTTGTCCTCCGGTAATTCGAAGGGTGGAGGGGCGGGAACCCGGCACTCGCCCCAATTTGGTGCGTCGCCATCAACGGTGTCACCCGGAGTAATTTCTTCGGCAGACACATTGCCCGACGCGACTGACAGGCAAACAAGAGGAGTCAGCAAAAAATTTCGCAATTGGACTTACCGGGCACGCTAGGGCGCAAGAAGCGATGATTATAAGAAAAATGTCGGCAGAATAATTTTTTCGGCAATTATTTTTTTTATCCCCGATTTTCAGCGAGAGTTGATTCACATCCGGTGGAATTTTCTTAAACTAGTGCGGATGAAAGCGATGATTCTTGCAGCCGGTCGCGGCGAGCGAATGCAACCACTGACTGA
>CAZVQW010000005.1:8530-134588 GCA_964629475.1 uncultured Chromatiaceae bacterium | reverse complement strand
GCAGCGGCTGGTTAACGCCCGCTTTCGAGCCATGGTCAGCCATTTTCTCTATGAATGAGCCCGCCATCGGTTGCGAGCCCGTGGATGCGCAAGTACATTTTTCCCGGTGCCTATTCACCGGCGATGTCCGAGGTGTTCGCGGCTACTGAGCGGCAACATTTGTGGGTCAGCGACGTTGAGGTATTGCGCGTGCACTATGCAGATACGCTCGTCGAATGGAATAAACGCTTCCAGGCCAATCGTGCGCGTGTTGCCGAATTATATGACGAGCATTTCTGCCGCATGTGGGAGTTTTACCTGATCAGTGCGGAGACGATGTTCAGGACTGGCGCGCAGATGGTATTTCACATGCAGCTCGCACGTACGCGAGAAGCCGCACAGCTGACTCGTGATTATATTTTTGCGGCGGAGAATCAACTGCGCGATACCGAGCGGCGGCACTCATCGGCGGCGTGATTGATGTGGGAGCGGCTTTAGCCGCGATTGGCAACCACCGAGAAGTAATCGCGGCTAAAGCCGCTCCCACAGGGACAGGGTTCGAAAGTCATATATGAAAAAAAAACAAACCCCGCTGGTGCGGGGTTTGTTTTTACTCTTTCGTTTCCTGCGGATTTAGTAGCGACCGCCACCACCACCGCCACGATTCGGGCGTTCGCGCGCTTCATTGACACGCAATTCGCGACCGTCCATTTCACGTCCGTTCAATTCCGAGATAGCTTTGTCGGCATCGCCGTCAGTCATCTCGATAAAACCGAAACCGCGTGAACGGCCGGTCTCCCGGTCGCTGATAACTGCAGCCGATATGACTTCGCCCACGGTGGCAAAAAGGTCACGTAACGCGGCTTCATCCGCACTCCACGGCAGATTGCCGACATAGATTTTCTTCATTCTCGATCCTGACCCGAAGTCAGGCCTCCTGCTAAGTGCATGACACGAACGCGTGCCAAAATCACATTGGTCCAAAAACTGCCAGTCTGAAGACAATCGTTCAACGCAACAGGACCGAGTAATTAAGTTCCGGACTGCAGGAAGAGATGTATGTCAGCAAGGCAATATCGCTAACACTGTTAACGTTCAGGGGCTTTATACCGTGCCGCGTAGTAAAAAGCTACTTTGCAGCGCTGCCTGTTGGCTGACTCCATGTCTGGCTCCCGATTCAAGGCGATTCCCGGGCTCACAACCCCTCAATCAACTCGATCCATTCACCCGCCGGACCTTCGATGACAGCGGTGCGGCGCCCGTCGTAAGGCAAGCCCTGTATCGTCGCGGGTCTGGCGCGTAGCGTGGCAGGAATATCCTCGAGGCGTGCGACCAGAAAGCTGACCATGGCCATGCCACAGGGCAGCTGCCCTGCCGGTATCCGCCGCTGGTTCAGCCCGGTTGGCAACTCATCCAATTCGATCAGGAAGCGGCGTCCGGGTAGTGGTGCTATCGACATCGCGAACGGCGTTCGGGTGTCGACATTGCAGGCTCGCGCCATGATGTCGTTGACGAATGGAATGGGTTCCATCGTGCGCAAGCCCAGTTCGTTGCCATAGAATCGGTGCATGGCGTCCATCGATGGCCCGCCGACCGGAACGATGAACGGTCGGTCGACGATCGATACGGCGCCTTTCATGCCATAGCGACTTCCGCCAGGCAGGATGCGAGTAAAGTACAGTAGTTCGCCCGACGGGCCGCTCATCTGCAGGGCCCGCGGAGCTTTTTTCTGTGTAAACAGATCCATCGGGCCGGCAACGTGCGTGAACGGTGATTCATCGAGCTCGCGAAGTAGTTGGTCGGGATCGGTGACGAGTAATTCAGTAGCGCTCCAGCCGTAACTTGCCGGCGTGTAGCTGTTATGAATTTTGTTTTCTATGAAACGGATGAAAACCTCATCGCCACTCGCTGGTTGTAACAGGCAAAAACGCTGGCCGATGGATGCCGGTGTGTTCCAGGCGGCACCCAGCCGCGCATCCAGCCGGCCTTCGTCGACGAGTCGATAACCGAGCCAGTCCGTCCACGCCGAGGCCGCGACATCGATTGATTCGACCGAGTGCGTGACGATCTTCAGGAATCGCAGGGTCCGATGAGCCATTAATAACCCGGGGATCCGGACGAACTCCATTCGAGCGGCGGCTCGAACATCAGCGCCGCCTGCTCACGCAGTGCCAGAATGTGATCGTCCCAGTATCTACGGTCATTGAACCATGGAAATGCGCGCTGGAACGCCGGATCCTGCCAGCGTCGTGCGATCCAGGCGGCGTAATGCATGATGCGCAGCGTGCGCAAAGCCTCGATGAGGTGTAACTCGCGAGCGTTGAATACATTGAACTCTGTATAGCCGGTCAACAGTTCTTCGAGTTGCGGCATCTGCTCTTCTCGCTGGCCCGACAGGAACATCCACAAATCCTGAATGGCGGGTCCCATACGCGCATCATCGAGATCGACGATATGTACGATATCCCGGTCGACGAGTACGTTACTCGGATGAAAATCTGCGTGCAGGCGGATGAAACGCAGCGATCCGGCCAACTCGAAGGATCGTGCGATGCCTGCGAACAAGAGTTCGCAGGTACTTGTATAGGCCGGTTCGAGATCGGCGGGGATCAGACGATTTTCGAGCAGGTAATCTCGTGATCGGTGGCCGAACGACTCGACATCAAGCGTCGGGCGCGCTGCAAATGCCCTGGTTTCACCGACCAGGTGCAGGCGCGCGACGAGCCGGCCGATCTGGCGCAACAGCTTCATATCATCGAGTTCGGGCGTTCTTCCGCCGTGATACGGGTATAACGCAAAGCGAAAAACGCCATGATGATGCAGCGTCGTGCCATTGTGCTCAAAGGGCGTCACGACCGGGACATCATGTGCAGCCAGTTCAATAGAGAACCGGTGTTCTTCGACAATGGCCTCGTTGCTCCAGCGTTGCGGCCGATAGAACTTGGTCACGATCGGCGGTTTATCTTCGATGCCGATTCGATAGACGCGGTTTTCGTAGCTGTTCAGGGCCAGAAAGCGCCCGTCACAGCGGTAACCGAGGCTTTCGACAGCCGTCAGAATATCGTCGGGAGTCAGGTCCAGGTAGGCGAGGGTGGCATCGTCCGGTGTCTGCATGGGGAAATAGCTTATACTTTCCCGCTATTCAGTGACATTTTTTATCGAGGAAGTACGACCATGGTCGACGAAAACACAAACCCCGCCGCCGCCCAGGAAATCGCCATGGACGGCAAGAATCTCTTCAAAGAAGAGATGTTTACCGATCGCCAGGTCGGAACAATTCAACGCCTGACGCAGGTGGACGGTGACGGCCAGCCGGTGGACGGTGGTGAAGTCCTGTTCGTCGGACAGACACAGTTGATGACGCGTGCCGGACCCTTGCCACTGAGCTTCGAACTCGAGGCGAGCACACTGACCGAGGCCGCGGACAAGTTTGCCGCAGGGGCAAATCAGGCCATGGAAGAAACGGTCAAGAAGCTCGAAGAGATGCGTCGGGAACAGGCATCATCGATTATCGTACCCGGTGCCGACGGGGGTGGCACACCCGCCGGCGGACAGTTCAAGATGCCGTGACACGCACGGCCTTGACGACCTTGCGCCGCATCCAGCCCAGTATGCTCAGCGCGGAGCCGAACATCCAGACGCTTGCCGGCAGTGGTACGGCGGCCAGATCGACATGCGTGTTGCCGGCAAAACCCGGTGAACCAAAATTCGCAAACGGCAGCGCCGCAGTGGCGGCGATGAAGTCCGTTCCGGATACCGGGCCGATGACGATCGTGGGTGTTGTCAGGTCCAGCACGCCAAGCTCATGTGCGAGTCCCGCGCCAAAGTTATCGCCGTCATCGTAGATCACCTTGTGAATTGCTGCGCCGTCCTGACGGTACAGTCCGATCTCGTCATCCGTATTCGTCAATGCCATGCCGCTGCCGTATATATAGTCCGGAGTGATGCCGAGCGATGTACCGTCAGAACTGCTGAATACGGCGAAACTCTGTGGTGCGAGTGTCAGGATGGTGACTGTGAATGAATTGCTGCCGTCGTCGCGCACGACAAGTCCGCCGAGGTCAACCGGGCTGGAGGTCGTGTTGAAGATTTCAAAATATTCACCGTCCGCATCGGCGACACCGACCGGATTTGCCAGGTACTCGGTGATAACGAGATCGTTGGCCGCTAGATCTGCCACCGTCAGGGTTGCGGCGACGGCACGGGAACTGACGGATACCGCGGTGACTAGGATCGAGATGAATACAAGCCAATTTGCCATGATGATTCTCCGGGACGTGATAAATATAAATCGGGAGGAGAATGATCCGGTTTTTCATCGCCGCAGACGATGCGATTATCCGCTGGATATGTCGTGATTTAGCCCGGATCGTGTAGCATCGCGTACATGCTACTCATTGCCAGTATTGCGGCATTGATCATCGGGCCGGTGCTGTTTCAGTTCTCGCACGTTGGTGCGCGTGCGTTTAAATTTCTCGAGGGTTTCTCGTTTATTACGATTGCGGGATTGCTGTGTTTCGGCATCCTGCCGCAGGCGATCGGCATCGGCGGCCTCTTCGCATGGGTGTTTGCGGCACTCGGTCTCGTCTTCCCGATCGGCCTCGAGCGTTTATTGCATGGTCTTGAGAAGCAGGCTCATTTATTAATCCTGTCGCTGGGCATGATCGGGCTTGCGGTTCACGCGGGCATCGACGGCATTGCGCTCGCGGCCGGACCGGTGACCGGGATCGACGTGGAATCCTGGTGGCATGCGGGGCATCGTGAAGGCGGCGAGAATCTCGCCATGGCAGTTATTCTGCACCGATTCCCGCTGGGCCTGGCAGTCTGGTATCTGTTGTCTCCCGCGCTGGGCCGATTGGCTGCAGCCGCGGTTCTCGCCGCTATGGCCGGTGCGACCGTCATCGGTTACACGGTCGGCCCCGATCTGGCGTCGTCATTGCAGGGAGCCGGCATTGCGTGGTTCCAGGCATTCGTCGCCGGATCGATTCTGCATGTCGTGATTTATGAAACCGGTCATCACAAACATGCACATGAACATCGTGGCGTTGCACTGGAGAAGTGGCCGGACCGGATCGGTATCATCTGCGGGCTCGTGACGTTATACGTGTATTTCTGATGCGACCCGCCCACGCGTTATCACTAGATCTCGGCAGCACCCGCTTCAAACTCGGTACGATTGACGCCGCCGGGCGTCTCATCGATGCCCGCGCCGTACCTGCGCCTGCTTTGTCCGGTACCGACACGATTCGCGAGGGCAAACCCGATGAGTATTTGCACGCCATCGATACGCTGATCAAACCCATGGCCGCCGGAAGGTCGTTGCCACTCGGTCTCGTTTCCCAGCGATCCACGTTCATCGTCTGGGACCGGCATGGCGGCCGCGCCCTGACGCCGGTTGTGTCCTGGCAGGACCGCCGCGCAGACGACTGGTGCGCAGCGCATGTCGACATCGAGTCCGTCCTGATCCGGCGTACGGGCCTGCTACTGTCACCGCATTATGCCGGGCCGAAACTGGCCGCAATGATTGCCGCCGATTCGGAACTGGCCGCCCGGTTGCAATCGGGTGACGCCCTGTTCGGCAATCTCGATGCATGGCTGAGCTGGCATTGGTCGGGCGGCGCGCATCATCAGACCGATGTGACGATGGCGGCGCGCACCGCAATGTTTGCCATCGACGCGGGTGACTGGGACGAGGACCTGTTGAGAATCTACGGTGTACCGCGTAAGGCATTACCGCGGGTGACGGGCAGCCTGCAGGGTAGCCTCATACGGGTCCCGGGCATGGAATTGCGTGGTTCGATCGCAGACCAGGCGGCCGGTGTGGTGGCTGTGACCCCGCCCGGTGTCCCATCGCCATCGGGCTGTTTGATCAACTGCGGCACCGGGGCATTCGTCATGCAACCGGTCGCCGGGGCCGACGTGCGCAGGCCGGGATATCTGACCGGCCCGGTACTGGCCTCGACTGAATTCGGTAACCGGTTCGCGATCGAGGGCACGATCAACGGCGTGGGCCCGGCGATCGACAGCTTTGGGCCGGGCCCGACATCGCTACCGGCAGCTGACGAGTTTCCCGCCGCGTTTGCGATCCCGGATCAGAGCGGTGTCGGCGCGCCGCACTGGCGAGCCGATATCGGGCTGACGTTGTCGCCACAGGCACGGGTTCTTGCGCAGCCGGAACAGCGGCTCATATGCATCGAGGGTTTGTTGTTCCGGATGTATGAAATTCTGCTCGGTCTCAACGACACCGAATTGCCGGATCGGCTGCTCGTGTCGGGCGGGTTGGCGCGTGAGCCGGCCGTCGTCAGCGGGCTGGCCGCGTTGCTCGGTCGACCGGTCAGACTTCTGGATGAACCCGAGGCGACGTTACTCGGGGCGGCCCGTTTGGCCGGCGGGTTGTCGCCGTATGCCGAGCCGGGCTACGAGACTGTGACCCCCGACGCATCCGGTCGGTACCTGGCCGGGAAGTTCGCGCACTGGCAGGCCTGGTGTGCGGATACTTATAAGAATTGTGCGACCAGCAACAGCACGCCTCAATAAGGCCGTTCGCCGCAGATCGTCACCCGGTGCATGATACGCAATGACCGGTAATCGGTGAGCGCGCAATGCTGCGTGCAACGATTGTCCCACATTGCCAGTGAGTTCTTGCGCCAGTGAAAGCGTACGGCAAATTCCGGCTGTTCGATATGTCGGTAGAGCATGGCGAGCAAGCCGTCGCTCTCGAGCCGTGATAGTTCGACGATATGCGATGTGAAATTGCGGTTGATGAACAGCCCTTTGCGGCCGGTCTCCGGGTGGGTCCGTACGACCGGATGCTCGACCGGTGGCGTGACTTCCTGCATCTGTCCGAGCTGCTTCGGTGCCCAGCTCTGTGCCATGAAATCGGCCGGCATGCTCGTGACGATATTGTGCACGGCCGTCAGGTCATCGACTAGCTGACGCATCGGCTGTGACAGGCCTTCGTAGGCGGCAGTCAGGCTGTTCCACATTGTGTCGCCGCCGGCTTCCGGCACGTCAACACCGTGCAGGATGCTCGCCATTGGTGGTTTGGCGACATACGTCAGGTCCGTATGCCATTGGTTTGATTGATAGGCCATCCTTCCCGGGCCATCGTCGGCGCTCGCAAGCCGGATGATTTCCGGGTAACCATCGAGGTTCGGAATATACGGGTGGATGTGCAGTTTCCCGAAGCGTCGGCCGAACGCGATATGCTGCTCGGGCGTCAGCCGCTGGTCACGGAAGAAAATGACGAGATGCTCGAGCAGCGCCGCGTCAATTTCCGCGATGCTCTCGTCATCGAGTGGGTCGGCAAGATCGACACCGGAAAGCTCCGCTCCCAGTGCGCCGGCGAGCGGCCGGATTGTCAGATTCTGTTTGATTTGAGTTGCGGGATCCGTCATCAGATCCTCCGTTGAATAGTCAGGCTTCCGGTACTTCCAGCTCTCTGTAACTCAGCGGGATCGATGCTCAAATTAGCCCTGAATGACGCTCTTGGCAAATTCCTGCAATAACGCGGCTTGCGAGTTAACGCCGACCTTCCTGAAGATGCTGCGTAGTTGAGTACGGGTCGTGTTGATACTGACGCCCAACTGGTTCGATGCCTCGGGCAGGGAATTGCCCATGAACATTGATTGGGCGAGTGCAGCTTCGGCGCGGGTCAGGTTATAGAAGTTGTGTAGCAGGCTCGTGTTCAGCTCAATGAGTGTTTCCGGGTCATAGATTTGCAGAACCGCGAGGCCCTGCCTGAAGTTGGGCAAGGCCCGCGAGTTTTGCGGCGGCAGGGCGTACATGATCAGTTTGTAAGGCTCGCCGCCCGAATTTCTCGGTATGATCGTGATCAGGCGATGGGCCTTGAACTGGCTGGAATCCACCGCACGAACCTGATCGAGGAATGCCGACACTTTCGTGCGCGCGTCATCATCATCAATCGTAATTCCCGATTTGTCCACGGCTAACCCGTCGTTCTTGGTCAGGACGCGGGATGCTTCGAGATTCTGATAGGTTGGCTGGCCGTTCCGGCCAAGAATGATCACGGCCCGGGGCTCCTGGTCCAGCACCGAGAGAGCATTCTGATGTTCCGTGAAGAGGTTGATAGACCGTGTGTTGACGTCGATCGCCCGTCGAAAGTAGCCGATCAGTGAACGCAGGGTTTCGCTTTCAGGTTCGCTGAACGGTGGCCGGTCGGTTTCGCGCCACAGTGCCATGACGCAACGGTTGTACTCGTCGGAGGACACGACGCCACCGAGCAGGTGCATCGAACGGCTCATTCCATTGCGTTCGCTGCTGTTATCCAGCAGGGCATCGCCCGGGCGTAGCTGGATCAGTTTGCTGAATATGGAAGCCGGGTCGGCGCGGGTCGAGCACCACTGTTTAATACGTTCCG
Source organism: uncultured Chromatiaceae bacterium (assembly GCA_964629475.1). Lineage (GTDB taxonomy): Bacteria > Pseudomonadota > Gammaproteobacteria > Steroidobacterales > SMWD01. The sequence continues at coordinate 126,229 of CAZVQW010000005.1, read as the reverse complement.
GCGAGATGTTGTGCGTGATCGGCAGGCAGGCGGATGAATCGTGATGCAGGGATATCAGGATGGCGCCCTGCTGGGCATCGAAAAAACCGGCGGTTCCAGCCAGGAAATCACCCATGCCGTCTGCATCGCAAGCCGCTTCGAAGACTTGCGCCACAAGATCGGGTAGTCCGGGTCCGGTCATCGAATGTCTTCCCCTTAAGTCATCTCACCGGCAATCCTGTCATCGTATCGCAGCACTCGACCGATGCAACATCTGCCCTACATTAACCGTATATGAGCTTTCAGGTGAATATAGCGCAGCTTTTTTTTGTTTACATCCAATGGTTGGTTGTCGGGTAATCCATGGAAAATATCATCTATTTGGATGAAACAAGATAAAACATGAAAAAACAATAAGATAGAGCATATTCCCGATGTCAGAGCATAATATTGCTCAATTTCTACGGTAATTAATTTTCAAAAATCACCTGTTTGGATGATTGTTTCAACATAGGTGATACCTTACATTATGTTAATGGGAAGCGGCGCGAACCTCCAACGCCTTCCCCACTGCGCCGGTCGGTTACTCGGCTCCCCTTAGCCGAGGTTGAAATACCGACCCGGCGCTTTTTTTTTCCAGACCGTGTCGCCCGGTTACGGGTCGGACGCGCCCTTAACCGGGCGCGTCTTGACGTTATGCGATTGTGTTACGGCCTGCCGACAGGCTGTCGGATTCCGGGCATTTTGCTACTGTGCGAGCTGTATTTTTTGATTTCGGTGGCTATTCTGCTCGGACCACTGCAAATAAATCGAGTCGCTGTCCCGACAGTAATCTGGATCACGTTGTTTATTTTGCAACCGTGCTCGGGTGTCGTGGCACAGACCTGGATGCATTACGGCGGTGACGAGGGCGGCAGCCGTTTTTAAGCGTTGGAGCAGATTAATCGCGACAACGTCGCCGGCCTCGAACTCGCCTGGGTTTATCGTACCGGTGCGGTCGATGAAAACCCGAAGCTTGAGCGTTTCATCGATTTCCAGGCGACGCCCATTCTGTTACCTGAAGAGGCGGGCGGTCATCTGATCGTCTGTACGCCTTTTACCAAGGTCATCGCACTGGATCCGCGCAACGGTGCTGAGCGTTGGACGTTCGAACCCGAGTTCAGCAAGGTCCCGTACGCGGGTCACTTCAAATGCCGGGGACTGAGCCAGTGGCGCGATCCCAAAGCTGCACCGGACAAGCGCTGTGCGACCCGGTTATTCCTGCCGCTCCCGGATCTGCGCCTGATGGCCATCGATGCCCGTGACGGAGAACGGTGCCCCGGATTCGGCGCCGACGGCGTCGTGGATGTGCGTCCCTTAGTCGAGGCGATGGAACCGGCGCAAGGTGTTATCGGCATGCAATTGCTGGCTCCCGCCGCCGTGATCAACGGCGTGGTTGTGGTGACGACCACGTCGAACAAACTCAAGAGCGCGCAATCGGTCAACGGCGCCGTTCGTGGTTTCGATGCGCGGTCCGGCAAACTGCGCTGGACGTTTGATCCGCTCGTGCGTATCGCTGCCAACGGGCTTGATGCCACACCGCAAAACGTCGGCGGCGGCAATGTCTGGACGATCATGTCAGCCGATAGTGAGCGGGATCTGCTGTTCCTGCCGACGGCGAGTGCGGCACCTAACTTCTGGGGTGTCCACCGGCCCGGCGACAATCGCTATGCCAGTTCCATTGTTGCCGTGCGCGGTTCGACAGGTAAAGTAGTCTGGCATTTTCAGCTCGTGCATCACGATGTCTGGGCCCGCGACGTGCCGTCACCACCCATTGTTACCGATATTCGCCGCGATGGAGAACTGATCCCGGTTGTCATCCAGTTAAGCAAGTCGGGAATGGTGTTTGCCTTTCATCGTGAGTCGGGCGAGCCGCTGTTCCCGATCGAGGAGCGACCGGTCTCGACCGACGGCATTCCCGGCGAGCAGTTGTCGCCAACCCAGCCGTTCACGGTCAAGCCGCCGCCACTCGTCAGAATGGGTATTACGCCGGATGATGCGTGGGGAGTGACAATTTTCGACCGCAGCATCTGTCGGCAAATGATCAAGGCGTTACGCTGGGGGCCCCTGTATGAGTCGCCCTCAACCCGGGGCACGATTATGTATCCGCATGCCGGTGGTGCCAGCAACTGGGGCGGTGGCGCATTCGATCCCGAACGCAACATGCTGATCGCACCGGTATCGGAGCTCCCTTATTTCATTCGCCTGGTGCCGATCGAGGAGGTCGACCCGGACACAGCGAAATTGCCGCTGGCGGGCGTGCCGACACAGGCGCCGGGCTATATAGAGGGTACGCCGTACGCGATCGAGCAGGGCCAGCTATCTTCGCCATTTTCCACGCCGTGCACCGCTCCGCCCTGGAGTCAGCTCGTGGCGGTCGATATGTCGGTTGGGGAAATTAAATGGAAAATCCCCTTCGGCGTGCTGGACAATCTGTTGCCGGTTCCTTTGCCGCTGAACTGGGGCGTGAAGGTACCGTTAGCCGGTGGTCCGATTGTGACGGGTGGCGGTCTGATTTTCGTCGGGGAGACGGCCGACTCCCGGTTCCGTGCTTTCGATATCGATACTGGTGAGCAACTCTGGCAGGACACCATGCCGACTTCGGCAATGGCTACACCGATGACGTATGAGGCCGATGGTCGGCAGTTCATCGTGATCGCAGCCGGCGGGCATAGCTGGTATTTCCCACAAGGCGTGACTGATTATCTGTTGGCGTATGCGTTGCCCGAACAGGGCCAAGGCAAGGGCAAGGACAAGGGTAAGAGTAAGAGGCAAGGGCAAGACGGGGGCCGGGATGAGAGCCAGAATGAGGACAATCGTTAGCCACGGCACGTGAAATTCTGAGAACTGGTCCATGGAATGGTTATGAGAGACCGAATAAATTAATCGTTCCACTTTTCAGAGTTGAGTGCGGGTTATGTCGAATTTATTTGGCTTGCCGTTGCTGTTGGGATTCGTTGCTTTCCTGCTCGGTTGGCTTGCTGCAAAATTTGCCGCCTATGTCGGCGCTCGCGCTGTCGGCCTGGAGGCGCCCGAGCAGGATCATACGATACGGGCGTTGGAAGCCAACTTGCGGGTGGTCCAGAAAGAGGCCGAGACAACCACTGAAAAGCTGTCCGCATCGGTCGATGAACTCGAAACGTTGCGTGCATCGCTCGATGACATGGAGCAGACACTGGAATTCCGTGATACGGAGCTGGATACCATGCGTCAGGCCGTCAAGCAAGAAAGCAAGAAGGTTGTCGAACTGCGTCGCGAACTGACCGATCATGCCGAAGAGACGATTCGCGCGACTATCATTGCGCGCGATAGCGAGACTGAGCTCAGCGTGTTGAAGGCAGGTGCTTCGGTCGTGTTCGATGAGGTCAATCGACTTGAGAGCGAGCGTGATGAATTGACGAATCGCCTGCAGGCCGTTGACGAAGGGTCGTTGAACGAACCCATGGCCGGTAATCCCGGAATCGTTGACCCCGGGATCGTTGATCTTGAGGATGACGAAGCGGACCAGACCGGCAGGCAGGCGGACGAATATATGCCTGACTGTTGACGCGCCCATTCAGCTGCGTTCACTATGGGCGCTGTCGGGCGGTAATTCTTTAGCCGCCAGCTGATATTTACAGGGGTGTCATTGTGAAGCTGGGACTTATGGCCGGTTATTCTCCGGCGCAGGTCGAACTCCCTATGGAACAGATTATGGAAGCCGAGCGACTCGGTTTCGATTCGGTCTGGACTGCCGAGGCCTATGGCTCCGACGCGTTAACACCCGCCGCATGGGTGCTGGCAAAAACGTCGCGCATCAAGGTCGGGACGGCGATCGTACAAATGCCGGCGCGTACGCCGACCTGTACGGCGATGTCCGCGATGACGCTGAGCGCCATGTCCGGCGGGCGATTCATTCTGGGTATCGGGCCGTCCGGCCCCGGTGTCATCGAGGGTTGGCACGGCGTCGCGTATGGTCGGCCATTGACCCGGACGCGGGAATACGTCGAGATCCTGCGCAAGATTTTTGCTCGCCGTGCGCCTCTCGAACATGAAGGCTATCACTACCAGGTTCCGTACCGTGGCGCGGATGCGAAGGGTGTCGGCCGGCCGATGAAAAGTATTCTGCACTCGCAATATCCGATTCCAATCTATACGGCGGCGATCACACCCGCGGGCCTGCGTTGCGCGGGCGAGGTGGCCGAGGGCGTATTTCCGGTCTGGATGAATCCGCAGCGCTGCGATCTGATCGGACCGTTTATCGAAGAAGGCCTGGCGAAATCCGGGAGTGACCGGACGCTGGCCGATTTTGATGTGGCGCCGATGGTCAGTGTCGTCATGGGTGACGATCTCGATCAATGTCGTGCGAGCGTCAAGGCTTATCTCGCACTTTATATCGGTGGCATGGGGCCGCCCGGACATAATTTTTATAATGACTACGCGGTACGTATGGGCTATGAGGATCAGGCCCGACGAATCCAGCAACTGTATCTGACGGGCAAGAAGGTCGAAGCTGCACAACTCGTGCCGGATCAACTCGTCGATGATTGCGCGTTAGTCGGTCCCGCCGAACGGATCCGCGAGCGTCTTGCAGTCTGGAAAGAAGCCGGCCGCAGTGGTCAGATCGGCTCGATGCTGGTTGGCGGTGCATCAATCGACGCGCTGCGCGTGCTGGCCGAAGAATTACTTTAATGACAGCAGTACTCGGGGCCGGCGTGCCTGCTGAACCACTGAGATTCGGTATTCCGATTCCGCAGGTCTTTCTCGACGGTCAGGCCGACATGCAGTTCGTGTGCACCGCCCTGCAGCGGGCTGAGCAACTCGGTTTCGACAGTGCATGGGTTCAGGATCAGGTGGCCGGCAATGTGCCGTTGCTCGAGTCGATCAGCCTGTCGAGCAGATGGAGGCACTTGCCGCGGAAGTGATTCCCGAGTTGCGCAGGCATGGGTAGTGTTGAGTAAGAGGAGGTCTCATTTATTAGCAGCTACAGTTTTGAGAAATATTTAGTTGTGCTGGTGGAATGCTTCTCCCTGAAGGCGGTACACAAGCTGATGCTCTCCAGTGTTTGTTCGTAGATGCGTCGTGCGCCGATATACTGATCGACGCGATCCTCGAATACGGCGGTTAATTCGGCCGCTTCATCAGCGGAGCAAAACCATCGTCCGAACGATCTGGAGGCGTCCCTGGCAATACGGTCAGATTCATTTTCCAGGATCTGGTCCAGGTTCTCCTGAACCCAGGGCCAGTTCTGATCACGGCTGTCATCATTAAGAATGATGTTCATCCAGGTCTGCCGCTCATTGCTGCGTACTGCATCGCTCATGACAAGGCTGCGAATATCGCTGATGATGACGGGATCCGTCGCGTTGGCCAATGCGGTGATGATGGCCTGCCGCACGCGTTGATCGTCACTGGCCTTGAGTTGCACGATCAGGGCCGTGGTGAATTCCCGGCTGCTGTCCTGAACAGCGACCGTCAGGGCGGTGGTGAGTACGTCGGGATCCAGTGCATCACCATGCAAGGTGCCGTCCTGCTGATAGCCGATGAATCGGTGGGCGGCTTTTGTCAGGTCATTGCGCAGGGTTGCCGAACGGACATCCAGCGCCAGAAAGTTGACGAGATAACTGCGCAGCATCGTCGCTTCAACTGCCGATTCCGCGCCGTCAGGTTCATCCAGCGCCGCGAGGCGTGGGGACCATATGCCGTCGGCATGATTTCTGGCTACCTCGCGAAGATCATCGTCCAGAAGTTTGCTCAGGATCTTCCGATAGGTTCCCAGCGGGGAAATTACGACGGTACGCTCTTTGGCGGCGACGATCTCCGGGAGCATGTCGATCAGGGTACCGGTAGTCGTCGAACCGTTGTTGATCCCGGCCGTCAGACTATCGACAACCGAGATGCGTTCCTGGACATTCAGTGTGGTATTGAACACTCCGCGCAAGGCCTTCATGCCCGTATCATCCAGGTTCCAGCGATAGTACCCGGCGCCGCCGGCATTAGGCATCAGCCATGTCGGACACTCGTTGGCAGCAGACAGGGAAACGGTCTGCTTTTTCTCGGTCAGCAGTATGCATTCTTCGTTGCGTTCCGTGTCCGTACCCCAGGCAAGACAGACCGGTATATTCCAGTTCTGGTTGCGGTCGCCGGTTGAGCCCAGCGGCAGATAGCGTTCCTGGGCCAGGTTAACCGTTACCTCGTTACCGGTGCATTGAACCGCAACGTCGATATAGGGCACGCCCGGTTGGAACAGGAAGCTTTCAAAGACACCCTTCACATCTTTGTCTGCTCCCGAGGTGGCGGTCAGTGCAGCGATCAGGTCATAGACCGTAGCGCTACCAAATGCATGTTCGCGCATGTAATTGCGAATTCCTGCGCGAAAATTGTCCTCGCCGAGATAGCGTTCGATCATTTGCAATACTCCGGCGCCTTTGAGGTAAGTGATGCCATCGAATGCATTGAGGATCGCGCCGGAATCATTGACCGGTTGTCGTATCTGGCGTGCTGTGGTCAGACTGTCAACGGACATTGCGTTGATCGCCCGTGCCTGGGTATTGCGGTCGAAGCGGTATTCCGGTCCCCAGTCATGCGCCGCCTTGGCCTGAATCCAGCTGGCGAATGCTTCGTTGAGCCAGATGTCATCCCACCATGGCATCGTGACCAGGTTGCCGAACCACTGGTGGCTCAGTTCATGTGCATGCGTCATTGCATAGCGCCGCTGCAAATTGACGGAAGGCTGGTCGCCGAACAGCAAGAGTGGTTCTCGGTAAGTGATCAGCCCGGCATTCTCCATCGCACCGGATGCAAAATCCGGAACGGCAACGATGTCCAGCTTGTCGTAGGGGTATTCGATCGCAAAATAGTCTTCCAGCCATGTCAGCAGCTCAGCCGTATTTTCCAGGGCCCAGGTCATGCGTTTGCCTTGCCCGCGTACCGCCAGTCCACGCAGGGGAATCGGTCGGTCACGGTGGGCTGAAGGCGGGATCGGTTCCCACTCCACAACATCCAGCGGTCCGACTGCAAAGGCCACGAGATAGGTCGGAAGTCGTTCGGTCGTTGCATAAGTGGTTCGCTTCAGGTCATCGGCAAGTCCGACCTCTTCAGTCGGCAGAGTATTGCCGGCAGCATGATATTCCGAGCGTGTCGTAATAGAGATGTCGAATGGTGTCTTGAAGCGTGGTTCATCGAAGGAGGGGAATGCCCTGCGTGCATAGATACTTTCAAATTGTGTGAAGCCGTATGAATCGTCACCGACTTCAACTTTGTAAAGACCATTCAGCGTTGCCTTGAAAGGTGCGGTGTAGTTCAGGCTGAGCGTTGCATTTTGCGGTTGCAGTGTTCCGGGCAGGTCCAGGCGCGCCATGCCGTCATTTGTCACCTCGCTATATTTTGCGTCTACAGTGGTGCCGTCATCCTTGATGATCTTGGCTGCAGCAACCTCAAGATCTTTTCCGTGTAGCCAGATGACATCAACCGGCTCATTGATCCTGATTTCGATTTCGACACGACCGGAGAAATGGTCGGTGTCAGGAATAATAGTCAGGTCGAGCCGGTAGCGTTCCGGGTGAACGGTATCGGGCAAACGAAATGGTGTTTCGGAACCGGCAATGATGTCGGTTTGCTTGGCACAGGCGGTTAACAAGATGAAAAACAGAAAAATACCGGCCAGCCATAGGTTTTTTCTTGTAAGGATGTCATTCATATTTTTTCTCTGTTCTGCTGATATCTGGAATTGTGTTTTAAAGAAAAACAATTCCCGGAGTGATGACCGGCACATGTTTTTCCGGTTGCCAGATTTTATGGGCCAGATCCTGTGGATCCGATCGTATCGTGTACACTTTGCTGATGACTCGACTCAGCTCGTACCTCAAAGACCCGCTTCTGAAAGGCATGTACGATGCGATTCGTGCAGTGGGGCCGATACGCTCAATTGCGCTGGATATTACCAGTAAATGTAACCTTCGTTGCAGCGGTTGCTACTACTATGCCGAGGGTATGGATCGGGTTCGCATTGGCCAGGATGATTGCGCTTTTGATGCGCTGTTGCAAAAAGAGCAGGCGCGCGGCACCAATTTTATTACGGTCGTTGGCGGCGAGCCTGCGCTGGTGCCGGGCCGGCTAAAAAAGATCTACGAAAACTTCAAGATGAATGTGGCCACCAACGGCCTGATAAAAATCCCCTATGAAGGTTTCGAGAATATGCCCCTGGGTATAGCGGTCTGGGGCGATCATCAAACCGATGCCGCGTTGCGTGGTGATGGTAAGCAGGATTATTTTGCCACCGCATTGGCAAACTACCGCGATGACCCCCGCGCTTTCTGGTACTACACGGTGGCGCCGGGCTGTGCCGACGAGATCGAGAGCGTGGTGAGCCAGTGCATCGACAACGGCAACCGGGTGCTGATCAACTATTACAGTGATGTGGCAAAGCTTGGCGGCCAGCTCGACTATCGGCAAGGGTTTGATGCGGTGCAGTCAGAAATAGACCGCATGATCGAGCGTTATCCCGACAAGTTCTACACGACGCACTATTTCAACCAGGTCGTTACCTCCGGACGTTTGTATGACGAACAGTGGGGCTATGATGTCTGCACCAATCTGTCGACGAACAGCGCAGCCAATCGGGAAAGACTGCAAAACGGCAAGCCGTACAACAAGCATTTCCGTGTGTACAATGCCGACTTCAGGACCACGCGCCGCTGCTGCACCGGGATCGACCGGGATTGTGACTCATGTTTCGATACCTGGGAACATTTCTCATGGATCATGATTAATATGCGCAAGCATCTTGGCTCCGAGGCGGAATTTGCCGACTGGCTGTCAACGATGTTCGTGTTTTACCTGGTCAACAGGCTGGTTGATTTTGAAGCCGGCCTGCAGTACCTGCCTGGAATTCATTCACTGGGAAATTTCTCAGCTGCGAAGTCGCCGACCTTCGCAACCGGATAACTGATAAATCAGGTTACGCTGGTCGATCATGGTGACTACGCGGTAACGTTCTGTCTGTCCTGATCAACGTCAGGTATGATCGGCGTTCACTACAGGGGGAGAACGGCAGTGACCGAAACAACCAGGGCCGATACTGCAGCAACGTCAACGTATCCGGCGCCAGCTTATGGCTGGTATGTCGTCATTGTATTAACCATCGCCTATGCCTTGTCCTTTCTGGACCGGCAAATCCTGTCCCTGCTGGTGGATCCGATAAAAAATGACCTTGGCATTACCGACACTCAGATGAGCCTGTTGCTGGGTCTGGCTTTTGCCATTTTCTATACCGTGCTCGCGATACCGTTGGGCCGGATGGCGGATCGGCGCAGTCGCCGTGGCATGATCGCGATTGGTATTACCGTTTGGTGCCTGATGACGGCTGCCTGCGGGCTGGCGAAAAATTTCACCCACCTGTTTCTGGCGCGCCTCGGCGTCGGTTTCGGTCAGGCGCCACTGAACCCGTCCGCGTTGTCAATGATCAGCGACTATTTTCCCAGGGAACGGCGCGGCAAGCCTATTGCCTTTTACAGCCTGGGTATTTCGCTTGGCGGCGGGATCGCCATGCTGGTCGGCGGCCAGGTCATCGGCTATGTCAGCACTGCGCCGACCGTGAGTCTGCCGATGGTGGGCGAACTCGCCGCGTGGCAGACCGTGCTGTTATGGGTGGGGCTGCCGGGTCTGATCGTCGCCGCCCTCATGGCTACGATCAAGGAGCCCGTTCGTCAGGACAAGATACAGATGCAGGAGCAGGCGGGCGGACCCCAGGAAGTGATGCCGATGAAGCAGGTCGTGCAGTTCCTGTTGCAGCGCTGGCGAACCTACGGCACGTTGTTTCTGGGCATGTCGGTCGTCACGATCATCGGTTATGCCTTTATGTTTTGGATCCCCACGATGTTCGTTCGCACCTGGGGCTGGACGTACCCGGAGATCAGCAAAGCCTATGGCCTGGTCGTATTGTTCGCCGGGCCTACCGGTGTCGCACTCGGCGGCTGGATGGGTGACTGGCTGTACAAGCGGGGTCATCGCGACGGGCACATGCGTGCGACCCTGGTCGGTGTGCTGATACTGATCGCGTTCTCGATTGCAGCGCCGTTGATGTCCACACCTGAGCTGGCCGTGGTGATGCTGTTTCCGGCCACGGTAGGTGCGGCCATGCCTTCGGCGACCGGTGCGGCATCCCTGATGATGATCGTGCCGAATCAGATGCGTGCCGTGACCACCGCGGTTTATTACTTCGTGATAGGTATTCTGGGCCTGATTCTTGGCTCAACATCGGTCGCCCTGGTGACCGACTATGTGTTTGGCGATGATGCGGCGCTGCGCTACTCCATTGTCTGCGTGGTGATTGGTGCGGGCATTTTGGCAATCGGATTTCTGATCGCCAACCTCAGGCATTTCCGCGCAAGCGTGATCGAGGCCGATCAATGGAGTGGAAGCTAGGAGGAGAGAGTGCCGGCGACAGCCTGAGTCACCGCCGGCACGTGCTTCATCTCGTATCAATGTGTGGGCGGACGATTTGCTCTGAGCCGTAGCCAACCCATCAAGCCCAGGGCTGAGCCGAACAACCAGGCTGCAGCCGGTACCGGTACGACCTGATACGTCAGGTTATCGATGGCACCTGAGCCGTTCAGTTCGATAACGATACGTCGAACACCGCTGGTAGAAGCAAAGGACAGCTGGTTCCACTGGTTGTCACCATCGGTATTGGGGACATAGAACGTTCCGGGTAGTATTTCGTTGCCGATGTTGTCAAACAAATGGATCTCACTGTCCGGGTTGCCATTGTCCTCAATCAATTCGATGTCGAAGAAGTCTATGGACTCGAGAGTAATATCCGAGCTGAACAGGAATTCAAATTCACCGCCGGGTCGACTGCCTTCATCGTCCGGTGTGGTACAAAATCCCGTTTCGAAATTACAGTCGTTGCGTTCCTGGATGATCAATACATTGCCCGGGCTGTAGTTATCAGCCAGACTGGGATTGATGCTGTCGAATGGTCCGACCAGATCGTAATCTCCTCCGGCAGGATTCAGATCCATCGTATCGAAAATCAAGGCCACATCAGGGCCGTGACTTAGATTGATCGCGCTGATTGCAACATCCGGCGCATACTCATCATCGATGATCCGACCCGCGTCGAATCCTTCAAAATCAAGTACGGCGGCGCTTGCTGATCCAGCCATCCCCAACACGATGGCGGTGCCAATGGCACGAAGATAATTAGTATTAATTGTCCTAACTCCCAACATCTAATGACAGATTGCGCCATCGGGAGTTATTTCCGTTTCACCAGCCCCTTAATAAATCTACCAGGGTGAACCGGATTTCAATGTATCATACTCGAAATCACAGGCGATTGTTAAGAGTTTTATTTTTTCTTTCGAAATGACCCTGAAAATCAATTATGTTAAGTGGCTGCAGCGCAGCTCACACCTTAGCTGGACCCATTGTCTTCTTGCGTGTAATACCTGTGTATACCATGGAAAAATATCGTAGCTTCAAGGAATTCTGGCCATTCTACGTCGGCGAGCATCGTCTCAAGCTGACGCGAATGTTCCATTTTATGGGCACGCTGATTGTGATTGTGCTCGTCATCGTGTCGTTCCGTTTTAGCGCTTATCTGTTGCTTGCGGCGCCCATTGCCGGATATGGCTTCGCCTGGTACTCGCATTTTTTTATCGAAAAAAACCGACCGGCCACCTTCACGTATCCGCTGTGGTCACTGATTGCGGACTTCAGGATGTTTGCTTTGATGGTTGTTGGGAAAATGGATCGGGAAGTAAACCGCTGTAGTTTGCTGCAAGGGAACCGTCAGCAGCACACCGGGTAGCGGGTACTTCCTGCTATTCGCAATAACCCGGATCAATTCGATCCAGTTTGCGCAGGAGTCCGGGCCAGGCCAGTTTGCCGCCGAGTCCCTTGGTTACTTCGTCAACCTGTGCGGCAATGCCGGCGAGAATCTGTGGACTGATCAGCGTCAGGGGTACGCCACTGGACTGCGCCATGATTTGCGACTGGCAAGCAGTTTCCAGCGCATACATCGCCAGGAAAGTATCGGGAATCGTTGCTCCGACCGTCAACAGTCCGTGATTGCGTAATATCAGAAAAAACTTCGTGCCGAGATCTGCGACCAGGCGTGGTTTCTCCTCCGCATTTAACGCGATACCCTCGTAGTCGTGGTAACCGATCGAAGCCAGCGCGACGAGCGAAATCTGCGACAGCGGCAAGAGACCCTCTTTTTGTGTCGATACGGCGATGCCGGCCCGGGTGTGAGTGTGCAGGACGCAGCCTACGTCGGCGCGCGCCTCGTGAATGGCGCTGTGAATCGTAAATCCGGCCGGGTTGACGGGATATGGCGACTCCAGAACCTTGTTGCCATCCAGGTCGATCTTGATCAGGTTGCTGGCTGTGATTTCCTCAAACAGCAGGCCATAGGCGTTGATCAGGAAATGCTCGTCGGCACCCGGTACGCGGGCGGAAATGTGCGTGAAGATCAGATCGTCCCAGCCGTGCATTGCGATCAGGCGATAGCAAGCTGCCAGGTCGATTCGCAATTGCCACTCTTCATCGCAGACCTGGTTACGGATCGAAAGCTTGTTTTGTGTCGTGCTCATCGTCTGATCTCCTGAGTTTTTGCCATGCCGGCACCATATTGTGCCTCATCCCGATCCGTTTGCCCGCTCGGCAGGCGTTTGACGATGCGGACCAGCCTGGCGAGTTCGACTTCGATCTCATGTCGCTTGTCGGCAAGATGCTCCTTGAGTTGTTTCTTGCGCAGGAACAGGAAAAAGGTTCTCAGGTTGTCGATAATAATTTTGTATTCATTGCGCATTCTGAAGGCAAGCGGGATGGTGATCAGTATGCTGGCGAGGTAGCCGATCGACCACCAAGTGCCGAGGAATCGATACACGACTGCCGTCTGGATCGACCAGAACGAGATAAAAAACAGCATGCCCAGAAACAATCTCGTTGTGTCGTATTGATCCGTGCCGCGCGCAATACGGCGGGTCAGATGGCGCGTCAAAACATACGGAATGACGTTGTTGATTGTGCCCCATATCGCCAGCGGCAGCACGAACAGCACGTCCAGGATTAATCGTCCTAAGTACAGAATGGCGAGTACAGGCCGGAGTTCTATCGTCAGGTGGTAGTCACGGATTCCACAGACCCTGCAGAGTCGTTCAAATGCCTTGAGCTGGGCGGCAACTGCACGCACCTTGTCGGGTTCGTAGATGCGCAACGCGCGTTGCGCATCGATCAGGCGCTGCAGTGCACGGAAGCGTTGACGCAATTGGCCTTTGCGATAATGACAATGACGCAACGCGAAGAATTGCTCGAGACGATTGACCAGATAGAGATCCTCCCAGGAGTCAGCATTCAGCGTGACGTTAGCAAGGCCTGCGGTGATCCGTTCGGTAAGTAATTCGACGCGGGCGAATGGCTCGAGCTTATCGGGCAGATGGCAGTCGATCGGTGTACCGAATTGCACCAGCACGTCACTGCGGAATGTTCCCTTGCGCGTGAATGTCAGACCTACCGGAAGTACCGTCGGCGCGATGCCGTTGCGCGCCATGGCGGCCATTACGATACGGGCCGCTCCGGTTTTTAGTTTTTGTATTTGTGGGTTGGAATGACTCTGGCCCTCGGGGAAAATAACAATGGTTTCGTCTTCGGCTAGCAATTCGGAACAGCGGGCGAATGCCGCATCGTTACGTGCTGCATCTGCGGTCTCGTCGGTGCGCCGCTGGATCGGTACGGCGCCGATCAGCTTGAGCAAAGGTGCCAGCAACGGATTCAGAAACAGGCCGCTGCGGGCAAGGGGGCGGATATTGCGTGACGTCGTGGCTTGCAGCAGCACACCATCGACGAGCGCATTGACATGATTGGCGCATAATACGAGCCCGCCGCTGCGCGGTATTGCAGCGTCTCCTGTGATCTCGACACTACGATAGAGCACGCGAACGATAGCCCGGCAATAGGTACGCCAAACCTTCGTGAACCAGGCTCTGCTGTGCGGGTCAGGCATCGTGTGTTCGCTCTGCCTGAATATGGGGGCTGTGCTATTGTAATACGCTCGATAACCAGCGACAGCAATACGATCACACGGCGGCAGTTGCAGATTCAAACGGATCGCGGTGCGTGCTGGCAAGGTATTACGAATAATCAGAATAATGAGGCGAGCAACAATGACATCTATCGTTGTATTGGGTGGCGGCATAGGCGGTATCTCGGCAGCTTATGAGCTGCAGGCCGAGTTCGGTACGCAGGCTGAAATCACGGTAATTTCCAACAACAGTTATTTTCAGTTCACCCCGTCTAATCCCTGGGTGGGCGTCAACCTGCGTCAGCGTCAGGATATCGTTGTCGAACTTGCGCCGTTGCTCGCGCGAAAACAAATTCGCTTCCATGACGCGGGTGCACAGCGCGTGTTGCCGGAACAGAACCGGGTTGAATTAACCGATGGCCAGCATGTCGACTACGACTACCTCGTGATCTCTACCGGCCCCGAGCTGGCATTCGACGAAGTCGATGGCCTGGGTCCCCACGGCGGGTTCACGCAATCGGTTTGCACCGTGGACCATGCTGAGCAGGCTGCCGAGGCATGGGAAGAGTTCTGTGCCGATCCGGGGCCGCTTGTCGTCGGTGCGGTGCAAATGGCTTCATGCTTCGGCCCGGCATATGAGCACGCGATGATCATGGATCATGAGCTGCGCAAGCGGAAAATTCGTGACCGGGTGCCCATGACTTTTGTGACTTCCGAGCCTTATATCGGTCACCTGGGCCTCGGCGGTGTCGGTGACACCAAGACCCATATCGAATCCGTGCTGCGTCAGCGGCATATCAAATGGGTGACCAATGCCAGGGTGGACACGGTCGAAGACGGCCTGATGCATGTCACCGAAGTAGATGAAGATGGCGCCGATAAGCGACAGCATGATCTGCCGTTCAAATATTCAATGATGCTGCCGGCATTTCGCGGCATTCCTGCCGTGTGCGGGATCGACGGGCTGGTCAATCCGCGTGGCTTCATCGTGGTTGACGAACATCAGCGCAACCCGAAGTTTCCGAATATTTTCTCTGTCGGCGTGTGTATCGCTATTCCGCCGTATGAACCGACCCCCATCCCGGTTGGTGTGCCCAAGACCGGCTTTATGATCGAATCCATGGTGACCGCGAGCGTCAAGAACATCAAAGCGCTGGTCGACGGGCGGGAACCCGCTGACAAGGCGACCTGGAATGCGCTTTGCCTGGCTGACTTCGGCGACACCGGAATAGCATTTGTTGCCATGCCACAGATTCCCCCACGCAACGTCAACTGGAGTTCCGATGGCAGGTGGGTGCACATGGCCAAGATCGCATTCGAAAAATACTTCCTGCGCAAGCTGAAACAGGGCTCGACCGATTCGGTCTTCGAACGGCAGGTGCTCAAGCTCATGGGGTTGTACAAGATTAAAGATTAGGCAATAGCCAGGCTCTGGGCGGAGACTTTATTTGTCCGGCTTGACGTAGTCCGGTAATTGACCGAGGTGGACGCCGCTATCGACTATCAGCGTCTCGCCCGTTACCAGCCTGGCGCCTTCGAGGAACCAGACCAGGGCTTCAGCAATATCCTCGGCAGTGGCTACTTTTTTTAACGGCACCATCTCGGTGACGTTTTCCAGCATAGCCTCGTACGCAGCCTCATCCATGCCGCCTTTGAGCCAGCGTGTCTGAATCATGCCCGGAACCACGGTGTTGATTCTGATTTCCGGGGCCAGCACGTGTGCCAGTGACTTGCTCAGCAGATTCAGTGCTGCCTTGGATGCGGCATAGGCCATCGACGAGGCGATGCCGGTGACGCCGCCAATGGAGGAATTATTCACCACGGCGCCGGCGCCCTGTTTGCGCATATGCGGTTCCACGGCACGAATCATCTGGTAGGCGCCAACCACATTGACGGCGTAAATATCCAGGAAATCCTGTTTCTGCAGACCGTCAAGATTTTCATACGGATTGAACTTGGTGCGGGCGGCATTGTTGATCAGGTAATCGATCCTGTCCCAGGCATCGACTGCCGCCTGGACCATCTTCCGGCAGGCATCGTCATCGGACACGTCGGCTCGAAACGCGATGGCTTCGACACCCCTGGAGCGGCAGATGCCGGCAGTTTCCTCCGCCTCTTTCTCGCTGCGGGTGTAGTTGATCACCACATTACATCCGCGTTCCGCCAGCATTATGGCTGCGGCTGCACCGACGCCGGTGGCCGAGCCCGTTATGATGGCTGTTTTTCTGTCGCTCATTTCACGTAACCTTTAGTGTAAATTTCTTGATGTCCTGCATGGGTTCAGGCCAGAGCCTTCGCGAGCTTCTCCGCAATCTGTCGCACTGCTTCCGGCTCGGCCTGACTTACCGGCGCATAGTCATCGAAGCGCTCGGGGATCTTGATCGTCGCATCGATACCCATTTGCTCGGAGCTGACCGCAAATCCCTGCGCACCCTTCGGCGCAGATGGGTCCAGCACCATGGCCTGGCCGGAGTCATTAATGATCGTGTCACTCTTGGGCTGTACGCGGGTCTGTAGTGCCCATTCAACGGATGTCAGGTCATACGGATCCACGTCCGGGCCGACGACAATCACGAACTTGGCGGTGCGGCCCCAGCGGCCGGCCGCACCCCAGACAGCGTGCAGTACGAATTTGCCGAATTCCGGGTGTGGCTTCTGTGCGCCGTCAACCGCCAGTTGCACGATGTAGGTCAGGTTAGGCGTCACGACAACGTCTTTGATTTCGGGAATCTTGCCCTTGAGGTCTGCCAGAATCTCGCCTTCGATCGGCAGCGTGGCCAGATAGTTATGATCGAAGGGCGGCATCATCTCCATCGTTGCGTACCAGTAGGGATTTTTACGATGGGTGATATGTTTCACATCGAAGACCGGGAATATCTGCACCTGGTCGTAGTAACCCACCGGATTCGAATGCCAGCCGACGGTTTCCTGCACGACATCAGGGTCGAAGATGCCCTCGATGACAAACTCGGCCGTCGCCGGGACTTCCAGATCCACGGTGTCACACTTGACCAGTTCCGCTGGCGCACCGCGCAGGCCTCCCGCGTAGGCATACTCGTCCTCGCCGAAAGGAACCGCGGTGCATGCGGCCGTGTGAATAGCCGGGTCGCACTGGCAGGCAATCGCGACCTCGAGCGGTTTACCCATCTTGATGGCCTTGGCCAAATGCAGGCCGATGTGATTCATCGGTGGATTCCAGAATGCAAAAACGGATAGCTGGCGTTTCTGCCGCTCCTCCGAATAGCTGCCGCCGGTGGGATGTTTGGCCTTCCAGAATTGCGTCAGGCGATACCAGCCGACGTTGCGTTCACCGGTTTCCGGATCTTTGGTGGTCACGACCCCGCCGCAAATGTACGAGGCATCTTCCTTGCCGAACCAGACGTGGGGAATTTGCTTGTCGAGCGAGATCTCGTCTGCCGGAATGACTACTTCCTTGCAGGGCGCGGCGTCGCGATCCACCAGCACGGGCTCGTGCCACTGCGACCGGTCGGCGAGAACAGAAGCGTGCTTGATTTTTGCCTGCAGGGGATCCCGTTCGCCGATGGTCATGGCCGTTCGTTCCCGGGTGCCAAAGGGATTAAAGATTACCGGGATATCGGGTGTGTTGTAGCCGGTCAGGTTGGTCAGGGTTAGCGCCGGTCCATTCGTCTCTGCCAGGTGTCGCATCAATGCCTGCAATTCGTTCTTGCTGCGCTCGCAGTTAAGGGGTACGTCGACTTCTCGTAGTTGATTGTTGTCCTGCAGTTCCTGCAGGAATGCCCGCATGTCCTTGAATGCCATATTGCTTATCCCGGTTTTGTTAGTCGAGACCCGGGCTACCCGGGTTCATGTCTTGTCCACACGCCCGCCAGCAGGCAGGTGGGGCGCTATATTCTTAGGTGTTAGTACTCTCGGACGTTAGGTTTATACTATGGAGCGAGTGAATTATAACCATTGATATACATCAAGCAGTTCCAGTTGCCGGAGGTCCGCCAGCCGTATGCCCGTTCCCCGTTATTCCGATTTGCCGTGCTGTAACTGTTATGCCCGGTCGGCGACGCTTTGCGCCAGTCTTTCGGATGCCGATATGCACCATTTGCATGGTCAGGCCACCGAACGATCTTTTGATGCAGGTAAATTCATTGTTCGTCAGGAGCAGGCAGCTGACTACGTATTCAGTATCAGAAGCGGTTATGCCTCAATGTTTCGGCTGACCGCAGGCGGAAAGCGACAAATTCTGGCCTTCGTTTTCCCCGGTGACTTTATCGGCTTTACGTCAGAGGATAATTATCACTACGGCATTAGCGCAATTTCGTCTGTTGAAGCCTGTTGTTTTGAACGTACTGCTCTTGAAGCCCTGATAGAAAAATATCCCACCATGGATCGCAAGCTGCGGTTTACGCTAATCCGGGCGATGGATGCTACATTCGAACTGCTGTTTGCGCTCGGCCGCAAGGACGCCACCCAGAAGGTTGCATCATTTGTCTGGTATATCAGTTATCGGCTCAGCAGGCTCAGACAACCGGAAGATCTGGTTCGTCTCCCGATGAGTCGCGCCGATATCGCTGATTGCCTGGGGCTCACGATTGAAACCGTCAGTCGCGTATTCACGACGCTAAGACAATCGGGCATCATTCATTTACACGGTGCCAATGATGTTGAGATTATTGACATGCAGCAGCTGATGTCTGTCGGCGATATCGTCGTGGGAGCCCACAGCATCTATCGAAACTGACCTAATGCAGGGCGGGCAGCACATGTTTGCCGATGAGCGTTAGTGCATCCATCGGATCGTCATGCAGCCGCAATGCGATCTCTGTAAATCCGGCCGCTGCGAATTTTCTGAAGCGCTCGATTTCACGGTCCAGATCTTCTATGCAACCCGTTGAGGTGAGGCCTTCGCAAAGTCTGTTCGAGATCTCTTCGGGAACCCCTTTGACGTTGCCGGAACGGTCAAACCATGCCTGCACGTAGTTTTCGTAGTGATCGCGAACCAGCTTCACTTCATCGTCAGCCAGATACAGGGCCAGCAGTTCCGGGTCCAGTTTCCTGGCCCGCCACGGCAGTTCGCGGCGGGATTCCCGATAGGCTTCGGCGCGATCTTTTTTCATATGCCAGCCCCAGAACGTATTAATGCGAAAATCGACAGGTTGACACTCTCTGCGTCCGAGGCCGATGCGGACGTTTTCCATGGCCGGCCCGGCAATTTCCGGCGGTGTACAGCCGATGTAAACGCCATCGGCAACACGGGCTTCCATGCGCATCATCATGCCGTGATAGGCGGTGCCATAGACCAGGGGAGGAGCAGACTCGAGCCAGTCGTAGGCACACGGCAGGTTGACGTTGAAATGCTCCCCTTCGTAACCCGTTGCCAGTTCCCCGTTTGCAGCCCTGTGCACAATTTCAATCGCTTCGCGCACGGCGCCGACAACTTTCTTCGGCTTCTGCAGCGCCATGGCTTCCAGGTTGCCTTCGCCGGCGCCGATAGCCGCCATGGCCCTGCCACCGCTGATCTCATTGAGTGACAGCAAGGCATTGGCAATCTTGAGCGGGTGCATCTCGAATGGACTGACCGCCAGCGCACCCAGCAATAATCGTTGCGTTTGCTGGGCGGCCAGCACCAGGCTGATGAATGGGTCCCAGTGCGCAAAATAATTGGATGTCCACAGGCCGCGGATGCCGAATTTCTCGGCAGCTTGCGCAATTTCCAATAATTGCGCGGGCTTGAGATCAGGTTCGACGATCAGATCGATGTCCATATTAGTTGCCTTGAAAAATAGTTTGCAGACACTAATTCGCGATGTTGATTTCTTTTACCGTATGCATTTCTTATCGTAACGCCGGCAGAACATGTTTGCCGATCATCTGCAACGCCTCCATAGGTTCATCGAACACCCGCAAGGACAGTTCGGTGACACCGCTGTCGGCAAATTGCCGGTACCGCTCGATTTCCTGATCGATGCGGTCCGGTCCGCCGGCTGACGACATGCCGTGAATCAGTCGATCCACGATGTTCTCCGGCAGTCCGTCGATCTGCCCGCTACGGGTCCAGAAGGCTTTGAACAAATTGTCCCATTGGTCGATGACGAGTTGCGTTTCATCGTCGCTGTCCAGGTGGGGCCGGATATCGTGTGCGGACTTGGCGGCGATGGCGCCGCGCCAGATCAGTTCGCGCCGCGCTTCGTACATGGAAGTAGTCTCATCTTGCTTGATGTGCCAGGCCCAGAAATTTCCGAAGCGAAAATCCTCGGCAGGCGTTTCGCGTCTGGCCAGCCCCAGGCGCATGTTCTCCGAGGCCTCTGGCATCATGTCCACGGTGAAATCACTGACCTGGATCCCGTCGGCAACCCTGGCGCCCATGCGGATCATCATCGGCCCGCTGCAGCAACCATAGACCAGGGGCCCGTCGGATGTGGCATATTCCATCACGAAGGGTCGCGTGACCTGAAAAACATCACCGTCAAAGGAGTACGTCATTTTGCCGTTGCGCGCTGTTTGCAGGAACTCGATGCATTCGCGCACACCGGCAACCCGCCGGTCAGGGGAGCGGTCGCCTTTGACGGGGTTCCTGAACGGCCACATCGGGGCATCGTTGCCGATTTTCCAGCCCATGGCGCCGAGTACGCCGCCGCCGCCGCTGACGGCCAGGATAGCCCGGCCGCCGGACATCTCGTTCAGGGTCAGTAGCGAATTGGCCATCTTCAGGGGGTGCAGTTCCCACGGGCTGACGGCCAGTGGTCCCAACAGAATTTTTGATGTCGCCTGGGCGGCTGGAACCAGGGCCAGAAAGCAGTCCCAGTTCTGATGGTAGTTCGATGACCACAGTGCACGGATACCGAGTTTCTCGGCCACCATCGCCAGTTCGGCCAGACCCTGGGGACTCACATCCGGCTCGAGAATAATGTCGATATCCATGCGGTTTGTTTTTCCTCGGTTTGGCCGCTTGACAAAGAAATTCTAAGCTTCGACTGGTGTCATTACCATTGACCTATATCAAGCTCGAACACGTCACGTACCTCTTGATGTGGATCAATGATGTGTCACGATACCGTGTGGAAGCTAACTCGATCGAATACTTCAATTTTTATTTACTGCCCGACCTGTGAAAAACGAACAACAACGAATTTCTTTCGGTCCCATACTGCTGGCACCGGGTATTTCCAGAGGTAATGCAACGGCGTTGCTGTGGGCCAACTTTGTCTGCATCGGTTTTCTGTCATTCGTCAATATTGGTCAGACTTATGTATTGAATGCCAATCTCGGGATTCCGCTGGATCAACAGGGCGGCATTTCGGGGTATCTCGCTGCTGCGTCCGAGATCGTCATACTGGCTCTGATCGGGGTGTTCGGCGTGATGTCGGACCGCATCGGGCGCCGACCGATTATCGTCGCCGGCATATTGATCATGGCTTTGTCGTATGTTTTTTACCCGCTCGTTGGGGCTGAGTGGCACTTGTTTGTTACGCGCGGTATTTACGCCGTCGGTATCGCCGCGATGATCGGCATGATGAGTACGCTGAGTCATGATTATGCGAACGAGTTTTCTCGCGGCAAGATGATTGCCCTGTCGGGGCTCTTCAATGGCATCGGCGTCGTTTTCGTCAACCTCGTATTCGGCCGCACACCTGAGTTTTTTGCCGAATTCGGTGCCGGGACAGTGGCGGCCGGCAGGTATTCTCACTGGCTGATCGCCTTGATTCTCGTGCCGTCTGCGCTGATCCTGTTGAAAGGACTGAAAGGCGGGACGATGGTGCGCCATGATGCCCGGCCGCCGGTTCGCGATCTGATCATCGGCGGGTTTTCCGCGGCAAGAAATCCCCGCATTGCCCTGTCCTATATGGCAGCCTTTGTGTCGCGCAGTGATTTTGTCGTGGTCGGCACCTTCACCGTACTCTGGGCGACGGTGGCCGGTGTAGAACAGGGTTTGACGGCTGCCGATGGGGTCAAGCGGGGCGCAGTTCTGATGGTGCTGGCTAATGTTGCGGCCATGTTATGGATGCCTGTTATGGGGTTCATCATCGACCGGATCAACCGCACGAGTGCGCTCATGATCGGCGCTGCGATCGCCACATTTGCGTTTGTCGCGATGGGCTTTGTCAAAGACCCGCTCAGCCCCGGTGCGATGCCCTGGTTTGCGATGCTCGGCGTCGGGCAGGTGAGTTGCATGTTCGCGTCGCAGGCCCTGATCGGTCAGGAAGCGAATATCAGGGAGCGCGGTTCCGTGATCGGCATGACCGGTATCTGCGGCGCGCTCGGCATACTGTTGGCCACGAGTATTGGCGGGCAGTTGTTCGATGCCTGGAATCCGTCCGCACCGTACGTGCTGGTTGGCATAGCCAATGCGCTCGTTTTTGCACTGGCGCTGGTCGTGCGCCTCGTCGCTCCGGGCGGTATCGGCGAACAACGCCGATAGGCGGTCGATTCAGGCCAGCGGTACAGGATCCAGAATCCAGCTTTTGCTGGTGCGTCGACCCGGGCACGGGATTGCGACGGCTGAGTTGCCGCGGATATCACGCAGTTTGTTTTGATCGATTCGCCAGCCACGGCTTTCCCAGGATTGCAGGAACTCACGATATTTTACGACCGGCAGGTCTGCAGGCACGAGCAGTTCTTTGGTCGTTGTATCCGGAGTGCGCACCGGGTTCAGATCCACGAGGATATCGATGTCTTCCTGCGCAATTTTCATGTTTATGTCGATGATGGACTGGTCGTTGGCCGGGTCCAGCATGAAATAACGCATGTTGACAAAAAAGATACGGGTTCGGTTCTCATCGATCGGCGCTTCGAAGAAATACTGATGAAAAATACTGTCTTTCGAGAACTGCAACCAGGTGATCAGCGTATTCGGCCCCACATGCCCGGAGCCGGCCCGCAAGTACTTCGCATCGCGCTGTATCTGGTCACCCATGATCCCGGTCTTGTCCTGCACGAACGGAATCATGAACTTGCTGCCCCAGTCGGTCAGCGCTTCAATGTCGATGGGATTATTGCGAAAATCCTGACGCATGCCCGGTGCGCCCTGATTCGGGTGCACGAACTCGTTGTGGGCCGGGTCAAGTCCGTTCTCCACGGAGCGCTCGTAGTAATAATCGACCTCGAAGACCACGAGCTTGTTGGCGCGCCAGTCGGATGAGTCGAATTCGGGGATGTCGTACAGCGGTGGCCGTTCTTCTTCGGGCAGCTCGCCGAGAAACGCGAACACGATGCCATAGCGTTCCTGCACCGGATAGCTGTCCACCTTCGCCCGGGCCGGTGGGCGTTGGCCGTCACCCAGGGACGGAATCACGGTGCACTGACCGTCGCCGTCATATTGCCAGCCATGGTATGGGCACTGCACGCAGTCACCTTTTATCGTGCCCTTGCCAAGGGCGCCGCCACGGTGGATGCACGTATCGCTGAGTACATGGGGTTGGCCGGAGGCATCTCTGAAAGCGACAAAATCCAGGCTCATGATTCGCGTACGCAGCGGTGCTTCATTCGTAACTTCGGTGCTGCGGGCTACCGGATACCAGAAATTGATGTACATGAATTGCCTCCTTAAGGCTTACAGTAGTGTACGTGCAGGATGAATTCGCGAACTACCTTGGCAGGTGCGCCTGTTTGAGCCAGACGTCATTGGCAGGATCAGCAGATTTATAACCCGCGCAGCGGGGTAGCCCGAAGAATTTCGAGGGTGTGGTTCGTGCCGGTGGAGTAAGGGCTTTGCACCATGGTGATGGCATGCGCATCGTGATCGAACAGCCCACCAGGGCGAGACACTGCAGCCCGATGAAAATGACGTGGTTACCGTACAGTGCAAAGAAAATCAGTCCGAGGGTGGAGTTGGGGATGTGCGTTACGACGACCTTCAGTACGATGGAGTAGGCCGTGTCGTGTTCCGGGGAAATGTAGATATCCCAGTACATGTCCATCAGGAACCACTGCCAGAAGGTGAGCATGACGTAAGCGAGCAGAAAGACCTGCCAGGTCGCCCAGTCGGGACCGATCATCTCGGCAATATGCCATAGCGACAGAAACATCTGCCCGAAGGCTGTGCCCCAAAGCAGGCCGAAAATTATCTGTGGCAACAGTTCGAGCTTGCGCTCAAAGCGGATCGTGAAACGGGCCCAGATGCCCCAGTAGGCGATGAGAATGAGCACGACCATGCCGCCCGTCCACAGACGCCAGGCAGGATCGGCAAGTTGCTCCGGCGTAACGATCGATTCGCTGACGATGTGCTGCATGGTGCCCGTCGCCCAGGACACCAGGTAGAAAAAACAGAACATGATGCCCGCGCGCAGCCAGGCTGAGACCGGATCGAAGTGTTCACAGGTATGGTCGGTCGACCGGCGCAGCTTGATGACGATCAGCATGACCATGACAGCCGCGATCAATGCGGCAAACACGGACAGGTTCACGGTGCGGTCTCCAGGTTGTCCGTCGCCGATTTATCTTGCGCGGTAGCCAATGCGCCACGGGTGGCCTCCTCGGCATAAGCCCGGATTCGTGCACGCAGCGAACGGTCGTGGGACGCATCGGAGGATTCTTTTTCCTTGAGATGTTCCCAGTATTTGCCCGTCTCATCGGCGACCTCGGGGCTGGTGACAAGATATATATAGGTCCGCACGGCGCGATAAGGGGACTGCAGGAATGGCCAGGCAAGTTTGACGCCGAGCTTCCAGATGCCGCGCATGTGTCGATGGACATTGGTGCGGATGAAATAGCCGGGCGACAGGCAATATACCGAGACACCGGTTCCCGCCAGTTGCTCGGCCAGGTCATAGGAAAAACAGGCCAGCGCCAGTTTCGATCGGGCATAGGCTTGAAAGCCTTTGTTGTGGTTTACGCGATCCCAGCCGGCGCGGTTGTCTATGTCATCGAAATCCAGGGTGGGCACCATCTTGTGGCCATCCGATGACACATTGATGATGCGGGACGGTGCACTGGCCTTGAGCAGGTCCAGCAGCAGATGCGTGATCAGATATGGCCCGAGAAAATTTGTCGCCATGGTCATCTCAAAACCATCCACGCTTTCACGGCGCACGGACTCGGTGATTCCCGCGTTATTGATCAATACATCCAGACGCGGGTAGTTTTCTTTCACTTGTTCGGTCATGCGGCGGACCTCGGCGAATGAGGTCACATCGCAGGCGATGAATTCAATGTTTGTGTTGCCGGTCGCGGCGATGATCTCGTCCCGGGCCTGTTCTCCATTGGAGATATCGAAATCCACCAGAATCAAACGGGCGCCTTGCTCGGCAAGTTGCCGGGCGGCGATCCGGCCCATTCCAGAGGCGGTACCGGTGATAAGTATCGTCTGGCTGTTCATCTTCTTGTTGCTTGATTGCCCAAACAAGTCATTGAATTAAATATCATATTTATGCCCGGCTTGACAGTGCATTGATCTGGGACAAAACTTTTCCCGATGCACTTCGGTACTGTACCGATGATTTTACGGGCACCGGGACTAAATGAGAGGATGGAATCCAAGGTTGGTTGCAATGGGTAGATCCCGGAGCCGTTTCTTTATAAGGGTACTTGCCTTCATTGTCGGTATCTCGTTGCTGGCTGTGGGCTGGTTGGTTTATTCAACCGAAAAAAATCTGGCTAGCCCGGCAGATGATGCCATAGCCGCATTGGTGAGCGATGGAGTGGTCAGTGTCGATACGGCCGACTGGTTGGTGATGCGGCCGGTTACGGCGACGCCAACGGCAGGATTGATTCTGTATCCCGGAGCAAATTGTGACATTCGTGGTTATGCGCCGGTGCTGCGAAAAATAGCGGCCATGGGTTACCTCGTCGTAGCTATTGAGATGCCCTTCGATCTGGCAATTTTTGCACCGAACCGTGCGGACGATGTTCGTGCCGCGTTTCCGCAGGTTCGTGAATGGGTCGTCGCGGGGCATTCACTGGGTGGCGTAGTGGCCGGTCGTTATGCATTTCAGCATCAGGACGATCTGGCCGGTCTGATTCTTTGGGATGCGTACCCGGCAGAGTCAAACAGCCTGTCAGGCTCCAGCCTGCCGGTCATGCATATTCACCGTGCGACAACAGGCGGCAGCCCGCCGCCAACGTTTGCCGACAAGCGGCACCTGTTTCCGAGCGATGCCCGGTGGGTGCCGGTGCCGGGCGGTATACACATGTATTTCGGCTCATTCGACGGTGGTGGCTATGAAGAAGAATGGGAACCGGTTATTTCCCGTGACACACAGCAGGAAATCGTAGTCGCCGCAATGCTGCAGGGCCTTGCACAGATGAGTTCGCGGTAGCGAGGTGATGTTCTGATATTCAGTGACTTTAAAATGTGCTTTGTGCATCAATTGACCGGGATGATTGAACGATGAAATGGGCTCGTCGTATCAGCGTGTTCATCATTCTGTTGCTTGCGGTATACGGAGGCATCGAGCTATGGCCGTCACCGGAGCCGGTGATGAATATTTTCTACGAGACCTCCTGGGGCCAGCGCCTCGACGGTGTGGTTGGTTTTCCGGGATTCAATGCGAAGAGCGGCAAGGATTTCATTGACGGTGGCGCCGCCGCAGTCAAACAAACCGTCGGTGGCACGCTGGTATTACCGCAAGATGCGTCGGCACAGAACAAGGTGCCGGCGATGATCATCCTGCATGGTTCGGGCGGAGACTGGGCAGGCCGCAGCGTCAATCTGGCGCTGCTGCTGGCCGACAATGGTATCGCCGGTCTCGCTGTAGATACCTTCGTATCCCGCAACCTCAGGGCCACCGACGATTATCTGGAGCGGCTCGAGAAGGCGCCCATCTTCACGCAAATGGCCGATGCATTGAGTGCGTTGCAGGCGCTGCAGGATCATCCATATATAGATACAGATCGAATCGGCGTCACGGGGTTTTCTCTGGGCGCCGGCTCAACGCTATATATGATGTTCGAACCGGTCATCGAGAACGTGTTGGGTAAGGGCGGCCCCCGTTTTTCGGCCTATGCGATGTTTTATGGCGGCTGCCAGGTGGATTTTGAGAGTTTCCGAGTGGAGGGTAGCCCGGTACTCATCATGATGGGTGAGAAGGACGAATCCATGTCCATTCCGGCCTGTGAGAAATTTCGAGATCGATTGCAGGCCATGGATGTAGATGTGACGCTGAAGGTCTATCCGGATGCAGGCCACGGTTGGGACAGCCCCTATCCGCAACATTTTGTGGAAGATGCAATGATGACCCGCGATTGCCTGATGAAATGGATGAATAGCGGTGAAACCATCGAGATGAATAGCGGTTATTCAATGGATACAAGCTTCGGTGCCTTCATGGCTATTTTGAAATGCAGTAACAGTGACGGCTATACGATGGGCTTGAACGAGAGTGCTTATCGGACATCGATGACGGATCTGCTGGCGTTCCTGCGGCGGACTTGGAACATGCCGTCAGCCAAGTATGCGACGGTGCAATGAATTTAAGAGTTTAATGATGCGATTAATATTACGTTGGTTACTGTGCCTGGCTCTGGTCGGGATCTTTGCACCCCCGGCAACGCAGGCTCAAACTTTGCCGGCCCCCGACTCCATGCAGTTTTGTGTCGCCGTGCAAAAGATTCTGGCCGACACTGAACTGGAAGGCACGAATACTGTGTTCACCGACATGCCTGCATACCGGGCTTCAAAACCTTCGCCGGATCCGTTGATGATTTACCAGGTCGTGACCTATGCCGGGCAGCGGCCCATCATGGTGTCGTGCAAGGTGAAGACTGCGGCCCATCTGCGTGCTACATACGGTGAGGATGCGGCGGGTGAGCAGCGTTTTTGTCCTGACGTGACGCGCCTGGTGCGGGCACAGGCTATCGCCGGGTTGCAGGCCGATGACCCGGCCGCGGCGGCAAGGGCCGCTGCATTCGTGATAGATGAAAATGAGCCGTTCATCACCGGTCAAAGTTATCTGACCGAATTCGAGTTGAGCTATGTTGATGATGACGGCACGGTGCATTTCAATTCACCGGGCCTGTTTCAGAACTACGATCACTGGATCACCTGGTTTCTGCCGGATCGATTCCAGGGGCAGAGCTATTGTCATATCGCGTCAGTTGACTACGTACAAGCGCTGGCAACAGGCAAGTTGGAGCCGGGCACAATCATTACCACGACGGATGACGCGCCGGTAACACCCGGCGGTTAGCGGCAGCAAGGTCAGGACGATTCGATTTCCTGCTGCATCCAGTCTTCGATTTTCATCAGTTCCTGCGGGCTGATCAGTCGGGCACAGCATTCCCGATCCTCCTCGGTCATGGCGAAGTAATTATCAGCCATCAGGTTTTGGTTGATCTGTGACACATAACGAAAGGCCGGTTTCATCCTGACCAGGATGTGATCGAAAAATGCGTTGTACCACCATGGTGCCTGCCGGTAGCGCGAACTGAATTGTGGTATCCGATCGTGAGTACGCTGCGCTATTTCCTCGGTGGTCACCACTTCGGATACGGCATTGACGGTTTGCCGGAGGAATGTATCGCGATCCAGAAAGATTTGTGCCGCGATCTTGCCGATATCTTCTTCGGAGACATAGGCCAGTCGCGTCCCCGGTGAGTAAGGGAGGGATAGCCGTTTGTTGCCACGCAAGCCGAACTTCATCTGCCGCATATAGGCCGGCTGGCGAAGCAGGGTCCATGGTAATTTGGCCTCGATCACCCGTTCCTCAAGTTGCCATTTTGTGCGGAAATGAATCGGGCTCTCCAGCCCCAGGTCTTCGGGGTGCCGCTCGAACTTCGTCATGGTCTGGAATACAAAATGCTCGAGGGTGCGGCAGGACCTGGCCGCTTCAATCAGCCCGAGACCCTGTGCCATTTCCTGCGGATTGTCGTGAATGTATTGCTTTGCATGGATGTTATAGATCGTCGTGCCATAGATGCCGTATGCACCATTGAATGCAGTGCGCAGTGCATCGGCATCCTCGGTTGCGGCGCCAACCACTTCGCAGCCGGCCTGCCGGAGTTTTTGTGCCTTGTCGCTGTCCGGCCGGCGGGCAGTTGCCCGGACTCTGAACCGGCCGGTCTTCAGCAGGTAATGAACGGTCCAGTAACCTTCACCGGCCGTGCCGTTGATAACGACGACTAATGGTTTATCCACGCGGGGTTTCTCCAGTGTTTTTAATTATGCTGTTTAACGTCGACTTTTTTAAACGGGTTACCGTCACCTGATTATCTTTGCTGCGCCTTTGCCGGTTGGCACGGCATGACTACCCGACTGCCATTCGTAGTCGGGATTCTCCGGCGGCACGTCTGCTGCGTAAGCTTTCCAGGTGTCTACACGTGAATTGCCGGGGTTCCAGTGATCCGGCAGGGTCAGGTATTCCGGTGCATTCTTTTCCATATACGCAAGTACTTTAGGTGGGACATCAGCAAATCCCTGCAGGCCCTTGTGGCTGAACATCCGACCGAACAGCGCGCCCTCGGCGTAGGGTGTGCCGCCCATCTCCATGAATGGCCAGAACTGCGAAAGCCGGGTAAACCCTGCCGTAAATCGGGACGTCGGAATGTCCCGGTCCTCGAGTTCCTGTCGTGAAAAATTGAATGTGAAGTGCTCGGACGGGTTGATGCGAGCGCCCGTCGATGAACGCGGCCAGCCTTCCGGCGTAACCGGGTTTGTGTATTCATGCGTATAGTCCCACGACAACATCATGTCGTCGCCGTAAAACTGCCACGGCAGAATGAATGGGTAGTTGCCGTTCTCGTCCGGGAAGACGGTGCCTTCATTCATCAGTGTCGGCAGATCGTCTGCTCCGCCCATCAGAAATTTCGGAATTTCCTTACCGATCTTGCCGATCATTACGTTGTTATAGAAATGGTAGACCTCGACAGTTTTGTCGGTGAACGGGTTATGCCAGGTTTCGAGGATGTCACCGCTCTTGAGGTCCGTGAAGTAACCGGTTTCGCGAGACTTGAGCCACAGGTCACCGTTATCGTCGAATTTGCACAGCATGACGCCGGTTCCGGTGTAACCGAAGACGGGCACCATCCGTTGATTGCCGATGCGCGCATACATCAGGCCGTGAAATGCGCCGATGACCGGATTTTCGAAGCCCGCCCAGAGCTTGCCGAATGCATATAGATTATCGGCCGGGTCGCTGTAGTCGAGTTTGCTGTTGCTGGCCGCGGCCAATTGCCGTGTCGACGCCAGACCGGTTATACCGGCAACACCCAGCGCCAGCGTGCTCCGCAGGGCAGAGCGGCGGCTCATCATCAGATCGGACATTAACTGACTCGGCATGTTGGGTCTCCCGGGATGAGGGCAGGTATGTTGTTTTGGCGAACGAGTCGAGTCCGCGTATAACTGTTATTCAATATAACCAAAAAGTTGTTCATCAAATGGTTGGTGTCCTGTGTATCGGTAGGCATGTTGCTGCTGTTACTTCAATAATCATTACAAGTTGGTATGGATAGAGAGATGCTATGAAAGCCGCTGTCATTGATGCGTTCGGCTCATTATCCGGACTCGAGGTTCGCGATGTGCCGAAACCCGAAATCACTCCTGAGCAGATACTGGTTAAGGTGGCTGCGGCAAGCGTCAATCCCATCGACTGGAAAATTCGTGAAGGGTTGATGGCCGCTCGTTATGGCGAGGCGTTTCCGATGGTGCTCGGTTTCGATGCCTCGGGCATCGTTGCAGAAGTTGGCGCAGCGGTCTCCGGTTTCGCGGTCGGTGACGAGGTGTATGCCCGTTCCGATAATGGCGCCGGGAATTGTTATGCCGAGTACGTGGCGCTGAACCCGGCGACGGTGGCGCGCAAGCCGCCCGAACTTAGTCATTGCGAAGCGGCGGCCATGCCGCTGGCGGCTTTGACGCCCCTGTATGGTTTGCGCGACTGCGGCAAAATCATGCCGGGTGATCGGGTGTTGCTGGTTGGTGCTTCCGGTGGTGTCGGCACCTTCGCGATCCAGATTGCCCGGTTGCTGGGGGCGCACGTGACCGGTGTTTGCAGTACCCGGAATCTGCGTCTGGTTCAGGAACTCGGTGCCGATGCGGTCATCGACTATACCTCCGAAGACGTGCTGAAGGACGGGGATGGTTACGACATTATCTACGACACGGTGGGCTCGCTCGAGCCGGCCACCGCGTTGCCGGCGTTGAAAGAGGGTGGCGTCTATATAACGCTCGTGCCGGTGCCCGGTATCGATTTCTTTGTCCCTGGCCAGACGATGCGTGAAGCCGGCAAAGGGTATTTTGTTGCCTGGACGCCGCATGCCGATGATCTTGACCTGTTGTCGGTCTGGGTCAGCGAAAGTAATCTGAAGCCCGTCATCGACAGCGAGTACTCGCTCGATGATATCCGCGCGGCTCACGAACGCAGCCAGACGGAGCGCGCCGCCGGGAAGATCATTATTCGGGTGACGGACGACTGAGACATCGTAACGATGAAGGGTATAGATAATTTGCGGTAGCGCATTTTGATTATTGCCGAGCCCGGTACCACTTTATTTGCCGGCATCCAATTGGTTATCGACTGGTAAAGAGTCTAGGACAGACCTGAAGCGGCAGGGTTTGATCTAAATCAAAATTGTGGCTGATCGCCGTTTACAAAATCGTTGTCCCAATAATTGAGCGAGGGCAGCGGATGCGAGTCAGCTGAACGGAGGACGGGTGGCGCCGGTGCTTTCCTGACAGCGTTATGATTATTTGATATACATCAATGCTCACATGGGGGTGCGCTGCGAGATTTCAATATGTAGTGCTATGGAATACAGAATGAAGGGGAAAACTATGCCTAATTGCGCGCTGCGGTCGCGTACCTCCCGGGGGATTTCCGGGGGGGTGATGATATTTGCTCTGTCCTGTCTGGCGGTATCGAATACCTATGCCCAGGCTCGGGAGGAAATCGTCGTCACAGCTCGCAAGAAGGAAGAAAGTCTCCAGGATGTTCCCCTGTCTGTCAGCGCGTACACCGCCGAGCAACTGGAGGCCCAGGGGATTCGTAATAACTACGATCTGGCGGACTTCACGGTCAATTTTAATACCATGCGGCAGTTGGGGCGGCGCGACGATCGGCCGGTGATTCGTGGTCAGACGGCGCCGGCTACTCGTGGCGAACCGAATGCCTCGTATTTCATCGATGGCGCGTTTGTTGCCGGGAGCATATCCACGGCAATGCTGGGTGCTGTCGAGCGGGTGGAGATTCTCCGTGGGCCTCAATCGGCGCAGTTCGGTCGGGCGACATTCTCCGGTGCTGTGAATTACGTCACCCGAAAGCCCTCGAACGACTTCGAGGGGGAACTGACGTCAAAGGGCGGTACCAATGATGACTACCAGTTGGGTGGCTGGGTCAGCGGCCCGATCGTGCAGGATAAACTGATGTATTTCGTCGGGGCTAACTGGGAGAAGTTTGGCGGCGAATGGCACAATGGGTTGCCGGAGGACTTCGCCACCAACCCGGAGGACTACATCAATCCACCGCAGCAGGGGGATACCAGTCGCCTCGGTGGAATAGAAACCAAGGAGGTCAACGGCAAGCTCCTGTTTACGCCGACAGATGACTCCACATTTACACTGAAATACAGCTATTCCGAGGGTGATGACGATCACCATGCGCAGATTCTATGGCAAGAATTAAATTGCTACCTGCCGACGGACCCGAGCCAGCCCTGGTGGGATTCTTCGGCTGAAGCGGGGCGCGGCGGCGCATTCTGTGGTGAGATGGGTCCTGGTGACCGAACGTCGCAGATAAATCTGCCGGATTTCCGTGCCGGGATGCAAACGACCGAGAATTTTCTGGGTATCGGCACCTATCCCGAGGACTGGACTGCGGCACCGACAAAACCGGGTACGCGCAGAACGCAGCGTCGTTTTCTGTTTCAGTTCGATCAGGGGCTGGGTGAGTGGGATATGACCCAGCGATTTGCGTACAACACGGACGATTTCCAGCAGGCATTTGATCTTGACCGCATGGGGCATCGTAACCCGGGAGTCATAACCAACCTGTTTTTGTTCGAAGTTGACAATATCGTGGATGACTGGTCTTTCGAAATGCGCTTTGCCAGCCCGCAAGATGCTCCGGTGCGAGGCCAGCTCGGTATCTACTATTTCGAGTCCGAGCGCTCATCATCCCAGCGCAGCTTTCCGGGGCCCGGGCTGGGACAGTTCACCAACCCGAGATCGGTAGAAACCACCAATACCGCGATCTTCGGTACCCTTGAGATGGATCTGGCCGAAAACCTGTCGCTGGCGCTTGAAACCCGTTATGCCGAGGACGATAAAGATCTCTATGCGCCTATTTACGACCCGGTTACCGACACGAATAACGTGAATCCTCAGGAATCCAGTTTGTCCTTTAGCAGTTTTACGCCACGCGTTACATTACGCTATCAGCCTAATGACGACATCATGGTGTATGGTCTGGTGGCCAAGGGAAACAAACCCGGCGGTTTCAACATCGGCTTTTTTGCCGGTGCGGCTTATCCGACGGCCTTTCCTCCGGATGACCAGATCACAGGCCCCGATGACCCCAGATGTAGTGATCTTGGTTTGGCGTTCGGTTCCAACGATGCAATTGCTTGCGATAAAGCTACTTTCGAGGAAGAAGAGGCCTGGACCTATGAAACCGGTATCAAGACCAGTTGGCTGGATCGACATATCACTGCAAATCTGGCGCTTTTTTATATCGACTGGGAAAGCCAGGGGCAATTCCAAACGGTAAATACCGCGCGAAATGGCGGTGATGTTACGGATACGATGGTCGTTAATGTAGGGCAATCCCGGTCGATCGGCCTGGAACTCGAAACCAATTTCGTCATCACCGATAACCTGTTCCTGGTCGCGAATTATGGTTATGTCCAAGCAGAATATATTAAATTTAACAGTGATTTATATGCGACGATTACCGGTATTAACGATCTGGAAGGTGACGGTAATGTTGCCGGGTTCCGCTTGCCAAACAATCCCGAGCATTCCGTTGTACTTGGAGCCGTTTACACTGACCAGTTGACGTCATCGTTGGGATGGTTCGGACGTACCGACCTGGCTTACGAAACATCGCGCAAGATCGATCCCACCAACTTGGGCTATATGGACAACCGCGCGTTGCTGAATGTACGCCTTGGACTGGAATCGGAGGCCTGGAAACTCACGCTTTATATGACGAACCTGCTCGATGACGACACGCCGACGGCATTTTCTGATTTTATTAATTTCATGGAGGAGGAGGGTTCCACCTTTGCCAATGGGGCGCCAAAAAATATCTGGACCATGAATCCGAATCGTGGCTTTAACTGGGGACTGGAAATGGCTTACCGCTTCGGGACATAGTGCGGTGCCGTTACTGTCAGGAAGTATTCCATGCCTGAATTAATGCCGGGTCGGCAGGATCGGCGGGCAACTATTCTGGGCTGGGTCCTGTTTCTGGGTTTCCTTGTGTTGATGGGCAATATCGTGACCCTGCCGCGTACGGCTCTCGACGAACGCGCCGCTCTGCGTATGTTTCACGATAGTCTGGGTTTGCTCGTCATGTGTTTTGCGGCCTACGTGCTGATCCAGCGAATCAGGGCGCCGGCTCCGCGGCCGCCTGTCGGCCTCCCGGAGAATTCTTTCGGTTTCAATCGTGCCATTCTCTTCGTTCTGTTTGCTACGTTCGCAGCTACCGGCTTGATTGGTTTTATTTATGCCTGGGGGGAGTTTGACCGGGAAGTGATTTTGTTCGGAGTGACGTTACCTCAGATCATCGCAGATGGTGACGGAGTGCGTAAGACTTTTGGTTATCTACACAGTGCGCTGGGTTTTTATTATCTGTTTTTAATTGGTGTCTGGCTTATATTCGGGCTCTATCAGCACGTGCGCTATAGAGCCGGATTGTTGCGTCTTTTCCCGGGTTCACGTGTCTGAGCAGTTACCTGCTGAGTTGAGCATTTTCCAAGGAGCGGTAAATTGAACGCAACCCCGGCTGCACGCGCTACCTACGCGCTGGTCCTGTTGGCCATTTTTGGTGTGGCACTTTACTTCCCGTACTGGTGGTTCGGTGTTGTGCCGTATTCATCTGATCACAAAGTTTCACAGGCTGAAATTGACAGACTGCTGGCCGGTATGAACCTGCCGAATTATTATGCGCAGCCGTTGCCATCTATATCGGATGAAGAGCTGGCTGCGCAGAAGGAAGCCTTTACCTGGTGCCGGTTTTGTCACACGCTGGATGCCGGCGGCGAGAATCGGGTTGGACCTAATCTGCACCGTATTTTCGGTAAGCCCGCCGCCGTGGTCGAAGGGTTTCCCTATTCCGGGGTATTTTTACAGGCACAGCAGGATGGTCTGGTCTGGACGCCTGAAACGATGGCCGCCTTTATCAATGATTCAGTTGGTATGGTGCCGGGTAACCGGATGCGTTACCCGCCGGGGATTGGTTTTGAAACCAGTCCCGAGCGTGAGCGGATGATGCTCGAGTATCTGCTGCGTATGACACGCTGAATGCGATCGCATTATCTATATAAAATCGCAGTCAGGAAATAATAACCATTCGGCGATAATAATTTGGTGACGGAAAGTTACCGACAGGTATTTCGGGAGTATCTGATGCATAGTTTTCGATCTTTTTTGCAGCATCTCGATGAAGAAGGCCAAGTCGACCGGATAACAGTGGAGGTCGATCCGATCTATGAGCTTGCCGGAGTTGCATCCCTGATCGAGGCACAGCAGCGCACTTACTGGTTCGAGCAGGTACAGGACGCCAGGTTTCCCCATGTAGGCGGAATCTTCAATCAGTTTGAGCATATTGGAACTGCACTCGGATACGCCGGGACTGAGCCGTTTACTCATCAATGTCTGGAAGATGCAATGGAACGGGCAAAGTCGCATCCGATTGCGCCCGAGACCGTGGCTACCGGGCCGGTCAAAGATGTCACGATACAGTCGCCGGATGTCAATCTTGGCGATTTACCGGTTCCCAGTTTTTTCGAACTCGACAGCGGGCCTTTTATTACTGCTGCGGTTGGCGTGACTCGCGATCCGGCAACCGGCCGGTTGAATGTGGGCGTTTACCGGACGTTGATACTGGAACGTAACCGGATGGTCGTTAACGCGAGTTCCATGAGTGATTTGAGGCGCATCTACGAACGTTGGGAGGAAGCAGGAGCTCCCATGCCGATTGCGCTGGCCATCGGCGTGTCACCCGCGCTGTTGCTCGCGGCAGCCGGCAAGCCGGCCCCCGGACAATGTGAGTTCGATGTGGCCGGCGGGTTTCTGCAGGTGCCGATCGAACTGGTGAAGTGTGAGGACAGTGACCTGATGGTGCCCGCCGATGCGGAGTTCGTGATCGAAGGGACTGTCGATTTTTCCACGAGACTGGAAAATAATCTCGGTGAGTTCGCCGGGCAATACGGGCCGGAGAGTGCGCCCGTGACGACCGTTAATACGATCACGCATCGGCAGAGTCCGATCTATCATTCGATCATGGCGGGCCGGAGCCCCGAACACAACAACATCGGTGGTGTTGCGGGTTTCGGCATCATGAGAAGTATTACCGCTGCGCTTAAGTCCGCTATACCTGAAATCAAAAACATCCATGCCTATATCGATCCGGGTCTGGGTACGCTGGCACATGTGGTGATTTCGATCGACAAGCAAGCTAATGAACAGCCGGGAAAAATTATCGAGCAGGCATTTGCAGCGAGTAGCGATATGTTTCCGATCAGTATGATCGTCAAGCGCATCGTCGTTGTCGATGAAGATATCGATGTAGAAGACAAGGCAGAAGTAGAGTGGGCCATATGGACCCGCGTGGCCGATGCCAAAAAATATTGCGTGATACCGGATGTACGCACAGCCGAATTTGAACGAGCCGCGAAACCCGGCATGAAATCGGTCCGCATCGGCATCGACGCGACCATGGACCTCGAAGATGCGGACAAGTTGGTCAGGCCGATTATTCCCGGAGTGTCGGCGCTGCGGATCGAGGACTACATAGCCCGATAAGTCATCTGGGTGCGATGACGAAGTCGTGTCTGTCAGGCTTGGCCTTGTATCAGGAGTTTCTGTGTGACGAAGAGTATTGTGATAACCGGCGGAACCCGCGGCATCGGCCAGGGCATGGCCCGCGAGTTTCTCAAACGCGGTCATAACGTTTGTATTACGGGTCGCAGCCAGGGTTCGACGGACAAAGGCTTGCAGGAGCTACAGGCAGACTTGGGCGGCATGAAGCTTATCGGCGCCGCTTGCGAGGTGGCCGATCTCGATCAGGTGCAGGCGGTCTGGAATGCCGCCGCCGAGGCCTTCGGCGGGGTCGATATCTGGATCAACAATGCCGGTATTGCCAATGTCATGCGGGACTTCGACGCGATCGACAAACAGGAATACGATAACGTTGTCGCTACCAACATCATCGGCACCTTCAATGGCTGCAAGGTGGCGCTCGTCGAAATGAAAAAGCAGGGCCAGGGTCAGATATACAACTTCGAGGGATTCGGCAGTGACGGCAGAACGACCAATGGGCTCAGCATCTACGGCACAACGAAACGGGCCATTACTTATTTCACCGAAACTCTGATCAAGGAATACAAAAACAGTCCGGTCAATATCGGTTTTCTGAGCCCCGGAATCGTCATCACCAGTCTGACACTCAGGGAAGCTGATCACATGTCACCGGAGCGTTGGCAGAAGGTCAAAGGTATATACAACATCATCGCCGACAAAGTTGAGACGGTTACGCCCTGGCTTGTGGAGGCCACGCTGGCAGATCACGGCAAGCATGGTTCGCGGATCGCTTGGCTGACAAAGCGAGGATCCATGGGGCGGTTTTTCAAGGCATTCGTGCTGCGACAGAAAAGAGATCTGTTTGCGGAACCGGATGTCTAGCTGAATTGATGGAAGTCCATATGACCGGGGAGTTCAAAATATGAAGCCAACGAACTATTTTACGTCGGGATATTCATTCACCGGTACCTGGGATGATTATTTTGTACTCGCGATGCTTGTATTTTGTGCCATTCTCGGTGTCCTGCTGTTTCGTGAGCGGTCCCGGCATGAACCCATGGTGCACAGTCCGTCGATGGCCTGGTTGCGTGCCGGTATTTATTTCTGCTTCGTTATTATTTTCAGCTGGGTTACCGGTGTCTTTAAAGTAGTGGCACAGTCACCGCTCGTGACGGGTGAACAGGCCGCTGATCCGATCTGGAATACTGCCTTCGCCGCATGTTGTGTCATCGTGGTCTGGGCCTATGTCTATTGGTGGCCACGCGGGACGCTGACGCATGGCCGCAAGCTGTACTTGTTGCCGACGGTCATCTACGGGCTGGCCTGGGGCGGGTGTGCCGCATTGCTGATGCTGTCGATCTATTCGATTCTCGAAGTTTTTCACCTGCCCGGACTTGTCAATGCCATCGGCTTGATTGCCTTGCTTTCGATTTACAACATGAACTATCAGCTCGGCTGGTGGGACATCCACGTTTCACCGCCGCACAACATCAGGGCCACCAATAACGGCAAAGTCCTGCTGGCCCACAATCCGTTTTTATTATCGTCGCTGGCATTTTTCATCGTCTATGGCAATGCCGGCATCTTCGTGTTGCTCGGTGCGGCGGCGATGTGCGCATCGGCGATCGCGCTGCGTGTACCGCCATTCTGGGAAATGGACGGCGGACCTGTATCGATGGACACGGCAATTGGTGAGTAGCAGGGTGCAGATGTGAGAAACTGGCTTTGCATGACTCGGATGGTCGGATTAATTGATGTGGATCAATGCCGGGCCGTGGTCATCAATATGACCATTCAGTGAGCGGAATAACAAACGAGAACAAGCAATGTCCGAACAAAGTGACGTCAAGACTATTCACGAGTTTTTGGCCGATAACCCCGATCAGGATGTATCCAGTCAATGGGAACGTTGCTGGGCAATTCATAGCCGCATAGCTGAACGAATCATCGAGCGATTCGATGCCCGGCTGCACCCGATCTCCGAGGGTGCCGATTATTATCAGGCAGCCGACGGCAAAATGGAGGGGTCCTTCTTTGGTTATACCGGCAATGACATGGACTGGTTCGTACGTGCCTGGATCGGCAACCGTAAAGCCAGCCTGATTGACATGAATATCAACGTCGCCCTGGGGCAGGGTACCCAGGTGCCCAACCTGATGCTGATTTTCGGTACCGTGCCGAATCTTCTTTTCTATGCTGATTACGTGCCGCGTGTCGACCTGATGGTCAATGAGGCGTACCTGAAGAAATACTACGACGACGCCAACCAGGACTACCTGGAGTTCCGCAGCAATACGGATTTTGTCTGGTCGGCCAGTCACGGCACTGCTATTCGCGCCATGCAGTCGCCGGTCTGTTCCAGCTACATCACGGAATTGAACGACGAGCATCTCGATCTGTGTGAGGCGTATCTGGAGAAATTCGTAGATCGCTGGTTTCGCTGGGTGGATGAGGCCGAGCCTCTGCCTGTGGATCAGAGGGATGCACAACAGCAGTATGATTTTACCTATCGTGAAATGACCAATCGTCTCGATCCGATGAATGTGCTGGTGTCACCGATATTCGGTGAAGAAGAAGGACAACGCATGCTGGATCGGCGGGGCGGTATCGTGCAAATGGAGGCAGATGATGGCAAGTGGAAGTAGGCTGATATCTTTAGTGATGTTATTGGTTATGGGGCTTTTTGCAGGAGTGAGTGCAGTGGCTGAAGGGAATGTACCGAAGTTTAAAACTGAGATTGAATTTTTTTCACCTGAATGGAATCGTGACTCCTGGGCCCGTATTACCAGTGATCTGGATTCAAGCAAGCAGAGAATTGGCCGTTACCGTGGCCAGGTCATGGCAATTTCAGATGATGAGGCGGTGCGAGTGCTGTGTGGTTTCGAGGGCTTTGCCGTTTCGCGACTAATTCCGTTGGAAGACGGGAATTATCGGCGCTTAAACCGCGAAACGATCATCTTTACCGATGCGAAGACCGGGGAAGTGCTGGAGAAATGGACCAATCCATGGACCGAGGAAGTCGTGGATGTGGTGCACGTCAGCAATGATCCGTTCAATTACAATATTGCTACCCCGATGGTATTTATGACGGAAGACATTGGCGGCGATAAAGCTGCCAAACCGGTTAAAGTTCCGTTGATCCTGCCCTGGAGAAAGGTGAATGATGAGACTCTGTCTTTAGAAACAGATTTGCACCTTTTTTATCCAAATTCTTTAACGCCTGAAAAATGGCCCCGGGAATCATCGGGCCCGATGGTGCAGGCTTCTGAAGTCTTCCGTTATTTTGTACCGGTCAAAGAACTCGAAGATCCATCGCTGACGACGGTGAGCTGGCACGGAACCTGGAGCCGCATACAGCCGTGGTTGCCGTGGATGCTGCTCGGCGATAAGCCCGGCCATGTGCTGTATGTCGGCGTAATGGCCAGCGCTGATTCCGTTGACGAGGTCTCACCGAATGTACTCGCCTACATTAAAGAGCATTTCCCCGATTTTCTGAACGCGCCCACCGAGGACTATGGTCCCAGTTTGTCGAGCATCGAAGACTATGCCCGCAAGCAGACCCCCGCTCCGGTTAAAGATGATTGAACGGCTA
The DNA here is from genome assembly GCA_964629475.1 of uncultured Chromatiaceae bacterium. Taxonomy (GTDB): domain Bacteria; phylum Pseudomonadota; class Gammaproteobacteria; order Steroidobacterales; genus SMWD01. Next base: position 85,750 of record CAZVQW010000005.1, on the reverse strand, counting down.
GTCAATTACATGGATAAAGAGACCGAAGTCACCCGGGCCATGCATCTTACGATGGCCCGGGTGATGATCTATGCACGCAGATAAACCCATGACCGCAGCGGCCGCCGTTGCGCTGAGTTGTATCGGCATTTTCGGTATCCTGGTTGCACCGATCATAACCAGTATTCTTGGCGCGTCGCTGCAACTTGACGAGGCGCAGATCGGTCAGATCATATTTGCGGAAATCGGCGGTGCGGCACTGGCATCGATCGTAGCCACCTTCTGGATCTCAAAAGCGAACTGGCGACTGGTCGGCACGTTCGCAGTCCTGTCGGTCGTGATACTCAACCTTCTGAGCGGGATGCAGTCCGACCCGATGATACTGGCGGCATTGCGCTTTCTGGCCGGATTCCTGGGTCAGGGAACGGCGTTTGCGGTCGCGATCGGCGTGATCAACTCCAGCCGTAACCCGGATCGGATCTTTGGTTTATCGATCGCCACACAGGTGGCGCTCAGCGTGATCCTGTTGCTGGTGCTGCCCGGGCTTGGTGCGGCTTATGGCATCAAAGGCGTGCTGTGGCCACTCGCGGTAATCGCACTGGCCGTTTTACCGTTGCTGCTGTGGATTCCAACCGTCAGCCCCAAACGGGCTGCCGACGGCACGGCACCACATACCGGCAGCACGATGCTTGCCGTTTTTGCACTCGTTGTGCTGTTGATCTGGTGCACCGGCATCGGGGCGGTGTGGGCGTTCCTGCTGAATATCGGCGAAGCCGGCGGCCTGGCAACCACGCGCGCCGGTCAGGCAATGGCGATCAGCAGCGGTATTGCCATCATCGGTGCGTTGACGGCTTCCGCGCTCGCTGGCCGCGGTGGCAGGCTCCTGCCGGTCTCCGTTGCAGTACTCGTGCAGGTCACGGCCATCATGCTGTTGCAGGGTGAGATGAGTTTCATTCGCTTTGCCGCAACTTGCGCCGTGTTTCAGACATTCTGGAATTTTACCGGCCCGTATCTGATGGGGATGGTCGCGGCGAGCGATCCGACCGGCCGGATCGCGGTGTTGATCCCGGTAGCGCAAACCACCGGTTTCGGTATCGGCCCGGCTATTGCCGGCGGCCTGATGGCGGCCGATAGCCTCTCGGCTGCGAACACGGTCGGTGTGGCCGGTTGCCTGCTGGCACTGTTGTTGTTTGCCCCGGTCGTTATCAGGGCAGGGCGCTCCGGCGATTAACTGTCGGTTCGCAGTGCTGCCTGTGCCTTGATCGCACCGGGAAACAGCACTTTGTCTTCCTTGTGTATGTGCACGAGCATATCCTGATTAAACTTACTGAGTTGCTCGAGCATGCTGCGATAGGTCATGCAGGCATGTCCCGGCACGGCATAGTCATCGGTTAGCTCACGCAAACGTCCCAGCTCTTCCTGCATGGACTCGTGGTCAGTTTCCATGCAGGCGATCGGTCCGCCGATGGCATCCCCGCAACGCGTAGGGCTGATTGCACCCACGGATTCCATATCGCGAACCATAGGAAACAGCGCCTCTTCTTCATGGAGCAGATGATTTTCGAGGTCTGCCGAGATCTTCATGAACAACTCATGGAGCTTTGCCAGGCGGGCGTCATCGGCGCCGTGCACACTGACCACGCGAAAGATCAATTGACCGATCTCGGGCAGTGTCTCGCGCAGGTAAGCATGGTGTACGGACTCAATATTCTCGACCACTTGCGTCAGCGTCAGGCCGTCCAGTTCGCTGACATCGATATCCGACGGGATTTCGTCTTCCCGTGCCTTTGCAAGGGCGCGCAGAATAATGATGGGGTGCAGACCAAAGCCCACGCAGAGCTGATTGATTGTCACGTCCGGGTCATCGCCCTGGCGAAAAATACCGGTCGAGATGAGTGCTTCCAGCATGGCCGGACTTTCATCCTGTAGTTCAGAAACCCTGGTATTTGAACTTAATTCAAGCATTGTATTTATATTCCATTTCTACTATTTGATGTTCCGGTATCGCGAGCCCGCCGTATTGTAGCGGCTGGTGATTCCATGGCAAACCTGCAATGCAGCGCCTCAGGTTCCGACAGCTTTGCCGCAGGCCGATGATATGACTGATTGTTGCGGGAGATATGCGTAATCTGGCATCGGCTTAACGACGTTCGATCACGGAATATCCTTTTGTCAGCTCCGAAAGTTCATTTCCGGAAATAAACTCCGCCGCCTCAGTATTATTTTTCAGGTAAGCATCGAGGAATGCGGTAGTTGTTGCGTTGAGTATGTTCAGCGCATCGTTTTGAGGTGCGATTTCTCTATCCAGGGTGCAGATCAGGTTGCCGAGATAGTGATCGGCGCCCTGTGTAACCAGAGCATAGTTCCGACCGGGTTTTGCAGTGTCGAATGACAGCTTGTGCGCGCGCCAGTCCGGCCAGAACTGTTCATTTGAATCCCAGGTTCCGGTGGTCACGATCATCGGCATTTCTATTTGCAGCCAGCTTTCGTCGGTAATCGTGTCGAACATTTCGCCGGGAGGCGAGATGGCCACAACGGCTTTGATGCGTTGATCAGGAAAATAGAGATATTTTCCTCCATCAGGATCGAATGTGCCGGCACCTGCAAGTTGCTGAGCGCTGAAAGCTCCGAAAGAATGGCCGGTGGCGGCAATATTATCCCGATCTATTTTCCCCGTTATGGCCGGGACTAATGCTGCCAGTGAATCCATATGGTCGAGCAGGAAGACCATGTCATCTATGCGGCCTTCAATCAGACCCAGCTGACCATAACGAATGCTGCTGACGATCCCGCCGAGCATGCTGCAACAATCCAGATGATTGATGGATATCGTTATATATCCGTGACTTGTCCAGTGCTCGATAATCCGGTCATAAGCATCTTTGTCGGACCAGTTGCCATGGGAGAAAAGCAATAGCGGAAAAGTCTGCTCACTGTCATCTTTCGGGTAATAAAGGTTCAGTTCCAGCTCTCTGTGTGCGGCAGAGATGGTCAGGTCGGTATTCTTCGCGACCTGATAAGGACCTTTGGAGATTTTGTAAAGCTGCGCCTGTTCGGCGGCGGTGCTCGTCAACGGCTCTGCAGCCGGCAAAGAATGATCTTTACCTCCGCAGGCCGCGATCAGCAGGAAGAAAAAAATTACCGGGAAATATTTAAAGTATTTCTTTTCTTCAGGCATCCGTTCGCCGGCAGCGTCGTCTCAGTGCGGGCAGTCCGACAATCAGCAGTCCCAGCGTCCACGGACCGATAGCGCTGCCACCGCCGGGGAGGTGAGATGGTTCTACGCTATTGATCGTTATCGTCACGGTTGCAGTATCGGTATCGCTATTGTCCTCATCCTCGAGCGTATAGACGAATGAGTCCGTACCGAAAAAGCCTCTTTTCGGTGTGTAGGTTACGATATTGCCGGCGCTGACCGAGGCTATGCCTAACGACGGCTTGGTCGTCACCGTGACGGTATGGTTTGCCAGGCTGCCACTGCCGGGCATGTCGTTTGCCGTTACATCGATGTCGATGGCGTTGTCCTGATCGGTGGTTGCAACATTATCATTGGCGGTCGGCACCAGGGCCGGACCGACCGTGACCATTACGGTTGCCGTGTCGGTCTCATTATCGTCGTCCGTAATCCTGTAATCATAGCTGTCGTTACCGACGTAGAAGGTGTCCGGGGTGTAGGTGATAACACTGCCGGCTACTGAGGTCATGCCTCTCATCGGTGCCGTGGTAACCGTTACCGTCGATGGCGCATCGCCGATGTTGCCACCGGCCAGGCTGGCTACATCGGTATTGACCGAGCCGTCTTCGGGCACTGTTACATCGGCCGGTACGGCGTTCGGCACCTCGTTATTAATCGTCACAGTGACGACGGCGGTGTCGACCAGGTTGTTCGAGTCGGTTACCTGGTAGGTAAATGTTTCCGTATAGGTGGCTGTGCCGAGCGGTGCGAAAGGCGTGTAATCGATTGTTACATCGGCCACTGGCCCGCCGTTGCCGTTGATCGTGTTGATGGTCCCGCTCGCATTCGGCAGAGTGGTCACTATAACCGTGACAGGGTCGGTAAAGCCCGTATCGTTTGCTCCAACCGGGATACCGGCAAGGGCAGTATTCAAACGTGTTGTTGCCGTGTCATCCTCGGCGCTCGGCGGAGGGCTGACCGTGACCGACACGGTCTCCGTGCTGGTTTCGCCGTCGCCGTCCGTGATCGTATAGTCATAGCTGTCGTTACCGATGAAGGAGGCGAACGGCGTATAGGTGATGACGCTGGCCGCGACCGACGTCGTACCGTTGGACGGTCCGGCAGTCACGGCAGTTACGGATGGCGCATCACCGAGGTTGGCGCCAGCCAGGCCGGCTACATCCGTATCCACCGAGCCGTTCTCGATGGCAACCGCAGTGGTTGGTACCGCGTTCGGCACCTCGTTATTGACCGTCACGGTGACGACGGCGGTGTCGACAAAACTGTTAAAGCCGGTGACCTGATAAGTAAATGTTTCCGTGTAGGTGGCCGTGTAAAGCGGGGCGACAGGCGTATAGTCAATCGTGACACCGGCTGCCGGCCCACCGCTGCCGTTGATTGCATCGATGGTCCCGCCCGTATCCGGTGGTGTGTGCAAAATGACCGTGACGGGATCGGTAAAGCCTATGTCATTTATGCCCACCGGGATACCGGCAAGGGCTGTGTTCAGATGCGTCGATGTCGTATCGTCGTTGGCGCCATTGCCAAGTGCGTTGACCGTAACCGATACGGTTTCAGTGCTGAGCTCGCCGTCGTCGTCCATGATCGTGTAATCGTAACTGTCATTACCAGAATAGGAGATGTTTGGCGTATAGGTGATGATGCTACCCGCAACCGAGGTTGTGCCGTTGGACGGTCCGGCGGTCACTGCTACTGTCGATGGCGCATCACCGAGATTGATGCCGGCCAGGCCGGAAACATCGGTATCCACCGAGCCGTTCTCGATCACAACCGCATTGGCCGGCACGGCGACCGGCACCTCGTTATTGACCGTCACGGTGACGACGGCGGTGTCAAATATAGAATTCGGCAGGCTCGAGTCGGTGACCTGGTAGGTAAATCTTTCCGTGTAGGTGGGCGTGTAGGGGGCTGCGGAAGGTGTGTAGTTGATCGTGACACTGGCCGCCGGCCCACCGCTGCCGTTGATGGCATTGATTCCCCCGCCCATGTCTGGCGGTACGGTCACTATAACCGTGACGGGATCGGTAAAGCCGTTGTCGTTCACACCGACCGGGATACCGGTAAGGGCCGTATTCAGGTGTGTGGATGCCGTGTCGTCATTGGCGCCGCCGGCGCGCACATTGATCGTGACGATGGCGGTGTCGGTGTCCATGTTGGCGTCTTCGATCTGGTAGGTAAAGGTTTCCGTGCCGGTGAAGCCGGCCAATGGCATGTAGTCAATCGTAATGTCATCGAACGGGCCGGGTGAGGAGCCGTTTGGCAGGGCCGTGCCGAGCTGATCAGGGCCCACCGTAACGGTTGCCGTGACGTTATTAACGAAGTTGGAGTCGTTGTCGCCGACCGGCAAGGGTTGCGAGCCTGAGTCTTGCAGAACATTGAAGGTATCGTCAGCGGCATCCACCGGATTCACAACTGCTCCAAGATCGAAGACCATCGTCTGTCCGCCTACGCCAGGGCTTGCATTTGTTATGACAACCTGTGTACCTGTGAAGATTGTCGTCATGCCGTGGTACTCGGCGATCGTCTGCACTGGACCAGCTGTGACATCGTCGCCACCCAGTGTCTGGCTGAAGGCCGTGCCCGGACCCCAGGTTGTCGTAGACTCATCGATAAAATTTATACCCAAGGTGTAGTTGCCACAGAGATTGGCACCCACGGCGCCACCGAAGCTACCCTCGTCACAGGAGAACTCTGTCGCACTCGCCGCCGCATTATTGCCAGCAACGAGGCCGGTAATGTTTCTCGTATACATCTGGCCCGGGTCATTCGGATTGGCCTGTGTATGCTCGACATATAGCCCTGTTGTACTGGTCACAAGGGTTGTAACTGTGTCGTACGTCCACGTAGCTGTCGAGTCGGTAAGAATGGCGTTGCTCGCGCCATTCGGGCTTTGAGATATTGTCTCGAGATGAGTCAAATGGTGCGTAGCGGCATGTGCTGCACCTGCCATGCCCAGCACGGAAGCCACTGCCACTGCTAATACGTTCTTCTTCATCCCAAGCTTTCTCCAAGATCGGATTGTTTTTACCGGCAGTCAGCCGCTAGGCTGTGTTTACCTGTTCGCTGCCGGTCGGTAGTCGACCGGCATCATTGAATTGTCATGCGAAGGCCCTAAGGCATGCCCGATAAATTTTTAGTCAGTTAGCCTTAATTTAGTCAGAAATGCCAGAATTTAAGTGCTGATTTGTTTACACGTGGCTTCATTCGCAGTTAACTATTCCCATATTAAGATCAGTTGCACTCCGGTCAGAAAGCTAACAATGCTTTCGTGAGAAACCCGGACATGCAAGTCTGGTGTCTTAAGTTATAGCCATGCAGGTATGGATCATTGATCCATATCAATATGCCGTGAGTGGTGCCGTAAATTAAAGGCCCGAACCGAACAGCGACACAGCCGCCGTCGATCTGGGATTTTTGGGCGATGACCGTCGACCCGGGTAGTTGGAAGTACTGACAGTGCAGAATGAAATGAACCGGTCAGCTCAGGTGTCATCCGGTGTGCAGATCAGCAGGGTTGGCTGGGTAATAGAGCCGATCAGCAGTAGCTTGTCGTAGCTGACGCCCACACTGCTTGCCGACAGGATCTGTCCATCGTCGAGGAAGATGTTCTCTTGTGCCGCGCTATCGTCATCCAGACGAAGTCTGAGCACTTGTGACGGTGCCGGTTCCCCGGCGATGAAATGGCGGATCAGTTGCAGCGTATTCGGATGGGTGCCGATCCACAGGCTGCCGTCCGGGGCAACATCGATATTGTCCGGCGCGGTGCCGATCGAAATTCGCTGCAGTTCGGTTACGTTGCCCGTCACCGGATCACGTGCCAGTACCCGGATTCGCTGAGCCATCGTTTCTGCTACGTACAGGGTGTTGCCGTCAGCCGATACATGAATGCCACTGCCGGATGCAAAGTCGTGCAGGACGGTTCGGGCTGTGCCGTTATCGAAATAAGTCAATGGCGAAGCGCCGATGCCGAACAGTTGCAAGATAGCGGCAAAGCCGTCGCCGGATTTGTCGTTGGCAATATAGAACTGCCGGGGTCCCACTGCGATGAGATCGTTCGGTGACAGAAATTGCGGGTCGGTAAACGTTTCGATGTGTTCGAAGGTTCCGGACTCATTTTGTCGGAACAACTCCACACGCTCGGGCTCGCTGCCGCGGTTAACCGGATGATTAATCGCAAAAAGATAACGCTGTCCCTGGTCATCTACGTATAGGCTCAGGCCATGCGGTCGGAAATGCTGCGGCTGACTGGCCAGCGCCGGCTCTGCATGCAGTGTCGGGTGGCTGAGGTTCACCTGTAACACCGTGCCCTGAACATCGCCATCGCCGACCAGGCTTTTGCGATCCATTACTGACAGGTAAACGATACTGCGCTCGCGGTCCGGCTGGATGTCCTCGGCGCTGCCGGTCAACGGCAGCGACTTGCAGTCGCCGGCAAAAGCCGGTTGCACATTACGGAACCAGGAACCCCGATAGGCAAGCACTGCCGTGAGCAGCACCACGATAACGACCAGCAGCGCAATCAGCCTGAACAGGAATTTGAAAAATCGGCGCATGGTTACATCCCGGGGATGGCCTGATTCCTCGACAATGATTTTCTACCAGCCGACTACCGAGCCATCCTCGTAGTTCAGGAACTGGCCGTTATTCTCCGGGGTCAGGCCGTCGATGACCTGCAGCATCTTGGTCACGCTCTCCTCGGGAGAAATAGCATTGGGCATTTTAAATCCGGGCGTGGTGTCGACCGAACCCGGGGACAGCACCGTGACGATGACATCCTTTTTCCCGGTTTCAAAAGACAAGGTATGCATGTACATGTTCAGGGCAGCCTTGCTGCCTCGATAGCTATACATCATGGCCATTTCCGGACCCGCTTCGAACGAACCCGCCTTGCTGGACAGGACGACAATTTTTTTGTGCTTTGATGCAGCCACCCGATCCATGAAAGCCCCGGCCAGTTTAAGCGGGCCCAGTGCATTGATTTCGAGGCTAAGTCTGGCCGTATCGAAATCCATCCCGGAAACGGGTTTGAATGCCGTCTTGTAGCGGGGGGTCAGGGCCGCGTTGCTCAGCAGGATATCTATCGGTTGTTCCTGATAGGCTGCAGCGAGTTCATCGATGCGGGCGTGATCGGTGATGTCCAACTGTTCTACGGTGATATTTGAATCAGTCTTTGCCAGCGCCTGAAGGTCTGTGGCTTCGGCCGGCTTTCGTGCCGTGGCAATGATGTTCCAGTCACGCGCGGAAAACTGGCGCACAAATTCCAGACCGATGCCGCGGTTGGCACCGGTGATTAATACGGTTGGTTTGTCGGCTTTCATATCTGCCCAGGCAATTGTTGACAGCAGTACAAGGCCCAAAACCAGGGCGGCCCTCCATTGTTGCATCATCCCGGCACTCCTTTTTCTGGATAAATTTAATTGATTGATAATGACCGATCCTGCCGTAAAACCCCAGTTGGGTTCTTTTCATGAGCCGTAGCTGACTGGCAGGTGGTCAATTCATATTGCAAAATGGCATGACGTTTTTTAACAAGATTAAAAACGCGTCCTGATAAGCGGACGGAACTACGCACGTATCCATCCGGAATGCAGTTAGATGAGTAATGAATTGATATGCAAAACCTGCTGACCCTCCTGGCCGTTGTCATCTGGGCTGTTATCACGGCTGGTTGTACCGCACCGGGACACTCTGCCGGAGCCGGCGTGGCTGCGGATGAAACCCGGGGTCGGGAACAATTGGTTCGTGCCTTTGATGCCGGCTGGATTCGTTTTGTCGCCGCCGGCAAGGACAACGAAGTACTGAAAACCGAACCGCCGAATCGGCCCGGGGCGGCTGCCGGTTATATGGTGAAGATGGCGGACTGCCTCCCGGTACCCGCGTTGGCCTCGTTTCCGGAAGAGCCGGTGGGCATGTTCAGGAGAATCCTGGATACGGGCAAAATCCGCATGCTGACTCAGGCAACAGCCAATACACCCGGCGACACTTCTTATTATTTCATCGGGGTCAGCGACAAGTATCTGCAAGGTGTACTCGATGAAATTGCTGCCCATTACGGGGTTACGCTGGAGTTAGAACATGTAACGGCCGTACCGGGGCACTTTGCCAGTACTTCTTATGTATTGAACGGCGAGGCGGATTTCGTCGGGCAACTCAATGCGACTGGTGGCGCCACGCAAAGCATGCGCCGACGAATTTCGCGGCGTTTCACCTGCACGATGAGCGCCAGCGCTCAGTTCATTCACATTCCCGAAACATCTGCCGTCGCCGGCGAGATCAATACCTGGCACGAGTTGACGGTGCGGCCCGACATACGCATCTGCGTCGGCCCTCTGTCGGGCCAGACCACCCGGGCTTTTCTTCCCGATAATCCGGTCAAGACACTCTACGTCAATGATATTGCCGGTTGCGTTAAACGGATCGAGCAGGGTGAGTCCGATGTGATCATCAACCCGCTGTCAGATCTCGAGATTGCCGGCGTCGACGGCTATCGGTCCGTGCCGACGATGATCGTGGCGGGTACACCGCTATGGGTTGCATTGGAAGGTATAGAGTGTCCTGCGGATGGTGATCCGAAAACCGCAGACGCATGCTTTGAAGTCTCGCCGCCATGAACTGCGCAGCTCGTCCTGGCGGCATGATCGTGAGAGCGCTGCCCGGATGTTAATCTTGCGACCGGCAGATGTAACCCCGGATAAGAATGAAACATGAGCAATGCATCTCGCGACAAAATGATCCTGTTGTTCGGCCTGGTGACCTACGGAATGGGTCAGTCGTTACTGTATGTAATATTTGGTCCGCTGGCGCGCGAGATCGGTCTGGCGGAGTGGCAGTTCGGCGTGCTGATTGCGGCCTCCAATGTGGCCATCGTGATTTTTTCGCCGATCTGGGGCCGCGTCAGTGAAACGGCCGGTCGCAAGATTATCTACCTCGTCGGCCTGGCCGGATTTGCCGCAGGTTATACGTTTCTCGCGTTGGCTATCCAGGCCGGGCTCTGGGGCTGGTTTGCACCGGCGCCGCTGTTCCTGATTCTGCTCGGTGCACGGTTAGTTTATGGTGTGCTGGCTGCGGCGATCCAGCCGGCTGCCACGGCCTATGTCGCGGACACCACCGATGAATATTCCCGCGGGCAGGGGATGGCATTGATTGCGGCTTCCGGTGGTATCGGCACCATTATCGGACCCGCCGTCGGTGGGTTGCTGGTTGGTTTCGGTGCGGTGGTGCCGATGTACACAGCGGCGGGTCTTGCGCTGGTCGCGATTGCGGTGACATCCGCCCGACTGGTCGAGCCGCAGCGCCATGTGCAGACCGGGACACCGGTTAAATTAAAGGCCGGCGATCCCCGTGTGTTCCCATACCTGCTCGGCTGGTTTGGCATTTTCATGGTATTTACCAGCATCCAGGTGATCACGCCTTTCTTCATAGAGGATCGCTTCGGCGTGACCGGTCGCGAAGAAATAACCCGCATCGCGATGTTTGCATTATTGTCCATGGGCGTCATGAGCCTGGTGATCCAGATTGTCGTTATGCAGGTCTGGAAACTGAAACCCGTGTTTCTATTGCGATCCTCCTTCCTGCTTTTCGGTCTGGTGTTGTTACTGCTTGCCTGGGCCGGAAGTGTGACTCAGATGGTCCTTCTGTATGCAGCCATGGGGCTGGCCGTTGCGCTCGCGGTACCCGGTCTGAATGCAGCGGCAAGCCTGGCCGTCGGACCACATGAACAGGGGGCGGTGGCCGGCCTGCTGGCTGCGGCGCCGGCTTTCGGCATGATCTTCGGACCAGCCCTGGGTGGCAGCCTCTATAGCTTCAGCCCGATCCTGCCGATGTTCCTCGGTGGCGGGATGATGGCGGTCCTCGGCGTTTATTTCTGGTTTGTGTCCGTGCCGGAGCCGGTGGCTGCAGCGGTCGGCTAGAAAGTCGCTGCAAACCAACTATCGGCAGGATTTTCAAAACAGATTGATATAGATCAATGTCCATGTTTTGGAAACGAACAACCCTTGTTGGGACGAGTCCGGGTCTCTGGTGGGGCAAGAGAGGATTCGATAAAGTAGGCGTCGGATGCAGCCTGTCTGGATTACCGTACTCATAGGGGAGCAACATGATTTCGCGTTTTGCGGCCACAATAAGTTTCATCGTGCTGGTATCGGCGGTTATGTTACTGCCGGCAGTGGTATGGGCGGACGGGCCGAACTACACCTATGTTGGCGCCAGCTATGAATGGACAGATTCAAAATTTGGCATTGATCCGAGCGACGCTGCGACTTTTAACAACGGTAGTATCGAAGGCGTCAGTATCGAAGGCTCACTGGGTATCCTCAGCTGGCTCCACATCGCCGGCGAGTATTTCACCGGCGACTGCGCCGATTGCGGCAGCACGGGTGACGGTGGCACCACCGATCTGGATTTCGACGGGTATCAGGTCGGCGCCGGTTTGAACTTCGGTCTCAATGACCAGGTGGATTTCATACTGCGCGGTTACTATGTCGATGTTGACCTGAATAAACTTATTGGCGATGGCTGGGCCGCTGAAGGGCAATTGCGTTCCCAGTTTTCCGACAAGGTAGAACTCGAGATCGGCTATGTCTATCAGGACATCGACACGGTTCAGAACAGTGACCTGAACGTAGGTCTGATTTACTGGGTCTGGGACGGCATTGCGCTAACTGCCCGGGGTACTGTGGCCGGCAGCGATGCCGGATTTGACCTGGGATTCCGCTGGTATTTCGGTAATCTGTTGTTCGGCGATCGCGACAGCATTGTGCGCTGATTGAGTACCGGCATCGAGGTGGAAGTATTTCTATTGCTTCGCCTCGGGCAGGGCAAAGGCCAGCACATAGTCGTCTATTCCCTGCGGATAGAACCAGCTATGGCCGCCGGCAGCAAATACCACATACTGCCTGCCGTCACGCATGTAGGTCATGGGTGTTGCCTGCGCAGAGGTCGGTATTTCCCTCACCCACAGTTCTTCGCCGGTCTCGATATCGAAAGCCCGCACGCGGGCATCCGAGGAAGCGCCGATAAAGACCAGACCCGTGGAGGTGGAAATGGGTCCGCCGGCGAATGGCGGCCCCCATTTCAGCGGGATCGGTATCGGCATCATCTTGTCGAGCACGCCGAAGGGAACCTTCCAGAGAATTTCACCGCGGCTCATATCCACGGCGACCAGGGATGCCCAGGGCGGCGCTGTGCACGGGGTGAACGACGGCGACATCAACGGGCCCTGTTCCAGGGCATAGTTCGTGCCCGCCATGAAGCCGGGACCCTGCATGGGATTGCCGGCCAACGGCCCGCTGGCCGCCTGCGGATCTTCCACTTCATCCTCGGGAATAAACTTTACGTAAAAGGGCATCTCGGACACCGGTGTCACGAGGATGTGACGATTATTGTCATAGGTGCCGCCGGCCCAGTTGCTGCCGCCGCCGGGTTGCGGATACATCACGACGCCCTGTTCGGACGGCGGCTCATACATATGTCCGTGACGCATGGAGGCGATCTTCTTCCGGCACGCATTGCGGTCAAGAAAATTGAGGCCCCAGGCGTCATCGGGACTCAGGGTATTGCGCACCAGCGACGGTGGTTTGACGGGGAACGGCTGGGTTGGCGACACTTGTTCGCCGGCAATGCCACCAGTGGGTACCGGGCGCTCCTCTATCGGAAACAGCGGTTCGCCGGTCTCCCGATGAAAAGCAAACACGAGGCCGACTTTGGTCAGCTGGATGACTGCCGGCACGACCTCCCCGTCCATGACTATATCGACGGCGATGGGTTGGGCCGGATTGTCCCGGTCCCAGAGATCGTGATGCACGACCTGGAAACCCCAGACGAACTTCCCGGTTGCGCCGCGCAGGGCCACGGTGGAGTCAGCCCAGCGGTTGTCCCCGGGGCGGTGCACACCCCAGTAATTGGGTGCCGGGCTGGCCGTGGGCAGAAAAATCAGGTCGCGTTCGTTGTCTACGGACATCAGGCTCCAGACATTGCCGCCACCGACCTCAAGTGGAGTGGGTTCGTATCCCGAATCCGGGTCACGAACCAATGGATCGAAGGACCATTTATATTCTCCGGTGATACCGTCGAAAGCCCGCACGGAGCCGCGCATGGAATAGGCGCTCTTGAACTTGCTGGCCGTGTGGCTGATAACCACGATGCCGTTGACCACGGCGGGCGGCGACAGCAACTGGGCGCCTTGCAGGCTGTCGGCAGGCGGTTCGGCGGCCATGATCGGCGTGACGTCTATGGTGCCGCCGTCACCGAAGCTTTCGCACGGCCGGCCGTCACGCGCATCAAAGGCGATGAGTCGACGATCCGGTGTCGCCAGGAACAGGCGATGTCGGCAGGCTTGATCCTCCGCAACAGAATCGTATTGCCAGTACGCTGCACCCTTGCACTTGAACCGGCCCGCATAAGGGGTCATGTCAATGTCCGGGTCGAAGATCCAGCGTTCTTTACCGGTGGCCGGGTTCAGGGCGATGACGCGGCTGAAGGGGGTACAGATAATAAGATGCCCGCCGGCTTCTTCCGGCAGCAGGATTGGTGTGGCCTGGAAATCGATGGTTTCGGTGATGTCACGTTCCCAGTTTCGGGCACGGTCCACGGCACCCGTCCGGTAGGTCCAGGCAAGTTCCAGCCCGGCAACATTGTCCGGCGTGATCTGCGTCAACTCGGCATGGCGGCTGCCACCCGCATCACCGCCAATGTGCTGCCAGCCTTCGGCTACCGACGGGGTTGCCGCCAGTATCGAGATCAGCGTCATCGTTACAGGAAGCGGTTTCGTGATGTGCATCGTGCGGCCTTCAGTTAGAGTGTGGCTATCGTACAACCATCATAAGGTTACGAGAAGTTCCGGTCAGATTAATATGAAAAGTGGTTTATAGATTTATGGATTCAACAAAAATTATCGAGCAAATCAGGCAGGCGATCGGTGCGGAGTATGTGTTGACCGAACCGGTCGATCGTGAGTTTTATGCGACAGATGTCTATAGCGTTCGCGAGTTACCGATTGCCGTCGTTCAGCCGGATAGCCTGAGTGATATTCAGGCGATCGCGCGCATCGCGACCGCAGCCGGTGTTGCATTAGTGGCACGCGGCGGCGGTGCCTCGTACACCGATGCCTACCTGCCCAGCACGCCGGACTCACTGCTGCTGGATACGGAGCGCATGAACCGGATCCTGGAGATCAATAGCGAGGATATGTATGTGACGGTCGAGCCGGGTATTACCTGGGCGGATCTGACCGCAGAACTTGCCGGGCACGGTTTACGTACCGCATTCTGGGGCCCTTTTTCGGGCCTGAAGGCCACCGTAGGCGGGTCTGTATCGCAGAATGCCGTGAGTCTCGGTTCCGGCAATTACGGTTGTTCGGCCGACAGCGTACTGTCCCTTGATATTGTCCTGCCCGGCGGCGAACTGTTACAGACGAGTTCGCAGTCCATAGAGAATGGGTCACCTTTTTTTCGCTGGTACGGCCCCGACCTGACCGGTTTGTTCACCGGTGATGCGGGTGCGCTGGGCATCAAGGCCGCCATCACGATGCGGCTGATCCCCGCCCCGACGCACCATGCAACGGCGTCATTCGGCTTCGAGGATTTTTACGGCATGGCTGCTGCCATGGGCGCGGCCGCGCGCACCGGCGTGGTAGCCGACAACTTCGGTCTGGATCCGAAACTGCAACAGGGCCAGCTCGGCAGTACCAGCACAAAGGACGCGTTACAGGCGGTCTGGGCGGTACTGAAAAGTTCGACCAATCCAATCGACGGCCTGGTGCGAACGACAAAAATGGCAGCGGCCGGCAAGCGATTCCTGAGCGGGTTCGACTATTCCGCACACTATGTCGTCGAGGGCACCACGCGCGCCGAGGTCAATGCCAAGCTCGCCCAGGTGCGCAAGGCTGTCGGTTCAAACGGAACGGAGATTGCCAACACCATCCCGACCGTGCTGCGGGCGATGCCGTTTATCCCGCTATACCCGGTGCTCGGTCCTCGCGGTCAGCGCTGGGTGCCGATGCACGGTGTTTTGCCGTTTTCAAAGGTTCGCACATTCCATGACCGTCTGAACAAGGTGTATGACGACTATGCCACACAGATGGAACAGCATAAGGTCGAGAAGGCCGCGATGTTTACCAGCATCAGCACCACGGCCCAGTTATACGAACCGGTGTTCTACTGGGAAGACGATCGCACAATTTTTCACCGACGTTACCTGCCGCAGGAATACCTCGACATGCTGCCGGAATATCCGGCCAATCCGGAAGGCAGGGCGCTGGTCGGCGAAATGAAGGCGCGTATTCAGGACGTGTTCAGTGCGGTTGGCGCAACGCATATGCAGGTCGGCAAGGCCTATCCATACCTGCGCGGTCGGCAGGCCGAGGCCACCCGCGCGCTGCAGGCGGTCAAGCAGACCTTTGATCCGGACAACCTGATGAATCCGGGGGCACTCGGTCTGTGAGTGTGTGGCAACCGTCGAGCTGCAACCGAGTTGACCAAGAAAGAACCGGAGCCATAGCGCGTACCGTACCGTCTTTTCGGTAAACCATTGATATGTAATATGTATTATGTAAACACCGATTTGACAGTATGACATTATTAAAGCCATTTTTTGATCTATATCAATGTTCTGCCGGCCGCTGTTTTTGTAATCTGAGATCCAACGAATAAGGGACCGTCATGCTAGGTGTGAACTTGGAATGGAAAACCATGGACCTTGCTCTCACAACTGAGGACGTTAGTCTGAAATTTGAGGGCCAATGGGGAAGATCACCGGGCGCTATTTCGTTATTTGTAAGGGGAAGTTTTTTAAATTCTTGGAGGCCAGATAAAATGAAGAAATTTCGAATAGCGGTTGCGTTCGCATTTGCGCTCGGAACCGTCGGCATTGCTAATGCTGCTTTGATTAACGTGACACTAACTGATGTTGCAACTGGTTCGAGTAATGGTGAATCTTCGGTAACTGCAATCAGCGGCACGTCTACCGGAGTATACAACGACGTAAGCGGTATCGTGACGATGGATGCGGGTACGACAACGCTCTATTTCGACTTGAATCCACTGCCGGGCAACGATCTGTTCACATATAATCACACGAACTGGACCGTGGGCGCAGGCGCGTATACGGCCAGCGCTTATTCCTGTGTTGAAGGCGACTTCGGCGGGACTGTGGGCGCTAACCTCTGCGGAAATTATACCTTCGGCGGTAACTTTGCTGACGATTCGACGGTGAGCTACGCAACCATACCCGGTACTCGGGTCATCGGTGGTGACGACGTGATCATTGGCGCACAACAGCAAGGCTCTGATTTTGCGAGCACTACAGCATCCTTTATCGGCGATACGCTGATCATGGAGAATGCTCTGTGGAATGGATCTGCCGGTACTGCTGCCACTGCTGGTATTCAGATGACCTTTGAGGTCTCTGCGGTACCGGTACCAGCTGCGGTCTGGCTGTTTGGTTCCGCGCTTGGCTTGCTGGGTTGGGTACGTCGTCGCGCGATTACCTGAATCAGGCCACACACATGATCAGCCGGGCTGACCCTGGCAGATCATCCGAAAAACCCCGCAATCATTGCGGGGTTTTTTTATGCCATAACGACGCCAATGGACTTCAGGCGTGGCAGATCAATAATCTCGATGTCCTGCGTGCCGTGTAGATTGATCACGCCCATCTCTGTCAGCGTCGTGAATGTGCGACTCACGGTTTCAATCGTGAGCCCCATGAAATCGGCAATGTCGGTGCGGCGCATGGGCAGATATATTTGACTGCCGGGCCGCTCGAGTTTTTTTTGCCGATAACCGATGTACCAGACAAAGGATGCAACCTTCTGGATGGCATCCTTGCGTCCCAGCGAAAATTGCATCTCGAAGGCGGAATCCATGATTCGGGTAAGCGTCAGGCGTAAATTACGATCCATCTGCGGGAACTCATCTATCAGGGCCTCAAGTTTATCCCGGTCAAAGCGGCAAACCTCGACAGCGGAAATCGTATTGACTCCCCAGTGATAATTTACCTCTGAAGTTAAGCCGAACAGGTTGCCGGGGAAAAGGAATGCAAAAATCTGCCGCTTCCCATCGGCCGTTAGCCGGAACAACACGGCATAGCCGGTTCTGATGCTGAAGATATAGTCGGCTGGTTGTCCCTGGTGAATAATCACCTCGCTCGGGTCAAAGAATTGTTCAGTCGCCAGTCCATACAAACGATGCATATCGGAATCCGGCACGGCTGCGCACAGGCCGGTGGACCGCACAATACAGTCGGAGCATGGCAATTTAGAATAACGCGTATCAGGCATACGGTTGACAGACTATCAGGGGCGCGGCGGCTATAACAATGGGCCAGTTCAAGAAAATCGGGTCGAATCATTCCGGTGGGTGGTCGGCTCGGTAACATGGCGCTGCGCCTGGCTATGAACCGTGCAAGACTTCAACCATGCAGCTACCGCGTTTCGAATACATTCGACCGAAGAACCTCGCAGAGGGGCTTGCCGCATTGGCGGAACATGGGGACAAAGCCGTGATCATGTCTGGCGGCTCGGATCTGCTTCTGAATATGAAGTACCGGCTGACTACGCCGGACGTGCTGGTCAGTCTGAGCGACATTGCGGAGTTGCAAACGGTCGAGGAACTTACCGATGGCAGCTTGCGCATCGGCGCCGGCTGCACGCTGACGGCGCTGGCCGGCAATGCGATGCTCGGGGGTCGCTACCCGGCGCTGCATGACGCGATCTATTCGGTGGGTTCCCGTCATGTCCGCAATGTCGGCACGCTCGGCGGTAACCTTTGCCTCGATACGCGTTGCTGGTACACCAACCAGTCCGAACAATGGCGTTGCAGCCGGGAAGGCTGCCTGAAGACAGATTCTGATATCTGCCATGCCATCAAATCGGCAGACCGCTGTCATGCCATCAACAGTTCGGATACCGCGCCGGTTCTGATCGCGCTCGATGCCGAGGTAATTCTGGCCGGCCCGGATGGAGAGCGGCAACTGCCACTGCTGGATTTTTATCGTGATGACGGCGTAGAGCACACTGTGCGCCGACCGGACGAGGTGCTGGTCGCGGTGATCATTCCGCCCGTCAGCGGGCATGCTGTTTTTGCCAAGCTGGCACAGCGGGTCGGGCTGGATTTTGCCGCCGGTTCGTTTGCGGCATTTGCCGCCGGTGACGGCGCGAAGCCGGATGCGATACGCCTCGTGATCGGATCCGTTGCGGCGATGCCCAAGGTCCTGGCCGAGTCGGAACGCTTGCTGACGGAGTCCGGACTGACGGACGATGCAATCGAGAACGCAGCTCTTGCGGCCCGGCAGTCGCTCGGTGAGCTGACCAGTTTATTTACACCGGCCGGTTACAAACGACGTTTGATCAAGACACTCGTTCGCGATGCACTGCTCGAACTGCGCGAGCAAATGGATACAGGTTTAGCGAATACATCATGAGCAAACAGTTGATCACACTGACCGTCAACGGGGATAAATATGAAATCGCCGTAGCCCCGCATCACACGCTGCTCGATGTGTTGCGCAACGATCTCGGGCTGACCGGTACGAAGCGCGGTTGTACGGCGGGCAGTTGCGGTGTCTGCACGGTAAACGGCGAGAAAGGCGAGGCCGTCCTGTCGTGTCTGTCGCTGGCCGTCGAATGGGATGGTCGGTCGGTCACGACGATCGAGGGTGTCGAGGAAGGCGGCCGGTTGCACCCGGTGCAGCAGGCTTTTCTCGAGTTCGGCGCGGTGCAGTGCGGGTTTTGTACGCCGGGGCTGATCATGACCGCCAAGGCCTTGCTCGATGTGAATACCGATCCGAGTGAAGAAGAAATCAATGAAGCCCTGGCCGGCGCAATTTGCCGGTGCACCGGACACATCAAGGTCAAGAAAGCGGTACGTAACGCGGCCAGGGTCTTGCATGAGCGTGAGATGAACGATGGCGACTAGCGCCCCGGACAATAAATCCAGCCTGAATGTTGTCGGCAAGGACTGGTCGCGCCTGGACGGCGTGGATAAGGTCAGTGGTCGCTCCATCTTTGCCGATGACGTTCGCGTGCCGGGCATGCTGGCCGGCAAGATTGTGCGCAGCCCGTATGCACATGCCCGAATCGTGAACATCGATACGAGCGCGGCCGAGGCCTTGTCCGGCGTCAAGGCGGTCATCACGGCTGCAGATACCAGTGCTGTACGGATCGGTCTCAACCAGCCGTTGTTGCCTGCGGATACCGTCCTGCACGTGGGCCATGAGGTTGCTGCAGTAGCTGCAATCAATGAAGAAGTCGCGGCCGCGGCTGCGGCGCTGATCAAGGTCGAATACAGTCAGTTGCCGGCCATTGCCAACATGCGCAAAGCGCTGGCCGAAGACGCACCCCTGTTGCATGCCAAGGCGGAAGGTAACGTTGGCTGGCTCAAGGAAGAAGTCCACGGCGATCCCGATGCCGCGTTCGCCGAGTGCGAGCACATTCGCGAAGAGAAATTCGTCACCCGGCCGTCGCATAACTGCTACGCGGAATATCATGTATGTGTCGCCGATTTCACCAAACCCGGCAAGCTCACGATGTGGACGCCGACGCAAACGGCGTTGTTATTTCAAAACAGCCTGGCCGATGGCTTCGGCCTTGATCACGGCGACGTGCGCATGCTGACGCTGAATACGGGTGGCGGCTTTACCGGCCGGACAGCGACACGCCCGCATCATTTTCTGGCGGCGGTT
Organism: uncultured Chromatiaceae bacterium; assembly: GCA_964629475.1. Lineage (GTDB taxonomy): Bacteria > Pseudomonadota > Gammaproteobacteria > Steroidobacterales > SMWD01. The sequence goes on along the minus strand of CAZVQW010000005.1, from coordinate 65,898 downwards.
TTATCCCGCAAGGCGGGTCGACCGGTGCGCATTCGCGCCAGCGGCGACGAAGAATTTACGATGTGCCATGCGGGTGGCGAAGTAATCTACAAGCTCAGGACCGGCGCTACGAGCGACGGCAAACTCAAGGTCATCGAAGCGGATCTTTCGTTTGATACCGGGGCCTATATCGAGTCCCAGATGATCGTGCTGTATCTGACTTCATCTTACCTGCATGCCCTGTACCCGATCGAAGCGTCACGCTACCGGGGCCGGCTGATTCATACCCATAATCTGCCGTATTACTTTCATCATGGCGGCGGTATTGCGCAGCTGCAGTTTGCACTGGGCCAGCACGTGGATGCCCTGGCGCGCGATATGGGCATGGATCCGGTGGAGTTCGGTTTGCTGAATGCCGTCGAGAAAGGTCATACAACGATGACCGGCACGCATTACGCCAGCTGCGGGTTGAAAGAGTGCATCGAGAAGACTGCGCAACGGTCCGGATGGAAAGACAAGTACGGCAAGTTACCGCCGTATAAAGGCATCGGCATCGGTCTCGGCGCCATGGCTTCGGGTGCCAAGGGTGTGTTCAAGCACGACACTTCGGCCGCATTTGTCAAGATCGGCGATGACGGCAAGTTGTCGTTGTTCATCGGGCTGCCCGATATGGGCCAGAGCTCGCACACGGCGATGGCAATCATCGCGGCCGAAGTACTGGGTATTAGTCCGGATGATATCCGCGTCGTATCGGGTGATACGGATTCAGATCCGCTCGATGTCGGCGCATTTACCCAGCGTGGCACATTCAATACCGGTAACGCGGTCAAAAACGCCTGCACCGATGCGCGTGATCAACTGGCTGCGACGGCAGCTGCGCAACTCGGCGTTGAGGCTTCGGAACTGGAGTTCAGAGGCCATGTGATTTATCCAAAGGGCGAACCGGATAAGGGCATTCCTTTCAAAAAAGTCGCTTACGATACGCTGCATAGTCGGGAAGGGCGCTTTGTCATGGGGCGCGGTTTTTACAACTCACCGTTAAAATCGGGCAGCATGGCCTATTCATTCGGCGCGCAGATTGCCGAGGTAACGGTGGATCCCGGCACCGGCGTCGTGACGGTGGATAAAATGACCGCGGCGCATGACGTCGGGCGCGCTATAAACCCGCGGATCGTGGAAGGCCAGATCGACGGCCAGATTTTCAGCGGCATGTCGCAGGCCCTGTACGAGGAATGCTTGCTCGAAGACGGTCAGGTCATGAATCCGTCACGGCTCGATTACAAGATGCCACGGGCTTATGAAATGCCGGAAGTCGAACACATCATTGTCGAAACCATCGATCCGCACGGTCCGTTCGGCGCCAAGGAAGTCGGTGAGGGTCCGATCGTCTGTACGATGCAGGCGATTGCAAACGCGGTGACGAATGCGATCGGCGCACCGGTCAGGGAAATGCCGCTGTCGCCGTGGCGTGTGTTGCGCGCAATAAAGAAACCGTGAGTACGGGCCGGATCAGCGGCATCGTATTGGCGGCCGGCGGCTCACGGCGTCTCGGACAACCCAAGCAACTGTTGCCCTGGTCGGGGGCGCCGCTACTGCGTACCCCGGTAGCGGCGGCTCTGGATGCATCATTCGATGAGGTGATCGTGGTCCTTGGTTGCCGGGCCGGGGAGATTCGTAAGGCTCTCGAACAGTCGAACCCGGAAATGAACAGCAATGCGGCTTCAGGCCGTCTGCGAGTGGTGGTCTGCGAGGCATGGGAGCAAGGGCTGAGTGCATCACTGCAAACCGGTCTGGCCGCCGTGCACCCGGAGTCCGAAGCTGCCGCGATACTGCTCGGGGATCAACCCGGTGTGGATGCAAAACTGATCAACCGCGTAATAGAGGCATTCGCCGCCGCTGATCAACCGCTGGCCCGGCCGGTATTCGACACGGGAACTCGTCAGGTTCCGGGTCATCCGGTCGTGATCGCACGATCCCTGTGGCCGGAATTGGCTAGTCTGAAAGGGGACGAAGGGGCGAGGGCGTTAATTGCCGGTCGGCCGGACAGTGTGTTGGAGGTGCCGATTGAGGGTGAGGCGCCTGCAGATATAGACACTATGGAGGATTTTCTGGGGCTTCGGCGGCAGCAAATTTCGTAGGAGCGGCTTCCAGCCGCGATTGTTGCCCGGTGTATTAAATCGCGGCTGGAAGCCGCTCCTACGCTGGCTACGAAGCCGCCTTGTAGGATTTCGCCGGCGTATTATGAATCGGCGTCAGCGGACGTGCTGCATGTGATGCAGCGATTCGTTCTGCGGGCGGTTCGCCGTACAGCGTAGTACGCTGGCGCGATGTGCGTCCGAGGCTTTCAATCAATGCATCCATGTGTTGCGGTGCGAACTCCTGGCCATGGGTCGCGCCCGCCGCGCGGGAAATCGATTCGTTCATCAACGTGCCGCCGAGATCGTTGGCGCCGGCGTTCAGGCAGTCGGCCGCGCCATCCGCGCCCAGTTTTACCCACGAAGTTTGAATGCTGTCGATGACCGGGTTCAGTGCCAGGCGTGCGACCGCGTGCATCAGTAATGTTTCGCGGTAGGTTGGTCCGAGCCGTGCCTGTCCACGGTAATACAGCGGCGCTTCCATGTGCACGAATGGCAGCGGCACGAACTCGGTGATGCCACCGGTGCGCTCCTGTAACGCGCGTAACCTGAGCAGGTGAGTGGCCCAGTGACACGGTGCTTCGACGTGACCGAACATGATCGTGCTCGTCGTGCGCAGGCCGATTTCATGCGCAGTGGCGATAATGTCGAGCCACTCCTCAATGCCCAGCTTGTCCGGGCAAATAACGCGGCGAATGTCGTCATCGAGAATCTCGGCCGCGGTACCGGGCAGGCTGCCTAGACCGGCGTCGCGGAGATCGACGAGGAAGTCTTTGATTGATTTGCCGAGAGTCTGCGCACCGTGCGTGATTTCGAGTGGCGAAAAGGCATGGATGTGCATGTCCGGCACCGCCTCTTTGACGGCACGGCAAATCTCGAGGTAGGTATTACCGGTATAAGCCGGATGAATGCCACCTTGCAGGCAGACTTCGGTTGCGCCGCGGGACCAGGCTTCTTCGGTCCTGCGGCTGATCTCATCCGTGTCGAGCACATACGGTGCACCACGCAGGTTCTCGCTGCTCTTGCCCTTCGAGAAGGCGCAAAATTTACACTTATATATACACAGGTTCGTGTAGTTGATATTGCGATTCACGACATAGGTCACTTCATCGCCACGGCGTTCGGCGCGCACCGCGTCGGCTGCGTGACAAACCGCGGCAAAGTCGTCGCCGCGGGCTGCAAACAGGGCTTCGATTTGTGTCGCGGACAACGCAACGCCGTCTTCGGCGCGCGTCAGGATTTCGGCGAGTCGTTTGCTCGGTACCGTTGCCAGGTCGGGTTGTGCACGAAACGGCGGTTTCATGGCGGCGCCTGCGACCCACGTATCCTCACGTGCGTAACCTGAGCCATCGCACTGGCGCAGCACGCTGGCGTGCAACTGCGGGTGAATCCAGCGTTCGGCCTGACTCGCATACTCCGGGTAGATCGTCAGACGTTGTGTCAGGCGCTTGCCAGCCAGCGCGGTTTGTTCTGCCAGCATGCCCAGATGTGGCCACGGCGATTCCGGGTTGACGTGATCGGGCGTGACCGGTGAGACGCCACCCCAGTCGTTGATACCGGCATCGATCAGCGCCGGTAACCGGTCGGCATTCAGGTTTGGCGGTGCCTGGATGTTCATGTCCGGGCCGAAGATGTGTCGGGTGACGGCAATGGTCCACAATAATTCTTCGAAAGCCGGCTCGGCGACTGCCTGCATTTTCGTGCCTGGTTTCGGTACGAAATTCTGTACGATGATTTCCTGCAGATGTCCGTAGCGCTTGTGCAGTTCGTGTAAGGCAACGAGGCTGTCGATTCGTTCCTGCCGTGTTTCACCGATGCCGATCAGGATGCCTGTCGTCAGCGCGACATTGGCTGCGCCGGCCGCCGCAATCGATGCGAGTCTTTCCTCCGGTTGCTTGTCCGGTGAACCGAAATGCGGGCCTCCGGGTTGTGCCAGACGTTCTGCGGTCGACTCGAGCATGATGCCCATGGACGGCGAGACTTCACGCAGCGATTCGTAATCTTCGCGATCCAGGACACCCGGGTTCAGGTGTGGCAGCAAACCCGTTTCCGCGAGCACGAGCTGCGCCATCTGCTTCACGTACTCCAGTGTCGTTGCACAGCCGAGTGCGGCGAGCGCTTCGCGTGCCGCCCGGTAACGCAACTCCGGTTTGTCACCGAGTGTAAACAGGGCTTCGCGGCAGCCGGCGGCCTTGCCGGCTTCGGCGATCTTCAGGACGTCGTCAGGCAGCAGGTAGATCTTGTCGAGCCGGCTCGGTGTCTTGGCATAAGTGCAGTAATGGCAAACATCGCGACAGAGTTCGGTCAACGGAATAAAGACTTTGCGTGAGTAAGTCACGATGTCGCCCTTGCCGCGGTCGCGTTGTTCTGCGGCGGTCGCCATCAGTTCTGCGAGCGGTCTGTCGGCGTAGCGTGTTTCGTGCATGCTCATGCGCTTGCCGTCGCCGATGGCGGGCGAAATGCGGTGCAAATCGGGGATTGCTCGAGATACCGGCGGGTCTGTCCGTGAGGGTCGTCTTTACACAACCACTCGAGGTCTGCCGGCCGGTCGATGTCGCAGCTGAATGCCGGCGCATGCACGACACGATGTTTCAGTCCCGCCGCCTCGGCAGCCTGGACATGTCGAGCGCAACTCTGTTCACCAAACAGAAAACCAATTCCGGTCGGCGGTGAAACGACCAGCGCATTCGTACCGCCGTCGCGCCCGGCCGGGCAAATAGTCAGGCCGCCACGATGATTGTTCAGCAACTCATCGAGATCGGCGGGAGTGATCGTCGGCAGATCGCTCGGCACGATCAGCAGTGTTTGCGCCCCGTTTTCCTGCAATTGCCGTGCGGCATGGTCCAGGTTGACCGACAATCCGGCGCCGGGTTTTTCCGCAATAAATTCACAGCCATGTTCCGCTGCGAATGTCTGGACTTCCGGCGCTTCACCGAGACACACGACATGGCCGATGCCCGCGCAGTCACGCAGCGTCGCCGTGACATCAGCGGCCATGCAGACCGCCAGTTCCGCACATTGTTCAGTGGACAGGGCCGACGCCAGCCGGCTCTTGGCCCTGGCGAAGCCCTTGATTGGCACTAAGGCCCAGGTTGTTGCGCTATCTTGCAATGTCGTATTTCAGTTTATTTCTGGTGTCCGGCGCAAACGAATCGCTCGGGCGAATTCCAGCGTTTCACGTGCCAGCCTGCACTTGTCGTCAAGCGACTTCATGATTGTGTCGCAAATATATACCGGCAGGTGCATTTTTTCCGGTCCGGAGACCATTTTACGGTCGCATTCATCAACAATAAATCCATCGAGCAGGTCACCGTAGTGGCCGGCAATCGCTGTGGCAGACGGCTCGATGCCGAGTTCGCCCATGATCTTGGCCGTCGGCCCTTTGATGGCGGCTCCGCCGACGATCGGTGAGACGGCAATGACTGGTGCCGAGGCGTTACGTAGCGCGGCGTGCAGGTCCGCCATGGCCAGCAGCGGGTTGATTGACAGGTACGGATTCGATGGCGCAATGATAATCGCGGCCAACTCCGGATCACCCAGCGCAGCCAGGACGTCCGGTGTCGTTGTGGCTGTGTCGGCGCCGGTGTAATCGAGCGCGCTGACTACCGGCTCGGCGCGGTCACGCACGAAGTAATGTTGAAAATCGAGGCGGCCGCGGTCGGTCCGGACCTGAGTCCGCACCGGTTGATCGGACATCGGCAGGATGCGCGTTCGAATCGACAGGCGTGCGCACAGCATCTGCGTGACTTCGGTCAGCGTCGCGGGTTTGGCCAGCAGTTGTGCGCGCATGATATGAGTCGCCAGGTCCCGATCGCCGATGCGGAACCAGGTTTCACCGTGCAATCGTTCGAGCGCCTGCATGAATGACCACGTTTCATCACGGCAACCCCAACCGGTCTCCGGATTCACTTCGCCGGCCAGCGTATACATCAGCGTGTCGAGGTCCGGGCAGATCGGCAGGCCGAGGTGCTCGAAATCATCGCCCGTGTTGACGATCGCAGTTAGTTGCGAGGTATCCAGGACCTTGCTCAGGCCGAGAACGAGCTTTGCGCCGCCGACGCCGCCAGTTAGCGCGACGACCTTGCCTTTGATCGACGTCACTGGAACAGGTTGTCGTCTGCGGAACGCACGATCGTTTTTGCCGATTGATTCGATTCACCGGCATTAAGCCCGCGCACTAGTACCAGCGGGACGGCCTCGGCACCTTCGCCCATCAGCAGCGTAGCCGCGCCGGCGACGCAGTCGGCCGTCGCCACTTCGGCAACTTGCAGCACACGATCGAACAGGTCCTGTCGTCCGCGCATGTCATTCAGCGCCTCCAGACCCGCACAGCCGATAGCAATACCGGTTGTGCCGAGTCGCCACGGCCGGCCGACGCTGTCGGTGATCAGTACGCCGAGCCGGATGCCGAAGTGTGCGTCGAGGGTTTCTTTCAGCCGGCGTGCCGATGCGTCCGGATCTTCGGGCAGCAGCAGTACCGTGTCGTCATCACCCTGCACGTTCGACCGATCGATGCCGGCATTGGCCAGCACGAGCCCGGTGCGATGCTCGACGATCAGGACATCGGGCGTATCACGCACAATGCGTGTCGATTCGCGCAGGATCAGTTCCGTGAGCCGCGGGTCTTTGTCGGCGCTATAGGCCAGCAGGCGAGCCTCGGCCGAAGGCTCGATGTCTTTCAGGTTGACCAGGCGGTCTTCGGCTTTCGACACAATTTTTTGTGCGATCGCGACGATATCACCGTCCTGTGGTTTCAGTCTGTTCTTGCCGAGATGTTCGATGATGAGTGCGGCGAGGTCGCAGCCCGGCTCTATGAACGGTAACCCGGTGACCGGGAACAAAGACAGCGCCGGTTTCGGCTTCATCGGACTCGACTCAGGTTGTAGAAATCCCGGTCATGCGGACGCCCGCGTGACTGCCGGGATAGCGCTTGTTGATAAAAATCAGCACCGACGTCAATGCCTCCATCGCCGCCGAATTGGCCAGCGGTCCGGCATGCCAGGCAGAAAATTTTGCCTGTTCGGCAAGTTGAATGACGACCTCGCGAGCCGCGAGTTTGTCGCCGGCAACCAGCACGTCGCAGGCCATCTCGGCATCGGACGCCATCAGGTCGGCGGCGACATTCTGGAACGCAGCGACAACGATGACATCTGCACCGACGATTTCCTGTGCGATCAGTGCCGCGCACCCCTCGGCAGGCATCTGCACGCGCGCGACCTTCGGCGGTACGAGCGGTACGGTCGTATCGACGAGAATTTTTCCGGCCAGTTCGCCGCGTATGTCCTCGAGGGTCGGGCGCTGGTGTGCAAACGGCACGGTCAGCACGACGATATCGCCGGCCGCGGCTGCCGCACGATTCTGCAGCCCCTCAATGGCAGCATCCGGCAGGGTTTCGATCAGCGCGGCCGCTGAGTCGACGGCCTTTTCCGCCTTGCGCGATCCGATGACGATCCGGTAGCCGGCGCGGGCCCAGCGCCTGGCCAGGCCGGTGCCGAGTGCGCCGGTACCACCGATGATGCTTATTGTTTTTATATCAGCAGGTTGTTCCATGTTAGTTCATTTATATCCGTTCATTGAGGCCGCATGGTATCCCGACCGTCACCGGTCGTCCAAATTATGGCCGGCGGGCGTCATGGCGCCGCCGTGCGGTGGCCGCGGCCCCGCCGCTGATGCAAAATAGCACCTCCGGCCGCGGCCGGACGATAACGGCGACAGAAGAAGCGTCGGCACCTCCGGGAACGGCCCTGCCACTGAAGCTGCTTTGCGAGACCCCCGCGCACGGACGGGTTGGGCTGGAGGCCTGTGTGGAGATATATAAAGAGTTCATGTTCGAAGCGGCACATTTGTTGCCGAACGTTCCGCCGGGACACAAGTGTCGCCGGCTGCACGGGCATTCGTGGAAGGGTGTGATTTACGTCAGCGGCGATATCGAGCCGGAGTCCGGCTGGATCATGGATTACGGCGACATCAAAAAAGCGTTCGCGCCATTATACGAGCAGCTCGATCATCACTATCTGAACGACATCCCGGGTCTGGAAAATCCGACCAGCGAAGTACTGGCGAAATGGATTTGGGATCGGCTGAAACCCGAACTGCCGCCGTTGTCGCAGGTCGTGATCAACGAGACCTGCACATCGGGTTGTATCTACCGGGGTCCGGATGACTGAGGCCCGGATAAGTGATGACGAGGGTTTCATGCGCACGGCACTGGAAGCCGCGCGGCGTGGCATGCTCGCCGGCGAGCCGCCGGTTGGCGCCTGCCTGGTCAGTGGTGATACACCGGATAAGCCAACCATCCTTGCGACGCTGAATAACGCCGTGATCGGTGATCTCGATATCACGGCACATGCCGAAATGCGCGTGATCCGCGAGGCCTGTCGCCAGTTGCGCAGGCTGGATCTGAGTGACTGTACTTTGTACGTGACGGTCGAGCCATGCCTGATGTGCCTGACAGCCTGCCACTACGCGGGCATTACGCAGGTGATTTATGGTGCCGCGATTGCCGACATGAACGCCGTTACCGGTAACGAACTGGCTGTCGTGCCGGGTGTGCATGAGTCGTTGCATCTCGAGGGCGGGTGTCTTGCGGATGAATGTCGTGCGCTGATCGCGACATGGTCCGAAGGTCGTGCGGCCGGCTGATGACAAACCAGTACGATGCCATCGCAGATCAATACCGGCGGTCGAAATCATCGCCGCTGCGTTCGTACATCGAGGCCTATACCTTTTTGCAGCTCATCGGCGATGTGCGCGGCAAGTCCGTGCTGGACCTGGCTTGTGGTGAAGGTTTTTATTCACGTCGCCTGAAGGCGCTCGGGGCAGAGCGTGTCGTCGGTGTCGATATTTCGAGCGAGATGATTCGCCTGGCCGGGAAACGCGAGCGCGACGATCCGCAGGGAATTGAATTTCATTGCGCGGATGTGCGCGACCTCGGCGACTTCGGTCAGTTCGACATCGTTGTCGCGGCATACCTGCTGCACTATGCGCCGGACGTTGACGATCTTGCGAGCATGTGCCGTAACATCAGGCGCCATTTGCCCGCTGCGGGCCGCTTCGTGACGCTTAACGAAAATCCGGATCAACCGCCCGATCGGTATGTCGGTTATGAGCAATACGGCTTTAACAAGACCGTCGAACAGCCACGCATGGACGGCTCGAGAATTACTTACTACATGGTTTCCGGTCGTGAGTTGTTCGAGTTCCACGGCCATTACTTCGCCCGCCAGACCTATGAAAATGCATTGAGCGATGCCGGGTTCGGCTCGATCACATGGCATCCGCTGGCGCTCGATCCGGCCGGCCTCGCGAAGTACGGCGCCGACTACTGGCGGGAATATCTCGACAACCCGCCGGTCATCGGCCTCGAGTGTCGGGCCGTAGTGTAGGCCCCGGGTGTCGGGTCAGACCATGTTGTTACACGAGTCATTCGAGAGTCATGCCGCGAGCCGGCCGTATGCCGTCGCGTTGACGCTTGCCGACCATCGGGACCAGCGCCACCGGACCTATGGCGAATTGAATGTGCTGGCAAACCGGTTTGCACATACGCTGATCGAGTCGGGCGTTAGCGCAGAAGTTCGTGTCGGCCTGCACCTGCCGCCTGGGGTGGAACTGATCGCCGCGATGCTCGGCATCATGAAGGCCGGTGGGGCGTATGTGCCTCTGGATCCCGGCCTGCCGGTCAATCGGCTGGCGCAGATCATCGAGCGGGCCGAACCGGCCGTCATCATCACACAGTGTGTGACGGCTGCCGATCTGCCCAGGCATGCGGCGCGACTGGTGTTTGCGGATGACGAGTCAGCCATGGCAACGCGTTGTGACGATCCGCACCTGCCTGTCGCAGCCGATGACCTGTGTTACGTCATGTTCACATCCGGTTCGACCGGCGCACCGAAAGGCGTCATGGTCACGCACGGCAATCTCACGCCCCTGTTCGACGACATCGGTGTCTGCCTCGACATCGACGCCGACGATGTCTGGACGGCATTTCATCCGTTTTCATTCGGCTTTTCAGTCTGGGAAATCTGGGGCGCATTGCGTCACGGTGGCCGCCTTGTCATCGTGCCGCCCGAAATGCGCACCGATCCCGCGCGCCTGTTCGACCTCGTGCGTGCCGAGAATGTGACGATCGTCAGCCAGACGCCATCCGCATTTCGGCAAAACTTTTTCGCTGATGCATTCGAGGCACTCGTAGCCACGGCGATCCGCTGCATCGTGCTGAGCGGGGAGGCGATCGACACGGGCGCGCTGCAGCGCTGGTTTGCGCGGCACGGTGACGATGGGCCGCGCATCGTCAACACATATGCGATCACCGAGGCGGCCGGGCAACTGACTTTCGCGGAATATCAGTGCGCAGATTGCGGCACACGTGCCACGACTATTGTTGGTCGGCCACTGGCGCATGCTGAACTGGCGATTGTCGACGAGGACTGGTTGCCGGTACCCGCCGGCCGGCCCGGTGAATTGTTTGTCGGCGGGCCTTCCGTTGCCCGCGGCTATATTGGCTCGGCGGAACAAACCAGCAAACGGTTTGTCGGCATGACACTGGCCGGTCATCAGGCCACACGATGGTATCGAACCGGTGACCGGGCGCGCCTGACGAACCACGGCGACCTGGAGTTTCTCGGTCGCACGGATGACCAGGTCAAGTTGCGTGGCTACCGGATCGAGCTGGGTGAGATTGCGGCGGCCTTGCGCGGGCATCCGGCGCTCGACGACGCAGCCGTCACCTTGAATGCCGAGCATGGCGGTGAACCGCGCCTGGTTGGCTATGTCGTGCCGCATGCCGAGCAGCGGCCGTCCACACAGCCCGAGTTCTGGCCATCGGTCGGGCCTTATCAGTTATATGACGCATTCCTCTACGACCTGATGAGTTCGGAAGCCGAACGACTCGCGAGTTATCGCGATGCCTTCGACCGTTCGGTGCGCAACAAGGTCGTGCTCGATATCGGTACGGGTGAACACGCGCTGCTGGCGCGTCTGTGCATCGATGCCGGTGCCCGGAAAGTGTATGCAGTCGAAGTACTCGACGAGGCATATCGCAAGGCACGTGCGTTCATAAATGAACAGGGCCTCGCGGACCGGATCATCGTCATGCACGGTGATATCGCTTCGCTCGATCTGCCCGAGCGTGTCGATGTCTGCACGCAGGGCATCATCGGCAACATCGGCAGCGCCGACGGTATCGTGCCGATCTGGAACAGCGCGCGGCGCCATTTTGCGCCCGGCTGTGTGCCGGCACCGGCGCGTTGTAAAACCATGATTGCGGCCGTTGAGTTGCCCGCGGAACTGGCCGACAACCCGGCCTTCGGTCCCGTGGCCGGTCGTTATGCCGAGCAGGTTTTCGATCGGCTCGGCCGACGTTTCGATATCCGGCTGTGCGTCAGCGCGTTGCCTGAGACGGCAATCATTTCCGACGCACATGTCTTCGAGGATCTCGACTTTACGACCGAACTGGCTGACACATCGCGTGGCGGTGCCCGCCTGACGATCGAGCGTGATGCGCGTCTGGACGGTTATCTCGTCTGGACGGTCGTCACGACCGGCGGTGCGACCGATGTAGATTATCGCCGTACCCAGCGCGCGTGGTTGCCGGTATTTTTTCCGCTTGGCGAAACCGGTGACCGGTTCGGTGTGCCGGTGCACGAGCGTGACACGATCGACGTCGACTGGTTCGTTACTCCTTCAGCAACAATCCATCCGAACTATCGGGTAGTAACGTCGGTCACGGCTGACGGCACAGCGCACGAAACCTTCGAGTACCTGTCGCGTGTCGATGAGACGGTGCTGAACGGCACACCGTTGTATAGGGCGTTATGGCGTAACGGTATCGATGTGCAACCGGACGAATCGGCTTCTCACCGGCAATTGCGCGACTGGCTGGCTGAACGCCTGCCCGAATACATGGTGCCGAATGCCTGGGTCGAGCTTGAGCAACTGCCGCTGACGAGTAATCACAAACTCGACCGCGCAGCGCTGCCGGCACCCGACCCGGTGCAACGTTCCGGCGCTGCGAGCGCGCCGCCGCGTGATGCGCTGGAACGAGACCTGGCCGCACTCTGGCAGGACATATTGAATGTCGACGATATCGGTATCCATGATAATTTTTTCGATCTCGGTGGCGATTCGATTTCCGCCGTGCGCACGACGAGCGCCTTGCAGCGCCTGCTCGATGACGCCGTCATGCTCATCGCGTTGTTCGATGCGCCGACCGTAGCCGGCCTCGGCGAATACCTGCGCGAGCATCATGACGCCGCGATTGCCGCGCGTTACTCGCAGGACGATCCGGCCGTCGTCGGGATTGAACAAGATACCGTGCCCGATGACAGCGACGCACCGTTGTCATTCCAGCAACAGAGTTTCTGGGTTCTGAATCACCTGTATCCGTCGATGACCGGTTCGAATGAACAATTCGTCATTCCGCTGGACGGTGCCATCGATATCGAGCGGCTCGAGGAAGCGTGGAACGTCATACTCGAACGTCATGAAATTTTGCGTACCGTGTTTCGCGAGACCGATGCCGGCGTCAGGCAGGTCGTCTTGCCGCACAGGCCGGTCTCAATTCCGGTTGTCCGGCTGGACGAACCGGGTGGCGATAAACAGTTTCTTGCCGCGGCGGAAGAAACTATCGGCATGAGTTATTCGCTGGCCGACGGTCCGTTGATCGATGCCCGCCTGTATTGCCTGTCGAAACAGCATGCGAAGTTACTCGTCAATGCGCATCACATCATCGCCGATGGCCTGTCGATCCGGGTCATTCGCGATGAACTCGCCGCGCGATACGCAGCGCCCGGCCGTGCAGAAACCAGCCTCATTTCACCGCCGGTGACGCAGTATCGTGGCTATGCGATTCGCCAGCGGGCCGAGTCGCACGGCGATGCCTGGGAGCGAAGTCTCGAATTCTGGCGCGGCACTCTGCACGGTGCGCCGGACCGTACCGCATTGCCGTCGCGTACCATAGACAGGGCTGTGGCCGATGATCAGTGGCGCGGGAGCCAGCGCAGGGTTGGCTTTGTCATCGATGCCGCGACGGCAGACGGTGTGCGCGAATTGGCGCGTCGGTCGAGTGCGACTTTATTCATGACGTTGCTGGCCGCGTTTCGCGTCTTGTTGGCGCGTTATTGTGGTCAGGAAGACATCGTCATCGGTTCGCCGGTCACGTCACGTGATTCCGAAGCGACACGCGACATGGTGGGTTGTCTCGTTAACAACGTTGCATTCCGCAATGCGGTAGGCAGCGATGAGTCATTTGCCGACGTGTTGGGGCGGGAGCGGGTAGCGGCGCTGGCAGCGTTACAGCATGCCGGTGTTCCGTTCGAACGGGTGGTCGAGGCGCTGCAGCCGCGGCGCCGTTTCGGTGAACATCCGCTGTTTCAGGTTTTATTTTTATTCGAGGACGCATTCGAGCGGTTGCAGTCCGGTGGCGGGTTGCAGTTCGGACTGGAGACGCTGAACACATCGCGCAGTTCTTACTGGGACATTGAGTTCTCGGTTTCGGATTTCGGTGACGACGGCATCATTCGCGGCTATGTCGGTTCGTCGACAGCGCGGTTTGACGACTCATTTGCTGCATCGCTGCCGGTGCACTTCGCCAACTTGTTGCGTGGAATTATTATCGGGCCGCAAACTCCGGTCGGCAGCCTGGCATTACTCGAATCCAGGCAGCGGCGCGAGATGCTCATTGGCTGGAATGCCACGCAGCACGATTGGCCCGGGCCGGAGACGCTGCATGAACGCTTCGCACAGCAGGTTGCGCTTAGCCCCGACGCGACGGCTTTAATCGGTGACGACGTGTCGCTCAGTTATCGTGAACTGGCTGCGCGCGCGAATCAGTTGGCCGGCCAACTTCGTGCGCAGGGTATTGGTCCGGGTGACGTGGTCGGGATTGGTGTGGGCCGCAGCATCGAACTCATCACGGGAATTATTGCGACTCTGCAAACCGGCGCAGCCTACGTACCTCTCGATCCGAGCTATCCGTCATTGCGCCTGCAGTTTATTGTTGCGCAAACCGGTCTGCGCATGATCCTTGCCGATGCTCGCCTGCCGCGTTCAGTCAGTGGCACGCTCGATACGATTCGTCTCAATGAGATGAACTGGACACAAGCCGACGATGCTTTGGCCGGGTTGTCCGAGCTGCAGGGCGATGGCGCTACTGCTGCCTATGTCTTGTATACATCCGGTTCGACCGGCACACCGAAGGGTGCCATCGGCTTGCACGGCGGCGCCGTCAACCGCTGCGAATGGATGTGGCACGAGTACGGTTTCACGGCCGACGATCTGTTCTGCCTGCGCACGAGCCCGAACTTCGTCGATTCGGTCTGGGAAATTTTCGGTCCGCTGACGCACGGCGCCGCACTGCGGGTGATTGCCGATGCCGATGTCAAAGACCCGGCGCGCCTGGTCGAGCGGCTCGCCGAACATGTCGAGGGCAGGGCGGTCAGTCATCTCGTCGTCGTGCCGTCACTGCTGTCCGCGTTGCTTGATATCGACGCCCGGCTCGGCCACCGGCTGCCGGGATTGCGTTCGTGGATTACCAGTGGCGAGCCATTGCGCCCCGATTTACTGCGGCGATTTCGCCGTGCCTGCCCCGGTGTGACGTTGTTGAACACCTATGGTACATCGGAAACCTGGGATGCGACCTGTTTCGATACGTCGGTGTGGCACGAGGATGAAAACATCGTGCCGATCGGTCAACCGATCGGCAATGTCCGCACGCATGTCCTCGATACGCTCATGCAGCCGGTTCCCGTCGGCGTCATCGGCGAACTGTATGTCGGCGGTGCCGGCCTCGGCGCGGGTTACCTGCATCAGCCTGAGTTGAACGCAACGCAATTCGTGACGGATCCGTTTTCACCCGACGGTGAGCAGCCGGATGCCAGGCAGCTGTTGTATCGAACCGGTGATCTTGCACGGTACCGCGCGGATGGAAATATTGAATGTCTCGGTCGTGCGGACCGGCAGATCAAGTTGCGGGGCTTTCGCATCGAGCCGGATGAAATCGCCGCCGTCCTGCGCAATCATCCGGGGGTTGGTGATGCAGTCGTCGATCTGCGTCAGCGGCCCGGCGGTGAGCCGGCACTCGTCGGTTACTGGCAACCGAGTGCTATTGGCTTCGTTAGTAACTTTCAGGGCGAAGACCTCGGTCCCGCGGATGAGTTAAGCAAATTTATGAGGGTGCACTTGCCCGATTACATGCTGCCCGGCGTGTTATTCGAGGTCGGGTGCATGCCGCTGACGCCGAGCGGCAAGATCGATCTGCAGGCTTTACCGGATCCGGCCCTGGCGAATGCGGATGACGAGCATCGACCGGTTCCGTTCGTTGCGCCGGGTACGGAGACCGAGCACGCGGTTGCCGGATTGTGGCGCGAAATTCTCGGCATTGATCGCGTCGGCCTGCATGACGATTTTTTCGACAGCGGCGGACATTCCCTGTCGGCAACGCGACTGTTGGCCAGGCTTCGGGCGCAATTCGATGTCAGCCCGGATCTTGCCCAGTTTTTCGATGCGCCGACTGTTATCGGTGTCGCGCGACATATCGATGAACTGCTGGCAACAGTTACGAATGCCGCCGTCACGGCGGCCGATGACTCCGGACTCGGGCGGCTCGGCACATTTGCACGGGGCGACCGGGTACCGTTGTCGTTTGCCCAGGAGCGGCTCTGGTTCCTGAATGAACTCGACCCTGACAGTCCCGCCTACAACATCGCGTTCACAATTCACCTGTCCGGTGATCTGGATATCGACGTGTTGCAGGCGGCGGTCGATCAGCTCGTGCAACGTCATGAAGCATTACGCACACGGTTTGTGTCGATCGACGGGCGGCCTGCTCAGGAAGTGCTGGCGAAGCAGTCGGTACCGATCCGCAGTGAAGTCATTGACGGCAGCGATACGCGGGAATGGCAGCGGCGCCTGGCCGAATTATCCGCCCGCCCGTTCGCGCTGGATCGTGGTCCACTGTTGCGCTTGCACGTGCTGCAGGGCGATCCGCAAAAATGCCTGCTGCTCGTCGTTATTCATCATATTGTCAGTGATGGGTTATCGAACGGGATTTTCTTTGACGAACTCGCGACGTTGTACGACTGCGTTGCCAGCGGACGCGAGCCGGCACTGCCTGAATTGCCAATCCAGTATGCAGATTTCGCACTATGGCAGCGCCACAATACCGGGCGGCCCGAACTCGATGCACAGTTGACGTACTGGCTACAGCAGCTGCACGATGCGCCGCCGGCTCTGGAGCTGCCGATCGACCGGCCACGCCCGGCCGAGCAGATGTTTCGCGGCGCCTGGTTGTGGCGAGAGTTGTCCGGCGAACGCGCCGAGAGGCTGCGTTCATTCGGGCGCAGCCAGCGCTGTACATTATTCATGGTCCTGCTCGGCGCTTTCGATGTGCTGTTGAGCCGCTATTCAGGCCAGGCCGATATCGTCGTCGGTTCGCCGATCGCCGGGCGATCCTGGTATGAGCTTGACGGCATGATCGGTTTGTTTATCAATACTGTCGCGCTGCGCATGAATCTGGCCGACGATCCGACCTTCGGCGAGCTGCTGACCCGTGTGCGGCGCGCAACGCTCGATTCACAGGCTAACCAGGATCTGCCGTTTGAGCGGCTCGTCGAATCGTTGCGGCCGGATCGTACGCTGAGTCATGCGCCGGTATTCCAGGTCATGTTTAACATGACACCGATTCCCGACCGGACGCGGACCTCGGCCGGCCTGCAGATGCGTATCGGCCGCCTGCAGGATCACGGCGTGTCGACGTTCGATCTGACATTGAGTATCGGCGAGCGCGCTGACGGACTCGATCTCGTCTTCGAATACGATCGTGATCTGTTCGATCGGGAAACCATCGATCGCATTGCCACGCACTATGATTACCTGCTGACAGAAATTACCGACGGCGTGGACACACCGGTATCCGCATTACCGTTATGGCCGGCAACGGAACATGCAGTCTTACTCGATACGTTAAACCCGCCGTTGCCCGCGCCGGGCACAAAACAATCGGTCATCGAACGGTTTGAAGCCCGGGTCGATCGTCAACCGCAGGCTGTTGCCGTCGAATGCAATGAGGACAGGCTGACTTACGGTGAACTCGAGCGGCAGGCAAACCAGCTTGCCGACCAGTTGCATGCTTTCGGCATCGAGCCCGGAACCTATATCGCCGTCTGTCTCGAACGTTCGGCCGACCTGCTGGTCGCGGTGCTCGGTGTGCTGAAGGCGGGTTGCGCCTATGTGCCGATGGATGCCGCTTATCCCGCAGTACGTCTTGCCGACATGTTCACCGTTGTACGGCCCGGCGCCATGATCACGCAAACATCGGCCACGCCGGCGCTGTCGTTTGTTGATGTGCCGACGATTGTGCTCGATCAGGATCGCGGCAGCCTTGCACGGTGCAACGCGAGTCGGCCGGCAGTGCGGCCGCGACCTGCGGATCCGGCTTATGCCCTGTTCACGTCCGGTTCGACCGGCACGCCGAAAGCCGTCGCCGTGACGCACGGCAATCTTGCGGCAATCTGTGGCGCGTGGATCGAATCCTATGGCCTGACTGCAGCGGACCGCCATCTGCAGATGGCGGGCTTTTCGTTCGATGTCTTCAGCGGCGACTGGGTTCGTGCGCTGTGTTCCGGCGGCCGTCTCGTGTTGTGTCCACGGTTTGATCTGCTCGAACCGGCGCGATTGTATGCGCTGTTGCGTGACGGGCATGTGACCTGCGCCGAGTTCGTGCCGGCTGTCATGCGCACATTGCTCACTCATCTCGCAACGTTGCGGCGCAACGAGGCAGATGCAGACCTGTCGTTCATGCGCCTCATCATCGTCGGTTCCGAGCCCTGGCATGGTGCCGAATATGCGGCGCTCAAGGCGGTCGCCGGCCCGCACACACGCATCATTAATTCTTACGGCACGGCCGAGACGACGATCGACAGCACGTACTACGAAATGCCCGGCAAACCGAATGCGTTGGCCGTGGACAAAGGTTCCGTGCCGATCGGTCAGCCATTCGCCGGCAGTCGTGTTTATGTTTGTGATTCCGAATTACGCCTCGTGCCGCCCGGCGTTCCCGGGGAGCTCTGTATCGGCGGTGCGGGCGTTGCGGCCGGTTATATCGGCGCGCCGGACCTGACGGCAGAACGATTCGTTGCCGACCCCTTCGTCATTAATTCTGGCGTGCCCGGTGGCCGGTTGTACCGTACCGGTGACTGTGCCTGCTATCGCAGCGACGGCACGCTGGTCCTGCTCGGGCGCATGGACCGGCAGGTCAAACTGCGTGGTTTCAGAATCGAACCCGGTGATATCGAGGCAGCGCTGTCGCGTCAGTCTCAGGTTGCCGCCGTCGCTGTCGTTGTCGATGACGAAAATAATGACCGGCGCCTGGTTGCCTATATCGTTCCGGCTCAGGAGCCGCTCGATATCGACACGTTGCGGTCATCGTTGCGTGGTGTGCTGCCGGATTACATGGTGCCGTCACTGTTTATCGAACTCGATGCATTGCCGATGACGCCCAACGGCAAGCTGGATCGACATCGCCTGCCGCCACCGGAGCAGGGTGTGTGGGGTGCGGCCACATCGATCGGTTCGGGCGCGGCGGCCGGACCGATCGAAGCGGTTCTGCTCGAACTGTATCGGGATGTACTCGGATGCAGTGATATCGGCGTGCATGACAGCTTTTTCGATTTCGGTGGTCATTCATTACTCGCGACACAACTCGTCTCGCGCATCCGTGATGTGCTCGATGTCGAACTGCCGCTGCGCGTGCTGTTCGAAGACCCGACGATTGCAGGACTCGTCGCAGCCCTCGATCGACAGACCGGTACCGCACCGCCGCCCTTGCGTCCGGCGCACCACGATGCGGCCGGGCCGCAGCCGGTTTCATTGACTCAGCAACGACTCTGGTTCCTCGCGGCACTGGAACCGAACAGCCCGGCGTACCACCTGCATTGGTCGGCACGTCTGACCGGCGCGCTGGATCGCACGGCCCTGTCACGTGCCGTCGATGCGCTTGTTGCGCGTCATGACAGCCTGCGCACGACTTTCCATGCGCCGGAAGGCGAACCGCAGCAATGTGTCGCCGCGCACCTGCCCGTGCGCATCGAGTACCTCCAAGCCGCTGCGGAGAAGCAGATTTCCCGGCGCCTGGAAGAACTCATCGCGCTACCGTTCGACCTGGAGTCGGGCCCGCTGTTGCGCGTGCACATGCTCGAGTGCGAACCCGACCGGCACATCCTGTTGCTCGTCATCCATCACCTGATCGCCGACGGTTGGTCAATGTCGGTACTGTTTGCAGAACTGTCACAGGCCTACAACGCATATCGACGCGACGAGTCACCGGAGCGCCCGGCGTTGCCGGTGCAGTACGCCGACTATACGGCCTGGCAGCGTGACTGGCTGGCGGGCGAGGAACTGTCACGGCAAATTACGTACTGGCGCGAACAACTCGCCGATGCGCCGGCGTTACTCGAGTTGCCGACCGACCGACCGCGTCCGGCCATCCAGACGCACGCGGGCGCCTGGCATCAAATGACGCTTCCCGCCGAATTGACGGCAGCCATCCATGAGCTCGGTCGTAACGAGGGTTGTACGTTGTTCATGGTGTTGGTCGCGGCATTCGATGTTGCCCTCGCACATCATGCAGGCACGACCGACGTCGTCATCGGCACGCCGATAGCCGGGCGCAGCCGGACGGAACTCGAGGGCCTGATCGGTTTCTTCATCAACACGCTCGTGTTGCGTACGTCCGTGGCCGGCAACCCGACGTTTCGTGAATTGCTCGGACGCGTCAAGCAAACGGCGCTCGATGCCTATGCACACCAGGATCTGCCGTTCGAGAAACTGGTCGAAGTATTGCGTCCGCAACGCAGCCGCAGTGCCAACCCGGTCGTGCAGGTCATGCTCACGGTTCACAATCAGCCGGTGCAGCCTTTTGCCCCCGACGGCCTGTTGGTCGAATCGATCGAAGTCAGCAACGCTGCGGCAAAATTCGATCTCAGCGTTCATGTTGCCCATTGCGCGGGTGAGGGCGAGGGCGAGAGTGATGACGAGTTACAACTGGGTTTCGGCTACAACCCGGACCTGTTCGATGCGCAGACGATCGATGAATTTGCCCGTTACTACGAATCGATACTGACGACGGTGGCCCGCGATGTCAGCGTGCGGTTAAGCGGGTTTGGTGCGTTGCCGCCGCCGGTCACGGCAACGGACTGGTCGGGCAATCTCGTCGAGCAGTTTGTCGCGCAGGTACGCCGTGCGCCGCAGGCCATTGCCGTGCGCACGGTCGATACGACTCTGAGTTACCAGGCGTTGAACGAAGCTGCGAACGGCGTGGCACAACAACTGTTGGCATTGCCTCTATTGTTATCGCAAGGGCCGGATCCGGATGCACCACGCATCGGCGTGTTGTGCGCTTACGATGAGCGGCTCGTGGCCGGGCTGCTCGGCATCCTGAAGGCTGGTTGTGCCTGGGTGCCACTCGATCCTGCCTGGCCCTCGGCCCGCCTGGCGACCATTGCCGCCGATGCGGACCTGGCAGCGATCGTGACCGATCCCGCGCATCGGGAACAGGCGCACGGGTTGCGCGTGTCGCCGTTGCCGTTGATTGAGATCGATGCAAACACCCGCGATAAGAACAGTGCCGCCGATCCGGGCATCGCCATCGCTGCCGATGCGCTGGCGTGCATCATCTATACGTCGGGCTCGACCGGTTTACCTAAGGGTGTCCGGCAAACGCATGCCGGTGTCGTGACCCAGATCGGGCGATACAGCGAGACGCTGCAATTGAGTTCAGCCGATCGGCTCAGCGGCTTATCGGGCTATGCCTATGACGCGGCCATCCAGGATATTTTCGGCGCCTTGTTGAACGGCGCGTCGGTGTGCCCGCTGCCGATACACGGCAGTGGCCAGCGCCTGGCTGAAGCGTCGGCCGTCGTCGATCGGCTCGCGGACGGTGCGGTGACGGTCATCCATGCGACACCGTCACTTTACCGTTACCTGCTCGGCGCCGGGATGCCTGGCGCACCCGATCTGTCGTCGGTACGCTTTGTGGTGCTCGGCGGTGAGGTCGTGCGCCGTTCAGACTTCGAGTTGTATAGAAAGCATTTCACGCGCACGGCACGGTTCGTCAACGGACTCGGGTTGACCGAGTCAACGGTTGCGCTGCAATTCATCGCAGATCACGACACGCAGTTGCACGGGCAATATGTGCCGGTCGGCACGGCTGTCGGCAGGCTTAGCGTCGATCTGGTCGATGAGTCGGGTGAATCGAGCTGGATCGGTGAGATTGTATTGACCGGGTCTGGGTTGTCACCGGGATACTGGGGACAGGCAGCTGGCGATACGGAGCGGTTCGGTCCCGGTCCGAGTCTGCGTACCGGTGATCTCGGTTACCGAACACCCGACGGTCAGATCGTCTTCGCCGGTCGCCGTGACGGGCAGGTCAATGTGCGCGGCTACCGTGTCGAGCTTGGTGAAATCGAGGCGACGCTGAGCAGATTGCCGGGTGTCGCAGACAGCGCGGCACGGGTCTGGCAACAGACCGGCCATGACGATGGCGAGATGCGGCTGGCCGCCTACGTGGTGGCGGAGTGCGGAGTCGAGCTATGTGCAGATGATTTGCGCGCCGCGCTAGCCGATCGGCTGCCGCCTTTCATGTTGCCGCAGACGATCGATACTCTCGATGCGTTGCCGCGACTAGTAAACGGCAAGCTGGCGCGGGCGGAATTGCCCGTGCCAATGCGCGGGCCATCGCGCACAAATGAACCCACAGCGACACCCGCGCGCACTGAACTCGAGGCCGAACTATTGTCGATCTGGGGTGATCTGCTGCAGCTCGATACGATCGGTGTCCACGACGACTTCTTCGCGCTCGGCGGTCATTCGTTACTGGCGACCCGGGTTATTGCCCGTGTCCGCGACCAACTGGCGCTCGAAGTACCGCTGGTAAGCCTCTTCGACGCGCCGACCGTCGCCGGCCTTGCGGCAGCAATCGATTCGATTCGACAAGACGGATCGGTTCCCGAGCTGACTCGCATCTCGCGACAGAGTCATCGCCGTTCATGAAAACCGAGCGTTACGAATTTCCGTTGTCCTTTGCGCAGCAGCGCTTGTGGTTCCTCGACCAGCTCGAAGGGCCGGGCACGGCCTACACGATTCGCCTGCCGGTTCGCCTGACCGGCCCGCTGAATCGCGCCGCCCTGCAGGAGGCCGTCGACTTCGTTGTCGCGCGACACGAATCGTTGCGCACGACTTTTTCACTTGGTGACAGATGGGATAATAGTGAGGGCACCGATGAACCGATGCAGGTTATCGCGGCCGATCTTGCGGTACCGGTGCAGTGGCATGAATTTGCCGACCTGAGCCCCGAGTCGCTTCGCGTTCGAGTCGCGGAGCTGGCCGCCGTGCCGTTCGAACTTGCCACGGGTCCGCTGTTTCGCGTGCACGTCGTGCAGATCGCCACCGATGAACATCTGTTGCTGTTGCTTTGTCACCATATCGTGTCGGATGCCTGGTCATCGGGTGTTCTGTTCAGCGACCTGGCCGCCGCCTACGATGCACTGGCCGCCGATGAGACGCCACAGCTGGTTGATCTGCCGGTGCAATATGCCGATTACACGATCTGGCAACGCAACTGGCTCGACGGTCCGGAACTAGAGCGGCAACTGAAATTCTGGCGCGCCGCACTGGCCGGTGCGCCGGCCGACACGCCATTGCCGACGGACCGGCCCCGCCCGCCGCGCCAGACATACAACGGCAGTCGCCGGACGTGCGTCATGCCGGCCGAGCTGGCAACGGCACTTAATGCACTGGCTCGAGAAAATTCATGCACGCTGTTCATGGTGTTGCTCGCGGCATTCAACGTCTTGTTGTCGCGTTATACCGGACAGGATGACATCTGTGTCGGTTCACCGATTGCCGGCCGGCGGCGTACCGAACTCGAGGGACTCGTCGGGCTGTTCGTCAATACACTCGTGTTGCGTACGGATCTGTCCGGTCGGCCGGGATTTCTCGAGCTACTCGCCCGCGTGCGCCGTTCGACGCTGGCCGCATTCGCGCACCAGGAGTTGCCGTTCGAAAAACTCGTCGAGGCACTGCAGCCGGTGCGTGACCAGGGGCGGTCACCGTTGTTTCAGACGATGTTCATTCTGCAGAACGCACCCTGGGAGGCGCAGCCGATTCGCGGTATTGCGGTCAGGCCGGGTGATGCAGGTCCGGTCGAGACGGCCAAGTTCGAACTGACCGCCTCGGTGCATGAATACGAAGGCGAGTTGTGGGTCAATTTCGAATACAACACGGATCTGTTCGACGCCGAGACAATCGATCGTCTGGCCGGCAGCTATGAGACGTTGTTACACGAAATCGTAAAATGTCCTGAGCAGTCGATTAATAAACTCGACTTGCTGTCGGCGGAGCAGCGCGATGAGCCTGGTGGCAAAACGACATCAAACTCAGTCGAATACAATGAATCGTTAACCGTACACGGCCTGATCACCGGGCAGGTGCAGCGGACGCCGGATGCCATTGCACTCGAGTTCGAAGGTCAAACATGGACTTACCGGAAACTCGATACGCGCGCGGCCTCCCTGGCCGAGTGTCTCGTCGAGCTGTTGCCGCGGGCAGCCAATCCGTTCATCGCGATTTGTACCGAACGCGCGCCGGTCATGATGACGTCGGTGCTCGGCGTCCTGCAGTCCGGCGCCGCTTACGTACCGATCGATCGAACCTATCCGGCCGAGCGCATTCGCCACATGCTCGACGATTCGGGTGCCGGCATCCTGATCACGCAGGCCGACCTGATCGATACTTTGCCGGGATTCGACGGCGCGATCATCCTGCTGACGGACGACGGACGCATTGCCGAGATCCGCATGCCGGTGGTTGAATGCATGCCTGAAGGTGTCGAGCCCAAAGATGTTGGCTTGGATGCATCGCTCGCCTACCTGATTTACACGTCGGGATCGACAGGCACACCAAAGGGTGTGCACATCGGGCACCGTGGTGTCGTGAACTTCCTGTTGAGCATGGCGCGTGAGCCCGGACTCAGCGAAGGCGACCGGTTACTCGCCGTCACGACGTTGAGTTTCGACATTGCCGTTCTCGAACTGCTGTTACCGCTGACCGTCGGCGCAACCGTGTGCATCGCACCGGCCGAGACTGCCGCCGATGGCCATGCGCTTGATGCGTTGTTCCGGGATTGCAGGCCGACGATCATGCAGGCGACACCGGCGACCTGGCGCATGCTGCTCAGCGCCGGCTGGACCGGCGCGCCGGATCTGCGCATCCTGTGCGGCGGCGAATCACTCGATTGCGGGCTCGCCCGGCAGTTGCTCGAATGCGGTGACGAGTTGTGGAATCTGTACGGCCCGACCGAGACGACGATCTGGTCGACTTGTGAGCGGATAACGGCAGCATCGGCGCCGGTTACGATCGGCCGGCCGATCGCAAATACGACGACCCGGGTACTCGATGCCGGCATGCGCGAGGTGCCGGTCGGCGTCGTCGGTGAACTGTATATCGGCGGACACGGCCTGGCGGAGGGTTATCACGAACGTGCCGACCTGACCGCCGAGCGATTCGTTGCCGATCCATTGCTTCCCGGTGCCCGGCTTTATCGAACTGGTGACCGGGCGCGGATGCGCAACGACGGCAGGCTTGAATTGCTCGGGCGCATGGACCGGCAGGTCAAGTTGCGCGGTTTTCGTATCGAACTGGGCGAGATCGAGGCGGCACTGAATGCGTTGCCCGGAATCAGCGCGGCAGCCGTCACACTCAATGACGAACGACTCGTTGCTTATGTCGTGCGTGCAAAGAGTGCACTCGAAGACAAGACATTCGAGGGCAAGACATTCGAGGGCAAGGCGTTACAGCATGCATTACGCAACCGGTTGCCGGCCGTGATGGTGCCGTCACTGTTCATCGAGCTCAATGCATTGCCACTGACACCGAACGGTAAGATCGACCGGCAGCGGCTGCCGGCGCCGGATCCGACCGCCGCGCACACCGCATCGGATCCGGTTGCACCGAGCGGGCCGCTGGAGGCCGCGCTGGCCGGTCTGTTCGCTGACGTACTCGGACTGCCTGAAGTTGGCGTCACCGCAAACTTCTTCGATAGCGGCGGCCACTCGCTGCTCGCGACGCAACTGGTTGCGCGTATTCGCGATGTCCTGGCTGTCGAACTCCCGTTGCGTGCGTTGTTCGACGAGCCAACTGTCGCCGGCCTGGCCGGCCTGCTCGCATCGGACGACACGGACCGGCGCGCACTCGAACTGGCACTTGCTAATCGGGGGCAGGGCGATCGCGCGAATCGACTCGTGCCGCGTGACGAGAGTCTGCGTGTTCAGGCACCGGCCTCCCTGATGCAACAGCGGCTGTGGTTTCTCGATCAGCTCGAACCGGGCAGCAGTACCTATAACCTGGCGTGGTGTTTGCGCCTGGTCGGCGAACTCGACCGCACCGCGCTCGAAACGGCCCTGCAGGCACTCGTTACACGGCATGAAGTCCTGCGCACGACCTTCCGGGCCGACGGCGGTGAGCCATACCAGCATATCGACGAGTGCTCGTCGATCACAATCGGGGTCACGAAACTGGCCAGGGATGCTGAATTGCAGCCCCGGTTAAACGGTCTGGCGAAACAACCGTTCAATCTCGCGACCGGCCCGTTAATGCGCGTGCATGTCATCGAGACCGATGTCATCGATGGCGAGACGCCTGAGCAGGCGCTGTTGATCGTTATTCATCACATCATCGCCGACGGCTGGTCGCTGTCCGTGTTGTTCAATGAATTATCGGCGGCTTACAACGCGTTGTGTCGTGGTGAGTCGCCGTCCTGGTCGCCGCTGTCGGTGCAATACGCTGACTATGCGGTTTGGCAACGACACCGGTTGACCGGCACGGAACTGGCGAAGCAGGTTGCTTACTGGCGCACACACCTTGACGGCGCGCCGCCGTTGCTCGAACTGCCGGCCGACCGGCCACGTCCGGCCGTCCAGTCGCATCGTGGTGCGCGGGTCTCGCGGCGCCTGACAGCCGAGCTGACCGCTGCCGTCAATGCGCTGGCACGCGACGAAGACAGCACGCTGTTCATGGTTCTGATTGCGACGTTCGCGGTCGTGCTCGGTCGCTACGCCGGCACGCACGATGTCGTTATCGGCACACCCATTGCCGGGCGCGCGCAAACCGAACTCGAAGGCCTGATCGGTTTCTTCATCAACACGCTCGTGCTGCGCACCCGGCTCGACGGTAATCCGACTTTTCGCGAGTTGCTCGCGCGCGTGCGCAAGTCGGCGCTCGATGCCTATGCGCATCAGGATCTGCCGTTCGAAAAACTGGTCGATGAACTGCGCCCGGAGCGCAACACCGGGCGCACGCCGATCTTCCAGGTCATGTTTAACCTGCACAACGAACCGGTGCAGGCAGCCGGTTTTGATGCGCTCGAGGCGACACCGGTCGGCATCGATCGCGGTCTGGCAAAGTTTGATCTGACGATCAGTCTTTCCGAATCACCACGCGGATTGTTTGCCCATCTCGAATACAACTCAGACCTGTTTGCCGAAGCCACGATTGTCGAACTGGCGGATTACTACGTGCAACTGCTCGAGACGTTCGTCGCCGAACCGGAGCTGCAGTTGAACGCGCTGCCATCGCTGGTCAAGCCGGAGTTGGCCGAGCCGGAACCGGCCGAACCGGCAGACTGGACGGGTGACATTGTGACTCGCTTCGTCGCACAGGCACAGCGCGCGCCAAGAGCTATTGCCGTGCGCACAACCCATGATGCGCTGAGCTACGGCGCCGTGAATGAACAGGCCAACGCGATAGCGGCACGCCTGCTGTCACTGGAATTGACCCCGGACCCGGACGTGCCGCGCATCGGCCTGATGTGTGTCCCCGAGGCAACGCTGGTTGTCGGCTTGCTCGGCATTCTCAAGGCCGGTTGCGCCTGGGTGCCGCTCGATCCGTCGTGGCCTGAGGCAAGACTGGCTGCGCTGATTAAAGACGCCGACCTTGGTGCCATCGTGACCAATCTCTCTGACAGAGATCAGATTCGTGCGCTGTCGCCGTTGCCGGTTATCGAACTCGACGGTGAAGCAACGGTCGACGATCCGCCGGTTACGATCGAACCCGATGCCCTGGCCTGTATCATCTACACATCCGGTTCTACCGGCACTCCCAAAGGCGTCATGCAAACCCATCGAGGTGTCGTAACCCAGGTTGGTCGCTATACGCGGGCACTGAATCTCGACCCGGCAGACCGGTTGAGCGGTTTGTCGAGCTTTGCCTACGATGCTTCCATTCAGGATATCTTCGGCGCATTGCTGAACGGCGCGACGGTCTGTCTGTATGACGTGCGAGAAAGTGGTCTGGCCGATAGCACGGCACTGGTCGATGCGATGGTCACCGACGGCATCACGGTCGTGCATGCGGCGCCGTCACTGTACCGTTATTTGTTTGGTGGTGAACTGAATTGCAGCCACGACCTGTCGGCCGTGCGGCTGGTCGTGCTCGGTGGCGAGCCCGTACGTCGTTCGGACTTCGAGCTGTATCGTTCGCGCTTTACCTGTCGGACACGCTTCATCAACGGCCTGGGTCTGACCGAGTCGACGCTGGCCCTGCAGTTTCATGCCGATCAGGACACCCGGTTTGTCGGCCAGTCGGCACCGGTCGGTGCTGCGGTCGCGGGCCTTGATGTCGAACTCGTGGACGACAACGGCGAACCGGGGTGGTGGGGCGAGATCGTGCTGTCGGGCGCGGGCCTGTCGCCGGGCTACTGGCGGCAACCGGAACAGACGGCCGGGCGTTTCGGCCCGGGTCCGATGCTGCGCACCGGGGACATCGGCCGACGCTTGCCGGACGGCCGGATTATCCATATCGGACGCAAAGACGAGCAGATCAATATTCGCGGTTACCGCGTCGAACCGGGCGAAATCGAAGCGGCGCTCACCGCATTGGCCGGAATTTCCGCTTGTGCGGTCAGGGTCGTCGAGCGGCACGGCGACCCGTGGCTGGTCGCGTATGTCGTTGCCGCGACAGACGAGCGGCCGGATATTGCCACGCTGCGTGATGCACTGGCGGATCGATTGCCGGCCTATATGCTGCCGCAGGCAATCGAATGGCTCGCTGAACTCCCGCGTCATGCCAATGGCAAGGTGGCGCATGACGCATTGCCGGCACCGGGCTTCGACCGCGAACCGACCGCACGGCCCGTGCCGGCGGGCAGCGACCTGGAAGCCGAATTGCTGGCGATCTGGGCCGATGTATTACAGCTGGAGACGCTCGGCGTACATGACGATTTCTTTGCCGTGGGTGGACACTCACTGCTCGCGACCCGCGTGATCGCCCGCATCCGAGACCAGCTCAATATCGACGTACCCTTGATCAACCTGTTCGAATATCCGACGATAGCCCGCTTCGCCGAGGCGATGACTCTTAATATATACCCGTGAATACAGTCATGAATCGGGACCGGGCGAGCGGGGCGACCTCATTTCGGTCACCCGGTAAAATTGATCGGTTGCCGGCAGGCCAACTCGCCGTAAAATAAACCTAACTGAAGAACAAGGGACCATGACGTGTCTGAGAACGACAAAAATATTCAGCAAATGACCGACGCTTATCGTGCGATCCTCGTAGCCCTGGGCGAAGACCCGCAACGCGAGGGACTCGTCGATACACCCAGGCGCGCGGCCAAGGCGATGGATTTCATCACCGGCGGCTACCGGCAGAATCTCGATGATCTGATCAACAAAGCCGTTTTTACCAGTGATACCGATGAGATGGTCATTGTTCGCAATATCGAGATGTACTCTTTATGCGAGCATCACATGCTGCCGTTCATCGGTAAATGCCACGTTGCCTACATCCCGCAGGGTAAAGTCATCGGCCTGTCAAAAATCGCCCGCATCGTCGACTACTTTGCACGCCGCCTGCAGATCCAGGAAGTGTTGACCAAACAGGTTGCTGAGTGCGTCGACAATTCAATCCAGGCGCAGGGTGTCGGCGTCGTCATCGAGGCACAGCATATGTGCATGATGATGCGCGGCGTACAAAAACAGAATTCGACCATGACGACATCCTGCATGCTCGGCACTTTTCGCAGCCAGCAGCAAACCCGCGAAGAGTTCTTGCGGCTGTTGTAAATCACCTCACAAAGAATGGCGTCAGGCTCACTGCTGACCCATAAATATTTCCTGTCGTAGGAGCGGCTTCCAGCCGCGATGACTTTGCATGGTGCTTGAATCGCGGCTGGAAGCCGCTCCTACGGACGTGTAATCAAAGTTGATGGGACAGCGCCGGGTTTATCAGGAAAATAAACCCGGCACCTTTTCTCATTTCTTCAGTGTGAAAAACAACCCGATGTCTTCGCGGTATTTTCGGTATGTGTCACCGAATTCCTGTATCAGGCTGCGTTCCTCAAAGCGGATGCCGACGAAGATGTAGCACGTCAACAGTGCGGCCATTACAAAACGTGT
Organism: uncultured Chromatiaceae bacterium; assembly: GCA_964629475.1. GTDB lineage: Bacteria > Pseudomonadota > Gammaproteobacteria > Steroidobacterales > SMWD01. Next base: position 36,338 of record CAZVQW010000005.1, on the reverse strand, counting down.
CGCCGACATGTCGGGAGCACACCAAAATGCCAGTAGCAGGCCCAGCATCATCGGGTGGCGGCTGTAACGATACATCCACGCCTGCTTGAACTTCACCGGCGTATGCGCCTGGTCGCGAAAGTTCAGCCACGCCTGGCGCAACCCGAACAGCTCGAAGTGATTTGTCACGAACGATGAGCCGACGAGATAACCGATGCCGACGACGTACAGTACACGCAGTGCGATCACGGCCCATGGCGTCGTGACGTTCCAGACCTCACCCGGTACGGTCTGCCAGAACCAGACCAGCGCGGTCATGGCCAGGCCGGACGCGATAACGAACGTTGCACGTTCCAGGTGTTTTGGAACGACGCGCGTGAGGGTGTCCTTGAACCACTGGCGTGCCATGATCGTGTGCTGGGTTGCGAACAGAACGACCAGCAGCACATTGATAAAAAGTGCCGCCGTCGGGTCGCCTATCTGCCATGCAGTCAGTCCGTGCGGCACGAGACCGCCGGCTGCCAGAAGAACCCAGAACAGGCCGAACATGCCGATCGTGTAACCGGTCAGGGCATAGGTCATGCCAAACCAGCGCGAACCGGTTTGGTGACGCGTAGTTGTTGTCAGTGTTGCTGTACTCATGATCCACCTCGCTTGTTGTTGGCTTAATGTGCCATTGATAAAAACCGACTGGTCGGTTTAGTATTTAGGTCAAAAAAAAGACCCTTTTGAATTAGCTATTTCACTCCCAGCAGCATCTCCACGTAGCGCCGGAAATGCCTCAGACTATCGACCAGGAGCTGCGGCTCCCGATGCGACTTCGCCGTGATGATCGCGCCTTCGATGACAGCCAGCATGTGCCGACCGAGATCCTTGCCGGTGATGCCGCTGATGTCGCGCGCCTTTAATGCCGGCGTGAAAACCGCGGCCAGGCCGTCTTCAAATTCGTCGAACAATTCGTCGATTCGCTTGTGCAGTATCGGGTGCAAATCGGCTACCTCCATTGACATGCTGCCGAGCAGGCAACCGTGCGACCACAATTCTGTAGCTTTGAGTTCGATATGCTCGATAAAGGCGATCACGCGGCGAACCGGGTCGCGCTCATCCCGGTACGGCCCGTTCGCGACGATATTCCAGCCCTCACGTTCATAATCCTCCAATGCTGTGATCGCCAGTTCTTCCTTGGATTTGAATGCGTGATAAAAACTGCCCTTGGCCACACCGGCTAGCCCGACGATCTCATCGACCGTCGTCGCCGAATACCCGCGGCCCGTCATCAGTTGCTGGGCTGCATCGATGACCTTGTCTTTGGCAGTGATTTTGCTCATGGGGGTGTAAAATAGACTGACTAGTCAGTCTTGTCAACCCCTGGATGAGGCAAATATGCAATTAAATGGGTGCCTGACACCCGTTTATGCTTCGGATAGTAATGGGTGTCAGGCACCCATTAGCTTACTGGTACGGATTGAACCGTCCCATTACACGGTGCAGAATGCCGGGTGGCTTTCACAAGGGCGAACCTCATGCCGATTCGATTTTTCCTGCTTTGGTTGGTTTTTCTGCCTGGTACAGTCATGGCGGACGCGAGTCAGGGCGAGTTCATGGGTTACCAGCTCGGCAGCAGCTACCAGCATGGCGCAAGCACCCGGCAGCGAGCAACCACGACCGGCAACCTGATCGTGATTGCCGAGCAACCGGTCAAGCCGAATGATGTTACCGAGGTGTCATTACTCACCACGCCCGAGAGCCTGACCATCGGCCACATCAATGCCTCTTCGTGGTTCGAAACAGAAGCCGGGGCACGCGAATTCGGCCGCCGCTACGTTGATTTGCTGCGTGCAAAGTATCCGGACTGGGCATTCGGGCGCGAGGGTCTGGACGCTAACCTGAGTATCGTCGAGGTAAATCTTGACCAGTCACCCTATAACCTCCGGCTGCGTGTCAACAAGGACAGTAGTAACGGTAAAAATATCTGGCGTTTTTCCATGACGCTCAGTTGGCTGCTCGACAGTGAAAAAGCCCTGGCATGGCGTGCACTCTCACGCAGCGAACACATCACCGCGCAGGAAGAAGGCCGCGACCAACTGCTGGAGAATGCGGATATGCGCGGACTCTAGAAGATGGAATTCACCGACTACTTCTTTTTCAAGAGCATCTTCAGATGCGCAATACTGCGTATTCACAAGCCCGGAACGGCATTTTTATAATGAACAAGTGAATTAATTTTTGTAAATGAGGCACCCGTCGTGACAAAGAGACACAAAATTCTCGTGGTCATAGACCCGACTACCGAGCAACAACCTGCACTGGCGAAAGCGGCCGAGTTCGCCGGCAAGATCGATGCCGACCTGGCACTGTTCACGTGCATCTTCAATTCCGACATCGCCCATGTGCAATGGGCGATCGGGCAAAACCTCGATCACCTGCGCACTGCGGCGCTGGATGAGCAATTCCATGTGCTGGAGCAACTGGCCGAGCCGTTGCGCGCGGCGGGACGTTCGGTGTCGATCCGGGTTGCCTGGGACAGCCCGCTGCATGAAGCCATCGTCAGGGAAGCGCTGGAGCTCGAAGCTGATTTTGTCATTAAAGATACTCATCATCATTCGGCTCTATCAAAAGCGTTTCTGACCAATACCGACTGGCATCTGATTCGTGATTGCCCGTGCCCGCTGTGGCTGGTCAAGCCAACGGCGAGACCGGAGCACGCTACGATCATGGCGGCCGTCGATCCGACGCATGAGGATGATCAGGATGCGTCGCTCGACCATAGGATCGTGCAGATGGCGCAACTATTCGGCGCAATGTTTGCCGATCGTGTACAGCTCGTCCATGTCTTCGAACCGCCGGCACCGCTCGTCACCGGGGCGTTCACGCCGGCTGCGCCGACACCACCGGCCCTGGATTCGGGCCTGATCGAACAGGCCCGGGCAATTCACGAGAATGCATTGCAATCACTGGCCGCCGACGGCGGTTTCCCGGCCGAGCAGGTGCATTTGCGCGAGGGCAACCAGGTCAAGGTATTGCCCGCAACGGCCGGTGAATTGAATGCCGATATAGTGGTCATGGGCGCCGTGGCCAGATCACGACTCAAGCGCGTGATCGTCGGTCACACCGCCGAACAGACACTCGACCGCTTTCCGTGCGATGTTGTTATCGTCAAGCCGGACGACTTCGAATCGCCGGTCGAGCCGATCCCGCCGATCTACGGTTATGTAGAAAAATCCGGGTGATTGCGGCGCCATCAGGGCAGGCTCCAATGCAATCAATGGTTCGCTTAATGAGGGGAACGCAGGTCTGACCGGACTCTAGATTATGGAATTCACCGACTACTACAAAGTCATGGGTGTTGCGCGTGACGCTACACAGGACGACATCAAGCGCGCTTATCGAAAACTGGCGCGCAAGTATCATCCGGATGTTAGTGAGGCCGAGGATGCCGAGGTGCGTTTCAAGGAAGTTGGTGAAGCCTACGAGGTGCTCAAGGATACGGAGAAGCGGGCCGCCTATGACCAGCTCGGCGCCGACTGGAAAAGCGGCCAGGAATTCCGGCCCCCGCCGGGCTGGGATGAGGGCTTCGAGTTCAGTGGCGGCGGACCGGGTGATGGCGGTTACGCCGGTGCGCAGTTCAGTGATTTCTTCGAGAGTCTGTTCGGCCAGCCGCGCGGTGCCCACCCGGGTGACCGGGAATTTCAAATGCGCGGTGAAGATCGCCATGCGCGCATCCATATCGATTTTCGTGACAGCTACACCGGAGCGCAGCGGCCGATCACGATGCACGTGCCGGCCATGACCGCCGACGGGCATGTGGTCACTCAGGAAAAAACACTGAATGTCAAAATCCCGCAGGGAATTCGCGAAGGTCAGAAGATCAGGCTGGCCGGACAAGGCAGTCCGGGGGCGGGCAAAGGCAAGGCCGGCGACCTGTTCCTGGAGATCGAGTTTCGTGCCGACAAAAGGTATCGCGTCGATGGCGCCGACGTCACCCTGAGTCTGCCGGTCGCGCCATGGGAAGCGGCGCTCGGCACCACCATCACGGTGCCGATACCCTCTGGTAACGTTGGGCTGAAGATTCCCGCCGGTTCCGGTCAGGGCAGCAAGTTACGCCTGAAGGGCAAAGGACTGCCGGGCAAGGAACCGGGTGATCTGTTTGTGCTGCTCGATGTGCAACTGCCGCCCGCTGACAGCGATGCCGCACGGGAGCTGTACGAGAAAATGTCGCAAGAGATGCCATTTAACCCGCGGGCCGATCTTTAAGGACTTCGAACCATGAATGAACGAGATGTGCAGTCACTCACCGGTGTGGTTTTCGACGAAACGACCGAGATCACGGTTACCGAGCTGTGCGAAGTCTGTTCAGCCGAGCAGACGCTGATCGAACAGCTGATCGAAGAGGGCATTCTCGAACCGGTCGGCGGCCGGTCCGGCGAACCCTGTTTCCACTACACGAGCGTCCGGCGAACTCGCACCGTGATGCATTTGCAGCACGATCTCGGCATCAACCTGGCCGGGGCGGCATTGGCGCTGGAATTGCTGGACCGTATTGAAACGCTGCGCCGGCAGGTACGGAGGGAGACCGGGGTCTGACCCCGGCCACGCCACCCGCGTTATTTCTTGGGACCGCTCCAGCGGGTGTTCGCCGATTTGGCAAACTCCAGGTCGACGGTTGTCGTACCTGTCTCTTTGGCCTTGGAGATGAACACGCCAAGCGCTGGCTCGAGAAACGCCGGCGGAATTCCAACCAGCAATGCGCAGGCTTCGAGCGTGAATTGAATGTCGGGGTCCAGCTTGTTGGCGACCTGGAATATGAACTCCGGATCCATATCCTTGCCCTTCGGGAGGGGATGGTGAAACGGCTCTTTGTGCTGGGTGAACCAGAATTCACTGCCGCCGCGAAAGCCGTATGAGATCGGCATGTCGGGGAATTCATCGCGGTTGTCGAGTTTTTTCTTGAAGCTTTCCCGCAACATGATGTTTTCGACTCTCAGTGCAATGAAGTCTTCTGCAAGTGAGGGGTCCGTTTCGCGGGCAGGATGGTATTTGAATTCACCGTCAACAACGCATTCGAACACCTGGAACGCCTCTTCGAGAATCAGCGGGTACTCCGGATCGTCACGAAACTGTGCTGTCGGTGTTTTGATCATCGTGAACGGCGAATCTTTCATTTTTTCTTCCGGTGTCACGCCCGGGTAACCGAGATCGACCACGGATTTCAGCAAGTCCTTGTCGAACTCGATGTAATTCAATGCGCACTTGCCGTTGCGCCGCAGGTTGGTCGCCGTGTTGGAGCCGGCGCGCGTGACCAGCAGCATGGTGTATTGCTCGCTGATTTGCAGCGGGAACTGCAGGGCATAAGGCCCGATGCTGGTAAAGCCGTTCTCGTCTGTGGTCGTGATCAGCGCGAACGGCAGCGGGAAAAATGCACAGGACTGGTAGAAATTATCTCGCAGCGGCACCCTTTCGAACGGATCGCTGGACGGCTGCGGGGAAGGTGTTGCGGACATAAAACTCTCTCTTATTTTTTACTGCTGGATCTGCGCTAAGTCTGGATACAATCGCGAAAAAGGGTGGCATATCTTGTGCCGGGCCAGAATACGTAGAAATCCCTGAAAATCCATGTGAGCGCACCATAAAGCTTTTTTGCCCTGTGTCCGACAATACCGGGCCGCAGGATGCCGGCTATCCGCTTGATGAACGGCACGAGGCCGGGTCGGCATAGAGCTTCGCTGGAAGGTACGACATCGTCCCGCGTCACAATTGTGATGGAACAAATTCCTCCAGCACCGCAGCACGCAGAATTTCGGGCGGCAACAGGCCCTGGGCGAGGATGAAGTCGTGAAAGGGTCTTGCCCGGAACTTCTCTCCCAACCTGAGTTCGACTTCAGTGCGCAGGCTGATCATATTCATATATCCGAAGTAGTACGAAGTCGCCTGTCCCGGTGCGCGAAATGTGTAGCGATCGATTTCGGAACTCGCCATGGGCTTGGAAAGCCCGACTTCGCGGATCAAATACTGCCTGGCTTGCTCCGGTTCTATCATGCCGAGGTTCAGCATCGGGTCGAGGAACGCCCGTGCAGCCCGGATCAGTCTCATCTGTAATGAGAATAGCTGGCCGTCGAGGGGCAGAAACTCCTTCATGACGGCTTCTGCATACAACCCCCATCCTTCGGCGTTCGCGCTGTTGAACGCATACAGAACGCGCGCGTTGGAGACGCCGTTTTCAATCATGGAGGCAAACTGCAGTTCATGTCCGGGCCGGGCTTCGTGCGCGGTCAGTGACCAGGTCACGGCATCGTGACCCCAGTCATCCATGACTTCATCACCCTTGGAATTGGGATTGCTGGTGACAAGCACAAATTCCGCCGGCTGACCGGTATTGCCGATCAACTGGGGCGGGCTGAGGAAAGGCGCCGGAATAGCGGCTGACTCTGCTTCCGTTGCTAATCGAATGACGGCATCGCGTTCCGGCAAGGAAATGATGTCTTCGCGGCGAATGATGTCCTCGAGCAGGGTTAAACGCCGGCGATAGAATGACAAGATCTCTTCCGGTGGGATTTGCGTCTTCTTCAACTCTTGCATGACGTCGCGATAATCAGCCGAAGGCAGTTTCCTTTCCTGCGCGATCCGCTGAGCAATGGCCCGCATCTCATTGCGGATTTCACCGAAACCAAACTGTGCCTGGCGCAGCAATTCACGTGGTTCCGCATCGACACCGTAGTTCTTCAGGTTGTCTGCATAAATGGCTTCGGGCAGGCGGTGGCTGGTCCGGGCACGCGGCAGCATTTCAATGCGTAGCCATTCTGCGTAGTCAACGAGTTGCGAGTTCAGGACAGTCAGGTCCAGTTCCCAGCCTTCAAGTCCGGAGTCGGTAAATATCTGCGTCAATCCCGCGGTGAACCGGGCGGTATTGTCGAGGTCTTTTTCCAACTCCTCTATGTAGGGGCCGATCAGGTCGGGCGAGGAGAATCGCTCGTGGGTCCGGCGTTTGGCCAGTTCCGTGATGGGGGTATAGCCGGGTTCTGTGCCGATGTATTTTTTGAGTCGTTGTAGTGCAGCCGGATAGCGTGCGGCGTCTGACCTGGGATCGAGCAGGGCCTGAAAGCCATTAAACAGATCCTGTGCCAGGTTGTAATAAGGCAGCAGGTGCTCGTGGTTCAGTGCTGCCGTCCCCAGTTCGTCTTGCAGTGATTTGATCAGGATGCCGAGATCCTGACTGACTTTTTTGTCTTTGGTCGTCTGCTTCTTTAGTTGCAGCAGCTGTATGAGTTGCCAGTTGTTTTCCCGGGTGCGCTGAAAAAGATCTGCTTTCAGGTCTGTGATTTCAGCATCGAATTGAGTCATGCCCTGGGCAGAAAAACTTTCCGGGCTGAATTTCGCCTGGGACTCCATGACGATCAGGGTATTTGCATTGCTTTCGGCTACCCATGGGGCCTCCGCTGCTGCTGTAGTCGTTAACAGCAAAACCGCAAGCAATGAAAGGCAGGTGCCTGGTCCGGAAGTATTCATACAACTGCTATATTGCCACAATGAAAAACGCCGATGTCATCATTCTCGGTGGCGGCGCTGCCGGACTGATGTGCGCCATTGCCGCGGGCCGCCGTGGCCGTCGCGTTGTCGTGCTGGAGCGCGCGAACAAGGTCGGCAAGAAAATACTCATGTCGGGCGGGGGCCGCTGTAACTTCACCAACCTGCACTGCGATTCGTCGCGGTATCTCTCTGCGAATCCCAATTTCTGTATTTCTGCACTGAGCCGCTATACGCAATGGGATTTCATCGCGCTGGTCGAACAGCATGGTATTGCTTATCACGAGAAGGAACACGGGCAACTGTTTTGCGATAACTCGTCGAAGGACATTCTCGACATGCTCAAGGCCGAATGCGCCCGGGCGGGTGTGGATATTCAGACGGATACCGAAATTATTGCGGTTAATAAGCATGAACGCTTTGAAGTCACCCGCCATGATGCTGCCTTCACGGCAGAATCGTTGGTCATCGCGACCGGCGGTTTGTCGATCCCAAAAATGGGTGCCTCTGACTTTGGCTATGCCCTGGCCCGCCAATTCGGCCTGCAGGTATTGGAGACTCGCGCCGGCCTGGTTCCGTTTACCTTCTCGGGCGCAATACACGAATTAACCGAGCGCTTGTCCGGTCAATTGTCATCCCGAACAATGGAAAGCAAACGCCGACCCGGCCTGTACTGTATCGGCGAGGTTGTCGATGTCACCGGGCATCTCGGCACCTTTTACCGGCATTAAGTAAGGTAAATGCGCTGCTTCGATATCGCTGAAGCCCTTTAAATGCAAGGGTTTATGCCGGTCACCCAGATAGTCGATGCGGTGCCTGTGCAGTCGGTATAAAATTATCGGCTACCCATTCTGGTTGAACTGTCATGAGCAAGCCGAACCTGATTTTAGCCTTTGTACTCTTTCTGACCTGCAGTTTCACGGCAGCAGCGAGCGACATATACAAACGCGTGAACGAAGACGGTGTCGTTGAATATAGTGACAGACCCTCATCTGACGGGGACAAGGCGGACAAAATAGAAGTGCGTCCCAACGTGGTGGTAACGAACCCGGTCACGCGTTCGACACCCGCTGCGTCAGCATCGTCCAGTCGAGACAATGCCCGTTCGAAGAACCAACCGCAAAAAGCGGTCGGCGAGAAAAACCGGGAAGAGGAAAAAAGTGAGGTTGTGACTGACCAGGATCCGGGCAGGGCCACACGTAACGCGGTGCGGGCTTTGTCAGGTCGTCCCCGGTAACGAGACCGGACCGGACTCCAGTCAGTCCTCGTTCAATTCACAGAATTTTATTTTTTCGATACTCGTTCGTCGTATCAGAAACATTTCGCAATACTCGATTTTTTCTCCGCAAAGCCAAGTTCTGTCAGCATGGACGGTATGGTATGACTGTGGCCCACGACGAGGACGGAATCTCCGTCCGGGTGCTCGCACAGAGCCCTGGCCAAGTCACCGGCTGAATTCGCCGGCACCACAACCGGACTGATCCCCTTGGCTTTGGCAACAATGGATGCGGTTTGCTGGGTTCTTGGATATTCGGTGACATAAATGTGATTGAGCGGAGTTTTATCCAGCGCAGTCGCCAGTGATTCAGCCTGCGCCCAGCCGGATTCCAGCAGAAAGTTGCTGCGCCCCCGATCGGTATGGCGTACCAGGTAAATGCTATCGGCAGCCGCCTCGCAAGCGCGGGTTTCGGACTGGGGCAACACCATTAGCACTGATACGGGCAATATCGCTGTTAAGAATGCTTTCTTCATATTGATCTCCTCACCGGGCACGGCACCTTTACTCGAACATATATGGTATATCTTACTGAAGGCAATCGGTGTCAGACGCCAATTCTTTACGTCCATCAAGGAGGATAGAAAATCGAACTTGTAGAATTCAAGTCAATGCTGGAAGCGGCAAGACAACAGCCAGAGCCACAAAGGCTTTTATTCGTATTTCTGGATGCGGTATTACCTGAGGAACACACACCCGAAGAAGCGTTCCTGTTTAGCCAAGGGCATGGCGGGCAGATACAGCCCGTCCTCAACCTGACCAGGGAACTTGATGAGCTGACGACATTTGACAACCTGGCAGCCGAAGTTGCTCAACAAGAGCAGGATTGGCAGGTTGTGCTGGTTGCCTGTGTATCGGGTGAGAACGGCAAGGCGCCGACGGCCGAGGAGGTCGAGGGCCCATTACAGGTGCTGGAACATACCATTCGAATGGGTGGGGACATCTCTGCCTACACCGCATTTGATCGGGATGGTGAGCATATTCAGTTTGGCTAGAATTTAACAACGGGGTAAAAGGTACCTTTTAAATTCATCTAGCCGTTGAAATCAGCCAGGTTCGCATTCAGCGTTTCACTGGGGCACATGATCTCGCTGACCGTAGCGGGGCTGGTGTGATAATAACTATTATCCAACGCACTGACATGCTGACCCTGCACGGCCCCTAACTCACTGATAATCTTTTCCTCGTTCTCGGCCAGTGTTTTGGCCAGCGGTGCAAACTGTACAGCCAGTTCCTGATCTTCGGTTTGTGCGGCAACCGCCTGGGCCCAGTACATACCGAGGTAGAAATGACTGCCCCGGTTATCCAGTTCACCCACTTTACGTGACGGCGACTTGTTGTTTTCCAGCAGTTTCTCGATCGCCTCGTTGAGCGTGTTGGCCAGAATGGTGGCCCGGTTGTTGTCATGCTTCAGGCCTGTCGCCTCGAGAGAAACGGCCAGAGCCAGGAACTCACCCAGCGAATCCCAGCGCAGATGGTTTTCCTCATGCAGTTGCGCCACGTGCTTGGGTGCCGAACCGCCGGCGCCCGTCTCGTACATGCCGCCGCCCTTCAGCATCGGCACAATCGACAGCATCTTGGCCGAGGTGCCCAGCTCCAGGATCGGGAACAGGTCCGTCAGGTAATCGCGCAGTACATTGCCGGTTACAGAAATGGTGTCGCTGCCGCGCATCGCACGCTCCATGCTGCGGCGGATGGCCTCGACATACGCCATGATGCGAATGTCCAGGTCATTGGTATCGTGATCCTTGAGGTACACATTGACCTTCTTGATCAGTTCCACATCGTGTGGCCGATTGCGGTCCAGCCAGAAAATGGCCGGCGTATCGGACAGGCGGGCGCGGGTGACGGCCAGCTTGACCCAGTCACGCACGGCCTCGTCCTTGGTCTGACAGGCTCGCCAGATATCACCCTGTTCGACGTCGTGTTGCATCAGCACGTTGCCAGCAGCATCGACGACGCGCATCGTGCCGTCGGCCTCGACTTCGACGGTCTTGTCGTGAGAGCCGTATTCCTCGGCTTTCTTCGCCATCAGGCCGACGTTAGGTACCGTGCCCATCGTGACCGGATCGAACGCGCCGTTGGTCTTGCAGAAATTAATCATTTCCTGGTAGATCGACGAGTAGGTGCTTTCCGGCATGACCGCTTTGGTATCTTTGGGCTTGCCGTCGGCGCCCCACATCTTGCCGCTGTTGCGAATCATGGCCGGCATGGATGCGTCGACGATGACATCGCTGGGCACGTGCAGGTTGGTGATACCGCGGACGGAATCGACCATCGCCAGTTCGGGGCGGTGTTCATAACAGGCGTGAATCGCGGTCTTGATCTCTTCCTGCTTGGACTGCGGCAAGGATTCGATTTTCTCGTACACGCTGCTCAGTCCGTTATTCGGGTTGACGCCCAGCTTGTCGAACAGTTCGCCGTACCTGTCGAAGACTTCTTTGTAGAACACGGTAACTGCATGGCCGAACACAATCGGGTGAGAGATCTTCATCATCGTGGCTTTGACGTGCAGCGACCACATGATGCCGGACTCTTTCGCATCCTGCAGTGTCTGCTCAAAAAACTCACGCAAGGCCTTGACGCTCATGCGCATGCTGTCAAGCACTTCACCGGCTTCCAGGCTCAGCTCTTTCTTGACATCAACAGTGCCATCCTGGCCGACAAACTCGATGCGTACGTCGGTGGGCTTGTCGACGGTGACCGACTGCTCGGCCGAATAAAAGTCACCACCACGCATGTAGTCCGCGTGTGTTTGTGAGGCCATGGACCATTTACCCATCGAGTGGGGAAACTTGCGCGCATAATTCTTGACCGGGACGGCGGCACGACGATCTGAGTTGCCCTCACGCAGGACCGGGTTCACCGCGCTGCCCAGAACCTTCGCATAACGTGCGGCGACCTCTATCTCTTCATCGGTCTGGGGATCTTCGGGGTAGTCGGGCAGGTCGAAGCCCTGCGACTGCAGTTCGGCGATACAGGTTTTGAGCTGTGGCACGGATGCGCTGATATTCGGCAGCTTGATAATGTTCGCATTCGGATCCTGGGTGAGCTTGCCGAGGAAGGCGAGGCCGTCTTCGGCCTGCTGCTCTGCGGGCAGGCGATCCGAGAACGCTGCAATGACCCGACCGGCCAGTGAGATATCGGTGATCGTGATATCGATGTCAGCGGCGCGGCAAAAGACACTAATGATTGGGACCAGGGAGCTGGTGGCCAGTGCGGGCGCTTCGTCCGTGAGCGTGTAATTGATGATCTGCTTGGCTGTCGTCATGAGATTCCTCGTTATTTCCGACTCGTGTCCCGGCTCATGGCCGAGACCTGCATCCTGCAATTCGGGGTGGCGCGTCAAAGACGCGGTCCATCCGGGCCGCGCATTATACGCTGGTTTCTCGTGATTTGAGTGCGGGGAAAGTACCTAGATAAAGGGTGTCAGGCACCACGCCCGCTAGCCGAACACCTTGCGCATGAGATCCGGTCGTTTGGCCGCAATGATTGTACCGCCTGGTTCATGCGGGTCTGGAGCCCTTGCCGCCGGCCTTGAAATATTCCTGCTGAAAATAAACCCGGCACCTTTTTCGGCTAAAAATATCCCAGTAAAAAAACCGTCGGACCAATGTAATCGTACTTGGCATCAACATTCAGGTCATCGTCTTCATAGTCCACGTCGACTCTGAAATAATTGCCGCCGATACCAAATCCCACGTGCTTAAAGGTTTTGTGGAACAGCGATAGTTGTACGTCTATAACCGAGCCACCAATATTGCTGCTGTCCAGATCAAGCTCGATGGCAAAAACACCAAGTCGTCCTCCAAGCAACAGTTTATCCGTTAGAGCATAAAAGCCCGAGAAGCCAAAAGTGGGTAGAGGGACGGTGACTTTGACATCTTCTTTGAGTACGCCCAGTGCGGCACCCTGAATGCCAATGCCGATTTTTTGCAGGCTCAGGCCCGCACTCGCCTCCAGATCCCATTTTTCGTTATGGATGAGTGTGTAACCATAGGTGAGGTCCATAACCTCAATGTCAAAGTATGAATTCAGTGGCAGGTTTGCAGGGAATGTCACATCCCCAAAACGAATTACAGCATCGCTGACGCCCAGGCCGCTGCGTTCCAGGTCGAAATAACCAAAATTAATCCGGTGTTTCTCATTAAAGCGGTAATAGCCTCGTATAGTCGGCAGATTGTTGGATTTATCCATACCCAGGGTTGATTCAAAGTCGATGGTTGTCCCGAGGTCGCCATCGGCAGAATCCACCCTGACCAACGTATCCAGTTTCGGGAAAAAACCTCCGACTGCAATAGTAAAGCGATTGCCCGTGGGATCTTCTTCCCAGTCATCCTTGGGGTTGTCGTCAGAATATGCCGGGAAAATCCCTCCCAGTAAGACAGCCAGCAGTATTCCAGGAATAATTCGGGCCCAGAAATTTTTAATATTCGCCATGGCGGCCAACCCTGATTAACTGTCCGAAATGGTGCCCCGAAAAGGTGCCAGATTTATTTAGTCAGGTAAATAAACCCGGCACCTTTTATTTTAGGCACCTTTTATTCTTCCTCCTTGCCAGAATTCTCCTGATACCTGACACTGATTTATTCAGAGTGTCGAATAACAACGATGGGGGCTCCAATGAACCGAGTTATCAAGTTATACAGCCTCGTGTTGATGTTGACTGTGTTCGCGATAGCACCGGCACCGGTGACTGCGGACACGGGCGCAGATGCGCAACAGGCGGTGCTCGTCACCGGTGCCAGCACCGGCATCGGTCGCAAGATTGCCGAAGTTTTGGCAGAACGTGGTTATTTCGTCTACGCGGGCGCACGTAAGCAAGCCGATCTCGATGCGCTCAATGCACTTGAGAACGTGCAGGCGGTGCGGCTCGATGTCACGATCCAGGCCGACATCGACGCGGCGGTCGAGATAGTTCGCAAGGGTGATCGCGGCCTGCATGGCCTCGTCAACAATGCCGGTGTGTTCATCGGCGGGCCGGTGACCGAAACGCCTGTCGAGGACTTGCAGTGGCTGTATGACGTCAACGTCATGGGCGTCTATCGTGTCACCCGGGCCTTCGCGCCGCTGATTATCGAGTCAAAGGGCCGCATCACAACCATCGGCTCGATCGCGGGCATCCTGGCCGGCAAGATGTTTTCTCAGTACAGCAGCAGCAAGCACGCCATCGAGGGTTTCACGGACTCGCTGGCCGCCGAGATGGTGCGCTTCGGCGTGCACGTCAGCGTCGTCGAGCCGGGCAACTACAACTCGGAGATTACCGGTAAGGCCGTCCTGAAAATGGCGCAAGCGGACTACGCACAGGAAGGTTCACCCTGGGCGGAAGACGTCAAAGGAATGGTCGAGTACGGTTCGGACCGGTCGAAATTCAAGGAACCTGATGAAGTCGCCGACGCCGTCGTGCACGCATTATTCGCCGACAACCCGAAGCGCCGCTACATGGTAACCCCGAATGCCGAAGAGGCCGAACGGGTGATTCTCCAGTCGCTCACCAAGCTCGTGCAGCTCAACGAAGGGCAGCCGTATGCCTACAGTCGCGATGAGTTGGTTGCGATGCTGGATGCGGTACTGGTGGTGCAGTAAATGATGAAATGATGCCTGATCTATCATTAAACAAATAAATCCGGCATCTTTTTCAGACATGAGATCAGCGACTGTACCGATATCTTCTTCCTTTGTAACCGGTGTTTGGAATGTCTGAGCCCATCAGCTCCAAACTCAGCCTGCGGCGCGAAGTCGGGCTGACCCTTTTCGCCCTCTTCGGCACAGGTAACATCATCGGTGCGGGCATTTACGTGCTGGTCGGCAAGGTGGTCGGCGAAGCCGGTCTGCTGGCGCCGCTCGCGTTCGTGCTGGCTGCCGTGATCGCGGGCCTGACCGGTCTGAGTTACGGTGAACTCGCCGCGCGTTACCCGGTCAGCGCGGGGGAGGCCGTCTATCTGCACAAGGCGTTCGGGCGCCGCGGGTTGTCGATGACTGTCGGGTTCCTGATCGCGCTGGCGGGACTGGTGTCCGCGGCCACGATGGCGCGCGGTTTCGTCGGCTATTTCAATCAGTTTGTCGCGGCCGATGCGGCGCTAACGATCGTCGTACTAATTAGTTTGCTGACGTTGATCGCGATTCGCGGCATTGCCGAGTCGGCACGGGCGGCCGCGTTACTGACGCTCGTCGAGGCCGGTGGCCTGCTGTGGATCATCGTCGTGGCGTCGCCCAATGTCGTGCAGCTGGCCGACATGCCGGTCGCCGATTTCATCCCGGCGGGTTCCCCAGCCTGGCAGGGTATCTTTGCGGCGGCCTTCCTGGCATTTTTCGCTTTTATCGGTTTCGAGGACATGGTCAGCATTGCCGAGGAGGTGCGCGACCCCGAACGCAACATGCCGCGCGGCATCGGGCTGGCCTTCGTGATCTCGACGACGCTGTACCTGCTCGTGACCGTCGTGTCGATTGCAACGTTGCCGATCGACGAACTTGCCCGCAGCGACGCGCCGCTCGCGGACGTCTACCGGGTCGCGACACAGGGTTCTGTCGTGTTCATCAGCCTGATCGGACTCGTGGCCGTGATCAATGGTGCACTGATCCAGATCATCAAGGCCGCGCGCGTGTTTTACGGCATGAGCTGCAACGGCTGGTTGCCGCCGTTCTTCGGCGTCGTCAATGCCCGCACGCACACGCCGCTGCCTTCGACGCTGGTCGCCGGCGGCATCGTGCTGGCACTCGCGTTGTTGCTGCCGCTCGTCAGCCTTGCCAAGCTGACGAGTGCGATGGTGCTGGTCGTGTTCACGCTCGTGAACCTGGCGCTGATCCGCATCAGGCGTTTCGGCCCGGCACCTGCAGGCGCATGGAGCGTGCCGGCCTGGGTGCCGTGGCTGGGTGCGGTGGCGAGTGTGGGGATTTTAGTGGGGGCGGTTTTGTGAAATACGGAAAACATTTTTGCCGAACACCTCACGCATGACATCCGGGCGCTTTGCAGCCACAGCCAGCAATGACTGCGCCGCCTGGTTCGGTCGACGTCGCCCCTGTTCCCAATCCTGCAGCGTGCGCAGCGAGATACCCGGCACCTTTTCCGACTATCGGCCTGACATAAGGTGCAGTCTATTCGCCAAATGCTAAAATGCCGCAACTGATCAGGAAAACACCAAACTGGCGTCAGAATACTCTCAACTTTGTTTAAGGAAAATGATCATGCGTGTAACGAGTAAATTTGTTTCTATTCTTGTCTTGAGTTTGTCACTGCTGATACCCCCTCTTGCCTTGAGTCATGAAGGTCACGATGAACAAGCAGGCGCGCCAGTCAATGACGAACAAGCGATGGAAGCGGCAGCTGAATATGCGCGGAGTGCCGTTGAGACATCCGAACTCGTCGCGGGAGTGACCCTGGATGCCAGTTGGCAAGCCGGGACCGAAGCGAAGATGCATAAGAAACATATCCGGTATCTTATTGTGTCCTTATACAATGTCAGCCAGGACAAGACTCTGTATGTTCTTATGGGTCCTGATGGCCGGGTCCATGACGCAAACTTTGACGGGGCGTTCGGAAGGTCCTGATTGTTGCAGACCTTTTACCAGTCTGGCCGGTTTCAAATTAGTATTTTGATGTGTTGTCTGGGTCAGTATTGATGACGCGGATATTGTTATTTCTGTGTCTGCTCGGTTTTCCGGCAAGCCTCCTGGCGCACGGCGTGGATGACAGTACCCGGCAGTTCCTGCTTGCCAACGAAGGTGTGGCCGTCATGCCCTATATGTATATCGGGGCCAAGCATATGGTGACGGGTTACGACCATTTGCTTTTCCTGGTTGGCGTGATCTTTTTTCTGTATCGGCCCAAAGATGTTGTGGTGTATGTCACCTTCTTTACGATCGGTCATAGCCTGACGCTGCTGCTGGGCGTATTAAATGACATAGCCGTTAATCCCTATTTGATCGATGCGATTATCGGCTTTTCAATTGTTTACAAGGGTTTTGACAATCTCGGCGGGTTCAGGCGTTTGTTCGGTTTTCAACCGAGTACCAAACTTGCGGTGCTGATTTTCGGGTTGTTTCACGGCTTTGGGTTGGCGACCAAAATACAGGAGTTTGAGATCCCGGCGGACGGCTTATTGGAGAATTTGATCTCCTTTAATGTCGGTGTTGAGCTGGGTCAGTTTCTGGCTTTGACGATAGTGTTTATTGCGCTCAGTTACTGGCGTCGTTCCGCCGGTTTTCTCCATTTCTCAACAGTCACCAATACGCTTCTGATGAGCGGCGGCATGATGTTGATGGGTTTTCAGCTCACGGGCTTTTTTGTAACCGCTTAGGTGGCAATATGACTGAATTGAAGCACACAGATGATGCCCGGCATGAAATGGACTACACCGTTCAATCACCGGCAGCGCTGTTAAAGGCCAGTGTTATTTCAGCCGTGTTGGCGGCTGTTATTCTGATCGCCATCATACTGCCCGCTGAATACGGCATCGACCCGACGGGTGTGGGAGCAGCGACCGGGCTGATGCCATTGGCCAATTCGACAGATACCGACAGCGCTTCCGGGTCGGTCGAAATGCCCCGGACTGCAGAGTGGCGCGAGGACAGTGCAACTATTGTTGTCCCTGCCGGGAAAGGCCTGGAGTATAAGTTCTATCTCGTCAAGGGAGAGGCCATGCGGTATGACTGGTTCTCGACCGACGGTGAACTGTATTTTGACTTTCATGGCGAACCAGAAGGGGATACGACCGGCTATTTTGAAAGTTACTCAGTCAGTACCGCCGATAAGGTGCGCGGGACTTTTACCGCATCATTTGATGGTACTCACGGCTGGTATTGGAAGAACAAGAGTCAATCACCGATTTCCGTGACATTAAGCACACAAGGGCAGTATGAGGTTCTCGGAATTAAGTGAGGGAAAAAGGTGCCGGGTTTATTTATTGACGTCAATAAATAAACCCGGCACCTTTTAAACGCAGTGTCGTTTAAAGCCGCATTACATGGGAACACGTTCGAGATCATCCGCTTGCGATGCATTGAGAAAATAATTACCGAGTGCATAGATCAGTGCGCGGTTCGAAGTCAGCAGTTCACGATTCACGTTGAGCAATGAAGAGACCTGGGTCTCGCTGATGTGGTCATCGCGCACGCCCGCGTAAATATCATTGTGCAGGCCGTCGTGACGTTGTTGTGTTTGCTTGAGCATGTCCGCCAGTTCTTCGAACGAGACCGAGTCGTCATTCTCGCCGCGCAACCGGTAGAGATCCTGAATAAACGCCGTGCCGCTTGACCTGAATCGTTCCGCGTAGTCGCCCGGTAGCGAACTGCCCGGATGCCCGAGGTCCAGCAGGTTGTGGCGGATATTCTTGATGGCCTTGGCGCTGTGCATGGCTTCGCGCGCCGCACAGAGCAGCCGGCTGAGTTTCTGCGAGTCATTGGCATTCAGCGAGCCTGCCTGCAGGCGTATGACGAATTCCACGAGTTCGCCTTCCAGCATTTTGCTCGCCCGGTACAACTCGTCGAACGGGCGGTGCTGTTGGGCCTGGATGCCGCGCCGATGCGGCATCGGAGGTTGTCCCGGCGGTACAGTCAGCGGTGGCTCGAAGGCCAGCATGATCAATCGCACGGCGCGGGCGATCAGCAGCGATGTCTCGCGCTCGACCGCTTCGACGGCGGCTTCACTGACGCCGCGGCTGACTTCTCCGAGGTAGCGGGCCTCCTGCGTGTCCCGTGGCGGGAACAATTTTTCCAGCTGGCGCGCAAACGCGCCGGTGATCGGTATGAACAGTATTAGCCCGATGAAATTAAACAGGCTGTGAAACGCGACCAGCGAATACAACGGGTCTTCGATCCCGACCCACGCAATCAGGCCGAGCAGCGGGACGCGCAACAAAAATGCAATGCTATCGGTCACGACGTTGAACAGCACATGGCCTGCGGCCACCTGCTGCTTGGTGTGCGAGCCGCGAATCGCGCCGAGCATTACGGTCGTGATCGTGCCGAGGTCGGCGCCGATGGCTACCGCGGCCGCGTTGGGCAGCGTAACGATGCCCGCATTCAACGCCGCGAGCGTAATAATCATCGTGGCCGAGCTGGATTGAATGACGGCGGCCACCGCGGTACCGAACAACAGGTACTGCCACGGCGCGAGCCCGGCAAGGTCGTTCAGGTCGATGAGCTGTTCGACCGATAAGACGCTACTTTTCATCATTTGCAGACCGAGTAACAGCAGCCCCAGGCCGAGCAGGGTGCGGCCGTATTCGAGCACACGCGTGCGGCCGAACAAATAGGCCAGCCCGCCCAGGCCGATGAGGGGCAATGCCAGGTCGGAAATTTCAAACTTGAAGCCCAGTGTCGCCACGATCCAGCCGGTGAGTGTGGTGCCCAGGTTGGAGCCGAATACGATGCCCAGCGCACTGGTCAGGTTCAGCAGGCCGGCGCCGGTGAATGCGAGCACCATCAGCCCGACGACGGAACTGCTTTGCAGGATGGCCGTGCCGGCAATGCCGCCGAGCACGGCATTGAGTCTCTTGCCTGCACGTTGTTTCAGGAAGAGGGCCATTGATCGGCCGCCAAGTGCCTTCAGGCCGGTTTCAATCTGCGCCATCGCAAACAGAAAGCGAAAAAGGTGCCGGGTTTATTTATCGATGTTAAAAAATAAACCCGGCACCTTTTTCACCTAACCCGGCACCTTTTTCACCTACAAACCGGCCGTTTGGCGGCCGATTCAGCTGACGTTCAGGCTTCCCTCCGTATCATCTGCATAGCATAGATTGCTATGCCAGCCGGGTGTGCCGGCGGAGGAAAGTTGCCATGTTTACTGTCAAACAATATGCGGGGCTGTTTCGTCAGGTTTTTCTGCTCGCCGTCTTTGGTGTGTTGGCCTGCAATACCGCGAGTGCGGTGACTGAACAAGCGGTCGACTATTCTTCGGCGGAGCTCGAAGAACTGGTGGGAGCGGTGGCGCTGTACCCGGATGATCTGATCGCGATTATTTTGCCGGCCTCGAGCTATCCATTGCAGATTGTAGAGGCCGCCCGGTATCTGGAAGAGATCGAGAAGAATCCGGACCTGAAACCCGATGACGACTGGGATGACTCGGTCGTCGCGCTGCTGAACTATCCGGAAGTCATCGCTTTGCTGAACGAAGATCTCGACTGGACATGGAATCTCGGTGAAGCCGTTGTCAATCAACAGGCGGCGGTGCTCGATGCTATCCAGGCGTTTCGTGGCCGTGCGATGGCGGCAGGAAACCTGAAGACCGATGATCGGCAAACCGTCAGCCAGATCGACGATGTGATCGAAGTAACGCCTGTCGATCCGGAAGTTATCTACGTGCCGTACTATGAACCTCGCCGGGTTGTCGTCTACCAACCCCGGCCGGTCTATTACTATTACCCGGAGCCATACCCGGTCTATTACTACCCGTATCCGGCCTACTATGGATTTTCGTCCGGGTTCTTTTGGGGCGTCACCACGGCCTACACGATCGGCTGGCTGACAGATCGGGTGCATTTTCATTATTACGGTTATGCAAGTCACCCGTATTACGGCCGCCACTACACCAATCACTACTATGCGCGACATGCGGGGCGGGTCCGGCATCGCCATTTCGCAAGATCATCACGGCGCGACTTCGACAATCACCGTCCTCGTTATGATCGCCATCGTTATGGCAACACCTGGAAACCCGGACATCGCTATGGTGATCGACCCTATGTTAATCAACTCGGGGCTAATCAACTTGGGGTTAATCAACCCAGGAATAATCGATTCAGGGATGATCAACGCAGGCATCGCCGGGCACGGACAGATCGCCACCAGAGCATTGCGTCGAATGTCGCGGACTCAGCCGGACGCCACCGCCGGGCTGGTGACGAGCGTATTCGAACGGATGGTGACCGGCAGACGCGTGCCCGTTTGCGCAGTGACCAGAACAGAAAAAGTGCACGATTGCGAGATACTCGCAATCGCAGTAAGTCCACTGCAAATAAATCCACTTCCCGTGGCAACCGTCGCCGACAAGCCGGTGATGCCCGCACGAAATCGCGCGTGGCCGTCCTCAACCGATCGGGCAGCAGAAATCCGTCGCAGCGAAATCGAAAGGCGAACTCGCGGTCGAGCAGCAACCGTGCGATAGTCAGGCAAAGCGAACGACCCGCCAGTGCAAGTCGGCGCACCGAAACTCACGCGCAAGCACGTCAGGAACGTCGGCAGGAGCGTCATCAGGCACAGGACACAAAACGTAGCAAGCCTCAATCCCGGTCCAATGCGAAGTCGGCCACAGCATCACCAAACCGTTCGGCCAATGCCAGTCATGGCACCCGTCTGGCTGAGGCACGTAGACAACCTCGCGGCGATCGTACAGGGGTTTAAAAAGGTGCCGGGTTTATTTAATTGGTGTCAAACACCAATTAAATAAACCCGGCACCTTTTTAAACCCGGCACCTTTTTAAACGGCACCTTTTTAAACCCTTTACTCGTTATCTATTTCTTCTTCCAGTTGCCGGCAGCGTCCTGGTAGAAATGCCCGGTTGCGGTTCGCTGCACTGCCAGTTCGTAGAAACGGTGCCCGACCTGATCGACGGTTGCCTTGGTCTTGTTTGCCGTTCCTTCAAATTTGGCTTTGCGCTTTGCATTCACGCTGTCGATAAGCGCCTGGACTTCTGCGCTGACCGGCGTTTTTACCGCGGCCAGGTAACCGGTGTTGGCTTCGCCGACGAGACCCTGGCCCTTGGCCGTGCCGATGTCGATAGCCCATGCTGTTTGTAAAGCAAGGGTCATAATAATCGTGACAAGTATCTTTCTCATGTCGGTAACCCTCAGAATACTTCGCTGTCTTCTTCAAACAGGCCTTCGAGTTCTTCGTCCACCTGCACACGAATGTCATGCTGGATTTTGACATTCAGATTGATTTCGATCGGTTCTTTCGGTGCGGCCACCTGCACGGTTGGCGTACAGCCAGCCAGAAAAGCAAGCAAAACCAGAATAATGGAAAATGTTTTCATGACCATGCAGAACCTTTGAAAATGTTGCCGCGGCAGATGAATTTGTGTTTCAGATCCGCAGAAGCGTCAAAGTCTAATTAACAGATCTTCTTTCAAGTATTTCCTCGATCGACCTGACTGCCCGCAAGCTTCGTAACAGTTGTGGAATGTTGTTCTCCACATTCAGGTTCAGGATGACCGGCTGTTTGTCGTCCATGTCGGGATTGATGCCGGTTAGCCTCATTTGCAGAATCAGGTCTCCGTTTTCCGTGTAGTTGACGTCCGAAGTCAACGAATCGTACTGAAAATTCGCCAGTGCCCGCGACACCAAGTCTAACGCTGAATCAGACACGCCTGCGTCTCCTGTGTCAATGCCCGGCAGGTAGCGAATTACACCGCCGGGTGGGTCACTCTCCAGCCGGCCGTTCAAAATCGTCGCTGTCTTGCTGCTGATTGTCACGGGAAGTACTCCGGAAACACTGCCGCTCAGTTCAATATCCTCGAATTCTGCAAGATCGACCATTAACGGCAGCTGAATGGATCGTGGCCGCAGGACTATGTCGTTTTTCTCCTCCTGCATGGCGAAGCGGAACGGATCCGTCACCAACTGCCCGCCGAGTACTGACAGGGACAGGCTCTGTACCTGCACCGATTGTTCGCCGACATCCGGTGTGAAGTTTGCCGCAATCCGTTCCAACGGCAGGCCCACGTCGAGTAATGCCACCTCGACGGTCGTCGGCGAGATTGTCACGCCTTTTGCCGAGTCCAGGGTTGCGTCGAGCGTCGTGTTCAGGCCCGTGAAGACAAAATCGTTGTATGCCCCCGCCAGTTCGTCGGCGCGATACGTCATCGTGCCGCTGTAGTCGGTTCCGGTCTCACCGGTTTTCCAGTTCAGTTCGAGTTCCCCGGCCCAGGTGCCGGAAATAACGTCCCATGCAAAGGGCCATTGCAAAAGGTGCCCGGACAGTTTTCTTTGCCCGAAGAGCAGGGTGGCATCCTGCACGGCGACCGTTCCCGTGCCGGTCAACAGGTGATGGGTTGCATCGGCGCGTGCCGACAATGCGCCTTCGTCGTCGGAAAGTACCAGGGACGTTGCCACTCGATTGTCTTGCAGTGAAATCTTCCCTTCGACACCCGGTGCGACAATACCGGTGCCATCCCAGGATACAGCGGCCACTTTCGGCGGAATTGAAACCTCGGTGACCAGAGTCGCACCGCTGTTGCGGAGGCTCAGCGTATTGAATGCTACCGGCAATGACGCGGTCAGGCTCTCACGGTCGGTCAATGAGTCGACCACCAGCTCAAGGTGATCGATCGCACCGCGCCATCCGCGGTCATCGATCGTGAGTTGTGCCCCGGAAGACTGCCGCGTACTGATTGACGTCACGGAGAAATCCTGTGCTTCAACCCCGGTCAGTGCCAGGGTGACATCAGGCAGGATATCCACGCGGATCGCCGGGTCGTCGGAAATCGTTAATGATGCCGACAGTTTTGCATTGCCGATGGTCGTGCCATCCAGTTCGAGGGGGCCCGCGTCCAGCGACGCCTGCATCGTGCATTGAATGCCCGCGCGGCACTCGAGATCGCCGAGTCCCGCCGGGATGTCACCGATTGAGTGAATCCCGATGACCGCATCGGTCTTCGCGACATTGACGGTCCATTCGAGGGAGGGGTACTCGAAGCCAAGCCGTATCGGCTCTGGAATATTCGCTCGCAGCCGGATGTCAGGATCGTCGGCCGTGCCGACTTCCGCCGTCATTTCACCGCTGAGTGAAAGGCGCGCACCGGCAGGAACGGGCTGCGTCACGTCGTCACCCAGCGTTGCCGTGACCGGACCGGCAAGCCTGGCGTCGAGCGAAACAATATCCGCCGGCAACACGCCCATGTCATCGAGTACCGGAAGCCATGGTGCAAGATCGACCGTCGCCGGCCCGGCTAGCGAGAGTCCGGTGTCGTTGCGGTGTATGGTCAGCGCCAGGGTCAACGCATCGGGGGTGTCGCCAACCGTCGCGTTCACTTCTACCTGGTGGTCGCGATTGTCCGCACGAGCGACGTCGACGGTGACTTCGGCCGGTGCAATCCTGAACGCGAGAGATTGTCGCTGGTCTGTAGATTGCCAGACGATGTTATCGACCGGCGGGGTACCCGGCACCATAAAGCGAGAGACTGTGATTTCGGTATTCGGCAGGTTGTCCGGCAACTGAAGAAAAGTTTGCAGCAAGCGGGCAAGCGGCAGAGGCGCGGCTTTCGTATCCGCCGGCGTCATGACCAGTTGCCCGATCGAAATCTCCTCCGCGCGGATACTGGGGAAACTGAGTGGAAACGACAGCCCGGAAATCAGGTAACGTGTACCGTCGTCCTGTTCGAGCACGAGATGCGACAAGCGGACGTAATCGGCCTCCAGTGCCTGGATGGAGAGATCGGTTATGGTCATGCCCTGCTCGCTGAGAGCGGAATTGGCGAACTCGCGGACGATCGATTCGCGGCGGAAGTGGATGACAGCAGCAAGGATCGCCAGAACGACCAAAACCACTACTGCGTACTTCAGGTAGCGCAAAATATATCCGCATCTGTTTGCTTGAGCCTGGCGCCTAGCGTAGCAATAAAATCAATTTGTCTCAGGGTCACCGGCAAGGGTAAAGGTACCGGGTTTATTTTCAGGTAAATAAACCCGGTACCTTTTTCAATAAAGCCGCCCAACACCAACAAACCGATCGCGGTAATGCGCCTGCTGCAAACTCTCCACAGACACATGCCCCCCGCTCGATGGTGCATGCACAAACTGCTGGTCGCCGAGGTAAATGCCGACGTGCGAGACCTTGTTGCTATACCGAAAGAACAGCAGGTCTCCCGGGCGTGCTTCTTTGATTGCGATTGGTCTGGAGGCCTGAAACTGCTGCGCCGATGTGCGCGGCACCTTAACCCCGGCGGCCTGGTATGAGTAAACCACGAGTCCGCTGCAGTCGAACGCGTTCGGCCCGCGCCCGCCGTATCGATAAGGCGATCCAACGGCCGACATGGCGGTGTTAACAATAGCCTGGTTGACGCCCTCCGCAGGCGCCGGGCGGAACTGGTAGGATTCGGCCGGTGCCGGAGAGGCACCCTCGTGCGAGGAACAAGCGCTCAGCCCGGCACAGGCGAGCACCGCCAGCAGCGAAAAGGTGCCGGGTTTATTTATTGATGTTAAAAATAAACCCGGTACCTTTTTTATCGTCAGACAGAAACCATGCGCCGATCTCATCATGTCTATTGCGGCCGGAAAATAAACCCGGCACCTTTTTCACGTCGTTCAACGACCCGAAAAATTAATATGCCCTATCGAAGGGTCGCCTGCACGTGAGCCGGTCACAAAAAATTGTGGGTGTGCTGCTGGCCCTAATCCTGGCCTGGCTCGCATACCTTAATTTCACAGTCACACAAAAATTCGACGGCCGCCGCTGGGACCTGCCGGCGCAGGTCTTTGCCCGGCCGCTGGAACTCTACGCGGGTTTGTCCCTGCCGCCGGAGCGCCTGGCACGGGAACTGCAGCGCCTTGGATACCGGCGCACCGCGCAACGGCCGAGCCGGCCGGGCAGTTTTCGGGCGACGCGTCGCCGCATCGAACTGCTGACCCGGGAATTTCGTTTCTGGGATGAGTTGCAGCCGGCGACGGCGCTCAATATCGAGTTCGCCGGTGACCGCGTCGCGCGCCTGACCAATAGCCATGATAATGGCCATGGCAATGGCGACATCCCGATCATGCGCCTCGAACCGCTGCTCGTCGGCAGCATCTTCCCGACGCACGGTGAAGACCGGTTAATCGTCGCCCCGGCCGAGACGCCCGCCCTGTTCGAAGCGGCACTGAAGGCGGTCGAGGATCGCCGCTTCGAGTCCCATCACGGCGTCGACCCGCAGGCGCTGTTGCGTGCGATATGGGTCAACCTGCGCAGTGGCGAGGTGGCCCAGGGCGGCAGCACCATCACGCAGCAGCTGGTGAAGAACTATTTCCTCGACAACCGGCGCACCCTGTGGCGCAAGCTCCGTGAAGCGGTGATGGCCGTGATCCTGGAGTGGCACTACGACAAGGCCGACCTGTTGAATGCCTATATTAATGAGGTCTACATGGGTCAGGACGGCGGCCGTGCGATCCACGGTTTCGGCCTGGCCAGCCGCTACTACTTCAGCCGTCCGCTCGCCGAGCTGGACGTGCACGAACTGGCGCTGCTCGTGGCCCTGGTCAAGGGCCCGACCTACTACGATCCGTGGCGCCACCCGCAGCGCGCACTCGAGCGACGCAACCTGGTGCTGCAACTCATGGCCGACAGCGAATTGATCACGGCCGGGCAGGTGCGCAAGGCACGGACCCGTGAGCTGGATGTGTGGGATCGGGACACGGCGGGCGTCAGCTACTACCCGGCGTACCTGCAGCTGGTCCGTTCGCAACTCGCCGAGCAATACCGCGACGAGGATCTGACCACCCAAGGCCTGCGCGTCTTTACCGCACTCGATCCGCTGGTGCAGGCCACCGCGGAGGCACGGCTGGCCGCGGGCCTGACCGCGCTGGACCGGAGTAACAAGACCGGCGACTCCGACAGCTCCGATGATTTGGCACCCCTGGCCGGTGCAGTCGTGATTACCAGTGTGCAGTCGGGCGAGGCATTGGCAATTGTCGGTGACCGGCGTGCCGGCTTTGCCGGTTTCAACCGGGCGCTGGATGCCCGGCGGCCAATTGGTTCTCTGATCAAACCGGTCGTCTACCTGGCAGCGCTGCAGTCGGGTCGCCACACCCTGGCGAGCTCAATTGACGACGAAGCGATCACGGTGACACTCGACAATGGTGACAGCTGGGCGCCACAAAACTACAGCGGGGAAACGCACGGCCCGGTGACGCTGCTGCGTGCGCTCGTCGAGTCGTTCAACCTCGCGACGGTGCGCTTAGGGATGGACATCGGCGTAACCAAAGTTGCCGAAACCCTGACTGCGCTGGGCGGGCCGGACAATCGTATACCGGGGATTGGTGCACCTTATCCGTCACTGCTGCTCGGCGCCGCGGAGTTAACGCCGCTGGAAGTCGCCCGGGTCTACGGCACGCTGGCGAACGCCGGCTTCCGCACCCCGTTGCGCGCGGTGCGTTCGGTCGTCGACAGTCACGGCGAGCCGCTGGAACGGTACCCGATGGCGCTCGAGCAGGCCGCCGATCCGGTGGCGATCTATCAGTTGGGCCAGGCACTCGTCGAGGTCATGCGTCGGGGTACGGGCCGCGGCGCGCGCGACGTACTCCCGGCCGGGCTGGTTGCGGCCGGCAAGACCGGCACATCGGGTGACTATCGTGACAGCTGGTTTGCGGGCTTCACGGGCGAACACGTGATGGTGGTCTGGGTCGGTTACGACGATAATCGCCCCACCGGCCTGACGGGTGCGTCGGGCGCGTTGACGATCTGGTCCTCGATCATGCAGCAAATGAACAGCACAACGTATGAACCCCCGCTGCCCGCCGGGCTCAGGAATCGCTGGATCGACTTTGATACCGGACAGATGGCAAGGCCCGGGTGCGCCGACGTCGTCGAGCTGGCGTTGCCGCGTGATGTGAGACTCTCCAGCAAACCCGGCTGCGGGCCCGGGCTGGGTGTGCTGCGCTGGCTCGACGAGGTGTTCGACTGATGCGCGTCGCGATGTTTATGGCCGTAGTTGCGTTCGTATTGTCGGGTTGCGCCGGTAACTTCAGTCAGACCGTGTCGCCTGACGGGCAGGGCGCAGATCCCGGTGTCGCTGTGTCGCCGGACGGACGCGGCGCAGATTTCGGTACCGGCATGTCGCCCGCCGTACAGACGTTGCTTGAACAGGGCCGTGAACAGCGGGATGCGGGTGACTATGCCCGGGCCTCGGCCTCACTGGAGCGCGCGCTGCGCATCGAGTCCGGCGAGCCGAAGGTCTGGCTGGAAATGGGCTGGCTACGGTATGACGAGGGGAACTTTGCGCAGGCGGAGCAGATGGGGCGTAAGGCGCTGAGCCTCGCACCCGCCGGCAGCGCCGTTGGTGAGCAGGCGGAGCAACTGATTGATGATGCACAGTTTGGGTGGGAGCGTTAGGAAAATAAACCCGG
>CAZVQW010000005.1:2103-8430 GCA_964629475.1 uncultured Chromatiaceae bacterium | reverse complement strand
AAATAAACCCGGTACCTTTTCGGTGATGAGCACCAGCGGCCCCAGATCAGGAGTGCGAATACGGCGAGCAGGAGGGTGAAGAGGATGAGTTGGTCGGTCATGGTTTTATTGTCTGATCAATATGATTTTACGCTTTCACTACTTCACTTCGGTGATGCTGAGCATCGTGCGGAACCTTTAGAAGAAGAAATTGAAGATATCGCAGACCGCATACAGAGACACTATACCGGTCATTCTGCGGGAGGTTAGCTCCGCACAAATGCGAGTAACAGCCCGTAATCATGGTTGTCGGCAGCACGTAAGGCCTCTATATAGAGAGTACGAGTCTGCCCGGGATCGGTGAGATTCTGGCTGCCCCAGGTAAAGCGCGGTTGATCGAGAGCGCGCAGGAGCAGGTCTGTTGCCAGCCGTGCATGGCGACCATTGCCGTTTGGGTAGGGATGGATACAGACGAGACGGTGATGAAACCTGGCCGCAATCTCATCGGGCTCGTAAGTGCCGTTTTCGATCCAGTAGGTGCCGTCATTGATTAGCTCCTGCAAATCAGTGCGAATGCGGTAGGCATCAACACCGATGTTCTTGCCCGTTGTGCGGGAGGTACCCGCCCAGGTCCAGACACGTCCGAACATGCGCTTGTGCAGCTCTTTCAGAAAATCAATATCGAGCACGTTGCGCGCGCGTTTGAACGCCCACTCTTCTGCTGCCAGGATGTTTGCCTGCTCCGCCTCATTGAGCTCAGCGCGCAACGTTATATAGGAGGGGATCAGTCCTTCACGCTCTTCCTCACTGAGCGGTGTTTGCCCGTCATTTTCCGGCAGCAGGGGGTCGATTATTCTTCCTCCCAAAGCGCAGAGCCCTCGCTCTCGGCAAGTTTCTTGATGAGGTCGTTCAACTGGCTTTGTGCATCCGCTTCATCGACGCTCTGATCTTCAAGCGCCATTGAATGCGATGTCGCCTGCAGGCGCGTGCGTGCGAGCTTATCTGCGCGCTCTTCGACGAGATCCTGCAGGGGCTTTCTCGGGATGAAGGCATAGACCAGCTGGCACTCAAGTGCATTCGCTGCGCGCTGCAAAGTATCGAGGGTGAGGGAGCCCGCCACCTCGTTTTTTTCGATCTCGCTGGCCCTTGGTTGCGAGACGCCCATGCGCTTTGCCAGCTGCCTGGAGTTCATACCAAGCGCCTCGCGGATCGCCTTGATCCAGCCGCGCGGCGGCCTGACCAGGCTTTGAGAATTCCTAAGCTTAATCAGACGCTTATCGATGTTCTTCCGAGCCAGAACCCGTTCTTGAGCACGCATTATATAACCTATAACTTGTTATGAGCTATATATATATAGCTTATAACTTATAAATTGGCAAGTTATTAATCGCGGTAAAAAGGTGCCGGGTTTATTTTCGTCAGCCAAAAACCTCGCGCATAACATCCGGGCGCTTGGCTGCAACCGCCAACAGCGACTGAGCAGCCTGGTTCGGCCGGCGTCGTCCCTGTTCCCAGTCCTGCAGCGTGCGCAGTGA
Source organism: uncultured Chromatiaceae bacterium (assembly GCA_964629475.1). Classification (GTDB taxonomy): domain Bacteria; phylum Pseudomonadota; class Gammaproteobacteria; order Steroidobacterales; genus SMWD01. Next base: position 6,916 of record CAZVQW010000005.1, on the reverse strand, counting down.
GATGCCGAGCATCTGTGCAAAGCGCAGCTGACTGACGCCAACACCTTTGCGAATGCCGCGAATTTCATCCGGGTGTGTGGCCCGATAACGTCGGCCGCCACCGGCCTTGATTTCCTGAAGACCGTCGAGAATTTCTTTGCCAATGTCGCGTTTAGTCATGTTCCATTTCACGCTTGATGGTTCGCAGCAGGTGCGCGGGGATGTCAGCAACATCACTCTTGCCATAGATTGTTAATAGCCAGATCTCGTGAGTGCCGTGGGCGGCATAAATGATTCTCACACCACCGCGCTTGCCCGTTCCTTTGCGCCCCCAGCGGAGTTTTCGCAAGCCACCACTGCCTGGAATCAGTGCGCCAAGGTTCGGATTGCGCCTTAACGCGACCTGTAGCCGACTATATTCTTCGTCAGCAAGGTAACGGGACAGGTGCTTTTCAAACAGGCTGGACTCAACGAAGATCAAAACCAGCATACGGCAATGCCGTATCTCCGTCAATACTTCAGGTTCATGAAGATTGACGGTTGCTGCGGGTGATCAGAAGCTGTGAATCCGTGGGTTTTACCGAGTAAGAGATATAAAAGGTGTCAGCCTATCTGGGCATTAAGCCACCATCGGGGTAAAAAGGTGTCTGACACCAATTCGCGCTTTATCCGATCACGAGATCGGTCAGCACATCCCGGGCGCTAAAAGGTTCCGGGTTTATTTTAGAGGTAGGAAAATAAACCCGGCACCATTTTCTGCCCGCTTCAGTACGGACATGCTCAATGAATGGGGCGAGTGCCGTTTTCCGGCAACGATGCGCTATATCTTTCTGTATCCACCGCGGTTACATGGAAGCCGACGGCCTCGCCGATTACTTCGCGCATCGCCGGCGTCAGCGTGACCCAGAATTCGACGAACAGGCGCAGTGGCCGTTTCAGCGTCCAGTAATCCCAGGACCAGCCTTTGCGAACGACGCGCCTGAACATGTCTTTCATCATCTTGTCAAAGGCACGCCGTGAATTCTTATTGGTGAGCGAGACTGCGTATACGGCGTTGACATTATCATCGAAGCCTCCTGCTTGCTGATGAGTAAGCGTGCCCGCCAGCAGCGCTGCCTGCACCTGTGCCTGCAAGCCGTAGGGCTGTCCGGGTACGTACGGCTCACCAAGCAGGAACTGCGCGGGCGGTTCGCCATCCGCGAGCCGCTCGGCTGGCGAGATAACGGAGGCCATGCGTTGCCAGTCGGCAGGGCTCAAACCTTCTGTTGGCCTGGTGCTTTTGCCGTTGGCAATGATTTTCTCGAATGTCAGATTGCTCTTCGCCTTGTTGGCGCGCGTCGACATGATGATGAGGTTACCCGGCACATAGCCGCGCAGGTTGTTGCAGCGATCGATGCTCCAGTCGGTTTCGGTACCGGTTGAATGCGTCAGTAGTTCCATTGTGACCGGACACTGATCGATATCGATTCGTTCGATGTATTCGGGCGTAATCCGTTCATCGACACGTTTGCCCCGGCGCAATGCATTGGTGCGAATCTGCAGCCACTTCAGGATATACCGGTTGGTGAGCTGGGAGTGCGGGTACTGCCTGCGCCCGGTGCGATAGCCGTCGCAAAACAATCCCGGGGCATCTTCCGGCACGCACTGCCCATACATGGCCATGTCATAGCCGAGTTCGAACGCGATGAGCTCCTGTTCATTCATGCGCTATTCCTCCGGATCGTCCGTGTCGAACGTTTTCAGGGCATCGTCTGGCGCGGCCCACGCCGGCAGCGTGTATTCAGCCGCATCATCGCTCGCGTCGCCCGGCCCGTCACTCTCGCCATCGTATATCCCGAGTCCTTTGCCGTAAGGATTCGTCGGACTATCGTCGCGATAAGGGTTGCCGGCACCGTACGGATTGTTGATGCTGTCCGGCGAATACTTGTTGCCGTATTGCCCGTAAGGATTCGACACGGATTCGGGGTCGTACGGGTTCGCACTCAACCGTCCGCGGTAGTTGCCGTCCTCATCATAGAGCTTCGGCGCATCAGTTGCGTACGGGTTTGTCGCCGACTTGCTGCTGAACGGATTGCCGTACTCACCATAAGGGTTCTTGATGCTGTTCGCATCGTACGGATTGCCGGCGCCATAGGGATTGCTGACCGAATCGGCGTCATACGGGTTTGCGCTGAGTTGGCCGAGGTATTTGTTTCCTTCCAGGGCATCATCGGCAACCGCCGTGCCCGAAACCAACAGAGCCGCTATTGCGGCCAGGGTACTCGTCATTTTCATGCGTACACCTCTTCATTTAAATGGGGGCTGATCGTCGTTTTCCAACCGTTCACTGTCGTTACGCCGCCTTGTCAAAGCGTCGCCGCGACAGGAAGCGCTCCAGTCGGTCCGACGCCCGCTCCTCACCGTCGGTGCGCTGATACACTGCCGGCGCCGCAAATGCGGCCAGGTGCACGATGGATTCTTCGTAAATCAATCCGGCCGCGATGACACCGTGTCCGCGCAAACGCAGGTCCGTGCCGAGCCCGACGGCCGGGTACGTCTCGGCGTGAGCGCGGGCGATGCGTTGTACAAAGCGTGGTGATGCAGACAGGTCGGGTGCACTCTCCTCGAGCGGCCGCTCCATCGCATCGATCGCGTAACTGCGCACGATCTTCGGCAGCAGTTCGCCGAACGTGCGATCGACATCGAATAACTCCATGCCCTCGACCCGTTGGCCGACCGCGAACACTGCACCGACCTGACCATCGATCGACGTGAATGCATCGACATAGGCCTGGATCGAATGAATGTGTTGTTCATAGATATCAGACATCGCACCAGTTCGTGAATTGACTTCCATGCGCGAGGCCTTCTCGCCGATCTTTGCCCAGACTTCGCACTGGTCCGCATCGCGCTCACCGACATCACGCAGCGACTCGGATACCTTCGCCATCTTCGCGCGCCGCGCATCCATGAACTGTGCGCGGTTGGATACGTCGAACTCCTCGCTGTCGTAAGACCATCGTCCGGCCTCGACACATGACACCGGGATCTCGATCGTGTCATGCGCCGGTGCCAGGATCGTGCAGTTCGCGATACGGTTCTGTTTCGCGCCGAGCAACTCCTCGCCGTCCAGCACGAGAATCGGATTCGGGCCGGTGTTTTCCAGCAGTAGCACAGGCACGGCCCCGGCCTCGTCAACCTCGCGGATCGATACGTGCCCCGCGGCCATCGCGGCCGCCAGCGTCACGTAACCGGGTTCCGGCGAATCGGTGACCAGCAGCGGATAGGCCGTCAGGTTCAGGTGGGTTTGCGGGCAGCCGTATTTCAGGCCGTCTAGGCAGTTATCAAGGACTTGCATGATCGAAACCTCCCAAGGCATCAGTTCGACAGAACTGGAGGTCCCGACCCATAACCATGACGATGGCTTGAGCTATTGCCGATGTTTTGGCGTTGCGATCCGTGCCCCTGAGACTCCAGTACTCATGGACGATCATTATCAGGGGTCGCTGGGTCATGGGATGAGCCCGCTGGCAGGTATCCTGAAAATCATTCTGCAAAGCGAGGCTTGGCGATGACTGACAAAATAAAAACTAATGACAACATCGTACGCGACGTACCGTTCGACAACAAGCCCGGCAAGTGCCCGAGCTGCGGCTCGCGCAAGACCGTGCCGATCATGTACGGCTACCCGTCCAGTGACGGGATCGAAGAGGCACGGCAAGGCAAAATCGAGCTGGGCGGGTGCATCGTCACAGGCGATGACCCGAAAGAACATTGCACCGAGTGCGGGCATCGGTGGTAGCCGGGAAGCAGGAAATTGGTGTCTGACACCAATTAAATTGATGGCTGCGGATTAACTTGACATGCACGTAGTAGAGGTTACCATTCGCTGTTCCCGAATCGCGAATAGCGAATGACTATGATACTCAAGCCACAAGATATCCTGCTGCTCCTCAAGCTCGTTGCCCAGGGTGAAAAAAGCTGGTCTTACAGTCAGTTAGCAATGTCTATTGGCTTAAGCCCGTCCGAGACGCATGCCGCGATGCGGCGGTCGCTGGAAGCTCAACTCGCCAGCGAAGCAGCCGGTAACCCGCGCCCCAACCTGCGCAATCTGTACGAATTCCTGGCGCATGGGATCAGATTCGTATTCGTCCCCGAAATGAAAGAAATAACGCGGGGACTGCCGACGGCGCATGCGGGCCCCCCGCTGAACCAGATTATCGTCCCCGCGGATGAGCCGCCTCCCGTGTGGCCACACCCGGAGGGACCTGTGCGCGGCATCGCGTTTTCGCCGCTCTATAAGTCGGTGCCGTTCGCCGCGATGCAGGATGAACAACTGTATGAGTTGTTAGCGCTGGTCGACGCCATTCGCGGCGGCCGCGCGCGCGAACGCAAGTTGGCGATCGACGCGCTGGCAGATCGTTTGGGCATGAGCGGATAGCGCAATGCCGAGTCCGCGAAATCCGAACCTGGAAATCCTGCTGCTCGCAGCGAACAGGCTCGGGCCTCTCGTCGACGAAATGGTTTTTCTCGGCGGTTGCGTGACCGGGCTGTTGGTCACCGATTCGGCTGCACCGCCGATCCGCCCGACAAAAGATGTCGACGTCATTAGCGAGGTGCTTTCCAGGTCCGACTATTACAGGCTCGCTGACAAATTACGCGAACTCGGTTTCAGGGAAGATTCTTCCGAAGAAGCACCGCTTTGTCGCTGGATCATCGAGGGTGTATTGCTGGACGTCATGCCAACGGATGCGTCGATTCTCGGCTTCGGTAACCCTTGGTATCAGCAAGCGCTGGTGCACGCGCGATCCGAAGAGGTGGCGCCCGGGCTCACGATCAAGGTCGTCACGGCACC
>CAZVQW010000005.1:0-2003 GCA_964629475.1 uncultured Chromatiaceae bacterium | reverse complement strand
GGCACCTTTTTCTTTTGTACCCTGCGGGGTATATTGTATATATATCCCCCATAAGGTATATTTCAAAACCATACCCCACGGGGTATATCCTGAAATAATACCCTGTAGGGGTTGTTTATGAGCTACACCGTACACACACTAGAGCAACTGGGCCCTGTCCTGAAAGGGCTGCGCAAGGAGCAAAACCTAACGCAGAAAGAGATCGGCGCCATTGTTGATATGCTGCCTAAAACAGTATCTAAACTAGAACTAGAGCCAGGCACAGCAACAATTGAAAGCCTGTTCAAACTGCTATCGGCGCTGCAACTGGAAGTTGTCCTCCAATCCAGGCAGCAAGAATTGTCGACCGGGGAAAGGTCGACAAGGGAATGGTAGGGCATGCCGCGCCCCTCGAAGAAACGCCAACTCGCAGTCTGGATGAACGGCGAGAAAGTGGGTCAATGGAGCATTGATGCGCAGGGGCAGCATGAGTTTCGCTACGAAAAAGCCTGGCTGGCGGAACCCGATGCACGACCATTGTCTCTGTCCATGCCACTGCGGCCAGCCGAATCACCCTACAGCGGGCCTTTAGTAGAAGCCTTCTTCGATAACCTGTTACCGGACAGCGTCGACATTCGCCGACGCGTTCAATTACATTTTGGTGCCGAATCAACGAATCCTTTTGATTTGCTGGCTGAGATCGGGCGCGATTGCGTCGGTGCGGTGCAACTGCTGGCCACTGATGCGACCCCGGAGGGACTGCAACAGATACAGGGTCGACCCCTCAATGAAGCCGGTGTGGCTAACGTGCTTCGCCAAGCCGTATCCGCGGCTCCTCTGGGGCAGCGCGATGAAGATTCTTTGCGTATCTCAATGGCGGGGGCGCAGGAGAAAACGGCATTACTCTGGCATGACGAACAGTGGCATCAACCTTCCGGATCGACGCCATCGACACATATTTTCAAGCTTCCGCTGGGGCGTGTCGGCAATTTTCAGGCAGATCTGACGACCTCGGTCGAGAACGAATGGCTTTGCGCAAAGATTTTAAATGCGTACGGTATTGAAACGGCCAAATGTGAGATAGCTGATTTTGAGGATCAGCATACTCTTATCGTTGAACGATTTGATCGAAGGCTTGCGAGAAGCGGGGAGTGGTGGCTACGCCTGCCGCAGGAAGATTTATGCCAGGCCACAGGGACACCCGCCGGGCAGAAATACGAAGCTGATGGAGGGCCTGGCATTGCCAGGATCAATTCACTCTTGCTCGGTTCGCGCAACGCAAGTATCGACCGGCAGAATTTTTTCAAAAGCCAGGTGGTTTTCTGGATGCTATGCGCCATTGACGGACATGCAAAGAATTTCAGCGTATTCATCGAGCCATCAGGACGATATTCGCTGACCCCCCTCTATGATGTCATGTCCGCTTATCCCATCCTTGGTACGAAGGCGAATCAGCTGGCGCCGCAGAAAGCAAAAATGGCCATGGCGGCAATCGGCAAGAACCGGCACTACAACTGGGCAGAAATTCAGCCGCGGCATTGGTTATCGACAGCGGCCGCTTGCGGGCTTGAGACTAATGCGCGTGCGGATATAGCAGCGATCGTTGCGCGGACACCAAAGATGGTCGGAGAAGTCTCGAGCATGCTTCCTGACGGCTTTCCGGCAAGCGTTGCCGGTACAATTTTCGAAGGCATTACGGATGCTGCGTGTCGGTTAAATGAGTTAGATTAGGTTGAAAGAGTGGAGAGGGTGCTGATGGCAGATTCCCCCGGTATTGCAAAGGCCAGCAACACAGTGGGTTCTACGAACAAGAACTGTCCGTTTTGCAATCCTTCAGATGAAGCGTTAGTGGCTCGCAACGACAACGTCGTCATCCTGTGGGATGGTTTCCCAATTTCACCGGGCCATGCTCTGGTAACGCCGGTACACCACGCAGCATCCTGGGCTGACCTGACACGAGACGAAAAAATCGCAATGCTCGACGGCATCGATACCGCACAGCAAGCCATCGAACGTGAGCATTC